>JAKVAV010000014.1:0-72500 GCA_022448105.1 Flavobacteriales bacterium | reverse complement strand
TCTCCTCGACTACCTGTGTCGGTTTGCGGTACGGGCTGCATCTCTCGCTTTTCTAGGCACCTCTTACTTACTTTCGCTTCGCCCGAAGGCTAGGCTCAACGTGGACTTCCGTCGCCACGTAAGCATCTGGGAGATGCGTCACTTTTAATGAGTGCAGGTACAGGAATATTAACCTGTTGTCCATCGACTACCCCTTTCGGGTTCGCCTTAGGCCCCGACTAACCCTGATCCGATTAGCGTTGATCAGGAAACCTTAGTCTTTCGGTGGGCGGGTTTCTCGCCCGCCTTATCGTTACTTATGCCTACATTTTCTTTTCCGAATCCTCCACCAAACCTTACAGTTCAGCTTCAGCGGGGTCGGAATGCTCCCCTACCAACCGTCAAAGACGGTTCCATAGCTTCGGTATTATACTTATGCCCGGTTATTATCCATGCCAGATCGCTCGACTAGTGAGCTGTTACGCACTCTTTAAATGAATGGCTGCTTCCAAGCCAACATCCTAGCTGTCAAAGCAATCTAACCTCGTTTAAACAACTTAGTATAAATTTGGGGACCTTAGCTGATGGTCTGGGTTGTTTCCCTCTCGGACATGGACCTTAGCACCCATGCCCTCACTGCCGTGTATATGTTATAGCATTCGGAGTTTGTCAGGGTTTGGTAGGCGGTGAAGCCCCCTAGCCCTATCAGTAGCTCTACCTCTATAACACTAACCACGACGCTGCACCTAAATGCATTTCGGGGAGTACGAGCTATTTCTCAGTTTGATTGGCCTTTCACCCCTACCCACAGGTCATCCAAAAACTTTTCAACGTTTACTGGTTCGGTCCTCCACTCCGTGTTATCGGAGCTTCAACCTGCCCATGGGTAGATCACCAAGGTTCGCGTCTACCCCCATTAACTATACGCCCTATTCAGACTTGCTTTCGCTTCGGCTTCTCTGCTGAACAGATTAACCTTGCTAATGAGGAGTAACTCGTAGGCTCATTATGCAAAAGGCACGCAGTCACCCGCCTAAGCGGGCTCCTACAGCTTGTAAGCAATCGGTTTCAGGATCTATTTCACTCCTCTATTCGAGGTGCTTTTCACCTTTCCCTCACGGTACTAGTTCACTATCGGTCTCTCAGGAGTACTTAGCCTTACCGGATGGTTCCGGCTGGTTCACACAAGATTTCACATGTCCCGTGCTACTCAGGATACTACTAGGTATAAAATCTTTTTCACTTACAGGGCTATCACCTTCTCTGGCTGTTCTTTCCAAAACATTCTGCTAAAAATTTTAAGTCCATATCGTAGTCCTACAACCCCCATTATGCCGAAACATTATGGGTTTGGGCTGGTTCCCGTTCGCTCGCCGCTACTAGGGAAGTCACTATTGTTTTCTTTTCCTCCGGGTACTTAGATGTTTCAGTTCTCCGGGTTCGCTCCTTGCGGTACCATGTCTTCAACATGGTGGGTTTCCCCATTCGGAAATCTACGGATTAACGGTCATGTGCACCTACCCGTAGCTTATCGCAGCTTATCACGTCCTTCGTCGCCTCTGAGAGCCAAGGCATCCACCGATTGCCCTTAACGACTTTTAAATTCTTTACTTAACCAATACGTCAAAGAACTTTCTCTCTTTACGAGAAAGTGGAAATAACGGAATCGAACCGTCTACGCATGCAGCGCTAAACCAATTTTCCTAATTATAACAGCTCAACATTTCGAACTGACCGACAGCCGGACAATTCTCCTTAACCAAGTTCAGTTAGGGAAAGCGCGTTGCCACAGCCAGGTGCGGCAACGACACCCCCAACAGTGGAGAATATCGGAGTCGAACCGATGACCTCCTGCGTGCAAGGCAGGCGCTCTAGCCAGCTGAGCTAATTCCCCATTCTATTCCGTAGTCCTGCGCAGATTTGAACTGCGGACCTCTACATTATCAGTGTAGCGCTCTAACCAACTGAGCTACAGGACTAGATAAAATGAAGAGTTATATAAAGAAGCAATAGCAGCGACAAAATCCATCAAGACTGAAGAACTTTCTCTAAAAAGGAGGTGTTCCAGCCGCACCTTCCGGTACGGCTACCTTGTTACGACTTAGCCCCAGTTACTAGTTTTACCCTAGGCAGCTCCTTTCGGTTACCGACTTCAGGCACCCCCAGCTTCCATGGCTTGACGGGCGGTGTGTACAAGGCCCGGGAACGTATTCACCGCGCCATGGCTGATGCGCGATTACTAGCGATTCCAGCTTCATGAAGTCGAGTTGCAGACTTCAATCCGAACTGAGACGCACTTTAGAGATTAGCATCCTGTCACCAGGTAGCTGCCCTTTGTATGCGCCATTGTAGCACGTGTGTAGCCCTGGACGTAAGGGCCGTGATGATTTGACGTCATCCCCACCTTCCTCACCGCTTGCACGGGCAGTTTCACTAGAGTCCCCGACATTACTCGCTGGCAACTAGTGATAGGGGTTGCGCTCGTTATGGGACTTAACCCGACACCTCACGGCACGAGCTGACGACAACCATGCAGCACCTTGCAGTCCGTCCGAAGAAGGGCTGGTTTCCCAGCCTGTCGTTCTGCATTTAAGCCCAGGTAAGGTTCCTCGCGTATCATCGAATTAAACCACATGCTCCACCGCTTGTGCGGGCCCCCGTCAATTCCTTTGAGTTTCACTCTTGCGAGCGTACTCCCCAGGTGGATCACTTAATGCTTTCGCTTTGACACCGATCAGTATATCGCCAATGTCTAGTGATCATCGTTTACGGCGTGGACTACCAGGGTATCTAATCCTGTTCGCTCCCCACGCTTTCGTCCATCAGTGTCAGTAATGCGCTTGTAAGCTGCCTTCGCTATCGGTGTTCTATGTCATATCTATGCATTTCACCGCTACATGACATATTCCGCCTACATCGAGCATACTCAAGAACTACAGTATCAATGGCAATTTTCCGGTTAAGCCGAAAGATTTCACCACTGACTTATAATCCCACCTACGGACCCTTTAAACCCAATAAATCCGGATAACGCTTGCACCCTCCGTATTACCGCGGCTGCTGGCACGGAGTTAGCCGGTGCTTATTCGTATGGTACATTCAGCCTCGGACACGTCCGAGGGTTTATTCCCATATAAAAGTAGTTTACAACCCAGAGGGCAGTCTTCCTACACGCGGCATGGCTGGATCAGACTTTCGTCCATTGTCCAATATTCCTCACTGCTGCCTCCCGTAGGAGTCTGGTCCGTGTCTCAGTACCAGTGTGGGGGATCATCCTCTCAGACCCCCTACCTATCGGAGTCTTGGTGAGCCGTTACCTCACCAACTAACTAATAGGACGCATACTCATCTCTAACCACCGGAGTTTTAATAATGAAAACATGCGAATTCATTATACTATGGGGTATTAATCCGAATTTCTTCGGGCTATCCCCCAGTTAGAGGTAGATTGTATACGCGTTACGCACCCGTGCGCCGGTCGTCAGCAAGAGCAAGCTCTTCTGTTACCCCTCGACTTGCATGTGTTAGGCCTGCCGCTAGCGTTCATCCTGAGCCAGGATCAAACTCTCCGTTGTAATAATTATTATGTCCTAGTGGACAAATACTTTGAGTTTGTTCCCAGAATTGACTAGGATTTTGTGTTTGCTGCTATTGCTATCTTATCAAAGAACTTTTTGCTTTTCCCATATTTGGCTTTCCAAATTTGGGACGGCAAAGGTAATTAAAATTTTAACTAGAGAAACAAAAAAATAATTTTTTTTCTGTTTAAATTCTCTACTGCAAATCTACAAGTATGATGCATTTAAAAACTATCTTGTTGATAATTTTTTTATGCTCCTGCACCTCGCAATCATTTCAAAATCTTAGCTGCCTTGCGTTCAAAGCGGCTGCAAATGTAGAGGCATTTTCCTATTTGACAATACATTTGGACAAAAAAGTTTGATTTTTTTTTCGGTACACCTGTATATTGCTGATTTACAGTTTCATGGGTTTGACCTGCTTACTGAAATAATTTTTCCATTTTGAACTAAATGAGCCGATCCAGCAAAATCAAAAATGTATTCGGCCATGACATCCGGAGTGCATGAGGCCTGAAATTCGGGGAAGGCATTTGCAAACATCTCAGTCTGCACACTGCCAAGTGCCAAACAATTAAAAGAGTGCTCAGTGTTTTTAAACTCTTCTGCTAACATTTGAGATAAGCAATTCAAAGCTGCCTTACTCGATGAGTAAGCACTCAAACCGGGAAATTTTACACTATTCTCAATTCCACCCACACTGCTCAGACTAACAACATGGCATTTCTTCATATGAGGCAGAAGAGACTGTGTGAGCATGAAAGGCGCAAAAACATTTACCTCGTACACTTCTCGAAGTTCATCTATAGTAATATCGATATAAGGCTTGTGAATCAATTTGCCTGCATTGTGAATGAGGAGATCAATACCTCCAACCTTTTCTGCATTCGAACTTATAGCTTCACGCCCTTCCGATGTTGTAATATCTGCATTCACCTTAAGGAGCCCTTCCGTTAATGGAAATTCTGACATGGCCGAAAGCGATCTTGACACGGCAAGAACTCTGAAGCCCTCGGCAAGATATTTCAAGACAAGTGCTTTTCCAATACCTCGACTCACGCCTGTTATGCAAACTGTTCCTTGGTTCATGATATTCTTTACTTTTGTTAATTTACGAAAATACGGGTATTACTTTATGCAAAACATCAAATTGCTCATCCTTGTGATGGCGATAATTTTAGCTGACACAAAGAGTGTGGCTCAGAAAAGTGAAAATCCTTACCGTGGAGTACCCTTCAAAGAAAGAATATTTTTAGGTGGTGATTTGGGCGTTTCATTTGGGAGTGATATTACTTACATAAGAGTAGCACCAGTACTAGGCTACACTGTGAGCCCAAAATTTTCATTTGGAGCTGGGCCCTCATACCAATATTGGGAGGACAAAAGATTTCGACCCACCCTTGAAAGCACCATCTGGGGTGCATCTGCGTTTGGGAGATATTTTCTCTTGGATCAACTTTTCATACAATCTGAATTCGAAGTCCTTAATCTTGAAGAGATAGCATTCACGGTAGGCAGTGATTTTGATGACAGAAAACGGGTAACCATTCCTGTGCTTTTTGTGGGAGGAGGTTACAGCCAACGAACAGCTAGCGGAGCTGGCTTTTTTGTATCTGTGCTGTACGATGTCATAGGAGACAGAAATTCACCTTATCCTAACGACATAGTATTCCGAGTTGGGGGATTCATAGGGCTTTAGATACGAAACTTTAATTGTCATCACTAGTATAATGCTTGATACTCTAAGTAGATATGATGATGAAATCTCCTTACAATTATAATTCATCAATGAACAGACTCATTCTTTTCATCGTAGCGTTGCTGTTGACTAAACTCGGATTGTCCCAAGTTCAAATATGGGGAGTTTCCAAAGATGGTGGTTCAAGCTCAATTGGAACAATATTTAATTTACTTGATGATGGAACCGACTTCAATGTTATATCTTCTTTTTCTGAAAGTCCTGAAGGCACAAACCCTCGCGGAGGAGCAATAGAGGCTTCGGATGGATCTATTATAGGCTCCACCAGTCTGGGTGGTGTCAATGACGCGGGTACAATTTATCGAATTCAGAATGGTGAATACACCAAATTATTTGACTTGGTACCGAGTGTTCATGGAGGCACAATTAGAACAGATATTATCGAATTGAATGATGGATCATTCGTTGTAGCCACTTCAAACGGATCAAGTTTCAACGGTGGTGCACTTTTAAGGTTTGATCTTGGAGGAACCCTAGAGGTACTATTTTCATTTATTGGATCTTCAACGGGTAACGGATGCAGTGGAAGCCTGGCCTATGACGCTGAACAAGGTTTGATTTATGGCACTTGTCAATTTGGCGGAAGTTTGGGCTTCGGCACCGCTTTTAGATATGTGCCAAACTCAGGCATATTCTCGGTCATTCACAATTTTGAAGTTAATGAAGATGGCTCAAATCCTGAGGGAGGTTTGTTCTTCTCAGAAGACGGCATATTATATGGAACTACAAAATTTGGCGGTGAATTTAATCAGGGAACGATTTTCCAAGTCATTCCCTTCGGGAATATTTTTGCCAAAATATATGACCTTAACAATGCTTCATCTGATGGGCGATTTCCTGTGGGTCGATTGATTTTAACTGATTCAAACCTACTGCTAGGCACTTGCTCTGAAGGAGGAAGTTCCGGTGTTGGAACAGTATTTTCATGCACCTTGGACGGAGACTACAATAGGTTGCATAGCTTCTCAGCCCCGACTGAAGGTAGCTTTCCGAAAGCCGGACTAACAGATGCAGAAAATGGGCTGTATTATGGCGTAGCTGAATTAGGAGCGTCAAACGGTTTTGGTTCGGTTTATAGAATTGATGAAGATGGAAATTTCGAAGTAATGCAAATGATGGATTACACCGATGACGGAAGTAATCCTGTTGGTAATTTAGCATTACTTGAAAATGGCGATTTGCTCGGTGTAACAGCGAGTGGCGGAAGTAATGACTTTGGAACAATATTTTCCATAACCGGGTCTGGTAGCCTAACCAAAATTCATGACTTTAGCCTTCCAATAGAGGGCTCAACACCCTGTGATATCCAAACTGAAGGAACCGAATTTTATGGTGTTACGGAGTCTGGAGGTCTTTTCAATGACGGCGCTCTTTTCAAGGCTCAACTCAGCGGTGAGAGAAGCAAAATTTTCGATTTTAACGGTTCCATACACGGGCAAACTCCAAATCCAGGTTTAATTGAGGTTAATGAAGGTCAGTATTTCGGTACGGCCAGATTTGGGGGAGAGTTTGGTGCGGGAACAGTTTTTAGCTACACAGACGCTGGCGATTTTGAACTTCTTCATTCTTTCGATGGAGACATGGGTGGTCAATTCCCATATTCTGGACTTTTAGCGCATTCTGACGGTAACTTTTATGGTACTACACTTTCGGGCGGAAATAATGGCGATGGAATTCTTTACCGAATCACATCAGACGGAATTTTTGAAAAACTGCATGATTTCTTTAGTTTTTTTGACGGGGGAAGCACCCAAGGCTTACTAACTGAGGGCCCTGACGGACTCATTTATGGAGTCGCTTCTGTGGGAGGAAGCTTTAATGGGGGAACTCTATACCAGTATACTCCAGAAAGCGGATCGTTAACGACTGTTCATCACCTGCAAATCTCTTCGGATGGCTCTAGTCCCATTGGTGGGCTTTTGGCCCATTCAGATGGAAATTTGTATGGAACTACATCTGACGGCGGGCCGATCGTCGGTACTCTTTTTAGATTCAATATAGCTACTGGATTTGAGGTACTTCATGCCTTCAACCCCGGTATTGATGGCTTCTCACCACTTGGAGGACTAGTTGAAGATACCGAGGGAATACTATACGGTTTTTGCAATGAAGGAGGAGACTTCAACTCTGGTACCATCTTTAAGTATTCGATTGGAGATGGCTTTGAAAAAATCTTTGATCTCTCTTCTGCAGATAGCCCAAGTCCGGTTGGAACTCCAGCTTTGTTTTACCCAGATTGCGCAGAAAATTCTGAATGCATATCATCAAATTCTTGTTCTATTGCATTTTGTGACTTTGGACTTTGCAATGAGATGGCTATTAATCCGATATTTTCCACTCTAAATATTGGCGCCTGTCAGACCGGAATGAATACTTACAGTATGACTATCGGCATAAATTTTGACATCAATCCAGGGGGCACTCTTTTAATAGCAAGTAATGAAATTGAATTAGATACACAGATCGATTCTTATTTGGTCGTACTCGAAGATCTTCCCTCTAACGGACAACCCATTGACCTGAACTACGAATTTTTATCAACTGGCTGCACCGGTACAACCGGAAATTTAGGAACAGCTCCAGTTGAATGCCCGCCAGTGGCTACTACTTTTAGAGTGGATGTCAGCAATACAGAAGTTGGAATTGAGGGAATGTTTATCGCTGGTAGTTTTCAGGGATGGAACCCTGCCGAAAACGAAATGACTGAGATTGAACCTGATATTTGGGAGATCACAATTGATGTAGGTATTGGAGAATATGAATTCAATTTTTTCAATGGCTCAAATCTATTTGATGGAGAGTATGTAGTTGGTAACTGCGCTAATAACGGAAAGAGAATTCTATTGATTGATGAAGACCCCCAGACTTTTGAATTTTGCTGGGAAACATGTTTTGATGATTGTTCTTTCTTAGGCACCGATCAAGACGATGCGATAAGCTTCAATATTTATCCAAATCCTCTGAGCACCGGTCAGGAACTTATGATAGATATTCCCGGGACAGATCAAATCTGGAACTACTTCATTGTAGATCTAAGTGGAAGAATGGTTAGATCTGGCCCGTTAAATTCTGGAAATAGAATTCAAACTAACGGTTTGAATAGTGGCCTATACCATGTGTACTTCAAAAGTAGTACTTCCTACACCAGAGCTCAGAAGTTTATTCTGCAATAGTTAGGATTAGGAGAGACAAAAGCATTAAAAAAGGCGAAACAATGGTGTTTCGCCTTTTTTATTCGATAAAGTTTCAGCTCTAGTTCATTGATTTTACCGCAGACATGGCGGCATTATAATCTGGTTCATCAATGATATCGTTCGTCATTTGTGTGTAAGCGATCTTATTATCCTTGCTTACCACAAAGACAGCTCTAGAACTCAATCCTTTCAAAGGGCCATCAGTCATAAGGGTATTGTATCCTTCGGTAAAATTTCCTCTGAAGTCTGATGCTATTTTTACGTTCTCAAGACCTTCAGCATCGCAAAATCGTTTCATCGCAAAAGGAAGATCTTTGGAAACAATCAATCCAGCTACCCCGTCCATTTGATCGAGCTCTTTGTTAAATCGTTTTGCCTCTAGCTGGCAAATTCCTGTATCAAGACTTGGGACAGCAATGATCACTTTAACCTTCCCATCGTGATCGTACAATGACTCTTCCGAAAGGTCTTCTTTCACGTATGTGAAGTTTGGTGCAGTGGCTCCTGATTCGGGAATATCGCCCGACAAGTGGACAGGATTTCCTTTAAAATTTGTTTGGTTCATGGTTTTGAAATTCGTTTAGGAACTAACGCTGGAATCGATAATTCGTTCTAGGCTATTTGAATAAATTTCTGAGGCATCATCAATGAATCCGAAGTGAGAATCATCAATCATCATTTTGCCTCGAGTCACATGACCCAAGAGAGTGAAAGGCACCTTCGTTTTAGCCATAGCTTCTATAAAGTCGTCTTCTTTTGCAGGATCAAGCGTGACAACTATTCTACTCTGACCTTCGCCAAACAAGAACGAATCCAATCTTACAGATGCGTCAGCTGTAATATCAAAGCCAAGTCCCGCATAAATTCCCATCTCAACAAGGCAAGTAAAGAGTCCTCCATCAGCAATGTCATGTGCGGCATTAACATGTCCAGACTTTACCATTTCTAAGGTGGCGGCTTGCACCTGAAATTCTCTATCAATGTCGAAGTGTGGAGCTGGTGAACGCTTGACCCCTTTTATTGTATGCAAGTATTCACTTGCTGATATATCTTCAACACTTTCGCCGATGAGGAAAATGAGGTCTCCTTTTGTCTTGAAATTGAGCGTCATCGATTGGCTCAAATCATTAACTAAGCCAATCATACCAATTGTTGGAGTCGGGAAAACCGGAACAGCCTCCGAACCTTCTTTTACAGTTTGGTTGTAGAAACTCACATTTCCACCGGTCACGGGGGTATTGAACTTCTCGCAGGCCTCACTCATTCCTTTGATGGCCATTACAAATTGCCAGTAGGCTTCCGGATTATAGGGATTCCCAAAGTTGAGGCAGTTGGTAATTGCGGAGGGTTCGCCACCCGCACATACTATATTTCTGGCCGCTTCGGCTACTGCGATAGACGTTCCTGTTTTAGGGTCATTGTGCACATAACGCGCATTGCAGTCCACCGTCATGGCGATTCCTTTACCCGAACCTTTGATCATCGCGATACCCGCATCAGAAGGACCATTAGTGGTGATATTTCGGGTTCCTACCATTGTATCGTACTGCTCATAAACCCATCGTTTAGAAGCAATATTAGGTAAACCGATAAGCTTCATTGCCGTAGCTGGATAATCATCTGGTTCAGGAACTGAATCGATATCAAATTTTAGATTTTCAGCGAAATAAGCGGGCTCGCGATACTCTCGATCGTAAACTGGGGCTCCACCTCCAAGAACCAAATCATGCGCGGGAACAGTGGCTACCATTTCACCATTCATGAAGTACTCCAACTGACCTCCATCAGTCACCTCTCCTATCTCCACAGCATTTAAATCCCACTTCTCAAAGATGTCTTCAACAATCTGTTCCTTGCCTTTGTGAACCACTACCAACATTCGCTCTTGAGATTCTGACAGCAAAATTTCAAAAGGCAACATCCCTTCCTGACGAGTCGGAACTTTATCAAGATGAATTTTCATTCCAAAACCTCCGTCTGCACTCATTTCACTGGTGGAGCAGGTAATTCCTGCAGCACCCATATCTTGCATTCCAACGACCGCATCCGTTTCAGCCAATTCAAGAGTAGCTTCGAGCAGAAGCTTTTCTTGGAAGGGATCTCCTACCTGAACAGAAGGCAAGTCGTCCGCTGATTCGTCTGTAATGTCTTTGGAGGCAAAGGATGCGCCATTGATTCCATCTTTTCCTGTAGAAGAACCGACAATATAGACTGGATTTCCAACTCCTGAGGAGGTGGCACTAATGGTTTTGTTTACATCTACAATTCCTACGCTCATTGCATTTACCAGAGGGTTGGTACTGTAGCTTTCGTCAAAGAATACTTCACCTCCCAACACCGGAATTCCGAAGGCGTTGCCATAATCGCCAATTCCCTTAACAACTCCACGGAGAAGCCACTTGGTATGCTCATTTTGGATTGGCCCAAAGCGTAAACTATTAAGCTGAGCGATTGGACGGGCGCCCATGGTAAAAATGTCGCGATTAATTCCGCCTACGCCCGTCGCAGCGCCTTGGTATGGCTCGATGGCCGAAGGGTGATTGTGGGATTCTATTTTAAATGCACACGCCAAGCCGTTACCAATATCAACTAGCCCAGCATTCTCTTCACCTGCTTCAACCAAAAGGTGGTCACCTTTTTTGGGTAGAGTCTTCAGCCACTTGATGCTGTTTTTGTACGAGCAATGCTCAGACCACATGATGCTGAAGATGCTCAGCTCGGTAAAATTTGGTGTGCGACCAAGAATTTCCTTGATCTTTTCGAATTCCGATTCAAGCAAACCAAGATCTTTTGCTTGCTGAACTGTAGTCCCTTGTTGTTCGGCGGTCTCCATGCGATTTCTTTCAATAAAATTTAGGCCTCTAAAGTAGTTATTTTACAAGGATAAGTAGCCTTAGAATCAGTTGATGTCAATAACTTCTTAGCTGATTTTTTTGAGAAAATATTTCCTTTGGCGAATCCCATTATTTTTGAAGAAAATAGAACTTGGAAGAACTCCTTTTCATCGCTTACTCAATACTTTTTGTATTTCTCATTTCAAAATGGTCTGCATTTCAAGTCAATGGAATACCAAGGCACTACATCTTAATCGTATTTGCCTTGAAGTTGGGTTTTGGAATTCTTTTGGGTTGGATCTACACCGATCATTATACCAACCGAAAAACAGGAGATACGTTTCGGTTTTTTGACGACGCTAAAATTATTTACAACTCGGGGGATGAAGGATTAGATGTCTATCTAAAGCTTCTGACCGGAATTGGAATGGAAGAAGATGAGCGCGCCATGAAGTACTACTATGAAATGACCCATATGGAGCGTTCGTTTTCAGAAGCTTTCTACAATGATAATCAAACCATTATCAGGGCAAATGCGCTTATAATGCCTCTCTCGAGGGGCTACTATCTCGTTCATGTAGCTTTCTGGTGCTTTGCATCAATGATCGGCCTGACGGCGATTCTCAAAATCTTAACAAGATATTTCCCAGGGAAAAAGATTGCTATGTTCTTTTCCGTTTATCTTTTACCAACAGTCTTGTTTTGGGGCTCAGGTGTTCTCAAGGAACCTATTTTGATATTGGGGCTGGGGCTGTTCTTCCGTGGCTTGATGCGCTTTTCTTACGGCGAATTCAAACCCAAAAACGCTTTCAGCTTTATTTGGGGAATTCTTCTCCTGATTTTGGCCAAAGGTTATGTTCTTTTTGCCTTACTACCAGCTTCTTCTGGTTTATTGTTAGCAAGAATTTTTGGGCGCCAAAATTTTTGGGCGATGTTTGCCATTCCTCACATTGCGCTGATTTTATTGGTGCTATTTGGATCGTATTTGAGTCCCAAATTTGATTTCGCCACTCGTATGAACTTGAAACAAACGGCTTTTTACAATGTGGCAAGCGAATCTGCTGCGGGGTCTCTTATAAACCTCCCAAAAATAGAAGGCTCGGTTGATCTGATTACCAATTCCCCGCACGCACTTCATGTCACTTATCTCAGACCATGGATATGGGAATGGACAAGTTATCTGTACATTCCAGCAGCTCTAGAAAATTTCCTCTTATTCATTGCTATTTCAGTCATGCTCTGGAACTTCAAAAGACCCTACGGATTGAACATTCCAATCATCGCTTTCTCCTTAAGTGCAGTTCTGACCTTAGGGATTGTTATTGGTGAGGTCGTTCCTGTTTTAGGCGCAGTGGTTCGTTATAAGATGCCCGCTCTCATATTTATGTTTGTCCTGATCTTTGGATTAACAGACCACATTAGATTGCAAAAACGAATACCAATCATCCAAAAAATCTTAAAAAAATTATGAGAACAGCATTAGTAACGGGTTCAACTGCCGGTTTTGGCAAGGCTATAGCTGAATCTTTGGCCAGAGCTGGCCACAAAATAATTATCACCGGTCGACGAACAGAAAGATTGGTTGAATTGCAGGAGAAGCTCCAAAAAGTAACAGAAGTACACATGCTTAGTTTCGATGTAAGAGAGGAAAAGGCTGTGAAGGCTGCTATAGAGAGTTTACCAAGCGATTGGCGAAATATTGACGTCCTAGTCAACAACGCCGGTCTCGCATTAGGAAAGGCAAGTATTGAAGATGGACTTTCGACAGATTGGGATCAAATGATGGATACCAATGTAAAAGGACTCATGTATGTGACCCAAGCGGCAATTCCCTTTTTGAAAAATTCTGAAAACGCCCACATCGTAAATATAGGATCCATCGCGGGTACAGAAGTGTATCCGGGTGGAAACGCGTATTGCGCTTCAAAACACGCTGTAAATGCCATTTCTCAAGCCCTTCGCATTGAACTACTTCCCTACCAAATTCGCGTAAGCCAAATCAGGCCAGGACTTGCGGAAACTGAGTTTTCTCTGGTTCGTTTTAAAGGAGACCGTGAAAAAGCCAATGCGGTTTATGAAGATTATATAGCTCTTAGCGCAGAGGACATTGCCAGAACTGTTGAGTTTGTTTTGGACTCTCCTAAACATGTTTGCATAAATGATATAGAAATCACTCCTACAGCACAGGCCAATGCACACTTCCTTCATAAAAATCGGTAGTCTATTTGCAGTAGCTACTGCCTTCACGGCGTGTATCCAAACTGAAGAAGCAGACTTGGTGGTTCACAATGCAACCATTTATTCGGTAGACGAAGAATTTTCCATTCACCAAGCTATGGCTATCAAGGATGGAAAAATTGTTGAGCTGGGAGCTGAGAGAGAAATCTTGAATCGATACAAGTACAAGGAAAAGTATGATGCTCGAAAAAAGTTTATCTATCCTGGATTCTTCGATGCGCACTCACATTTTCTAGGTTATGCTCGAAATCAAGGAGAAATTGACCTTTTCGGTACTACTTCATTCGATGAAGTCATCGAAAGAGTTGCATCCTTTGTTAAGCAATCCAATCGAGAATGGATTGTAGGAAGAGGATGGGATAATACAGCTTGGGCGAACAAAGGTTTTCCGAGTAAATCTAAATTAGACAGCTTGTTTCCAGATCGCCCAGTTCACTTAACAAGAGTTGACGGACATGCCGTTTTGGTGAATGAAGAAGCTTTGAGGCGTTCGGGAATTGACATATCTACTGTAATTGAGGGTGGACTAATTGAAAAAAATGAAGAAGGAGAGCTTACCGGCATATTGCTAGACAATGCCGAAACCTTTGCTGCTTCTTTCATCCCACCTATGAATATTGAGCTTCAAAAGGAATTGATTCAAAAAGCTCAAAATTCTTGTTTTGAAGCTGGCCTCACATCAGTAACGGATGCTGGGATTTCTGTTCAAGATATTCAACTATTGGACAGTCTGCAGAAGGCAGGAAACCTTTCAATAAGAGTCTTTGCCATGCTAAGTCAGGGCGATGAAGCAATTTCCTTTATGGACCAAGGCCCGTTGAAAACTGAAAAACTCAACGTACGATCTATAAAAATCTATGCTGACGGTGCTTTAGGGTCGAGAGGGGCATTGTTGAAAGACCCCTACGCTGATGATCCTGAGAACTATGGTTTGAAACTGATTCCTGATTCATTATTAGCTAGATACTGCGAAATCGCCAAGACCAATAACTTTCAAGTGATAACCCACTGCATAGGAGATTCTGCAAACTCATTTGTGCTGAACACTTATGCGGAAGTATTGGGTGAAATCTCAGATAGAAGATGGAGGATAGAACACGCTCAGATTGTCTCTCCTGAAGATAGAAGTGCATTTCATAAATACGCAATCATCCCTTCCGTGCAGCCTGTCCACGCCACTTCCGATCAATACTGGGCTGAAGAGAGACTTGGACCGGATAGAATAGAATATGCTTACGCTTACAAGTCGCTCAAAGAAGAGCTTGGATGGATACCTTTAGGAACTGATTTTCCTGTTGAACCCATCTCCCCTATTGCCAACTTTTACGCCGCAGTTTTCAGAAAAAATCCTTCTGGGAAAGATTCTGAGCCATATCAAATAGAACAAGCCCTAACACGAGAAGAGGCTTTGAGAGGAATCACGATTTGGCCGGCTTTGGCCTCTTTTGAAGAAAATGAAAAAGGCAGTCTTGACATAAGTAAAGTCGCTGATTTTGTGGTCTTGGATAATGACCTTATGAAATCATCGGAAGAAGGAATTCTCAGAACTCAAGTGGTGGCAACTTTCCTTTCTGGCGAACAAGTCTACTAGTCTCCCAGATGATTCCACCACTTAATTTTTGTCCAAAATACACTCTGAAATATTCCTTATTTTGGTGCTTCAAAACTCATACTATTCATGGAACTTAAGGCTGAAAACACAAGGCTCTTCGATTTTTACGATTACCAACTAAAGAACTACCCGAAAGCTGATTCTCTGGCTGGTAAAGTAAATGGCAAGTGGGAGAAGTACTCTACCCAAGAAGTGATCGATAAAGCCAATGCCTTAAGCACAGGATTACTTGCAAGGGGAATAAGGCCAGGAGATAAAGTCGCAATTATTGCTAATAATCGACCAGAGTGGGTGATCACAGACTTGGCCATTCTGCAAATTGGAGCGATTGATGTTCCCATTTATCCCACCATTAGCGATGAAGACTACGCCTTCATCTTCAATGATTCCGAAGTAAAATTAGTTTTCGTATCCGATGAAGAACTTTTGGCGAAAGCAAGACTTGCAAAAGAAAAATCTCCTTCAGTAGAGGCAATCTACACCTACAATGATATCTCAGGAGCAACCTCTTGGAAAGAACTTTTAGCAAAAAATGCTGACCTCGAAGAAATACAAAAACTTAGAGAAAATGTCAAAGCTGAGGATCTGGCAACACTCATATACACCTCTGGAACCACAGGAAAACCCAAAGGAGTTATGCTGGCTCATAAGAATGTTGCGAGTAATGCCATCGCGAGTAAACCAAGGCTACCAGTGAATCACGAAGCCAAAGGGGTAAGTTTTCTTCCACTCTGTCATATTTATGAACGGATGATCATCTACCTTTATTCATATACTGGAGTATCGCTTTACTTTGCCGAATCATTAGACACCATCGGTGATGACATTCGAGATGTGCAACCCAATGTTTTTACCGCAGTACCGCGATTACTTGAAAAGGTCTACGATAAGATTATCGCGAAAGGTGCTGACCTGACAGGAATCAAAAAGAAACTATTTTTCTGGGCGGTTGAAATTGGTGAGAAGTACGAGCCTTACGGAGCCAACGGTCCCATTTACGAGATGAAATTGAAGATTGCCCGAAAGCTGATCTTCAGCAAATGGCAAGAAGCTTTGGGGGGAAATGTGCAAGCAGTAGCCAGTGGAAGTGCCGCGTTAAACCCGCGCTTAGCGAGGATTTTTAATGCAGCAAACATTCCTGTTCTGGAAGGATACGGACTCACAGAAACATCGCCTGTCATCAGCGTGAATGAACTTGACAACAAGGGGATGATGTTTGGAACCACAGGAAGGCCCATTGCCGATGTACACGTAAAAATTGCTGAAGACGGTGAGATTCTTGTGAAAGGACCAAATGTCATGATGGGCTACTACAAGAGGCCAGACTTAACCGACGAAATTTTGAAAGACGGATGGTTCCACACCGGAGACATCGGGGAACTGGTTGATGGAGAGTATTTGAAAATCACCGATAGGAAAAAGGAAATTTTCAAAACATCTGGGGGGAAGTACATCGCTCCTCAAATCATGGAGAACAAGTTTAAAGAGAGTCGCTTTATTGAGCAAGTCATTGTGATTGGTGAATATCGAAAGCATCCATCTGCCTTAGTTGTTCCAAGTTTTGAATTCCTCGAAGAATGGTGTGGTAGAAAAGGGATCGATTGCACAGACAGAACCTCAATGCTTTCTAACGAAAAAGTTATCGCCCGTTTTCAAAGGGAGATAAATCACTACAACGAGCCTTTTGGCAAATGGGAACAGATCAAAAAATTCGAACTTTTGCCAGAAGAGTTTACCGTAGAAAATGGAATGGTAACGCCGACACTCAAGCTCAAGAGAAAAATAATTCACGCTCAGTATGAAGAATTGATTGAGAACATTTACAAATAAAATTTTCTCAATACTCCTTCTGCATTATTGATTTTTTCTTTGCGACCTTTACCCAACATTTGACTCCTCAAAGCTGTTTTTGCAGCACAAAATGAAACTATGAAATCAAAAAGTTGGGTTCTTACATTGGTCATCTTCGTGGTAATTCTGATCGTAGGAATGGTAGTGGCTTACCCCATGCTCAAAACGCAAAAAACGCTAAAGGTCTATCAACCCTCAGATGTCAATCCGAAACTCGTGGACAAGAATCTTCAGGGCGTAAAAGAGAATCACACTGTGGGTAACTTTTCGCTTACAAATCAGCTTGGCAATGAGGTGACCCAAAATGACTTCGAGAATAAGATTTATGTGGCTGACTTCTTCTTTGCAACCTGTCCCTCAATCTGCCCGATCATGAGTCAGAATATATCCGAATTGCAAAAGGAATTTAAAGATCGCCCTGAGGTCATGTTTCTTTCTCATTCAGTTACTCCTCAGATTGATTCCGTTGAAGCTCTACTCGAATACGGAGAGCTTTACGGTGCCAATCCCGAAAGATGGATGCTCACTACTGGCGATAAGAAACACATTTACAATCTAGCTAGAAAGAGCTATTTCGCGGTATTGGATGAAGGTGATGGAGGAAAACAAGATTTCATTCACACCGAAAACTTCATCTTGGTAGATACAAAAAAGAGGCTCCGCGGATTTTATGATGGAACCAGTGAATCTGACATGGAGCGCCTGTCGGAGGAAATAGAGATTTTGTTGGAGGAAGAATTTGGTGAAAGCTGAGATGGTTCTGGGTAATTGGTAGGGAGTCTTGTTAAAATACATGAAGTGCTCTTTATTTATTTGCGGGAGGAGCCAACCTATGAAAGCAGCAGGCACGTTATGAAATTTCTTCATGCATGGTCCAGTTTCTCTCTACTCACGTACCAATATTAATCGACAAAAATGAACCTTCTTTCAGCAGAAAATCTTTCCAAACGCTACGGACCTAAACTGCTCTTTGAGAACTTTTCGTTTGGAATGGCTAAGGGGGAAAAGGTAGCAATTGTAGCACCAAACGGTTCTGGAAAAACAACTCTTCTTAGAGCAATAGCTGGAGCAGAACCCGCCGACTCAGGTAAGATTACCTTCAGGAATGGCACCAAAGTTGGCTACCTACCTCAGGAACCCGAGTTTGCTGAAGGAATTAGTCTAACCGATGCTATCATGATTTCGGATAATCCAATAACTGCAGCAATCAAAAAGTATGAAGCAGCACTACAAAGTCCGGATGATAACGAAAACCTACAACGGGCAATGGACGAGATGGATCGCACCAAAGCTTGGGATTTTGAGGCAAGAGTTAGAGAAGTTCTAGGGCAACTGGGAATCGAGAATACCGACATGCGTATCGATACCGCTTCAGGGGGACAGCGGAAACGCGCTGCGTTGGCAAGGGTATTACTTGAAGAACCAGAGTTTATCATAATGGATGAACCCACTAACCACCTCGATCTCGATACTATCGAGTGGCTGGAAAATTGGCTTTCAGGTGGGAACTTCACTTTGCTTATGGTGACTCATGATAGATACTTTCTAGATCGAGTATGTTCTGACATCCTAGAGATCGATAGAGGAGAGCTCGTGAGGTACACAGGAAACTACACTTACTATCTTGAAAAAAAGGCGGAGCGAGAAGCCAATTTGGCCAGTAGCGTTGAGAAGGCGAAAAACTTAATGCGCACTGAGCTTGAATGGATTAGGAGACAGCCAAAAGCTCGAGGTACGAAGTCTAAATCGAGGATTGACGCATTTGACGGAATAAAAGCAAAGGCATCCATTCGGACCGATAAAAGCAGTATAGAGCTAGGCGTAAAAACGGAGCGTCTCGGCTCAAAGATTATCGAATTTCACAATGTCTCAAAATCTTTTGGCGAGTTAAAGATTACCGAGCATCTCGACTATACATTCAAAAGAAAAGAAAAGCTTGGGATTGTGGGAAGGAATGGAACGGGAAAGACCACTTTCGTAAAAATGATGCTCGGTGAGCTAGCTCCCGACAAGGGGAAAGTCGTCCAAGGTGAGACGGTGAAGTTTGGACACTACGACCAAGAAGGGCTGGCAAACGCTGACCACAAAAGGGTGATTGAAGTGGTGACCGACATTGCAGAGATCATCGAACTTCATAAAGGTCATAAACTCTCAGCAACACAAATGCTGGAGCGATTCCTATTTGCACGAGATAAGCACTGGCAATTGGTGTCAACTCTGAGTGGTGGTGAAAAGCGAAGGCTTTACTTGTTGACCGTTTTAATGGCCAACCCGAACTTCCTCGTTCTGGATGAGCCAACCAATGATCTCGATATTGATACCCTCCAAGTGCTTGAAGATTACCTTCAAACGTTTGATGGCTGTCTGGTCGTCGTATCCCACGACCGCTTTTTTATGGACAAAGTAGTCGATCATCTCTTCGTCTTTGAAGGAGAAGGAGCAATCCGTGATTTCCCAGGAAATTACACTCAGTATCGAGAGAAGAAAAAGCAAGAATTAAAATCTGCCCAACAATCATCAGCTTCTCCGAAGAAACAACCCGAGAGTTCTGAGCCGGAGAAAAAAGAGAAAACCAAACTCACCTACGGGGAACGTCTTGAGTTTGAAAAACTCGAAGAAGAGATTGAAGCTCTTGAGGAGAAAAAAGCAGAACTGGCCGAAGCTCTTTCGTCCACAAATGATAATGAAGAGCTTATGAGTATCTCAGCTGAGTTGGACGCAGTGGTTAGGCAATGTGACGAAAAGAATGACCGCTGGCTCGAATTGGCGGAGTGGGCAGAGTAGTTATCTTTGATAAATGACGACGATTAAAAAGTGGGGCTGTCTGATTTTTTTATGCTCAGGAACGATTTTGCTCCATGCTCAACAAGAGCAAGCAAAACCGCCTAAGCCTGATTTTTCTTTCGGAGCTAGCCTTATTCTCTCAGATCCGATTTCTGATTTTGCAAGCATAGACGTGTTTAACCCAGATGCAGGCTTTGCGGAGTTTGGAGCTGGTGTCGGCGTGTTCGCCCGCTTTGAATACAAGTCGGGGCTTTTTATTGAAATTAATGCGGAGCACGTTCGACGTAAATCAAGGGTATGGAGTGAAAGTATTGATGAGATAACAAATATCTTAGACGAACAAAATGATACGGAGCAGCTGGTATTTATCGCTGAGGAGAATCCTAAGTACCGACATACTTCATTACTAGTAGGTCCAGGTTTTAATTTTAAACTTGAAAACTTTCAAATTTACATAAGAAGTGAGTTTGGTTTAGCTCACACAAGAATGACCGAATCTAAGATCAGAGATAACAATGAGAGAGAGTATAGATTCGCTGATTCGGGAGACGTAATAGCAGCTTTTGGATTGGGAGTCGGAACCATTATTTCGGATGTTTTGAGAATTGATTTTTCATTCACTAATTTGGGAAATCCCGATTTTGAGTTGGCCACAATCAACTCTTTTGGTTTTGATGAAACCATTTCCGAATTCAATCTTCCAGTTCAAGTATTTGAAGTCGGGCTAGGGATCATGATAGTCAAATAAAGAATCCCAGAAATTGAATTGCAATTTGACCATTTCGATATTCATCAATTTGTTTACGAGATGAAAGGGATTGTCTCAGATTGCGAAAAGCACTCTTATTCCAAGTAGACACTATAACAATTTGATTTAGGTAAAAGGTCCCTGCGAAAATGACTCGGTTCTTTTCTGCACTAATACCGGCAGAAAAACTCATCGTACAAATCTAGATTGGATAAGTTAAAATTGAGGTGTCTCATAAGAAAACATAAAGTTAAAGATTCCCTTCAAGGAGACCAGCATCCCATTGCCTTTTGAAAAATCAACCTACTGCACAAAGGATAAGTCGGCAACTGAAGGCGGGATACTGAGTAGAAAATGGTTTGCCGAAAAGGTTTGGAACTTCGATTATGAGAATCACACGTTGAGCTGGGGTCAAGAAGATCTGAGCGAAAATAATCCTTCAGGTAGAGTTCCTTTTTATTTCAAAGCAAACTCTCTGGAAGACTACACAAATTATATTTCTAGAATTTTGTTCCCCTCCAAAGGTGACTCTCCCTCTTTTATGGTCGTCACTAACACACAGGTGCTTTTGTCAAAGGAAGTTCCCTCTGGCTTGAATCTCGATGAAGAAGTCGCTGATAGCTCGATAAACGAATCGACTTTTATTTAGTGGAATGATCGGCATCCCGACTGGACGGTTATTGCCATAGAATGTGAATGGTTTTGGCAAACGTAAGACATCACTACCACCTCTTTACTTTACGACTATCAGACATATCATTCCATCATTTTTAACCAGAACTAAAAATTCTATTGATTAAATGCCTCATCCTTTTGTTGAGGTAAATATTTTCTGAAGCTCTTTTAACAGATGCCTTAAGTCAGGTGGGACGATCTAGACTTGAACGCAAATGAAACACTCATTCTTCAGAGCTCTTTGGTAATCTGGCCACTCTATTTTTGATAGATGCAACAAATCAGAGCTTTTGCCGTAATTTGTTATGCGTGCATACCTTTTTTTATTACCTTTACTATCTCATTCATCCATGAAACCAGAACATACCATAGATTTTCACTTGCGTTGGCTTTGGCAAAAGATCATCCGCATTTATAATCAGGAAGCCTCCAAATTTGGGGGTACCATGTCCGTAGGATACGCCCTTCTCAATATCGATAAAGAGGGAACTCCAAGCACCAAATTAGGTCCAAAAATGGGGATGGAATCTCGCAGCTTGACTCGGACTCTAAAGACCATGGAAGAGAAAGGGCTCATCTACAAGACCCAGGACGAAAGAGATGGAAGGCTCGTTTTACTCCATCTGACCGATGACGGAAAAAAGTACCGTGATACCTCTCGCGAAGTTGTATTGAAGTTGAATGAATTTGTTCATCAAAACATCGCACAAGAAAAGTTGGAGACTTTTTTTGAAGTCTCCAATCGCATCAATGAATTATTAGACAACTCGAATATCTACGAACTAGAAGGAAGCATTTCCTCAACCAATAAAATAGATTAAATCAAACCATGAGTAAACGAAGCATAGAAAAGGTAGCAGTATTGGGATCAGGAGTAATGGGTTCCCGGATTGCATGCCATTTTGCCAATATTGGAGTCGAAGTACTTCTACTCGACATAGTTCCCCGCGAACTAGACGCAAAAGAAACTGCAAAGGGGCTAACACTCGAGCACCCGGCAGTAAGAAACAGGATAGTAAATGGAGCCCTTCAATTTGCCCTCAAAAGCAATCCATCGCCCATTTATTCCAAAGCTTTCTCTAAACGGATTACTACTGGAAACTTTGATGATGACATGGCAAAAATTGCCGATGTGGATTGGATCATCGAAGTAGTGGTAGAAAGACTAGACATCAAGCAACAGGTTTTTGAAAACGTAGAAAAGTACCGCAAACCAGGAACACTGATCACCTCGAATACTTCTGGAATTCCTATTCAGAGCATGAATGAAGGAAGGAGCGATGACTTCAAAAAGCATTTTTGCGGAACGCATTTCTTTAACCCCCCACGTTATTTAAGACTTCTTGAGATCATTCCCGGACCGGATACGGATTCAAAAGTGATCGACTTCTTGATGGAATACGGCTCTCGATACCTCGGAAAAGAAACTGTTCTCTGTAAGGATACTCCTGCATTTATTGCCAATCGAGTTGGAGTTTACTCCATCATGGAGCTATTCCACATTGTGGAGGAGATGGGTCTTACGGTTGAAGAGATTGACAAGCTTACTGGGCCAGTGATTGGTCACGCCAAATCGGCAACCTTTAGAACTGCGGATGTCGTTGGCCTGGACACCTTAGTGCACGTTGCAAATGGAGTTAAAAATAATTGTCTTGATGACGAGCGAAACGAGGTTTTTGCCATTCCTCCTTATGTGAGTCAAATGGTGGAGAAGAATTGGCTCGGAAGCAAAACCAAGCAGGGATTCTTCAAGAAGATAAAAGACGAGAACGGAAAGTCTCAAATCTTGACGCTTGACCTACAAACTCTCGAGTATCGTGATAAGAAAAGAGCAACCTTCCCGACTCTGGAGATGACAAAGTCTATTGATAACTTGGCACAAAGAATGCCAATGCTTTACGGTGGAATGGACAGGGCAGGTGAATTCTATCGCAAGTCATTCCATGGTTTGTTTAGCTACGTGTCTTACCGAATTCCAGAAATCAGCGATGAGCTCTATAAAATAGACTCAGCTTTAAGAGCAGGTTTTGGCTGGAAAATGGGACCATTCGAGAAGTGGGACGCCATCGGTGTAGAGAAAGTTCTTAAGAACATGGAGAAGGAAGGCATCAAAACTGCAGACTGGATCCAAGAAATGGTCGATGCTGGAATCAAATCATTCTATAAAATCGAAAACGGTATAAAGTATTTCTATGATGTAGCTTCTAAGGACTATTCTAAAGTTCCTGTTCTCGAAGGACAAATCTTCCTCGACAATATCGGCGGAGATAGCGTAGTTTGGAAAAACTCTGGAACTACCATCAAAGACCTCGGAGATGGAGTATTGAACATCGAGTTCCATACAAAAATGAACACTATTGGTGGCGAAGTCATCGAAGGGCTTAACAAAGCAGTTGACTTGGCCGAAGCTAGTTACAAAGGTCTCGTAGTGTCAAATACTGGAGATAACTTTAGCGCTGGAGCGAACGTGGGTATGATCTTCATGATGGCTGTTGAGCAAGAATACGATGAACTCGATTATGCCATCAAAAGATTCCAAGACACCATGATGCGCATGCGGTACAGCAGCATTCCTGTAGTTGCCGCACCTCACAATCTAGCGCTTGGAGGAGGTTGCGAGCTTTGTCTTCATGTAGATAAGGTGGTAGCTCATGCAGAGTTATACATGGGTCTAGTTGAGTTTGGAGTTGGGGTAATTCCAGGTGGTGGTGGAACCAAAGAGTTTGCCGCGAGAACTTCTGATGAATTCCACTCTGGTGACATCAGAATCAACACCCTCAGAAACCGCTTTTTGACTATTGGTCAAGCCAAAGTATCTACATCTGCTTATGAAGCGTTTGAACTTGGCTACTTAAGAAAAGGTATTGACGAAGTAGTCGTTAATAGAGATGACCAGTTGGCTTTTGCCAAGCAATCTGTTCTCCTCCTCTCTCAAAAAGGATATACCAAGCCCATCAAGAGAAGGGACATTAAAGTGCTAGGTAGAGAGGGCTTGGGAATCGTTTATGTGGGAGCCGACAGCATGAAGAATGGAAACTACATGTCGGAACACGACCAGGTTATTTCTGAAAAACTTGGATACGTTCTCTGCGGAGGTGACCTATCTGAAGCAACAGAGGTTTCTGAAGACTATCTGCTCAAAATGGAACGCAAAGCATTCCTAGAATTGTGTCAGACTCGCAAAACCATGGAGAGATTGGAAAGCATGGTTAAGAAAGGTAAAGTATTAAGAAACTAAACCCCGAAAAGAAATGAACGCATATATAGTATCAGCATACAGAACGGCAGTAGGAAAAGCTCCCAGAGGTCTGTTCCGTTTTACACGACCGGATGACTTAGCTGCAGCGGTTATCAAAAAAATAATGGAGGAAAATCCTCAAATTGACAAAGAACGCATCGACGATGTGATCGCTGGAAATGCCACACCAGAGGCAGAGCAAGGACTCAACATAGGCCGAATGATCTCACTCATGGGGCTTGACACAGAAAAAGTACCAGGGATGACAGTTAACCGATATTGCTCTTCTGGATTGGAAACTATTGCCATTGCCTCTGCAAAAATTCATTCTGGAATGTCCGATTGCATAATCGCAGGAGGTGTAGAGAGCATGAGTCCAATTCCTTTTGGAGGTTGGAGAATTGTCCCCAATTCAGAGGTAGGAAAGAATAACCCAGACTGGTACTGGGGAATGGGACTTACGGCCGAAGCTGTTGCCCGCGAGTACAACGTTTCACGTGAGGATCAAGATCAGTTTGCCATGCAGTCTAACCAAAGAGCGGTTGCCGCGATTGACGCGGGTAAATTTAAGGATGATATCATTCCTATTGAAGTAGAGCAGGTCTTCCTTAAAGAAGGAAAAAGATCCACTAAGACTTACATCGTAGATACTGATGAAGGTCCAAGAAGAGGAACTAACATGGAAGCGCTAGGAAGATTGAGGCCAGTTTTTGATGCTAAGGGAAGTGTGACTGCCGGGAATGCTTCTCAGACTTCAGATGGAGCTGCCTTTGTAATGGTGGTATCGGAGCAGTTTTTGAAAGAGCACAACCTCACTCCTATCGCCCAGCTAAAAAGCTACCATGTTGCTGGACTGGAGCCGCGAATTATGGGTGTCGGCCCCATTTACGCTGTTCCGAAAGCGGTAGAAAAAGCAGGACTTAAGGTTGATGATATAGAACTATTTGAGTTGAACGAAGCATTTGCTTCCCAGTCAGTTGCCATCGTACGAGAGTTAGGACTTGATCCTGAAATCGTAAACGTAAATGGCGGTGCCATTGCACTGGGGCATCCATTGGGATGTACAGGAGCAAAGCTAAGTGTTCAACTTTTTAACGAAATGCGCCGTAGAAATAACAAATACGGAGTAGTGACGATGTGCGTTGGTACCGGCCAAGGAGCCGCGGGAGTATTTGAATTATTGAATTGAAATTATTAAAACATGTCAGAAGTATTAGAACAACAAAACAAAGCCATTAAAGGTGGAGAATGGCTAATCAAAACTACCCAACCGCAAGATATCTTTATCCCGGAAGAGTGGAGTGAGGAGCATAAAATGATTGCAAAGAGTGCCACGGACTTTCTGGCGGCAGAAGTATATCCCAATCTCGACCGCATCGATGGTATGGAAGAAGGCTTAATGGCTTCTTTGATGGACAAAGCAGGCGAACTAGGAATGCTCGGCCTGAGCGTTCCTGAAGATTTGGGGGGAATGGGAATGGACTTTAAAACCTCCATGCTTGGAGCAGAAGTTTTTGGTGCCGGACATTCATTTTCGGTGGCCTACAGCGCTCATACAGGAATTGGGACTTTACCTATTCTTTATTACGGAAATGAGGAACAAAAGAAAAAATACATCCCGGGTTTAGCAACTGGAGAATTAAAAGCAAGCTACTGCTTAACTGAACCTAGTTCAGGCTCTGATGCCAACTCTGGTAAAACCTCAGCAAAGTTGACAGAAGATGGTAACCACTACCTCATCAACGGCCAGAAGATGTGGATTACCAATGCGGGATTTGCTGATATTTTTATCGTGTTTGCGAAGATTGACGACGACAAAAACCTAACTGCTTTTATTGTAGAGAAGGAGTTTGGAGGAATTACTTTGAATCCAGAAGAGAAAAAAATGGGCATCAAAGGAAGTTCTACAAGACAAGTGTTCTTCAACGATTGTAAAGTTCCAGTTGAGAATATGCTTTCTGAAAGAGAAAACGGCTTCAAAATTGCTTTGAATATCCTGAATATTGGCCGTATCAAACTTGGCGGCGGGGTAATTGGCGGCAACAAAGACATCATTAACCACAGCGTAAAGTACGCTTTAGAAAGAAACCAGTTTGGTCGATCAATCTCTAAATATGGAGCCATTCGTCATAAACTAGCTGAACAAGCTATTCGAACCTATGCAACAGAATCTGCCATTTACCGTGCTACTCAAAATATTCAAGACGCCATCGATGCGCTGATCTCCGGTGGAATGGATAAAGAAAAAGCTATTTTAAAAGGGATTGAGCAATATGCCGCTGAATGCGCAATGATGAAAGTATATTCTTCTGAGCAACTCGACTTTGTGGTTGACGAAGCTGTTCAGATTCACGGAGGTATGGGCTACAGTGCTGAAACTCGCGTAGAGAGGGCCTATAGAGATGCCCGGATCAACAGAATCTTTGAAGGAACCAATGAGATCAACCGCATGCTTACTGTCGACATGCTGATCAGAAAAGCAATGAAAGGTGAGCTCGATTTAATGGGGCCTGCAATGGCTGTTGCCAATGAGTTGATGTCTATTCCCGAATCCCCAGAAGATGATGGCAAGCCTATGTTTGAGGAAAGAATGGTCGTCGAAAACTTTAAAAAATGTGTATTGATGGTTGCTGGATCGGCAGCTCAAAAGCTCACTCAGACTTTTGCTAAAGAGCAGGAAGTCTTGATGAGTATCGCTGATATGGCTATCTGGACTTACGTTTGCGAATCGACACTTTTGAGAACCATTAAAATCATGGATACTCAAGGTGAAACAGGCGCGAAAGATCACATTGCTATGACAAAGACCTTGATCTACGACACCGCAGACAGAATGAATAAGTCTGGTAAAGATGCTATCAATGCCTTCGTAGAAGGTGACGAGCTGAGGATGATGATGATGGGTCTAAAACGTTTTACGAAGCATGGACCATTCAATGCTAAAAGCGCAAGACAGCAAGTAGCTTTAAGCCTAATCGAAGAAGGGAAGTACTGCTACTAAGACGACATCTCTCACAAGGAATAGAAAGCCGGTTCAAATTTGAATCGGCTTTATGTTTTTAGAAATCGAAGATTCTTCGACTCAATTCATTGGTAAACAGGAGCGGACAATAAAAATTAAGACAAGATGCATTGTTTTGAGTATCCAAGAAATTTAAAAACACTTTTTATTCAGTGCCTTATAGTGTCACCTAAGCGACGAACCCCAATTGAGAAGCGCAAGATATTTGTCATAAACAATCATAAATGAAAAAATACTTGAGCCTTATTTTGGGAATAGCTGTCCTGTCAACTGGCTGTAATGGTTCAGAAGAGGATGAACCATCAAATTCGAGTTCATCGAAAGAGTTAAACATCGAAGCTGCTGCCTTTCTTGCCACTGATTCTACATCCATGAAAAATCTCATAGATGCCGGAGTTGGGAAAACCTGGAGTACGTTGGCATTTACACTAGCGGGCTCTACGGCATTTCAGAGTTGTAGACTTGATGATGAGATGGAATTTAACACCGATGGCACTTACACATTCAGAGCTGGAGAAACTTGCGGTGCAGAAGACAATCAAGAAGTGAGGGTCGGAACCTGGGAGGTCAATTTTCAAAATGAGACTTGCATTTTTGACAAAGGTTCTTCTCGAGAAATCACAGCAACAGTTATAGGGCTTAGCGAAGATGAATTTAGACTAAGCGGCTCCTACATGATGATGGAGGTTCGAGGAATTTTCACCAGCAACTAAATCGTGAAAAAACTCTTACCTGTTTTCTGGTTTCTCTTATCCAGCCATCTTGGGTTGGGTCAAAAAAGTGCTGAAATCACTCAATCTATCGACCGTCTTCTTGCCTCTTTTGTAAAAGATGGATTGGTAGACTACCAAGGAATTGCCATGGAAAACGAGGAACTCAACAAGCTTTGTGAGGATATTGGCAGTCACCCCATCAACTTTGATTCAGACCAAGAGCAAAAGGCATTTTTAATCAATGCATATAACGTCTTTGTGATAAAACAGGTTGTCGACAACCTCCCTCTCCAATCGCCCCAAGAAAAAGCCGATTTCTTCACAGAAGAAAAATTTCAAATAGGTGGAGGGGAAAAAATAAACCTTAATCAACTCGAAAAAGAACTAATTTTCGTGAAGTATGATGATCCTAGGCTTCACTTTGCATTGGTCTGCGCTGCGCAAGGCTGTCCTAAAATCAGATCCGAAGCATACACAAAAGAGAATCTTGAATCCCTGCTGGACGACCAATCAAAAATCGCACTAAATGATATCTCGTTCTCATATTACAAGAGTGAGGAGAACTCTTTAAAAATCTCCAAAATCTTTGATTGGTATAAATCTGATTTTGGAAGCAATCAGCAAGAACGAATTGCCTTTGTAAATAAATATTCCGCGACTTTGGTTTCAGGCGACGCAAAGATCAATTACATTGAATATGATTGGACACTAAACGGAAAGAATGTAGCTCCAAGTTCTGCTTCAGAAGAAAAAAGTAACCTACAAATCTTTACGCCTTCTGCACTTTTTACCAAAGGTGAATTTGAGGTAAATACCTTCAACAGCATCTACTCGCAACAGGAAAGAAGAGACGATTCTGGAGAAATTATAGACGTTAACGGCACGGAAAACTTCTTCACTTCCATGATCATGTTTACCACGGGAGTTTCAAAAACAACTCGCTTCAATGTTGGATTTGACGTGTTTCTCTCAAGGGCCAGAACGGTTAGAGATGATGTTTCAGCTTTTGATGTTTTCAAGACTTCTGATAAAGCCGTATTCAATAAATCTCTCATTTCTTACATCGCTCCTAGAATCAAATGGGTTCCATTAAAGGACTTACCTAGGTTATCAATACAAAGCGCGCTTTGGGTTCCAGTAAGTGACGAATTGGAGACCGAAGGTTTTGTAGCGCATGACCGCTACACTTGGTTCACGCAGATCTTCTTTGATAAAAATCTGGGAGATGATTTTCAGATCTTTTTAGAAGTAGATTTACTCTACCGATTTGCCAATCAAGAACTTCATCAATATGATTTTTTCCGGACTCCTGCCAGTGCTTTTCTCAGTTATTTTCCGACAAGCAGATCTACGTTTTACGTGTTCTCCCAATACTCTCCAAGGTTTGAAAGATCAATGGATAAAGACCTCGGCTTAACGCAATGGTTCGCTCAATTTGGAATTGGCGGCAAGTATCAGATCACCGAAAAAATCGGAGTCGAATTATCCTATTCTGACTTTGCTTTGTCGAGGGGAGAAGGAGCTGGAAATACCTTAAACTTTGGGATTAGATACATTCATCGTTAGCAATTCAAAGGCCTTCCATAACAGGCAGAAATAGCTCAAGATTATCCACGCCAGTGACTTGATTCAGTTCATGACTGTAGCGCTCGAGGGCCCTCAGTGAAGTTCCCGAATCTGTTTCGCGAAAGTACTTCTCAAATTTTGCATGCAGTCTACTATTACTCTCCTCGTATAGCCTCAGAGCTGTTTTAGGGGTAATCTGATCCATATTTGCTAAAGACGTCTCGAATCTTCTGCGCTCCACCTCACATAAGTCAAAATGTAGATTTAGAAATAGGTCGGTCAATGAATCATGCTCAAGTCCATAGTATGAATCATATACATCAAATAGACATTGACTGTACACAGAAACAGTAGAATCAACTTCTATCAAATCAAAATACATCTCAACGTCAAGTTTAAACTTCTTTCTTCTCGGCACTGAGGTTTCAAAACCAAGTTCGTTTGGCTGGTGATAGATTAAGTTTAATCGCATTCGAGCCGTATCAGACCAAAAGACATTTCTATGTCCTACCATGGATTCTAGACCTGAATAATCCTTAAAAAATTCGTGTTCGGCATATGTTTTCATTGCACCATTCTTCTCTAAGAACTGCTTGTTCCGTTGAAATTTTGAGCTTTTCTCAAATGGGCGAGTAAGCTCCCAAATAGCTTCGTGGCAAGGTGTATTCAGCATCCTTTGATAATCATTGAGATCATTCTCACAAACCATCTGTGGAGTAAAGAAAGGATCATCAAAATCATAAAAATAGGCCGTACCAGCTGCTTTTATGTGTCGCTCGAGATAAGGAGGGGTATAGTCTGGCCCGGTCGGAACTCCTGAAATATTCGCGTATCCAAAGTCAATTAATTGTGGAGCGACCCCTTTCTCATTGGTCGTGTAAAACCAAGTAATATGAAGTTCTAAAGGCTTTAATAGATCATTCTCAAAGAGCGGAATAAATGGGATTTGAGAAGGCATCCTGACAAAAAATTCGACTTCTGATAACTCCTCTTTCTCATTTATCGAAATAGAGCCAGAGAAATGCGAATGCTCGTAATCTTCTTTGGCGTCGAATATCAACGTTTCTCCTCCTGATCCGTAGCTCACAATTCTCAAATCATAAACTTTCTTAAGATTTTGCTTTTTCGTGGTAAAAACATTCTCTGGGAAACCCGCAGAAGTGAGAGGATTATGGGACTGAATGACTCTGGATGTAGAGTAGCTCTTAAAAAAAGAACCATCGACTGGCGCCATAGCTAGTCTTCCAGATTTATACTCGAGCGATTCAACATTGCCTTTGCGAAAATTCGAGTTGTAATAGAGCTCCAAAAGCTCAGTGGGAATCGAGTCTTTTTCGGTAAAAATCTCGAGAAAAGCCTTACTTCTCTGATATCTGCTTTTAAGTAATTGTTTCCTAACCTTTGCTATTAAATTGAAAGCCCTCTCATCAGCAGCAACAACATTGACTTCGGTCAATTGAGTTTTTGAAAATTCTAATTCAAAAGTTACATTATTCTGGCTCGATTTGTTTAAGTAATAAGAAAACGGTTCGTAACCAGTGTATCTCACTTCAACCGTGTCATTCACCTCAACAGGCAATCTAAAAACCCCTTCTTTATTGGCAATAGTCCCTCCTCCATTCCTCTTCGAAACCAAGGTGGCAAATGGAAGTGAAGCTTTACTATCACGGTCAACTACCTTTCCTTTGATAACCTGTGGCTGAGCATTGGCAGTAATCGAAATCGACAGTGATATAATCACCGAGAACAACACGCTGAACTGGACATTCGAAAAAGACAAAATCAAATTTAAGTGGGAACTAATCATCGAACTTCTTATATAAAACTGAGGTATTGTGACCACCGAAACCGAAGGTATTACTAATGGCCACGCGCACTTCGTGTTCTTCCGCCTTCGGTCCAGCAATCTTCAAGTTTTCTGGAATAGCTGGATCCAATTCTCTTGTATTAATCGTTGGAGGCACTTTGTTCTCATGAATTGCCTTTATGGTGAGCGCACTCTCTACTGCTCCAGCTCCACCAATTAAATGGCCAGTCATCGACTTGGTCCCACCTACGACGAGCTGCCCTATTTCATCGCCAAAAAGAGAATTGATCGCTCTTATCTCACTAATATCTCCAACCGGTGTAGAAGTCGCATGAGCATTAATATAGTTAACATCCACTTTGTCAACGTCTGCTTCTCTCATTGCTTGCTCCATAGAGCGAATCGCTCCAATTCCATCAGGATGGGAAGAAGACAGGTGATAAGCATCTGCAGTAGAACCCGTGCCCGCTAATTCAGCGTATATTTTAGCACCTCGAGCTAGGGCGTGTTCTAAATCTTCAAGAATAATTGCAGCACCTCCTTCACCCATAACGAATCCGCTTCGAGTAACATCAAAAGGACGAGAAGCTCGCTCAAAATCATCATTTTCTGAGCACAATGCTCTCATAGTAGAGAAGCCAGCCATAATTGGGGCAGTAATTCCAGCTTCCGCACCTCCACAAATCATGACCTTTGCTCGACCTAGGAGAATATTATTGAAAGCATCTATAATAGCATGATTAGAGCTAGCACAGGCAGATGTTACACAAAAGTTCACCCCCATTAAGCCGTACTTCATACTGATCATGCCAGGAGCAATATTGGAAATCATCTTGGGAACAAAGAAAGGTCCAAAACGAGGAACACCCCCTTGTTTCCAATACTCACTGGACTCCTTGTCATACGTGTTTACCCCACCTTTTCCAGTTCCCCAAATGACTCCTGTATCATAAGGCGACATTTTGTCAAAATCTATACCGCTATCTTCTACCGCTTCAGCCGCACAGTAAAGGGAGTACTGAGTGTAGATATCGCTTCTCTTTATTTCGGTTCTATCGAGGTAGATAGTCGGATCAAAATCCTTTACTTCACAGGCAAATTGCGATTTGTGAAATGAGGCATCGTAATGTGTAATCGAACCAACACCATTTTTCCCTTCAAGGGCGTTTTTCCAAAGCTCATTTGCTGAGTTCCCAATAGGAGTTATTGCTCCTAAACCTGTGACAACGACTCTTTTTCTCATACTCATTGATAGATTATTGGCTAGCCTTATATTTTAATTCGCAATACTATAGACTATTTCAATACGTATTACAACACACAAAACTAGTTACCAATAAATTGCTCTCGATAATAGAATGATACGCTGTAAAAAGGATAGAAACTGAGTATCTTTGCGCTTTCTTATGGATTTTCGATTTAAAGAGCTTGAGAACGGCATCCGATCAATACATCTTCCCACAAAAGATCATAAAGTTTCCCATCTGGGTTTAACAATTAAAGCTGGATCTAGAAATGAATTGGAAAATGAACAGGGTTTAGCTCACTTAATAGAGCATTTACTCTTTAAAGGAACTGCAAAAAGAAAAGCATTTCACATCCTCAACAGAATGGATAGTGTCGGAGCCGAACTGAACGCATATACGACAAAAGAAGAAACCGTTATTTACGCATCCTTCCTTAATGAGCACTTCGAACGAGCTGCAGAAATAATTTCTGACATAGCGTTTAATTCGACTTTTCCAGATAAAGAGATCACAAAAGAGAAAGAGGTGGTATTGGACGAAATACTCAGCTACCAAGACAATCCAGCAGAGCTGATTTTTGATGATTTTGAAGAGCTGATGTACCCTCATCATCCATTGGGCAGAAATATTCTGGGCACTGAAGATTCATTGAGAAAGTTAAGTAGAAACGACCTGACGCGGTTTAGGCAACGTGAATACCAAACTGGAAAAATGGTTGTCAGCCTAGTCGGCGACATCAAAGAATCGAAGGTCTCCAGAGTTCTAGAAAAGTATTTTGGACCTTATGAATCTTGCTCAACAGAAGAGGTAGTAGAAGAAAAACCAAGCTCGTCAATATTTAGGAAAGAAACCGAAATGGATACCTTTCAGGCGCATCTTATCATCGGGAGCGAATCGTATTCAGTGCATGACAAATTGCGTCTTCCCATGATACTTCTCAACAACCTTTTAGGTGGACCTGCCATGAACAGCCGTCTCAGCATGAACATTAGGGAAAAGTTCGGGATTGCATATAATCTCGAATCATCCTTCACCACTTATTCGGATTGCGGAGTTTTCACAACTTATCTTGGTACAGACAAAAGGTGGCTGAATAAAAGTGAAAGGCTCATCTTAAAAGAATTGAAAAACCTAAGGGAAAATAAGCTTACTGAGACTGCACTGCATCGTGCCAAGCAGCAACTTAAGGGTCAATATGCTCTTGCTAAGGAAAGTGGAGTTGGGATGATGCACTCTATAGGGAAGAGTCTCCTCACCTTAAATAAGGTAGAAGACGCTGACTCAATCTTCGGCATGATTGAAAACATTAATGCCCGAGAAGTCCTTGAGGCGGCCAATCACTCCTTTGCAGTGGAAAAACTCAGCACACTCATTTACAAATAGTCATGGAATTTTTAGACGCAAAACTGGATGCCTACATCGGAAAACACACTCAAAGGGAAAGTGAGACCCTTAGCGAACTAAATAGAGAGACTTACATTAAAGTACTGCAACCCCGCATGCTTTCTGGCCATGTGCAGGGAAGGATTCTAAGTTTGATTTCGAAGATGATTAGACCTAAGCGGATTTTGGAGATTGGCACTTATACTGGTTATTCGGCAATCTGCTTATCAGAAGGACTTACAAATGATGGAGAGTTACACACCATTGAGATCAATGAAGAGTTAGAACCGATGATCATGAGGTATTTCAAAAAAGCAGGAATCGAAAACAAAACCAAACTCCATTTTGGAAATGCGCTCGAAGTTTTGGAAAACCTTCTGGGCGAATTTGACCTTGTTTTTATTGACGCTGACAAGACCAATTATTTGAACTATTATAAAATGGTCCTCCCGAGATTAAGAAAAGGAGGAATTATTATTGCGGATAATGTACTTTGGAGTGGTAAGGTGCTAGAAGAATCAGAGTTAAGAAATGACCCCGACACAGCTGCTATTAATGAATTTAATCAATATATAACCTCAGATAGCGCTGTAGAAAACGTCCTCCTTTCCGACCGAGATGGATTAATGGTAATGAGAAAACTATAGATCATGTTCGATTTGAGAAGCGATACCGTAACTAAACCATGTGACGACATGCTGAAGGCTATGATGGCCGCCGAAGTTGGAGACGATGTATTTGGCGAAGATCCTACTATCAACCGATTGGAGGCCTTGGGCGCTGAGATGTTCGGACATGAAGCAGGCCTTTTTTGTCCTTCTGGTACAATGACGAATCAAATTGCCATTTCTGTTCACACCAAACCTGGGGATGAAGTTATTTGCCACGAAACGTCTCATATATATCAGTACGAAGTTGGTGGAATTGCTAGAAACTCTCTTTGCTCTGTGAAGTTAATCGACAATGATAGTGCGGCTCTGCGAGCAGAGGATATAGAAGAAAATGTTCATGCTGATTACGACTGGCTAGCCAGAACCTCACTGGTGGTAGCCGAAGACACGTCAAACCGAGGTGGAGGCAAATGCTACGAATTAGAAGATCTAAAAAAGATTCAGTCAGCGTGTTCAAAGCATGGGTTAGCTTTCCACCTTGATGGGGCAAGAGCTATGAACGCCATTGTAAAGAAAGGGCACGATTCAAAGGAATATGGTTCTCTATTTGATTCCATCTCCATTTGCCTATCAAAGGGTCTGGGCGCACCGGTAGGCTCCTTATTGCTCGGTAGTAAGCCATTTATTAAAGAAGCGAGAAGAAGGAGAAAAGGAATGGGCGGCGGAATGAGACAAGCTGGCTACCTAGCGGAAGCTGGTATTTTTGCACTCACCAATAATGTAGAGCGCTTTAAAGAGGATCACGATCTCGCTGAAATTATTGCTCAAAAACTAATGGATTGCAAGGCAGTAACAAATGTCATCACTCCTGAGACGAACATTCTGCTCTTTGACGTGGACAAACTATGCGAAATCTATTTGGAAAGACTTAGCAAAGAAGGGGTGTTTGGTGTAGCATTTGGTAAAAAAAGAATTAGACTGGTTACCCATAAGGACATTGATCGGAGCAGAACTGAGCTACTTTTAGATTTAATTGAGAGAGCCCTTAATTGATTAAGCTCACTTCTACCCTCCTGTCTGCTGGACCAGAGGAGATACTTTCTGTATCTCCAAAATACGAGACTATTATTCTGTTGGAGGCTACTCCCATTCTCTCAAAAAAGCTCTTTACAGAATTAGCCCTTTGCTCAGATAACCAAACATTGTAATCGCTCTTACCAGACCTATCGGCATAACCGATAACAAGTGCATCCTTTTGCGGATTCTTTGCCAACAGAACCACGTATTTATTGAGCATAGCCTTCTGAACAGCGCTCAGGGAGTAATCATTTTTATTGAAAATAAGATAGTCTACTTCCTCTCGATTTGAACTAGAGGGATTATCACGAAGCTCCATAATCATTTCCCGCATCTCGGCCATATCCTGGCGCAGGTCAGAATTATCTCTTGAATTTATCTCGTCTATTTGACTTTGGAGACTTTGAAATATTCCAGAATATGAGGCTAAAATTCGATTGTTCTCTTCCAATAATTTAACGACCTGTTCAGAAAATTCGTTTCTACTTCTTCTTCCCTTCCTTATTTTGTTTTTGGGATCTTCAAAGAGATTAGGATCAAGAAACAGACTTGCCAAACCCTCTTCAGCATTTGCCTTGCTGGTCATCTCAAAATCCTCAACTGGTAATTGTGGACGAGGGTTATCTTTTTCCGATTCTAAACTAGAAATATTTACTTCTATAAATTCAAGCGCTTCGTTAATTGAAAGCCTTTTTAGTTCAAATACCTTGCTTTGAAACTGATAAAGAGGAGTAACTTGTCCATTTGGGTTTGAAGTACGGAGCAAAGAGGTGTTGAGGGCTCTAAGCTCTTCTGCTTCAGACAATACCTTGACAGAAAATCCTTGAAACATGTCTGAAAAAGGAAGGTCGTTTATCCAAATTGCGTTTTTCACTATGGCTGTGGCCTCTTTATTGAATTCGGCCTTTGTAAAATTTACACGTGCTATTCCGTTCTGTACAAAGTAGTTTCTATCAATCAAGTCCTTAAGGGAATAATTGATCAATTCTGTTAGCAAAGATTGGTTGATTTCATCTATTGACCGGATGTACTCTGTTGGGTCAGGATTGACCGAATTTTCAGAAAAGGAACTTTCTTGCTCACCACGATTCTGGCTTATCGCGGTGACGTTTTGCGCAGACAAAGCAAAAGCAGCGCAACATATGATAGTGGTTAATACTTTGGTAAGCACCTTGTCGTTCATATTCTACCAAGTGGTAGAAAAACACGACTAAGTTCGGGAAAACAATACCCAAAGTCCAATCTCAATCACAAGACATTATAAACAGGTTATGAAAAATGTATGGTAATACGAATGTAATTGAATCCTAAAAGTCACACCTCCTTGTATTATTGGAGATTCAAACTTGAACATGAAAATGTTTAAATGTTGAATAACAGAAACTTAAGCGTCCAAAAAAAAGTATAATATTCGTGGCAACCACCAGATATCTGTGTCGTCTTCATAACGTAATCACACGAATACGGACGAAACAAAATAAGGTTACAATTAAAAATAAAAGATATGGACAGTACTATTCACTTCATTCAAACTACCTTCCTAGATCTATACGATACTTTTGGAGACAGCTTATTCTTGCTAGTAGGCTTAATTATTTTTATCGCTGTTGTAGCACAATGGAAATTATATGAAAAAGCCAATCAACCTGGAGTTGCTTGTCTAGTACCTGTGTGGAATTTCATTGTTTTCCTCAGAATAGTTGGGCGTCCGGCAAGCCACATGTTTCTCTTCTTTATTCCCATCTACGGACAGTTGTATCTAGTACCGAAAGTTTATATTGAACTGTGCAATAGCTTCGGAAAGTCAACCATCCTCGATTACGTACTTATTATTGTGTTTAATGCTTTCTACATTCTTAATATGGGCCTTTCCTACGAGACTGTGTACATCGGGCCATCTTACAGAAAAAAGCTAAGCGAGATTAAAGCAATGAGAAGTGTGCGCCCTGCAAGTTCAGCTTACGCTTAATACTTCTTCAGCGCATTTTAGAGCGCCGGGTATTCCTTCAACATTTTTGCCTCCCGCTGTTGCGAAGAAAGGTTGTCCTCCGCCGCCGCCTTGAATGAACTCTGATAACCTCTTTACAATATGGCTAGAGTTTAGATTCCTCTCGGATACTAAATCATCGGAAAGAGCCACGGATATAGTGGCTTTTTTATTTTGTACAGTCGCTAAAACAATGAATAAGGGTGAGAGCTCTTTTCTCAGCTGAAAGGAAAGGTCTTTGATAGAAGCTGGATCCAAATCAACCTGTTCTGCTAGAAAGTTTATCCCATTTATATCTTTCACCTTATCTATCAACTCAGCTTTTAGATTCTTAGTCTTGGCAAGCTTAAGCTGAACAATTTCTTTCTCCAAGTCGGCATACTTGGTCAATAAAGACTCCACAGCAAAAGGGGCTCCTTTAGGAATTTTCAGTAGACTTTTTACTCGCGATAGCTCATCGATATCCTCAAAGATTTTATCTTGAGACGCCCGACCGGTGACAGCTTCAATTCTTCGAACACCAGCAGCTACAGAGCCCTCATTCAGAATCCTGAAAAACCCGATTTCTCCGGTCGCTTTCACATGAGTTCCTCCGCATAATTCTTTGCTATCCCCAAACTTGATTACTCTAACGTCATCACCATACTTCTCCCCAAATAGAGCAATTGCCCCCATTTCTTTAGCTGCTTGCAATGGGATCCTCCTAAACTCTTCTAGGGGCAGATTCTCGCGGATTCTCTCGTTCACGAAATTTTCGACTTCTCGAATCTCTTCATCACTCATTTTGGAAAAATGAGAAAAGTCAAATCTGAGATGATCGTTCTGCACCAAAGAGCCTTTTTGCTCAACATGGGTTCCAAGAACCATTCGCAGGGCCTGATGTAGTAAATGTGTTACAGAATGATTTTTTTGAGTATCCAGTCTGCGCTCTCCTGCAACATTTGCCTGAAAATGTGAACCCAATCCTTTTGGTGAACTCTTTGTAACATGAACAATGAGATTGTTCTCTCTATAAGTATCTTCGATAGAAAGCCTCTTACCGTCAGTCTCTATGTAACCTTTATCACCAACTTGGCCCCCACCTTCTGGATAAAAAGGTGTGCGATCGAAAACAAGATGAAATAACTTCTTACCCTTGTGGTCAACCTCCCGATATCTTACAAGTTGTACGTCGCTTTCGAGCACATCGTATCCAACGAAATCTGTTGAAGGAGAATCAGCTAATACAGTCCAATCGGCTGTCGATACCTGGGAGTCTTTTCTTGACCTCGACTTTTGGCGCTCAAGTGCTTTCTTAAAAGCCATCTCATCGTAAGTCTTTTCATACTCCGAAAGAATCAAAGCAGTCAAATCCTGCGGAAATCCGTAAGTATCATAAAGCTCAAAAACAGTTTCGCCATCTACTTGATTACCCTCAGTTTTTGATATGATCTCATTTATGCGCTCTATTCCTTTGGCCAATGTCCTGAGGAAAGCCTCTTCTTCTTCTCGAATCACTTCAACGATAAGACCTTTACTGTGAGTGAGCTCAACGAAAAAATCTCCTAACTGAGATTCTAGCTTCTCGGCTAGCAAGGCTAGAATGGGCTCTCTCCGTTCTAAGAAGCTGTAGGCATACCTGACTGCCCTTCTAAGGATCCTTCGAATGACGTAACCTGCACCTGTATTACTTGGCATTTGTCCATCAGCTATCGCGAACGCAACGGCCCTTACATGATCTACGAGCACTCTAAAAGCTATATCCACTTTGGAGTTTGACCTCTGGTACTCAATACCTGTAATTTCTTCAATGGATGAAATCAATGGAGTAAATACATCGGTATCGTAATTTGAAAGTTTGCCCTGCAGTACCATAGCTAGCCTTTCAAAACCCATTCCCGTATCTATGTGTTTTTCCTTGAGTGGAGTTAAAGAACCATCCGCTTGACGGTTCAACTCCATAAAGACCAGATTCCAAAGCTCTACTACTTGAGGATGATCAGCATTCACCAAGTTTTCACCTGGAGTTTTCATCCTTTCCTCGAGTGGTCGCAAATCCACATGAATTTCTGAACAGGGGCCGCAAGGGCCCATGTCCCCCATTTCCCAGAAATTATCCTTTTTACTTCCCATGAGAATGCGATCTTCACTGACCAGATTTTTCCAGTAGCCAAAGGCCTCTTGATCTAGTTCAAGACCATCAGTTAGATCACCCTCAAATATGGTAACGTATATTCGATCTTTCTCAATCTTGTAAACTTCTGTCAGCAATTCCCACGCCCATTCAATCGCCTCCTTTTTGTAATAATTTCCAAAAGACCAGTTGCCCAGCATCTCAAACATGGTATGATGATAGGTATCAACTCCAACCTCTTCCAGATCGTTATGTTTTCCACTTACACGAAGGCACTTTTGAGTATCAGCGACTCTTTTTGAAATGGCTTCGTCGTTCCCTAAAAAGACATCTTTAAACTGATTCATTCCAGCATTGGTGAACATCAGCGTTGGATCACCCTTAATGACAAGTGGCGCAGAATCAACTATCTGATGATTTTTCTTTTTGAAAAACTCTAGAAAAACTTCTCTAATCTGGGATGACTTCATGATGAATGGCTTAGGTAGAATTAGGCAAAATTCTTCATTCTTTGTGCTATTCAGCCTTATTCCTAATTTTAGGCTCGATTTCAAAGACTAAGTGGCAAAAATAAAATACAAGTACAATCCGAATACCCTCAACTACGAAAAAATTCAGTTGACGCTGCTCGATAAACTGAAAAAGGGTTTGACCTACATTCTAGTGGGACTGTTTTTTGCCACAATCATAATAGCATTGGCGTACACGTTCATCGATTCACCTAAAGAGTTATCGCTTAAAAGAGAACTAGCCCAATTGAAATCACAATATGAACTTTTAAATAAAAATTTAGATCAGGCCGAAGCTTTGATGGCCGATATGGAAGTTCGAGATGACAATATCTATCGACAAATATTAGAGTCAGAACCCATACCTCAATCAGTAAGAGCGGCTGGTGTGGGGGGAGTCAACAGATACAAGCATCTCGAAGGTTACACTAATTCCGAGTTGGTCATCAATACCCAGAAACGTATCGATAAATTGAAAAAGCGACTTTACGTTCAATCAAAATCCTTCGATGAAGTGGTGGAATTTGCCTTGAGCAAGGAAAAAATGCTGGCCTCAATTCCTGCGATTCAACCCGTACCGAACAAAAATTTAAAAAGGGCATCGAGCGGTTTCGGCTACAGAATGCATCCTATTTACAAGGTGAGAAAAATGCATTGGGGGATGGATTTTTCTGCACCAACGGGTACAGAAATATTCGCAACTGGAGACGGCAAAATTGCTAAGGTAGAGAAAAGTAGACGTGGATATGGATGGCACATTATTATAGAACATGGCTATGGTTACGAAACGCTCTATGCTCACATGAGCAGAATAGATGTGCGAAGAGGTCAAAAAGTAAGTCGGGGTGATGTAATCGGGTTGGTTGGAAATACAGGAACCAGTACGGCCCCTCATCTGCACTATGAAGTCATAAAGGATGGGAAAAAAATTAATCCAGCTAATTTTTATTTCAACGACCTAACACCAGAAGAATACGATTTGATGATTGAGCTTTCCGCTACAGTAAACCAATCCTTCGACTAGATGCCCTACAAAGAAAGAGAGATAGAAAAGTTGTATTACAGCATGGGAGAAGTATCTCAAATGTTTGATGTAAACGCTTCTCTCATTCGTTTTTGGGAAAAGGAGTTTGACATTATCAAACCAAAAAAGAACAAAAAAGGAAATCGGCTATTCACTAAACAAGATGTTGAAAATCTGCAAATTATCTATCATCTTGTAAAGGAAAGAGGTTATACCCTTCAAGGTGCTAAAGACAAATTAAAAGACAACAAAAACGATGTAGCTGAAAACGTTGAGATGGTTAAACGATTAGAAAATCTTAGGGAATTCCTGCTAGAATTAAAGAAAAGCCTATGAGTTTAATAAGTCTTTTCAGCAGATAGATAATCTTGAACATATTCCCTCACCCCATCCTCAAGCGAAGTAAATTCCTTGTCATACCCAATCTCTTTTAGCTTCGACATATTTGCCTGAGTGAAATATTGGTACTTCTCTCGAATGTCTTCTGGAGTATCGATGAACGAAATATTGGGTTCCAAATCGAGCGCAGCGAAGGTAGACCTTGCTAAATCTAAGAAAGTTCTAGCAGTTCCAGTACCCAGATTGTAGAGTCCTGAGTGCTTTCTCTCCTCCATTAAAAATATGCACACATCAATCAGATCCTTGACATAAATAAAATCCCTAAGCTGTTCTCCGTCTTTATAATCGGGATTGTGAGATCTAAACAATTTCACTTCACCATTCTTTTCAATCTGGTTAAACGCATGAAATATTACCGAAGCCATTCTGCCTTTGTGGTATTCATTCGGACCATAAACATTAAAGAATTTGAGTCCTGCCCAGAAATAGGGTTTCTCGTCTTGCACGATCGCCCACTTGTCAAATTCATTCTTTGAGTCGCCATATGGGTTCAAAGGTTTCAGTTTGTAAATAAGATCATGGTTGTCTTCGTATCCGTTTTCTCCTAGTCCGTAGGTTGCCGCCGAACTAGCGTAAACCAATGGAATTCCATAATCTACACAGGCATTCCATACTTTTTTAGAATAGCCTACATTGAGCTCATCAAAGATGTTCTTGTCGAATTCTGTGGTATCCGTTCTGGCACCAATATGAAAAATGAAATAAACCATTTTATGATTTGTCTCCAGCCAAGAATGAAAGTCATGTCTTTCTACCAATTGAGAGTATTTCTTGCCTTGATAATTAACTTCTTTCTCCTTCTTGGAAAAATCATCCACCAAGATCAAATCGAGATATCCTTTATCATTAAGAGCTTGAACTAAGCAGCTGCCTATAAAACCTGCAGCTCCGGTAATTACAATCATGTAGCGAATCTATTTGGTCAAAGATATGCAATGGAATCATCACCCAAGAATAGGTCGTATATTTGCAGCTGAATTCGGGATCATGCCATTGGTTTATATTACAAGAAGAGAGCGTTTTAACGCCGCCCACAAGCTTTGGAACGAGAAGTGGTCAGAGGAAGAAAATATGCGTGTTTTTGGTAAATGCGCAAATAAGAATTGGCACGGCCACAATTATGAGCTTTTTGTTACCGTAAAAGGTGAGCCTGATCTACATACAGGCTGTATCATTGATCTTAAGGATTTAAGTAAGATTTTAAAAGAGTCGGTCATTGAAGAGCTCGATCACAGAAATTTAAACCTTGATGTACCGTTTATGTCAGGAAAAATGGCTTCGACTGAGAATCTGGCAGTGGCCATTTGGGGTGAGATACAAGAAAAAATCGAGAGCTTTGGATGTCAGTTGCACTCAGTGAGAGTTCACGAAACGGAGAATAATTTTGCCGAATATTTCGGTGAATAACGAAGGTATTCTTCATCAATATCTGCTAAATTTATTTCATGCGTGATTTAAAAAAATTGGAATCCTTTTACAGCAAGATTCTTGACAATATCGGAGAAGACAAGGATCGCCAAGGTTTGAAAAACACTCCAATTCGGGCCGCAAAAGCAATTCAATTCTTAACAAATGGCTATCAGCAAGACCCGAAAGAAATCATCAATTCCGCCATGTTTGACGAAGAGTACAGTCAAATGGTGTTGGTTAAAGATATTGAAGTCTACAGTCTCTGCGAACACCATATGCTCCCATTTTTTGGGAAAGCTCACGTGGCCTATATCCCAGACGGAAAAATTGTTGGGTTAAGCAAAATCCCGAGAGTAGTGGATGTTTTTGCACGAAGATTGCAAGTGCAAGAGCGATTGACGAATCAAATTAAAGATTGTATCGAGGAAACGCTAAACCCAGTTGGTGTGGCGGTAGTCATTGAAGCTCAGCATATGTGCATGCAAATGCGTGGTGTACAAAAGCAAAATTCGGTAACAACAACATCAGCCTTTGAAGGAGAATTTTTAAATGAGAGTACTCGTCAAGAATTTGTTAATTTGATATCTGCAAAACTTCATTAAAACTATGGAAAACCAAAACAATCCTATATCTCGAAATGGAGGTTTCAATTCTGCAGCAGGGATTGAAACCGAATCGCTAGCTAAAAATTTTGTCAGCAATGTAATGGTGTATATGACCGCTGCACTGGCAATCTCAGGAGTAATAGCTTACTGGTTTGGAACCAATATGGACCTCCTGAGATTGTTGTATAACGCTGAAGGTACGGGCTTGTCTATTTTTGGATGGGTAGCTATGCTTGGACCTCTCGGTCTGGTCCTGCTTCTGGGCTTCAGATTCCAAAAGATGTCAAGTACCGCAATGCTTGCTACAATGATCATCTTTAGTGCCCTGATGGGAATTAGTATGAGCTCAATCTTCGTGGTTTACACCTCGGCAAGTATTACCACGACCTTTCTTATTTCTGCGGCGACCTTTGGTATAATGGCAACGGTTGGTTATACTACCAGCACAGACTTGACAAAGTTTGGTTCCATTATGATGATGGGCTTGATCGGAATTATCATCGCGATGGTGGTCAATTGGTTTTTACAAAGTGCCACAATGGATTATGTGATTAGCGGTTTGGGAGTACTCATCTTTACCGGGCTTACCGCTTATGACATGCAAAAGCTAAAACAAATGGGAATGCAAGTAGACTCCACTACCGAAATGGGAAACAAACTTGCACTCATGGGAGCATTGACGCTCTACCTTGATTTTGTAAACTTATTCTTATTTCTGTTGCGCTTTTTAGGGAATCGAGACTAAATATTTAAAATCCGGCTCGCAGGTCGGATTTTTCTTTTTGACCAATAAAAAACTAAGAATACTACTATGAAGGCATATATTTTCCCCGGACAGGGTTCTCAATTTCCGGGCATGGCTAAAGAGCTCTACGAACAATCAAATAAGGCTCAAGAACTCTTTGAACATGCCAATGAAATTTTGGGATTCAAGATTACAGATATAATGTTTGAAGGCTCTATTGACGACCTCAAAGAAACCAGGGTAACTCAACCAGCGATCTTCATACATAGTGTTGTTTTAGCACGATTAATGGGCGATAAATTTAGCCCTAGTATGGCCGCTGGACATAGTTTAGGCGAGTTCTCTGCTTTAACTGCTGCTGGTGCACTGAGTTTTGAGTCAGGACTTAAACTAGTCGCTCAAAGAGCCAATGCTATGCAAAAGGCCACGGAACGAACTAAGGGAACAATGGCTGCTATTCTCGGTCTCAACGACGAAGTGGTTGAGAACCATTGTGAAAACATCGATGGAGTTGTGGTTCCTGCCAATTACAACTGTCCCGGCCAGCTCGTTATTAGTGGAGAATATAAAGCGGTCGAAAAGGCCTGTAAAGCTCTTTCTGAAGCAGGGGCAAGAAGAGCGATGATTTTACCCGTTGGAGGTGCATTTCACTCACCCTTAATGGAGCCTGCTCGAACTGACCTCGCCTCGGCAATTGAAGCGACTGCAGTTTCTACTCCCCTGTGCCCGATTTACCAAAACGTAACTGCTCAGCCTGTGACCGATTCAGCCACCATTAAATTAAATCTGATAGCCCAACTCACAGCACCAGTTAGATGGACCCAAACCATGAATAATATGATCTCTAAAGGCGCTGATCAAGCAATAGAAATCGGTCCTGGAAAGGTGCTTCAGGGACTTTTCAAAAAGGTCGATCGAAGATTTGAAACATCTTCTGGAGAATTATAAGCTCCAGTATTGAAGGTTAGCGATCTTCCCTTTATAAATTCCTTTTAAATCAACAAAAACGCCGTCCTCATTTAGAATCTCCTCGAAATAGCTCTCGGGGAGATTTTCATACTCGGTGTGATTCACTGCCACAATTACAGCATCATAGGTTGGATTAGGCTTTTCGACCAATTTGTATCCATACTCATGCTCAACTTCTTCAGAAGAAGCATAAGGATCTACAACATCAACCTTCATTCCAAAAGATTCTAATTCTTTTACGGTATCAACGACCTTAGAATTCCGGATATCACTAACATTCTCTTTAAATGTCGCTCCCATCACAAGCGCTTTAGCATTTTGAATATTCTTTCCCGTTGAGATTATTTTTTTGACCGTTTGTTTTGCCACGTATCCTCCCATTGAGTCGTTGACGAAGCGTCCTGAGGTTATTATCTGGGCATGATAACCAAGCTTCTCGGCCTTATGAGTTAGATAATAGGGGTCGACACCTATACAATGTCCACCAACAAGACCGGGTCTAAAGTTGAGGAAATTCCACTTGGTACCCGATGCTTCAAGCACCTCGTAGGTGTTGATGTCCATCCGGTTGAAAATAATCGAAAGCTCATTGATCAATGCAATATTTACATCGCGCTGTGTATTTTCAATAATTTTTGCAGCCTCTGCTACTTTGATAGAACTAGCCCGATGGACTCCGGCATCCACTACTAATTCATACACTTTTGCAATGATCTCAGCAGATTCTTCATCACATCCAGAAGATACTTTGACGATACTGCGAAGAGTGTGCTCCTTATCTCCGGGGTTTATTCTCTCAGGAGAGTATCCTACTTTGAAGTCATCAATTGAAGTTAATCCACTTATTTCTTCGATCACAGGAACACAGTCTTCTTCCGTGCAGCCTGGATAAACAGTGCTTTCATAAACGACATAATCTCCCTTAGATATTGCATTTCCAACTGTTTTGGAAGCTGCCAAAACAGGTGCTAAGTCCGGATTATTTCCATTATCAATTGGTGTCGGAACTGCTACGATAAAAAATGAAGCCTCCTTGAGATCTTCAGGACTTGAGGTAAAGGTGATGTCACAACCATCAAATGCAGATTTATCTAGCTCATTACTTGGATCCAGACCATTGTTCATCATTTCCACTCGGTTGGGATTAATATCAAAACCAATCACCGCTAGTTCTCGAGCAAACTCCAGAGCGATAGGTAGACCAACATAACCAAGGCCGATAACGGCCATCTTTTTCTCCTTGTTTAAGAGGGATTCGTACATGCTAGTAATTATTCTTGTCTCTTACTTTATAAATTCTTTCTATGATATCGACCACTTTGAGCCCTTCTAGAGCATTGGTGGTTGCCACAGTTCTATTCAGTAGGGTATCAACTACGTTTTCAATGACAAAATGATGATTGGCAGCACTACCTTTATAGGCTCCGTAATCATTTGCGGGATTCGACTCTCTGAGTTCTGGCATTTCGTAACCTTTAACATTACACACTTCTACCTCGTTCATGTATTGTCCACCCACTTTTACGCTGCCTTTGCTTCCGATAACGGTTATGCTACTGCCCAAATTTCCTCCCCAGACTGATGTGGAATAATTGAGTGAACACTTCCCTCCATTGATGAAATCAAATGTCACTAGGCCACTATCCTCAAAATCTGTAGAATTTTCGTGATTAAAATCCGCAAATCTTCCTTCGATATTCTCAATATCGCCAAATAGCCAGTACATGATATCTATGAAATGAGAAAATTGAGTGAAAAGAGTTCCTCCATCGAGTTCTGATGTGCCTTTCCATCCATCCTTCTTGTAGTATCGATCATCTCTATTCCAGTAGCAATCAATATCCACCAAGTAGATTTCCCCCAACCTTTTGCTATCAATCATATCCTTCATCCAAACTGAAGGTGGAGAATACCTGTTCTGCATTACACAAAACACATGACGACTTACCTGAAGCGATTTAAAAATGACCTGTTCGCAATTCGCCTTTGAGAGGCCCATTGGCTTTTCACAAACCACGTGCTTTTTGTTTTCAAGAGCAATGAGAGATTGTGAAGCGTGAAGACCGTTGGGTGTACATACATTAACCACATCTATCTCAGGATGTTTTTCCAACATTTCTTCTAGCGAAGAATAAAAGGGTTCGTCAATGGAATCTGCTCCGCACTCTTTTGATGACCGCGTGTCACATACCGCTATCAGTTTCGCCTCTTCATTTCTTCTGATCATTTCAGCATGGCGCTTGCCAATATGACCATAGCCGACGACTCCAAATTTTACGATGGTTTTACTCATAGTCTCTGTACTGATTTTTCTGACAAGGAGTATCTGTCGCCGCTCTCAGGACAAGTTGCAAAACCTGCTTTATCAAACTCCAACCGATGACCAAATTCACTCATCCATCCTATTTGTTTTGCTGGATTTCCGACCAGTAGCGCGTAAGGAGGTACAGATTTTGTCACCACAGCTCCTGCTCCAATAAAGGCATATTCACCTATATCATTTCCGCAAACGATAGTGGCATTAGCACCGATACTTGCACCCTTTTTGACTACCGTTTTGGCATATTGATCTCTGCGATTTATAGCGCTTCTAGGATTGGTCACGTTCGTAAAAACCATTGAAGGTCCAAGAAAAACGTCGTCTTCGCAGGTCACCCCCGTGTAAATAGACACATTATTTTGAACTTTTACATTCTCTCCCAATATGACACCTGGTGATATTACTACATTTTGACCAATATTGCAGTTAGCGCCAATTTTACAATTCTGCATCAGGTGGGAGAAGTGCCAAATTTTTGTTCCCTCTCCGATGATACATCCTTCGTCTATCACTGCAGTTTCGTGCGCTTGATATCCCATCAACGACGAATAAAATTATCAAAATGCTTATGATCTTTCTTGTAAAGATCTTCTTCACTCAGCGTCTTGAAATACTCGAGAGTCATTTTTAAACCCTCGTACCTTGGCACTTTCGGCTCCCAATCAAGTACAGCCTTGGCAACTGATATGTCTGGCCTGCGCTTTTTAGGATCATCGTGAGGAAGCGACTTGTAAGTGATTTTCGTCTGGGCACCTGTAAGCTCAATAATCTCCTTGGCAAAAGCTTCAATTGAAATTTCATCTGGGTTCCCAATATTCACTGGCTCGCAATGATCTGAAAAAAGCAGTCGGTAAATCCCCTCAATTAAATCATCGACGTAACAAAACGATCTGGTCTGGGAGCCATCTCCAAAAACGGTGAAGTCCTCTCCTCGCAGTGCCTGTCCGATAAATGCAGGCAGCACTCTACCATCATTGAGCCGCATCCTTGGACCGTAAGTATTAAATATCCGCACGATCCGGGTTTCTAATCCATGAAAACGATGATATGCCATGGTGATAGCTTCTTGAAAACGTTTTGCTTCGTCATAGACGCCACGAGGCCCAATTGGATTTACATTTCCCCAGTACGTTTCTTTTTGAGGGTGGATATCAGGATCTCCATACACTTCACTGGTACTAGCTACTAAAATTCTTGCTCCTTTAGCCTTTGCCAAACCCAGTAAGTTGTGCGTCCCCAACGATCCAACTTTCAACGTTTGAATTGGGATTTTTAAATAATCGATCGGACTAGCTGGTGAAGCAAAATGTAAAATATAATCCAGTTTGCCTGGAACATGTACAAAGTTGCTTACGTCATGATGATAAAATGTAAAATCTCCAGACGAAAACAAGTGTTCAACATTCCGAAGATCTCCAGTAATAAGGTTGTCCATCCCCAAGACTTCATAACCATCTGACAAGAATCTTTCGCATAGATGAGATCCTAAAAATCCAGCTGCTCCGGTGATGAGTACCCTTTTTTTCATGAAGTTATTTTTTCCCTACCTATACTTTCGTAATGGTAGCCTAGTTCTTTCATCTTCTCTGTTTCAAAGAGATTTCTGCCGTCAAACAGCACTTTCCCGTTTAGTTCAGCGGTCACCTTATCAAAATCTGGATTTCTAAACACTCCCCATTCCGTCGCTATCAAGAGCGCGTCAGATCCAGTAAGCGCGTCGTACATATTCTCTGCGTAATAGATAGCGTCACCGTGCAGAGCTCGCACATTGTCCATTGCTTCAGGATCGAATACTCTAACTTTTGCCCCGGCAAGGAGAAGTTCGTGTATCATGTAGAGCGATGGAGCTTCTCTTATGTCGTCCGTGTCTGGCTTGAAGGCCAGACCCCAGAGCGCAAATGTCTTACCGGCCATATCTCCATCATAAAAGGTTTTAACCTTCTGGATTAAGGCTAGCTTTTGGCGGTCATTTACCCTGAGGACAGAATCAAGGATCTCAAAGTTGTATCCTGACTCATTCCCACTCCTGACAAGGGCCTGAACGTCTTTTGGGAAACAGCTCCCGCCATAGCCTATCCCGGGAAATAAAAATCTTTTACCTATTCTGGCATCCGTTCCGATTCCTCTCCTCACCTTATCAACATCAGCGCCGACAAATTCGCAAAAATTCGCAATCTCATTCATAAAGGTGATTTTTGTGGCGAGAAATGAATTTGCAGCATACTTTGTTAGTTCAGCTGACTTTTCATCCATCACAATCAATGGATTCCCTTGTCTCACAAAAGGTTTATATAGATCAGTCATGATCTCGGCAGCTCTATCGGAGGAGGTCCCAATCACTACTCTATCAGGTTTCATAAAGTCCTCCACCGCAAAGCCTTCTCTGAGAAATTCAGGATTTGAAACAACATCAAAATCCACCTTCGCATTTTTGGCAACGGCAGCATTCACTAGTTCAGCCGTCCCTACCGGAACGGTGCTTTTGTCTACGATAACTTTGTAGTCTTGGATAATCTCTCCAAGCTCTTCAGCTACTCCTAGTACGTAGGATAAATCTGCCGAACCGTCCTCTCCAGGAGGCGTTGGTAATGCTAGAAAAATGATACTCGACTTTGAAACGGCCTCCTTCAAATCTGTTGTGAATTTGAGTCTTCCTTGACGAATATTTCGCTCAAAAACGGTATCTAAATAGGGCTCGTAGATCGGCACCTCACCGTTTTTCATTCGTTCGACTTTCTTTTGGTCAATATCTACGCAGATCACATCATTCCCAGTATCTGCAAAGCAAGTTCCGGTTACTAGTCCAACGTAACCCGTTCCAACTACGGCAATTTTCATCACGCCTTGTCTTTTATGAAATTTTTTACTGTCTCCGTAATATGATTGAGCTGCTCTTCATCAAGTTCTGTTTGCATTGGCAAGGAAAGCACCGCGGGGCAAAGCCTTTCTGTAACAGGAAAATCACCTTCAGCATACCTCTCGTCTAGATAGGCCTTTTGCAAATGAAGAGGAACAGGGTAATAAATCATTGCAGGAACTCCATGTTCTTCAAGATAAGTCTTCATCTCGGTTCGGTCAATTCCGTCTAGCACCATCGTATATTGATGGAAAACATGATTTGACTGCTCAAACCGTACTGGAGTTTTTATCTGGGATATATCTTTAAAAGCACTGTCGTAAAAGTCAGCTGCTTGATTTCTCAATCTTGCATAGTCATCCAGTTGCCTAAGCTTGATTCGCAGAATTGCTGCTTGAATGCTATCCAGCCTCGAATTTACTCCGACCCTATCGTGGTAATATCTTTCTGCTTGACCGTGATTCGCGATAGATCTCAGCTTATGGGCAAGTTCATCGTCATTGGTGAAAATTGCTCCTCCATCACCATAGCAACCTAGATTTTTGGACGGAAAGAATGAGGTTCCACCAACATTTCCGATAGTACCAGCTTTTTGCTTTCGGCCGTCAGAAAATTCATAATCTGCTCCTATAGCTTGGGCGGTATCTTCAATGACAAATAAGTCGTGTTCACTGGCAAGTAGCATTATTTCTTCCATGGGAGCAGACTGCCCGAAAAGATGAACTGGAACTATTGCCTTAGTCTTTGGTGTAATGGCTTTCTTGATCGCTTCTACATCAATGTTAAATGTATCGGGGTCAACATCTACCAGTACTGGCTTCAACTGCAGTAATGCTATCACCTCAGCGGTAGCCACGTAAGTGAAATTAGCAGTAATAACTTCATCTCCTGGTTGCAGACCTAAACCCATCATGGCAATTTGCAGGGCATCTGTGCCGTTAGCGCAGGGAATTACATGTTTTACGTCGAGATAATCTTCAAGCTCTTTTTGAAATGCCCTTACTTCTGGCCCATTTATGTATGCCGAAGAGCGAATCACATCCAGAACTGCCTTGTCAATTTCATCTTGCACTTTCTCGTATTGAGAGATGAGATCAACCATTTGAATTTTCTTCATGGAAAGGCGTAAATTTGGACGGCGAATATACGGATAAATGCACAGAACAATCCCGAATCCTAGAACTGAAGAACGTCTTAATTGCAGGATCACCCTGTTGTTGTTCAGCATGCTTATCATCCCAGCTTACTACGCCGATATAAAAGCTCAATCAGAGATCGCTAAGGACTCAATTGCCATGTCCCTTTTTCAGTTTCAAACAGGGATTCAACAGCCTTATGGAGACATGGCTGAGCTTTATGGCACAAATTTTAACGTTGGTTTTTCTTATGCTTTCAAAACCAGAAAAAACATCCTTCTCGGTGCCGACTTTCTATTTCTGTTTGGGAATAACGTTAATNATCCTGAGGAGATTGCAAAAGGNTTGAGAACCTCAGGAGGCCAAATAATTGGAATCACTGGAGAATTTATTTTACCAATTATTCAGGAAAGAGGGTTTACTGGTGGTTTTTATGTAGGTAAGATTTTTCCGATCATTGGCCCCAATCCCAGCTCCGGACTGGAAATCAGGCTGGGAGTGCAATACCTAGAACACCGCACTTGGATAGAATTGCGGCAGGATGAGTACCCACCGCTTGAAGGTGAATACAGAAAAGGGTACGACCGAAAAAGAGCAGGCATTGCGACCAACCAATACATCGGCTACCGACACTTCAGCAATAACCGTTACGTTAATTTTTTCGTCGGATTGGAGGTTTATCAGGGATTTACAACAGATTATCGATCATACAATATTGATGATATGGCTGAAACAAATGGCAATTATTTCGACATGCTCCTTGGACTTAGACTAGGTTGGACGCTTCCCGTTTATAAGCGTTACGCTGATAAATTCTACCTCGATTAATGAGGGAGCTTTACACTCTTGGTGTATCCATTTATGGCCTGTTAATCAGTATTGCAGCACTTTTCGGCGGTAAGGCAAAAAAATGGAAGGAGGGAAGAAAAAATTACTTCCAGCGACTTCCACCCAACCTAAATGGATGCGTCTGGGTACACTGTGCGTCTTTAGGAGAGTTTGAGCAGGGAAGACCAGTAATTGAGGCCCTCAGGACGAAATCTACCCAAAAGATTCTCCTCACATTTTTTAGCCCTTCTGGTTATGAAATCAGGAAAACATATAAAGAGGTAGACGCAGTAGTTTACATTCCACTAGACACCAAGTCAAACGCTGTCAATTTTTTGAATCACTTCAACCCTTGTCGGGCCATTTTTGTGAAGTATGAAGTATGGCATAATTTCTATCAAGAGCTGCATAAAAGGGAGGTTCCTACCATTCTGATTTCAGCTATTTTCAGGAGAGAGCAGATATATTTTAAATCATATGGCTCATGGTTTCTAGACACTCTAAGGAGGGTAAATCACATTTACTGTCAAGACGAAAATTCTCAGAGCTTACTCAAGGCTATGGGCCTTCGAAATGCATCGGTTGCGGGAGATACCAGATTTGATCGCGTAGATGCTTTGGCAAAAAAAGTTCAGCCAATCTCAAAGATCCAAGCTTGGCTTAAAGGACGAAAGGCAATTATTGCAGGAAGTACTTGGCCAGCCGACGAAACATTGATCGCTGAATTGGTAAATAATCTGCCCAAGGAGATGGCTATAATCCTTGCACCTCATGAAGTACAAGACGGAAAAATCGACAAACTCAAAACCCAATTCAAGGGAGCCAATTTATTCACGACTTGGAGGGAAGATAATGAGCCAAATCAGATAATGATCATAGATACGATTGGGCTTCTTAGTTCCCTTTACCAGTACGGAATTATTGCCTACGTGGGCGGGGGATTTGGATCGGGCATTCACAACACACTAGAACCAGCCACATATGGCATACCGGTGATTTTTGGACCAAAGTATCAGAAGTTCAGAGAGGCCGTAGAGCTCATTGACCTGGGCGCGGCCATTTCAGTTAATTCGCAAGAGTCCTTAAACAAGAGCATAAATCTCTTCTTGAATGATGACCTAAAAAGAGAAAGATGCGGGAAAATGGCTGCTAATTATGTGCAATCAAATGCTGGTGCAACTGAGAAGATTCTTGGTCAAATAATGGACTAAACTGACCTTCCGTATCGAGCAACCTTAATTCGTTCACTGACAAAGGTCGCGATGATTGCAACCAATAAAACGAGCGCCCCAATTTTTGCCGAATACATTACTAATGGTTCATCTATTTGCTTCACGTAGATAGCCACTATGCCCCAAAGTACCGCAAATGTGTATATAAAGTCTTTCTGTGAAACCAGAAATACTAGAGCTAATGCAGCAGCTACCGCGATCATGATCAAAGCAAAAATGGGCTCATTCGCAGAAAAAAAGGTAAGCTCAAATGACTTCAATACTACAGCAACATTTATCACTGAAGCTAAACTAACCCAGCCGAAATAGAGACCAAAAGGAACATGAAAAAGATAGCGTACTGTAGTTCCTAAAGATTTTTTCAGCCTGTAAAAAACCTTAAACATGGATATTAGACTGAAAAGAAGTATACCCATGATAACTAGAGACAGAATCAACCACTCATTTTGAAAAGCAACCAACCACAGGCAATTGGCAACAACATTGAGAATGAAAAATGACCAAATCAGTTTATAAAATCTTATTTCCTTACCCTTAAAGAATTGGAACACTGCAAATACAGATAGAGAAAGATAAATGATCCCCCAAATGCTAAAGGCGTAACCTTCAGGTGTTATGAGCGTCGGATATTTCGAGCTTACATCAGCGTTGGTCTGCCCACCAAAAGGAATGGAGTTTGACAAAAAGTTGACCAATAAGAGTACAAAGACAGCTGCAATGAAAACAACTCTCTTTATGATATCGTATGTGTAGGCGGTTCTCATAAACCTGAGTCTCATCTATAAGGAGTACGAATTAAATGGCAAATTGTTTTCTTTGAAGAAGTGCGCGAAGGTAGCGAACTAAGTTTCTCAAAAAATGATACTGACTATGAAAAAAACAGGAACCTTTGGTCTTTCCCTACTTTTACTTCTCTTCATTGGGTTTTACTTTTTCCTCTACCCAAAGCTGGAAATTGTATCTGGTTACAATGCAAAAATTCTCTGTTCATGCCTTTTCGTCTCTGGATTTGACCAAGAAACAGCCGAAGAAATTGATCTAGGATTTGGTCCCCTTTGGCTGGCAAGCAATAATGTGGATGTTCAGAATAAAGTGGTTCGAACGTCGGTACTTGGCCTACACCCAAAAATTGCCATTTACAGAGATGGCTTGGGATGCAGCCTAATAAATGATCGAGAAAAGCCAGAAATCAACTTAGCCACAATTAAAATAAGTGATAAATCTGGTTGGCCCAACCAACCTGTAGTTGAGAATGAAAAGCTCCAAGAAGTATTGATGAAAGCTTTTGATTCAAATGGGGAAAGAATGCTAAATACCAGAGCGGTTTTAGTTTTGAAAAATGGAGAGCTAAAAGGCGAAGTTTACGCCAAAGGAATTATGCCGAATACACCTCTACTTGGGTGGAGCATGTCAAAAACGCTAACCGCAATTATGGCTGGTGTGCTCGCTAAAGACGGATATTGGAACTTAGAATCACCGCTCCCAGTTGAATCATGGATAGGAACTGATCGCGAAAAAATCACCTTGACCGATGCGTTGAACATGAAGACAGGATTAGAATGGATTGAAGACTACGGCTCTGTTTCAACAGCTACCAAAATGCTATACAGCTCAAATAATATGGGGCTGGTTGCCTCTGAGAATAGTCTAGAATTTGAACCTGGAACCAAATGGAAATATTCATCTGGAACGACCAATATACTTTCCTTTGCAATGGCAAATGCTTTCTCATCTGAAGCAGAGTACTTATCATTTCCATATAAACGAATTCTCAAGCCAATTGGAGCAGAGACTTTTGTTTTTGAAACAGATGCTTCGGGACATTATGTAGGTTCATCTTACGGATATGCATCGGCGAGGGACTGGGCAAAGCTGGGACAACTCCTGCTGAATGAAGGAAATATGTACGGCGAACAGATCATTGACTCCACATGGGTAGATTTTATGACTACACCTGTTAAAGAAAGTAACGGTATATACGGCGGTCAGCTTTGGTTTCCTTTCGCACGTGGCCAAGAGGGATACGAGCCGATTGACTATACTTTGGACGGATTTCAAGGCCAAATTGTATCAATCCTTCCAAGCGAAGATATGGTGATCGTTCGCCTAGGTGTGATGTACGACGAGGCTAATTTTGACTTTGGAGCTTGGGTGAAACAGATACGAGAGGTACTTGGATAAAATCTAAATCCACCTCCCATCCAAAGCCTTGGCCATCGCCTCAATCGATGAATTGCACTCCGTCTTTTTCAGAATGCTTTTTCTATGATTGTCCACTGTATTCTTAGCTATACGCATTATCCCCGCAATCTCTTGAGAATTGTAGCCTTCGGCCATTAATGATAAAATCTCTGTCTCACGATCACTTAAAGGAGAAATACTGGAGCTATAAGAACCATCAGTTTGTATGTTGTAATAAGACGGCAGACCTCTTAAACCGATTAAATCCAACTGGGTTTTTTCGCTCCGCTTGAGATGAGTGATGTCTGTAAACACTCCGAATGTTCTAATCACCGAATGATCATCATTTTGTAGAGTAATTACTTGATGCATGATCCTTTTGTATGAATTCTTACCCACTTTTACGCGGTAGTCATAAACCACCTTGTATTTCGTAAGATTCATCGAATCAATCTCGGAAGGTAAAAAATTTATTAGCCTGCGCTCAAACTCCATAAATATGGGCAGATCTTCAGGGTGCAGATTTTCGATCAAAAACTCGAGAGAAAAGGATTCCGGACCTATATTGAGAACATCCGTGACTCCCTCACTGCAATATTCAATCTTTTGATCTGGGAGATAGTAAATAAAATAGAAGTGATCTCCTATATGAAATGTGTTTAACAAGAAGGTACTTAACTCAATTTCGCCGTGAAAGTCAGTGAGGCTCTTACCTCCTGAAATAGCTAAATACATTTCTTTTGCCTTGTAAAGAGTTTTATGTTTCATGTTGATTAACAGCTCAGAAAAGATGCGGAGAATTAATCAGCTGTAAAGTACTTCTCACCCCCGTTTTGTTCTTAATTCTTTTCACATGATTCCTTACAGTGGCTTCACTTATAAATAAGTTGTTCGCAATATCGTGGACACCATTTCCTTTGCGGAGCAAAGAGATAATTTGACGCTCCCTTTTCGAAAGTGGAGCTGATTGGGTCAATGTAAGCGTCGAGGATATTTTCTGAAAGGATTTTCCACCGTATAAGTGAATGAATGAAAGAGAATGTTCGAGATCTGTTTTCAATTCATTGATATCGTTACAAACCAACATAAAAAGTTCTTCTGCCTCATAGTCCAATGGAACAGGTATAAATTGAAACATTACCTGCTTGTATCGACCGTGTGCAGATTGCACTCTACACGTAAAATTGGTTTTGTATTTCGCTTTGTCATTGCCCTTTGATGATGTGTAAAATTTATGCATTACACTCAGAAAGTGATGGACAATCTGACTTTCATCGGGGTGAATTTTTTGAAGCAGGAATGTTAAAGTAACCTCGTTTGGAAAATATCCGAGAATGCCTTGAACACCATTGCTGCAGGCAGTTCTGTTTTGGCCGGTAGAACTTATTATGAAAAAAAAGTAATCAGTAGATTTAAATATCTCCAAAAAAGCCTCCACTTTCTGAATATCTAGAATATTCGCTTTGGAGGGTTCAGAATTTAGCACCCAACGTTTTTCCTCTAAATCAAAAAATAGCTTCTCCACGTACCCACAATTTGATGATGAAACTACTAAAATAGTACACTCAAATTACAACTCTATTCGCAAATTTTGACCAAAAATAGCTATTGTCAAATCTGAATATCCGTCCGATCTTTGTAAACTCTATGAAACAGAGGTCTGTCAGACCAAGCATTAGCGCCCTGAATGGGGCGCTTTTTGGTTAATAATATGTCCGCCTAAACCTATTCAGCGCGACTTATAAATGTGAAACTAAAAAGCGAAGCTGATGTATCAACTTCGCTTCGGTACCCGCAGCGGGACTTGAACCTGCCTGCCGGCAAGCCCGCACTTAAAGAGGATAATACTTAACTTCTACCAGAATTATCCAATGGAATCTTATTTCGAATTTTTCTCAGGCTTTCCTTACCTGATCCAGATTTACAGTACTTCTCACGGATTCTTGCTCTCTCTCGATTCTCACATTCCTCATAGCAAATGAGTTGAAAGGGTGCATATGGCTTTGTAGTTCGTTCTTGTCCATTATTATGCCTTCTTATTCGAGCTTTTAAATCTGACGTTAATCCAACATAAATGTAATTAGGCGAAATACTCGATATAGCATAGACCGTAAACATCCCTAAAAATAAAAAGCGAAATTGATAAATCAATTTCGCCTTTGTACCCGGAGCGGGACTTGAACCCGCACGGCCGCAAGGGCCACAGGATTTTAAGTCCGGCGTGTCTACCAATTCCACCATCCGGGCGAATTGGGAGGCCAAAGTTAAACTTTTTGCCGTCTTTCCAAATGGAAAATTGAAGAGTGTTTAAGACATAAAAAAGTTTTCATCTAAAGACGATATATGCCACCAATAGGAATCGAAACCAGAGCCGAGAAAGAGTTTACCCATGTATCTCTTGCAGCGATGTCCTTTTTCACGCGTAAAAACTTTTGAGTAAGCACAAGATGTAATCATGCTTAGACTGGCCCTCTCTTATTTTCAGGCAGATCAGACATCGCAAATGGGTAAGCTTTCTTCAAAAACCAATCAGCTGATCACTGATTCGTTTTTTCGTGCACCAACACTTCTGAGTAAGATCACTCCTTAGCACATGAAAAAAGCCACCGCGTATATTTCGCGGTGGCTTTATTTGAGCGGGAGACGGGATTCGAACCCGCGACCCCAACCTTGGCAAGGTTGTGCTCTACCAGCTGAGCTACTCTCGCAATTTGGTTGGCAAAATTAACCAATAATTCCTTCCAGCAAAATAAATTTAGCCCCCAGTAATTTTTTTGATTTCGTTGAGTTTGAGCAGTGCCTCCACAGGCGTGAGGGAATTTATATCAATGACTGCAATTTCGTCTCTTATCTGCTGCAAAATTGGATCGTCTAATTGAAAAATACTCAATTGCATTTCCTCGCTTCGAGGTTTTAATCCACCGACATTTAATTCTTCTCCAGAATGTGTTTTCTCAAGTCTTGATAAGATGGTTTTTGCTCTATCGACGAGAGATGCAGGCATACCAGCTAAGCGAGCTACATGAATCCCAAAACTGTGTTCGCTGCCTCCTTGGATCAGCTTACGCAAGAAAATGATTCGATCCTTGAATTCTTTAACGCTCACATTGAAGTTTTTGACCCTAGGGAAAATCGACTCCATTTCGTTAAGCTCATGATAATGAGTCGCAAATAGGGTTTTCGCTCTGGCGGTCTTGTGCTGATGGAGATATTCTGCTATTGCCCAAGCGATCGAGACACCGTCATAGGTGCTGGTACCTCTTCCTATTTCATCGAGCAAAACAAGGCTGCGATCTGATAAATTATTTAAAATACTAGCAGTTTCATTCATTTCAACCATAAAAGTTGACTCACCAGAAGAAATATTATCACTAGCTCCAACCCTGGTAAATACCTTATCTACTGCTCCAATCTCAGCTCTCGACGCAGGCACATAAGAGCCAATTTGCGCCATCAAAACAATTAGTGCAGTTTGCCTTAAAAGAGCCGACTTACCAGACATATTTGGACCAGTAATCATGATAATTTGGTTCTCTTCATTGTCGAGCTCAACATCATTAGGCACATAGACCTCTCCCAATGGTAATTCATGCTCGATGACCGGATGGCGACCATCTTTGATACTTAGCCGATGAGAGTCTGTCACGGTTGGCCTCACATAATTAAGATCAAATGCAGTTCTCGCAAAGGAGAGAAAACAATCTATTTCCGCTACCCTTCGAGCGTTAAGCTGAATGGGCTCAACAAAAGCGGCAAGATCAGAAATGAGGTCATTGTATAAAGTTGACTCTAGTTGTAAAATCTTCTCCTCAGCTCCTAATATTTTCTGCTCATAGGTTTTTAGCTCCTCAGTAATAAATCTCTCTGCGCTAACGAGAGTTTGTTTTCTGACCCACTCCTCAGGTACCTTATCCTTATGTGTATTTCGAACTTCCAAGTAATAGCCAAAGACATTGTTGAAAGAAATCTTTAGACTTTGAATTCCTGTCCTTTCTATCTCCCTCTGTTGAATTAGAAGTAAATGATCTTTTCCGCTCGTTTTGATTGACCTTAATTCATCCAGCTCTTCATTGACGGCTTCTGCAATTACATTCCCCTTAGATAATTGAACTGGGGCTTCAGGATTGATCTCCTTATCAATCCTATCAATTAGACTAGCGCATGGGTTGAGTTGCTCAGAAATATGAAGGAGCGTAATATTCTTCGATTTCTCTAGGAGCTCTTTGATTGGAACAATTGCTCTTAGTGCTCTTCCAAGTTGAAGTACTTCACGTGGATTCACCCTTCCTACACTCACTTTGGAAATCAGTCTTTCAATATCTCCAATTTGCTCTAGATGCATGCGAACCGAGTCGGCAATTTCATTTCTTTTTAGAAAATATTCAACTGCATCATGACGTTGAGAAATTTCCTTCACCGATTTTAAGGGGAGCATCAACCAGCGCTTCATCGTTCTGCTTCCCATTGGTGAAATGGTTCTATCAAGAACCATTTGTAAGGAGGTTCCTCCCTCATTCATAGGGTGAACAAGCTCCAAATTCCTTATGGTAAACTTATCGAGCCAGACGTACTTGTCTTCATCGATTCTTCTAAGCTGACTAAGGTGCCCCAGTTTATGGTGATGAGTCTCTCCTAAATAATGAAGAACTGCTCCTGCTGCGACGATAGCCAAATCCATTGACTCTACTCCGAAGCCCTTTAAAGACTTCGTCTTGAAGTGGGTAAGCAGCTTATCGTTTGCAAAATCCTCGGAGAAAACCCAATCATCTAACCTAAACGTATGAAACTTCCCTCCGAACGAGTTTAAGAATATTTCTTCGTGATTGCGCTGGAATAAAACTTCACTTGGCTTAAAGCTTTGAAGCAACTTTTCTACATAGGCTAAAGAACCTTGGGTTGTCAAGAACTCACCCGTCGATATATCGAGAAAACTTACTCCCGCTTTCTCTTTATTGAAGTGAACCGCAGCAAGGAAGTTATTCGATTTATGATCGAGGACTTGATCATTGTAAGCCACACCTGGAGTAACCAATTCTGTAACACCGCGCTTCACGATTTTTTTGGTCATCTTAGGGTCTTCAAGCTGATCGCAAATAGCAACTCTATATCCAGCCCTCACCAATTTAGGCAAGTAAGTATCTAATGAATGATGCGGAAAACCGGCCAGCTCAATATCTGCGGCAGCTCCATTTTTTCGCTTTGTAAGGACAATCCCTAAAACGTTCGAAACAGTGATTGCATCTTGACCAAAAGTTTCGTAAAAATCACCTACTCTGAAAAGTAAGAGTGCATCGGGATACTTTACTTTTACACCCAAATACTGCTTCATCAAAGGCGTTTCCTTTGGCTTCTTAGCTTTCTTTGTTCGAGACTTTTCTTTTGGCTCTGCGGTTTCCACTGTTACTGACCTTTGTACGAAAATACCAATACCTTTCTGGCCCCTAAAAATCCTTAAATCCTAGTTTTCATTTCTTATGAACAAAAAAACGCCCAACGAAGCGCTTAATCGAATCAATGAATTCGAATTCAAAGAGGCTAAAAAGACTCCACTCATTATTGTTTTAGACAATGTTCGGAGTGCGCAAAATGTAGGATCCATCTTCCGAACAGCAGATTCTTTTCTCATCGAAAAGATCATTTTATGTGGAATAACACCTACACCGCCATCAAGAGAAATCAACAAAACAGCCCTGGGTTCGACAGAAACTGTGAGCTGGAGCCATCAAGAATTGACAAAAAAGGCCATCAGTCAACTAAAAAATGAAGGCGTAATATGCATTGCGGCAGAACAAACAGAAAACTCGATTGATCTGAGAAGTCTGGAGGTGAGCCGTTCAAAAAAGTATGCTTTAGTTCTAGGCAACGAGGTGGATGGAGTCGACCAAGAGGTAATTGATATGTGTGCTAGTAGCGCCGAAATACCTCAATTTGGCACAAAACATTCATTGAATATATCCGTATGCGCAGGAATAATGATTTGGGATTTTTTTCAACTTCTAAAACCCTAATGCTTTAGAAGTTGTATTTATTATATTCGTCATACTAAACGTGAACTTTGAGTAAGCCTTTCCCCTGTGCTTTAGTTTTGTTTCTGATTTGCTTTACATCAGATCTAAAATGCCAATATTTTAGTGGTCAAAACTCTTATTGGAAGAGTCAGAGACACAGTCTTGGAGCTAGCCTTGGAGCATCTTTTTTTCTAGGGGAATTAGGCGGTAGAGACCAGGAGGGTACGGGTTTCATATACGACTTAGAATTGTCTAAAACGAGACCTGCTATTCAGCTGATGTATAGGTATCAACTAGGCAGTAGAGTTTATGCAAAGGCTCATTTGGGTGTTGCATTTATAGGAGGAAACGATGCCTTGACCGAAGAAAAATACAGAAGAAATCGAAATCTTCATTTCAGGTCTACCGTCTTTGAATTTGCCATTTCTGGTGAAGTAGTAATCATTGATTTAACGTCGAAAAACAAATTTGGTAGAGTTAAATCAAGTAAGCTGCAAGGATCTTCCATCTACATAACAGCTGGTGTAGGAATCGCGCGGTTCAACCCCCAAGGAAACTTTGAAGGAACCTGGTATGACTTGAGAGATTTTGGAACAGAAGGACAATTCATAGATGGAGGCCCATCACCGTATTCTCAGTACACTGTAATACTTCCATTTGGTATTGGATACAGGCTTGATCTCGACAAACAATGGAGCCTAGGCTTTGAAGTTGTTCATAGAACTACGTTTACCGATTACATGGATGATGTGAGCACCGACTACTTCAATAATCAAATCATCAAAGAAGAACAAGGGGAGTTAGCCGCCTTCTTTGCTGATCCTAGTCTAGGTTTTTTCCTCAACGAGGATGGCGTCATAGAGGAATTGAACAGCACTTTCAATGGAGCCCAAAGGGGAGATCCTGATGACAATGACGCCTATTTCTTCGCGTCTTTCACAGCTTACTATAAACTATCCACCAAAAGGTTTAAGAAGGGAAGAGGACGAGTTACGAAAAGAAGGCGCCGCAGGGTAGTCTTCTAGGAAATATCCCCATCAACCCAACCGCAATTTCAACCTAAAAAGGATTCGCTGAGAAATTGATTTTGCCCCAGCCTTCAGACGTATTAAAACAGGTCATGACCCTTTCAATTGACGCTCTTTTAGTTCAAAATAGAGATTGCCGTCATCTCAAGTTCCCGTAACACTTCTCAACCGAATCGATTCTAACGAATAGTTACCAAGGTTTCAATAAACCGTTGATCTAAATAAACAGTTACTCCATTTCTTTGATGAGGTCAAAATAGCCAGAATTTACCCACAAAAAAGCCGCTCGAAGTAATTCAAGCGGCTTCAATTTTATGTACTTATCTCTTCTTACTCGGCAGGATTGTCACGGAAGTTTCTGAACTCAAGGTCAGATGCTCCTTTATCTTTTAAAGACATATCCATTTCATAAGCCTTATTAAGATTAGTAGTGACTCCGTTCTCATCATTCATTCTTGCCGAAATGATGGCTTTCAGGTAGTAGCCCAATGCAGCATCTGACGCGTCAGAATCATTTACTGTTTTCATTGCGGTTTCGGTATTTCCTGCAAGCACCTGTGCTAGAGCTTTGTTGAACGTATTGTACCCTTTCATATTCTGAACAGCAGAGCTGTAGTCGCCATTTTGAATATCTATAATACCCATATTGTAATTTACTTCATCGCCAGCCCCTGCTGCTGCTTCAAGCATTTCCATCGCTGCACTTCGATCGCCGTTAAGACGCGTGATGATCGCCATATTGTTCTTGACAATTGGGCTCTGGTCTTTTCCCATTGCCGCTTCAAACTTTGATTTAGCTTGAGAAATCTCATTCTTGCGAAGATGAATTACCCCCATATTGTTATGAGCTCTAAAGTCATTAGGATAAGTTGATGCGGTAGTCTCATAGATAGAGTATTGTTCATTCATGTCCTCAGTAAGAGTAGCAGCGTAAAGCATCTCTTCTAGCGTAAGTGTATCAGGATTCGCACCTCTTGCTAAAGCAATGATCTCTTCATCACTTTTACCAACTATATCGTAGTTCACAGTTATCTGAGATCTTCTGAGCTCAGGAAGAATCTTATCTGCCACTTCTGTGTAAGTAGCAGCTAGATTTCTAATCTCTTCCTCTCTTTTCGTAACGTCAGAATACATTTCAAGAATCCTCAATATTAGTTCTTTGTCAGCGATGTCAGAGGCCTCCATCTTTTCTTTGAAACCCAACCAATCTTCTCCCTTAGGAACCAAGTTAAAGAAAGAATTTTTGTCGTATTCAACTTTTGCTTTGTCCATGAGCCTTGAAATCGACTTCATAGCGCTCTCTGCTCTTTCTTGAGCTAAATCTTCGTTGATACTGATTTCGCCTTCGGGTGATGCGTATGCCATAATCTCGGCACCTTTGAACTGATAATCCTCGTTGGTGCCAAATTCTTGTAGAAAATTTTCAATTGCTTTCACATCATCATCTCTCAACTCAGAGCCTCTAACACTTGATGAATTGACTAAGTAATTAATCACAGCGTTCGCCTGATGTGCGGTGATTCGCTTGAATTGATCTTTGGCTAATATCGGCATGTCATCGCTCATTACGAGTAGTGGAGTTGTGATGACGCCATCTCCGAGTTTGTAGGGATCAAATGACTGTTCTTTACTTCCTTGCTGCCCCAGAATATTCAGCATGAGCTCTGAACTCTCCATAGCAGGAGAATAGGCTATTCTATCCGTGTAAGTAAAGTTCTTTCCCGCTTCGTAAGGAATAACAGTAGCGTTTCCTGCAGCATCTTCACCTTGGTAAGAAACCGACTTATAAGGAGTAGAACCACCTTCATAAGTCAAGGTTGGAGTCAAGGTAACCATAGCCTTTTTGCTAAAGTACTTACCTGGAAATTTTCCATTAATATTCAATTCAACGCTGTCCCCTCTGACGATTAAAGGTTCAGGATCTACGTTATACTCAATTGTCTCAGCATACTTTGCCATTTTTCCTAGTCCGCCACATGCAGCTAAAGCAACTCCTACTACTATTAGAAGTGCTGAAAATCTAAAATTCGAATGCTTCATTCGTGTAATTTTTGAAAGGTCTTTGATTTTCCTGATTTATTGCCTGCAAACATACATATAGTTTTTTACAGAACGAAGTGACAGTCCTGATTTTAAAGGGGTTTTAGTGGAGATTTAATCAGCTCGTGATGAAGGCCTTTGGAACGGGGCTTTTCTATGACGGATAACATGTTTTCGTAGACGAATGAGTCTTTCACAAAGTCAACCTGCGAAACATCTAGGATGAGCACCCTCATTCCAGAAGACTGCTTTCTCAAGAAATCCAAATATTTCGACTGAACTAAACTGAGATATTCCCTCTTTATGCTTTGCTCATATCTTCTTCCACGCTTTCTAATATTCTTCAGAAGCCGATCTGTATCAGAATAGAGATAAACCAATAAATCTGGATTCGGCACTGTTTTAAACATGATATCAAATACTTTTCGAAAAAGCCTCAGCTCATCATCGCTAAGATTGGATGCAGCGAAGATGAGCGACTTACTCAGGAGATAATCTGAAATTCGAACAGAATTGAACAGGCTTACATGTGAACCTAAACTCGAGAGTTGATGATACCGTTCAGCCAGAAAAGACATCTCTAAGGTAAACGCATGACGTCTTGGGTCTTTGTAAAATTTGGGCAGGAATTCATTGTTCTCAAATTCTTCCAATACGAGCTGAGCGTCGTATCTTTTTGCGAGCATCTTGGAAAGCGAAGTCTTTCCTGAGCCAATGTTGCCTTCGATTGCTATATAACCGTAATTCATCAATCAATTACTTCTATTGCTGATGTATCTGGAGAAGAAAAATAGAGCTCTCTGATACTCCTATTCAATACTGGATGAACTAAGTCTTGAGCGATATCAGCCATTGGCTTAAGAACGAAATTTCTCAATTGAATTTGAGGATGCGGAATGGTTAATTCCGGTCTCCTCATTACCAATTTGTCGAAAAACAAAATATCAATATCGATGAGCCGAGACCGGTAGGCTTCCCCTTCCTTTCTTTTGTTGCCTTCCCTGCCCAACTCTCTTTCAATTTTTAAAGTTTCTCGATGAAGATTAAGTGGATCAAGTGAAGTGTAAAAACAACATACTAGATTCAAATAACGGTGTTCGTCTTCATAACCCCAAGCGGCTGACTCGTATATCCTCGAAACGGCTGCCAGTTCACCAAACCCACTTAGTTTGACTAATGCTTGATTCAAACTACCTAGACGATCTCCCAGATTACAGCCCAGACCCAAATAAACCTTATGATTGTAATCTTTTGACACCGAATTCAAAATTTCCGCTAAACCCACGCATTGACCAGTCGTGTAAAACGTATTTGACTACAGTCTAGTGAGGTATAATTTTGAGGACAAAGGAAATAAAAGAATGAAGCAATTTTTCAAATTCATGTTCGCAAGCTTACTAGGAACTTTGATTTCTCTGTTCGTTCTGCTATTTATTGTGATCGTCATTATCGGGGGAGCCTTATCTTCGACATTGAGCGATTTCGACAGTTCGAAAAAAGTAACTAAGGTTAAGAGCAACTCCATCTTGCACATATCTCTGGACCAACAAATTGTCGATAGAGGACCGGAAGATCAGTTTAGCATTGACTTAGGCGGATTCGAGTCGTCTTCAACGCTAGGTCTGAACGATATAATTATGAATATCGAGAAAGCTAAAACTGATAGCAAAATTGAAGGAATCTATTTAGACGTTGATTTTGTACCAGCCGGAATGGCTTCTACTCAAGAAATCAGGAATGCACTCCTGGATTTCAAAGAAAGTGGAAAGTGGATTGTAAGCTACAATGAAATCTATACTCAAAAAGCCCTTTATTTAAGCTCAGTAGCAGACGAAATCTACCTCTACCCAGAGGGGGTAATGGATTTTCGCGGGTTAAACGCTGAGGTGACGTTTTTCAAAAACCTACTGGACGATCTTGAAATTGAACCTCAAGTGATTCGCGGATCTAACAATAAGTTTAAAAGTGCAGTTGAGCCATTCATAATGGAAGAAATGAGTCAAGCGAGTCGAGTACAGACCAAAAAGTGGCTCGAATCAGTGTGGGGAACTATGCTTGCTGGGATGGGGGAAAGTTATTCCATGAATGCTGATGAATTAGAAAGAATTGCAGAAGAATACGCAATCAGAACCGCAGACGATGCTGTAAAAATAGGGTTGGCAACCGCTACCATGTATGAAGGGGAGGTGATGGATATTCTTCGTTTTAAAGTTGATGCAGAAGAAGATGAAGAGCTTGATTTTGTGAAGCTTACTAAATATTTCAAGGCCCCTAAACCAAAAAAGGATGAAAAAGGATTTACATTTTCCTACAAAAAGGATAAAATAGCCGTAGTGTATGCAGAAGGAGGTATCAATCTTGGAAAATCTTCCAATCAATCTATTGGAAGCGACACCTACAGTGAAGCATTGCGACAAGCGCGAAGGGACACATCTGTAAAGGCAATAGTTCTAAGAGTGAACTCGCCAGGCGGTGTAGCTCTTGCTGGGGACATGATCTGGCATGAAGTGGTAGAGGCGCAAAAAAGAAAACCAGTAGTGGTTTCAATGGGTGATGTGGCAGCTTCAGCCGGCTACTACATCAGTGCTCCAGCCGACAAGATTTTTGCACAGCCAACCACAATTACTGGTTCCATAGGCGTTTTTGGTATCGTACCAAACATGAAAGGTTTCTTCAATAACAAAATCGGCTTAACATTTGACCATGTCGAAACGAATGAATTTGCGGATTTTAGCGATTTGGGTCGACCATTAAATGATGCGGAGATGAAGATTCTTCAAAAATCTGTTGACGAAACGTATGAGACCTTTGTAAACATTGTAGCGGAAGGTAGAGATCTATCGCCAACTTTTATTGACTCCATTGGTCAAGGACGAGTTTGGACAGGAATTGATGCCTTAGAGCTAGGATTGGTTGACGAGATAGGTGGACTTAATGACGCTATAGATGCTGCTGCGGAATTGGCCAATATTGAGGACTACACCTTGAAAGCTCTGCCGAAGCGCAAAGACCCTGTCGAACAAATTTTGGAAGACCTCAATATGGCCGTGGTGAAAACATCACTTGGCTTTGATGAAGAAAATTCTAAACTCCTTCAACAGTACAATGCAATTCAAGAAGTAAAGTCGATGCAAGGTATTCAGGCAAGGATGCCATTGATCATCAGTATTGACTAAAGGAAAAATCCTTTTTGGAAAGGTATGAATTGCGAGCTGTGTCTTTTTATTGGCATTCGAAGCCAACTTGATAGCCGCTGTACTTCCTGAGATTTATAACTCTGGTTTCGTCGAAGTATAAATATTGCCCTCGAATACCTGTTAAAATTCCTTCCACAGTTTTTTCGTTCTCAAGATTTATCGAACGTACTTTATCGGGGTAATTCATTACTGGATATATCAGTTCTCTAATTTCTGAATCAGCCACTGCATACTGCCTAAAACTATCGGGAAAAAAGGAGATCATTTCATCTCTTACCTCTGAGAGGTCGTCAGAACTTATTTGATTGGTGAGCATTTTTCGCCAATCAGTTCGGTCAGATAAATACTGCTTGAGCTCAACCTCGATAAGACCTGCAAGCTGTCTGTAGGGAACCTCGGCAATGACCACTGCTCGCCATGCTCCCTGATCAATCCATCGGCTAGGAACATTAGTGGTGCGAGTCACACCTACTTTGATCTCTGAGGTTTGCGCCAGATAAACGTAGTGCGGCTTGTTATGATACTTCTCCTCCCACTCCACATCTCGGCCTTTCCCAAGGTGTGCCTCGCAGAGTTCTGGCCTTATGATACATGGAGATGTGAGTGGCGAATTCATAAAAGCATCGTAAGAAAATCCCTGTCCAAAGGTCTTTTTTATTGATTTCCCTGTTGCTATGCAATTAATCTGCCCAGTCCACTCCATCTTAAACTTCTTACCCAAACACTCATTAATTCCCGGACCAATCTCCTTATTTAAATTGAGACTATAGCGTACAACTTTGTCCAAATTGACATCCATTTTTCTGAGTGTTCCCTTTACCTTCATAGTTGCTTAACTCATTAACTCTCTTTTCAGTATTTTGGTTAATTTTATTTCACGATGGCTCTAAACTCAGTTTTCTCCTGGTTTATGAAAAAGCGCTACCACCAAATAGAGCTTTTCATGAAGTATCCTATTGAGGTGCAAAACGAATTATTTGAGCGACTAATAGATTCTTCAAAAAATACTGAATGGGGTCGAAAGTACAATTACTCGAGCATAAGATCACAAAGATCATTTAGAGACAGAATTCCTCTTCAGACCTATGACGAGTTGAAGGCATACGTCTATCGTCTCAAACAAGGTGAGCAAAATCTCCTCTGGCCTTCTGAGATAAATTGGTTTGCAAAATCTTCTGGGACGACAAGCGACAAGAGTAAATTCATACCGGTTAGCAGAGAAGCTCTTGAAGACTGTCACTATAAAGGTGGCAAAGATCTATTGGCCATTTACAACCACAATCATCCGGATAATATTTTATACAATGGTAAATCTCTGGTCCTCGGCGGAAGCAGTCAAATCAATCATTTCAGAAAAGATTCATATTGTGGGGACCTATCAGCCATCATCATAAACAATCTCCCTCTTTGGGTAGAGCGCAAAAGAATTCCTGAACGCTCAATAGCTCTTATGGACGAGTGGGAAGAGAAAATTGAACGTATGGCACTGAGTGTAAAAGACGAAGATGTCACCAATATGGCTGGAGTACCCTCTTGGACATTGGTACTGCTGAAAAGAGTTCTAGAAATGAAGGGCAAGGAAACTATAGGTGAAGTCTGGCCAAACCTTGAGATGTATATTCACGGCGGAGTGAACTTTGCACCATACCGAAAGCAGTTCGATCGCATTATGGGAACGAGAAAATTAAACTACTATGATAGCTACAATGCCAGTGAAGGATACTTCGGAATTCAAGACCAAAGCGGAGCTGACGATATGCTGCTTATGCTTGATTATGGCATTTACTATGAATTCATCAAAACTTCTGATTCCCACTTAGAAATACCTCCTACGGTTAACTTGAATGATGTAGAACTGGGAGAAAATTATGAATTGGTCATTAGCACCAATTCCGGCCTATGGAGATACAGAATTGGTGATACTATCACCTTCACATCGAAATTTCCCTTCAGAATAAAGGTTACCGGCAGGACAAAGCATTTCATAAACGCTTTCGGAGAAGAGCTCATTATTGACAACGCAGAAAAAGCCTTGGCAAGAGCTTGTGAAGAAACCAATTGCTCTATAAGTGACTATACAGCGGCGCCCATTTATATGAGTAACACCGCAACAGGCGGCCATGAATGGCTAATTGAATTTGACATTGAGCCAAATAACTTAGAAGAATTTGCTGCCATTTTGGATAAGGAACTTCAGTCGCTAAACAGCGATTATGAGGCTAAGAGAACGGGTAATTTAACCCTTTGCTTTCCTCTCGTTAAAAAGCTTCCAAGAAAAACTTTTTTTAACTGGCTTAAAAGACGTGGTAAGCTCGGAGGCCAAAATAAGGTGCCTCGATTATCAAATAATCGAAAAATCGTAGACGACATTAGTAAACTGCTTGTTCAAGAAAAGATATGAGCAAAAGCATCATGACTCTTCTAGTGGGTACAACATTCGTATTTTCCTGCAACGCTCAACTTTCAGAAGAATATAGTATTGACGGAAGTTTTGACTTCATCGACTTCGATAATCTCTTCAACGTATATGGAGTGAAAAATACGGAGGTTTTTAAGTATCGGTCCGACGGAAGTTTTGCCTTTCGCTACAGCGATGAACAATTAGGAACAGTAGGGGCCATTGATGTCACTTATCCACTCAGGCCTATCATTATGTATCCTGAACTAAACTATTTATGCCTGCTGGACAATACGCTGAGCAATAATCGAGGGCGAATAAATTTACTTACTAAAAGTATTGACAATGGTCTTTTAAGTTGTTCTTCTGTTCAAAACCACTTTTGGTTTTATGACGGCATGAGTTTTTCTTTGATCCGGATGAATGAAAACTTCGGTGAAGTCGCTAGGACCGGAAACCTGTCACAAGTGCTGAGAATAGAACTCAACCCCAACTTTATGGTCGAGTTTGCAAATAGGATTTATCTGAATAATCCCGAAACAGGAATTTTAGTTTTTGATATTTTTGGTACCTACATAAAGACCATCCCAATAACAGGATTGAATAGATTTCAAATCTTCGAAAATGGATTGGGATATTTCAAGAATCATACTTTGTATCTTTACAATACTCAAGATTACTCTGAAAAAGAAATCAAACTACCCGTTGAATGCTCGCAAGCCCTAATTTTCAAAAATAGAATTGCAGGCCTTCAGAAAGAAAAAATAACAGTTTGGGAGGTATTACAACCTTAAGCTATTCTGCAAGTTCAATATTTGTATTTTTGCCCGTCATTTAGAAATTATGCACGTAGCAGTAGCGGGAAATATAGGATCAGGAAAAACCACCCTGACAGGTTTATTGGCCAAACATTACAAATGGGAAACTCATTTTGAAGATGTAGATGAGAATCCTTATCTCCTTGATTTTTACAAGGATATGCAGCGGTGGTCCTTCAATTTGCAAATTTATTTCTTAAATAGTCGATTTAACCAAATCGCAGAGATTCGTCAGAATAATATCAATGTGATTCAGGACAGAACTATTTACGAAGACGCGTACATTTTTGCGCCAAACCTTCATTCCATGGGTTTAATGACCACGAGAGATTTTGAGAATTATTTCTCACTTTTCAGTTCAATGGAACGGTTTATCCAAGCACCAGACTTACTTATTTACCTTAGAGCCACTGTTCCTGCTTTGGTAAATAACATCCAGAAACGAGGTCGCGAATACGAAGAGGCTATCCGATTGGATTACCTCAAGCGTTTGAATGAGCGCTACGAAGCTTGGATTTCGACTTACGACAAGGGTAAGCTATTGATTATCGATGTGGATGACAATGCCTTTCACGAGAATGCGGAAGACCTCGGTGAGATCATCAGCGCGATAGATGCCGAGATCAATGGATTGTTTTAGGAAAAACGATATTCAGACCCATCCCAAAATAGGTTGACGGTTTTAAATAATAAAAGCCGTTATGAACCTGCGAGATGATTTCCGCAGGTTTTTTGTGTTTTTGATTGGGTGTTTTCATTTTTAAGCTCAGGTGTGGTCTA
>JAKVAV010000013.1:80704-86964 GCA_022448105.1 Flavobacteriales bacterium | reverse complement strand
CAGAGGGAGTATAAATCTTCCGATCTAGGCTCCTTTACCCCGAAAATACTGGATTGAGACTCTTGTGTCATTAAATGACACTATGCTATTAGTGGAGCGAGTGGGGCCCAAATACTTTTGGGTCATGGCTCATTAAGATCACGCATTGATGTTACTGGTTGCCTACAACCTTTTTCATTAAACCCGTCGCTCTGCTTCAACTAACAACAGAAGCATGGCAACTAAAACCCAATAACCATGGAAACTACAAACCCTATTAAAAGATATGCTAAGCCCGTCTTCATTTTAATGGCTGCTTTTTTAGTAGTTCTTACCTCTAGAGTTGGAGCCCAAACGATAGACATTGGGCCCAATCAGTATGCATTCCAGTTTACGCAAAATCCCAATTACGGACTGTTCTTTAATGCTACTAGCCTACAGTACGAATTCAGGAATGGAAGCGCTTTGCCCGTTCTTTCGTTTAATGCAAATAGTGGCAACTTAAACACCAATCTTCAATTTGCATCAGAAAGTGACTACTTGGTAGGTAATAATAGATTTGCCTTCCGATCGGCAGCCAATCCCAACTACGGTCTGTTCTTTAACAGCACCGACCTCAGCTATGATTTCAGAGGCACGACAGAGAATCCTCTTTTCCAAATAGATGCCTCTAACGGAGACCTCAAGACAACTGGCACTGTTACTGCTACTGGAGGCTCTTCTACCGATTGGAATCAAGCCCATGCCTGGGGAGACCATGCCATGGCAGGTTACATTGATGACGAGAGTGATCCGAAAATATCTGAGGGTCTCGAAAATACTGATGTCCCCTACTGGAATGGAAGTCAACTTGTTCCTTCAGCATTAACTGCGGGCGTTTCGGGTGCGAGTGTTACAGGTACTCCATCCACTTTTACTTTCCCAGGAATTCCTTTAGAGAATTCTGGAAACCTTTTGCGTTTAGAAAATCCTGGAGCACCTGTCGGTACTGCCTTGACCAGCGAGGCACGTCTCGCTTTTTCTAAAGGTGGAGTAGTGACTGGCCGAATAGGAACCTCAGGCGACGACATCAGCTTTTCTTCAACAAACAATGGAAAGCTGATCATGAAAACAGGAGACGCTGATCGAATGACTATTCTTTCTAATGGTAATGTGGGGCTCGGGCTCGAAGACCCAAGTCATCGCTTGCATGTAAGCGGTACGGTTAGAGCTATTGCAAGTTCTTACGCGATCCGTGGAACAAAAACTGGATCAGGTACTTTTCCGGGAGTTTGGGGTGAAACCGAATCAACCTCTTCAGGAGCTTCAGGAGTGCGAGGGTTTGTGACCAGTACTAGTCCGGGAAGCAACTCTGCTGGAGTTTACGGGTTTAACGCCGGTACAGGCAGTTTCGGTATCGGAGTAAGAGGAGTACATGATGGCAACGGCTGGGGTGTAAGCGGAGAAACCAAAGGAGGAAGAGGTGTTTACGGAAACGCCGAAGCTACTGGTTTAAGCAGCACTGCCTACGGTGTCTTTGGGCGTTCTTTTGGAGTCGGAGGTACGCGTATCGGTGTTTACGGAACTGCTGTTGGAGGCACAGCCAATTGGGCAGGTTATTTCGTCGGAGACGCTTACGTAAGCACAAATCTTCGTATTGGCACTCTGGATGCTCCTGCGAGTTATAGACTTGCCATAGATGGAAAAGTTATCTGTGAAGAAATGCGTGTTCAGCTTTATAACGAATGGCCTGACTACGTATTTGATGAAGAGTACGAAAGGCTAAGTCTCGATGAGCTTTACGAGTTTATTCAATCGGAAAATCACCTTCCCAATATCCCTTCGGCAGCGGAAATAGAAAACCAAGGTGGAGTGGATCTTGGCGAAATGCAAAGACTCACTATTGAGAAGCTGGAGGAGCTTACACTCTATATACTTGAACTCAAAGAAAGCAATGAGGCACTCAGCAGCAAAAGTGAAGTTCTGAGTAAAGAAAATGAAGCTCTTCGTTCAAGAATTGAAGCACTTGAAAACTAATTGAGCGATGAAGACACAAAATATAAAACACCACATACGGGCTGGTAATATCGTGCTTACACTATGGCTATGCCTGCTCACCGCGATTGGCTTACAAGCTCAGGATTTGATTGTCCACCTTGGCTACACCCCACCCTTGAACCAGCAGCAACAAAAATACCTCCGCACAGTCACTAAAAATCCGATCAACGAAAGAATAAGCTTTGTAGAGATCAACATGGAAGCGCTGAAGGGCGAACGACTGACGTTAAATTTGGGAGATGCTCAGAGATACGAAGTACAAAAAGTCAAGTTGGGTCAAAACTTGCGATCGATGACATCATGGTGTGGCCAAGTTGTAGGCGCTGAAAATGGAGCTGGAGATGTGAGCATGGTGAGAGCAGGTCAAGAACTGGTAGGTCACTTCGCCGTGGAAAATATGATCTATTCCATTACGCATATCGGAGATGGTCTGCACGTACTTTACGAGGTCAATACAGCCAATGCACCCGCAGAAGAATGCCAAGGGCACGACATGAAGCCTCCTGGTGAAAAAACTAAACGCCCCGTATTCACCGACCCTGATTATGTAAACAACCTTACTGAAGCAAAGTCAACAGATGCATGTCATATTAGGGTATTGGTTGGTTTTACACCTCAAGCTGAGGCCGAGTATACCAATCTCATCGCTCAAATCAATAACCTAATCAATCTTGCAAACTTCCCCCTTTTCTCTGCAATCGTAGACTACCGCGTAGAATTGGCGCATGCATATCGTGTTAATTATGCAGCCACCTCCGAAAATAGTCAAAACTTAGAACGATGGTGGGGTACAAGTGATGGATTTATGGATGAAGTACATTTCTTGCGCGGCTTGTGGCGCGCAGATCAATGCGCACTCATTGTGCCTGGCGATGGTGGGGTAGCTTACCTAGATCTGGATTATTCGCGTCAGTTTTCGGTTACCGGTACCCTAACATTCAATGGCTACACCTTTCACCACGAACTTGGGCATAACATGCTCTGTACACATGATGTGGTAAACACGACTCAGCCAGGTACGGCTCCTTATGCGGGTTACGGCCATCCCTCAGGATGCTTTCGCACCGTAATGGCTTATCAAGCTGCTTGTGGTACTGGTCCAGGCACATGTCAACGGGCAAATAGATACAGCAGCTACTTTGGGGCGTACTTTTGTGATGGTGAAATGTTGAATGTAGGAAATGACGATGCCCGAAATGCATCAAGGCTCAGTCTCTCTGCATCCACTGTAATAAACCACGAGGTTGCTCCTACTGATGGTTTTTACTTTGGTAGTTATGCGGCCACAGCTAATGAAGCTATACATCTGGTTTCCAATTTAAGTTTGACCTATAACGGATCCTTATTTGGATCAACTTTTACCTTCTTCGACGGTTCTGAAGGAAGTTTTCAAGCTACAGACGTAGTCACGTTGGGACCTGGATTTAGAGCCAATGAAGGCAGCTTTTTTGAGGCATATCCAGATGCTTGCCTCCAACAAGCTTCCGTGAGCGAAAATGGTGGTGATCAGGATGATGTACCTGGTCCAAAGTCTTCGAGCCATGACCATAACCATGCTAATGGCAAAATGCCACAAGAAGAATCAGTAAATGTATTTCCAAATCCATTCAATCAGAACCTGACCGTTGAGTTCACCACTCATAAGTTCGAAAGAGTAACTATTGAAGTGTACAATATGATGGGACAGAAAGTAATGGTTGTACTCAACAAGCCAAGCATGGCACCTGGTCAGCATAAGATCATGGTAGACACAGCCGAATTACCTAGCGGTATGTACACCATAGTGCTAGGCACAGGCGATGAAAGAACGGTAAATAAAGTGATCAAAAATAAATAACCCACTCATCGGCTAACATTAGGCTCACCATGGGGCTGCGATTTTGCAGCCCCTTTTCTGCTTTTTAGGGATATCCCCTGATGTCGTTTTGAGAAAATGTGGAACCTTCTGTATCCTAAACATAGAGTAGATTCAGAAGGACTTGAATTCATCAAATCTGGCCTTCTGTACCTTGAAAATAGTGGATTGAGACTCCTGTGTCATGAAATGAAACTCTGCTATTAGTGAAGCGAGGAGGCCCCAAATACTTTTGATCTCGTCAAAGCAAACCTCTCTTAGATATGAAAACGATCAAGACTATTTCTACTGGCCACAAGTTTTATCTAGCCGTTTTTGCAGCGTTAGTCTTACTAGCTTCATCCGGTAAAAAATTAAATGAAGAGGAGAAGGAAAGTGAACCCTTCGCCTATGCTGAGAATATCAAATTCAATCATCTCTTCGTTGTTATTGACGACAGCACATACGCCCATCTATTCGATAGCATTCCGTTCTTTAGGCAGTTTGCTTATACCAATGAAGGCGGAGTTGATACGGGCGAGGAATCTTGGAACGGGAAATATATTTTCGGCAATCAGGATTATTTAGAAATCTTTAGACCGGGTGGAGCAGAAAATACTGAGTTAGGTGACTTTGGCATAGGGTTCATGCCCAACAAACTTGGAGTGGTCGATAGTCTGTACGATCATTGGGTGGAGNTGAGTACAGATAGTATCATGAAAAAACAGCAAACCATGGTGATCAGTGTAGACGATACAATTCCATGGTTTAATGCCACTGCTTTTGATGATCCAGATTCATTGAGAATAGCACCATGGGTAATGGAGTACACGGAAACGGTAATGCACATGAGCGGTTTTAATGACGAAGACCTAAAGCGCGAAATAAGCCATGCAGAATACTCGCAGCAAAGATTTGCCACTAAAAACAATATCCCCTACGATTCGGCGGCCTACGAAAGGTTATACGAGAAGGTAAGTGCTCTCGATCTAACCTTAAATAAAAAAGAGCTTTCACTACTGAGGAAATATCTGGAGACTTTCAACTTTGAGGAAAATGATGGTGCCTTTACACGTGCCGATTTTGAAATTACCTACACTCCTTCAGACATAGAGCATCGCATCTTAAATCAAATCTCTTTCGAACTAAGAGAATCCGTGCCCGAACAAGTCTACTCCACAGGTAAAGTTAGCTTAAGTGTAAAGGATAATGTGGCAGAAATGTCCTTTCATTAAGACGGAGCTTCATCAAGCTTCCACTTTAAATCTATCTAATAATTCCTTTTACAAAAAGAATAACCAACATCTAAAAAGTTCATCAAATGAATGAACACTTAGTAAATCTTAAAACCAATTAAAATGAAACGCATATTTCTACTTATCCCTTTTCTCAGTTTAACATTTTTCACAGTCAATGGGCAAACTCCCGTTGATGTTGTTACCGGGATAGACAATCCATTGGGCATACTCTTTATCGAAGATGAGCTATACATTGCCGCTGCGCAAGAAGAAAGGATAGTCAAAGTAGATGTCTCCTCTCCTACCTCAAGTCTCACCGAAGTGGTGAATGGATTAAATACTCCTAATTCATTCGCATTAAAGGGTGATGAGCTGTATATCATTGAAAATACTCAAGTCGATAACAAGCTTTCAAAAATCAACTTAACGGATACTACTCCAGAGATTACCGACGTCCTCACTTCTGGATTAAATGATCCTATCGATGCACTTTTCGTTGGCAACACACTCTATATCTGTCAGTTTCTTGGAAACAAGATTTCTAAAATTGACATCACCGATCCTTCACCTTCTCCAGTAGATGTAGTCACAGGGCTGGATCTTCCTAACTCAATGATTATAAACGGAGACTTCATGTACGTTACAGAGTTCGGCAGCAATAAAATTTCAAAAATAGATCTTACTGAACCTAACCCCGTGGCAACCGATTTAATAGCCGGAGTAAGTGGACCTTTTGGAATGGCCCTTGATGGCGATAATCTTTACATATCTCAAGCTTTTCAAGGCACAATATCAAAGGTAGATCTAGCATCTCCAGATTTAGAACTTACGGAGGTTGCCGCAGATCTCGGAGTACCTTCCTTTATTAGGTTTTACGGCAATGACCTTTACATATCTGAAATTAGTGGGGGTAAAATCTCTAAATTCGAGAACTTAATTCTTTCAACTCCCGAAGTCGAAGAGAATGAGATTCAATTGTATCCAAATTCTTCATCAGACTTTATTCAAATTTCCAACCTAGAAGCTGAAGGGACTAATCGAATTTACAACAGTCTCGGGGCGGTAGTAAAAAGTGGAATCGTTTCGTACAACGAGCAGATCGATATTATGGATTTTGCTGATGGTCTTTACTTCTTTGAATACGACAATCAGTACACGGTAAAATTTGTGAA
>JAKVAV010000013.1:0-80604 GCA_022448105.1 Flavobacteriales bacterium | reverse complement strand
TTGATGAGGACTTATCCATCGGTATACGTGGATCTAGGGGTTATTCTATGGTGGGATAGACCAGAAAAGGATTTCGCCGAAGCTTTCTTAAGAAAAGCAAAGAGATATGGATATATTGATAGAATCATGTACGGTTCTGATCAAATGGTTTGGCCACACGCGATTGAAAAAAGTATAAAGAAATTAGACAGCTACGATTTTTTAGATGAAGAAGACAAAAGGAATATCTTCTATAACAATGCAGTGAAATTTCTGAATCTTGACTGAATCAATAACACAATTCAAAATCGCTAGAAAGGGCTACTTCTCATTTGCTCCGTAGGGTTTACAACCATGCGGAACCAAAAATTAAGTAAGTGATACAAAGAGCGTAACGGCGAATAAATCAATGACCTCATAACCAAAACGCAACGAACTATTGGTTAATCAATTCAGAACGACATATCCCTATTTATACGATAAGTGCATAGAACTAGGTGGAATACATAAAAAGAGAAAAATGAGAATACTATTTTATTTGGCTGCTATATCCTTTATAGCCATTTCATGCAATAAGAATGAAAAGCAGCTTGACAATACTGACAAACAGGAATTGAGTCAAGAGCAGATTGAGGAGGACATTTGGAAGGCAATTGACGACCGTTTTGCAGCGTGGAAAGAGAATGATCTTGAGACTTTTTTAGCTTATTATCACCCTGATTGGAAAAGGTGGGCATCAAGAGAAAATGTGTTGACAACCAAGGATGGGATCACGGGCTTTTGGAATAAAATGAAAGCCGAAGAAGAATGCTTAGAAATGGAAACAACACCAATCTGCATTCGCCTATCAGATGATAGAAGCTCTGCTGTAGCCCACTACACGCATACCGAGAAGTTCACATATCATGGAGAAGACATGCCTGATGGAAGAACAAAAGGGAACACTTTTAAGGGAACCTTAAGATGGAGTGACTTCCTGGTGAACGAAAATGGAAAATGGCTTGTCATCGGAGGACATCGAGATATGAGCATGCCCGAAGGAAAACTAGTTCAGGTTGATTAAAAAGAAATAATTCGGGGTTCAAGACGGAAAGCTCCCTTGCTCCGCTGCGTTTGCAACCCTGCGGAACCAAAAATTAAACGAAATGAAAAAAATATTTCTACTTATTGCAATCACAGGGATATGTCTGAATTCATATTGCCAAAGTGACAATCTATTAACGACAGAGAGGAAAGAGAGAAACAAAGAAATCGCTCGAGACTTCTACCAAGACCTCTGGTTTACGAATAACACAGATAAATATGCTGATTACGTTGCTGACGAATATGTAGTTCACGATATCGGTGACCGCAAAGGAGTTACAGAACCTGCAATTGAGCAAAAAGAAATTGCTGATTTCTTTTGGGAAAACGGATCTTGGGATTCGAAAATCAATTATCAAATTGCCGAGGGAGACCTTGTAGCCACACGCTGGGAGGCCACATTCAGCCCCTCATCTCTATTAGGAAGTGCAATGATGGGATCCGACAAAATCGCGATAATCAATGTTTTCAGATTTAATGATGAAGGAAAGATTGTGGAAATCTGGAACCACCGGCACGATATTGATACACCGCAAACTATGCGTTTTACTTTACAAGGACTACTTATTGGATTAGGTATTGCATTAATCCCTACGATAATTGCTGTGCGACTCAGAAGAAAAATAAAAGCAATAAAAACTACTCGCAGCATTGAATAGATTATACTTACTCCGCAAGGTTTACTTGCTTTGCTACGAGGGAAAATAATCGATACGCCAACAAAGTGGTATTTACTTCAACTCATCATGAACTATACTCCTCTCGGGTTAAAAAAGTCAGGGTGACGAATGTGGTTCTACGACTACGAGCGCCTTGTAAACTTGACATAGACAAACTGACACAACCTACAGTCATCAATTCACTAATTACTCATAATTTGTAATCCACACTCCCAAAAAAACCGTAATCTGAATGTTGAAAAACGTAAGCAGAAGAACTAAGAAAAGCTTACCGATATTAGTCAATATTGTTTATGCAATTATCGTGATCTTTAAAATAGTGACCGATATGGAAGCGATCAAGTATCTACAGGTTTGGTTGATCGCATGTCCGATTATTGTGATATCAAATTTGTTCAAAACAGAAAAGAGGTCTCACCCGTCGATTAAGCATGTGCTTCTTTTTATGTTAACAGGTGGAGCCATAGGAACAAGGGTTGCACGCCTCTTTAAACAAGAGGTTTCAACACCAGAATTCATTTGGCTCTTGACAGCAATTTTTGTCGAAGCAATTCACTATTCACCAAGTAACAAGAATAAATAGATGAACTAGTAAGGTTGGTTAAAGTAGTCACTCGCTAATGACTGCTCGTAGTAATGACTTTTTCTCTCGTACTTTTTAAAATACTATGCATAATGAAAAACGCCCTATTGATTTTATTAACTCTTATCGCTCAGCTCACTTTTGGGCAGGAATCAACCAATAATGCCTTATCCAATTTTATCGGGAAGCTCTATGTACAAGGTCAGCTACATGGTGGTGTCTTGGTGGCCGATGGCCAAGAAGTAGTTTATAAAGAAGGATGGGGAATTGCCAAAAAGGCTACCCATACAGCTCTTGATGGCACTGAGTCATTTTACATAAATAGCATGGGCAAAATGTTTACTGCCATACTTACATTGCAGCTAGTGGACGAGGGAATCATTTCCCTTGAAGATAACTTAGAGGCGTTACTGGAAGATTTCAATCATCCACAAGCATCTCAGGTCACCCTGCATGATTTACTGGCTCATAGGTCTGGCTTGAGAGACTATTTCTTACTTCAGTTAAGTGGTGAAATGTCTTTTGAAATCAGTAAATCTGAGATGCTCGTCGAAGTCTCAAAGATGGACCTAAAGTTTGAACCGGGTAATAAATTCAACTACAGCAATACAGGCTATATCCTCCTGAGCCTCATCGTAGAAAAGTACAGGCAGAAACCGTTTTACGAGGTCATGAACGAGAGGATTTTCAAAGTTCTGGCTATGGAAAACACCTATCCCAAATATGATATGGATCCGAGTCAAATGCCTGATTACTTCAGCAGCGATGGAAGTGTTGATCAAATAGGGGGTGATGACTTTGGTGGTGATGGAGGGGAGATTTCTACTTTGGAAGACATGCACAAATTCATGGCTGCTTTAGGATCAGAAGAACTACTCTCCGAAAAAATGTGGACTCTGGCATTTACGCCACACTCTTTTCCATCAGAAGTACCGGAAGATGCATGGCCACCACCCCATCAAGACCCATATGGTTATGGATTCTCCATCATGGAATTACCTTACACTGACAACACTACCGCTAGAGCTGTTGCCCACGGAGGTGCTGGAGTAGGAACCAGTTTTGCAGTAAGATATCTCGAAAGCCAACGTATTATTATCAACTGGAACAATATGTTCAAAAACCCAATCTTGGTTGACCTGATTGAATTTTTGGCTACGGGTCAATAAGAACTATACGGCTTTATTCCTTTGAATCCGTTAGGTCCGGGATTTATCTACTAACCTTCACAGCAAAACACCATGAAATCAGCATCCATCACAACCTACTTGATTCTCTTGCTCATCAAAATCATTGGCAATGGGGCCTCACTTTTTGCCTATGTGGTCATTGTATCCACTTTAGCAGCTTCCCCACCTGAGAGTTTTTCGATGGTTGGAGGAGAGTATGGATATGATAGTTCCATCTGGTGGGATGTGTTCCCGAACGTAAGCTTGGTCATATTCTTAATCGCACTCATTACCAATTGGAAAACCGATAGAAGAAAATGGCTCTTAATCTCATTTGCAATTGGTCTGTTATCTGCTATTTATGCAATCTTTTTGCTTGAGCCCATCCAAGCGTCCGTGAAGGCAAATGCACTTGCAGAGACTGTACCATCAGATATTTCTGAGCAGGCCCAAACTTGGCTCCAGGTTGATTTAGGTTTTCAGCTTCTCTCTTTACTATCGACGCTAATTCTTTTCCAACCGATAGTCAAAGCGCTAAAAAAATAACGCTCCTACGATAAGAGGTGTAGTGCATATGACGGGATCAGGGTCATTGGGCGGTACGATTCAAAAGGACTCCTTCCTGTTTTGGCCAGACTACTAAGTTTGGATAAATTCGTAGTCGCCAAGAGCGAAGAATCCGAAGGGCAAGAATCAAAAGACTCTTAAACCGATATACGCCCAACACTTAATTCTTAGCATTAATCAAAAAATATGAGACAAATTTTCTTCACCCTTAATTTTTCTCCTCGAGTATCACTGTTGTCGGACAAAGTCTCAAGTAATCTGATTTAGTCTGTTGCTGGGTACTCGTTGACATGGTAGACACTTCAAAATCTGTTTCTTTAGGAAAGCTAGCATGGGAAGATTTGATGGAGCTCCAGGAAATTGGAGCGTGCACAAATCGAAATATAGTTGAAGAATATCAAATTAAAGAGCAGGCCATTATACTTTATAAATCAAAATATACTAAGCCGACTGTCAGATGGGCGAGTACCTTGGCAAGTCCTTAAAAGAAGCAGCGAAAGTAAGATTGGAAGGCGCAGAACTAACGGACCGTAGATTATCTATTCTACAAAGTATACTCCGAAGAAGAACCGACTATCTCATTGGTGAAATATGAAAAACTTAATTGCCACTAAACGTGTAAATAGCGCAAAGTCCTTTAGATAAAAGCCATACAGAGATTTATTATGCTAAGTCGAATTAAATGAAAACTTCCAAACTATTGCTTTTTAGTTTTTCGATGATCATCCTGAGTTGTAAATCACAAACTCGGGAGTCGAATATCGAAATACTACAGCCTTCTTTAGAGCAAGAAGCCTCTGCAGTTTGGAGAACAGTCAATGATATTGCTTTTCTTGAAAGCCAGGGTTACAGCATCAATCTACCGAAGGACTCTTTGATTGAATCATTGATCATAAAATCCAAAAAAGGAACTTTTGGAAACGAAGACTTCTCTCCAATTTACACCCTTCTTGAAACCAAGTATTTTGATCGGCAGAACTATGAGCTTGCACTTCAAAAAGTAGAGGATCAGATAGGTCTGTTAAATGAATTCATTGATGAAATATATGCTCAGAAAAGTAAATGGGATTGGACCTTTCAGACCTTTTCCCAGTATAAAATTGTATTTACATTGTATGGAACAGGAGGAAGTTATGACCCTGATAAAGGAATAATCACGCTATTAACCAACAAGGAAGGAGGATTTATGAAATACCAGAACCCCGCCTACACCATAATTCACGAAATCTCTCATATAGGTATGGAGTATTCCTTAGTTCAGAAGTACAACCTATCTCATGGATTAAAAGAAAGGTTGGTGGACACCTTCGTATTTCTAATGTTCCAGGAAGAATTGCCTGAGTACCAGATTCAAGATATGGGCAACAGTACTATGGATAAATACTTTGTCAGCAAAGAATCTATTGAATCATAGGATATCATAATCCGCGAATTTGCGAAAGAGTAAGATCTTAAAACTAGGTATATCAGGAATTGTATTGGCTCAATTGCCAGAGCGAAGAAATAAAAAAACCAGCTTCTCAGCTGGGTCTATACACTCGCTCCGTATTCTAAGGTAAAGTCGAGTTATTGGCTTTTAATCTGGCACGAGAAATGAAATTCTTTTTTGTCAGTTTTAAGTATAGTTCTTAGAGGTAAGGTCTTTTCTTTCCTCTAAAATGAGTGAACCATATGATTATGGGGCAAGGGATTTCTCTTTTGTTGATTGAAAACCTTCCGTATCGCTTTTTTAAATTGAAAAGGTTGAAGTATTATCTTTAGTCTATAGCCTAATTTATTGATGTTGTATCCTCGCTTTACCAAACTATTGATTTTATCTGTCCTTTTTTAAGCCGTATTTTTGCAGTCCTACGGAGCAGATCATCACCCCAACGCATTCTGTACTCCCGTTCTTACCTTAGAACTCCATATTCACCTCAAACCACAATGCCCATCATCAAACTCCAAACTAGAATCTCGGCGTCCAAAGAAGTAGTGTTTGATCTTTCTCGGAGTATTGACTTGCACAATTGTTCTACAGCGCATACAAATGAAGGAGCAATTGCCGACAGGCTTTTTCTTAAAAGGTACATGACCAACTTGTTTAGTAAACGCAATGAGATGATTAAAGGAGTAGCTGAAAACGGGAAATGGAAGGAGCTGATTGGATAGGTTATGAATGAAAAGATTTCGTTCGTTTCTCAATCATCGCAATACATCTGAAGGAAATGGGATGTGGAAATCTTCATATCACAATGTTTGTCCTTCCGCTGTTTGGCTTGAACGAAAAGCTTATTTTTGATTTACTATCATTTAAACTTCGATAAAATTGCAACTCTATAATCGTGGCTTTAGCTTTCTAAATACATCGCTACTTCTAGTGTCACTTCTCGCCCAAATCTTCGCCAGTTCTCAGAACTGCGCTAATTCTTTTTTAAATGGTGAACTAGACGGGAGCGTTATTGGTTCGGAGTTACAAGTAATCAACAGCTGTAGCTTCTACGGCGATTATTCTGTCATTTCAAATGTCACTGCTGGAAGTATCTTACAGTTCACGATTAGTATTGGCTACATTACCGTCAGGGAAGGAAGTCAATTTGGAACTGTTCTGGCTTCAGGCGCCAATCTGGTAAATGTGTCAGGTTTGTCCGGTGCTGATCTTTTCATAAGTTGGAATGCCGACGCCTCGTGCGGAGTTGGGGGCATCAATTGCTTTACTACCACAGTAAGATGCTTGAACTGTTCCCCCATTTGCGTGGCCGAAAATTTTTCAAGCTCTGTAGACATCACCAATCCTGACCCAGAGAACATCATAATCTCACAATGCAATTTCAGCAATCAATACAACGAGATAACTGGTGTCCCTGAACAAAGGTGGATTTTAATTAATATCTCGGAAGGCTATGCGATCCTGAGAGAAGGCACCCCTGACGGGCCCATTTTAGATCAAGGTACCGTCCAACTATCCGTTATCACTTCAGGAGAAGATATGTACATACATTATTTCGATGATGCAAGTTGCTCTACGAGCAATAATTCAACCTGCGTTTCTTCGGAAATTTTATGTGTGACTTGTCCTTGGCAAGATCCCCAAGATGGATCTTGCTTTAACTCGAACAGTTCACAAACTGTGAATATGACAAGCTTTGAAGGTCAGCAGCTCAATATCGGAGATTGTCAATCTCAATTTATGCATGCAGAGATCACGGGAGTACCTCCTGATGAGGATATTGAGTTCGGATACGAGATCCCAACACAAATTACCGTGAGAGAGGGGCAGCCGAATGGCCCAGTAGTCGCGGAGGGACTTTCACCAGTTACAGTTACGAATGCAAGTGGAGATGACTTATATGTTCACTATACAGTAAATGAAAACTGTGACACTCAATTTTTGTGCTTTCAGGCTACTGTTCAATGTGTGTCTTGTAGTGCATGCTCGAATCCATTTCCAGCGGTATCAGAATCGAGTTTAATCACCGATATCGGCTCAAATTCCGTTTTCGTTATCTGGCAGCCAGTTGTTGGTCAGTTAGGATGCCAGTTACAACTTAGGAATGCGGGCGGCTCCGTTTTGGGCAGTCAGGTAGTTGGAGGTGCTACAGCCAGTAATTTCAGCATTCCATTGAGTCTTTTGCAATCCGGCACAAACTACGAATGGCGTGTGCGTTGCGGATGCTCTCAGTCTCCTCCAGTTGTCGGTCCATTTAGTTCTTGGCAACCATTTTCAACACCAGCGGGAATTGTTATTAATTCAAACCCAAATCCTACATCGGGCAGTTCAAACGTGTCATTTAACCTTGAACTGGAAAGCTATACCACTCTTGAGGTCTTTGATTTAAGTGGAAGAAAGATACAGTCCATATTTGCGGGTAATGCCAATGCGCAACAAGAATATAGATTTGAATTCGATGGATTTGGATTGCCAAATGGAATCTACATATACAGGGTTACTACTGAGAACGGTATTGAGAACAGTCGCTTTTTGATTGCTAAGTAGGAACTGGATACGCTAATTCGCTTTATAAGATTCTGCAGCACTAGCGCCCTATTCCATAATTCTCCTACTTGTTTTGCCCAGTTTGAAGTAATGAACTCAGTTCACACCACATGGACTAGCACATCAGCAAAAACCAAAGCGGACAACCATAAAATGAAAGAAATAGAAACGTATGTCGTCGATTCATTTACTGATCGGCCATTCAAAGGAAATCCTGCAGGGGTGTGCCTGCTATAAGATGACCTTTCTGATTCGGAAAAGCTTTCCATAGCCAAGGGAGTTAGAATTATCAGAAACGGCTTTTATCGTGGGACTGAACAAGAAAAATGAATATCCGATTAGGTTCTATTCACCGGTAGTGGAAATACCATTGTGGAAATGGTGCCGGCCGATCTAGAGGAGATCAACAAAGCCTATTTCCGAAAAACGAGCCTCTTCTACCCTTTGATTTTCCTCACTTACAACCGAATAAAGCCAGAGGCTTTTATCTGAAAATGACAGCTTGAAAACAGCTACAAGTGCGGGCAAGAAATAGAAGTCTTGCAGCGACAGGAGCTCTATGACCAGGCAACCATTGCCAATACCGAGGTGAGAGAATTAAAATCAGCCATTAATGATCAGCTCTACCAAGTCAAAATCTCCTTCCCAAAGAGCTATTTTTCCTCACCCACGCAAAGGTTTCCAACGCTGTATATGCTTGTCGCCGAGACCAATTTTAGAGGAGTGAGTTACATTATGTAAAGGCTCAGCAAAGACAAGTTGATCCAAGAAACACTCAAAGTAGGAATGGCCTAAAATACCGACTACAAGAATTTTTACTGACTCAGGATCAGCAACCTTACACCTTTAGAAATCAATGAGTTGAGAATGGGCGCAAATGCAGTAGATCCTACCGGAGGTGCTCTCCTATTTATCAACTTCATCGCCGAAGAGTCGATCCCTTTCATCGAAAGTGAATACCGCGTCAACTAAGAAGACCGAGCCATCTATGGTCACTCCTGCAGAGGACTTTTTGGTGCCTATCCACTCACCTAAAGTCCAAAAGTGTTTAGCAAACACATCCTGTTCGGTCCTTCCTTGTGGGACAAGGAAAAGATCATGATGGATCTCGCCAGGAGCAATATTATAGAGATAGAATCGCCCTCAAGAGTGTATATGATATCTGGCGAGGAAGTGTTTAGAATAGACGACTTCTCAGTAGAATTTGTGGATGCACTTTTGGAGAGAAACACCCCCAACTTGGCCATCACATCTCAAATCATTCCCAATGAGACCCGCCGCAACATCTTCGGCGTAGGTTTTACGAATGGTTTGAAGTATGTGTATGAATGGCAGATTTCGGCACAGATGATCCTTTACAAGTCATTGTCAGTATTTCATTTAAGAATATAAGTAGTTAGGGACTTCATGCTAACCCAATAAGGAACTGTCCCCGGTCAGACCTTACAATTGAACACTCTGCTAGCCATCAAATTCATGACCTTCGCGGTCTAACCGTTTACCAAGAAAGTTATCGTTCAATAGAAAAGTTGAGTGTCAAGTATCAATGTGGATTTTGATACTCTTGGTTGGTCGCCAAACTCTCGTCAGTTAATGTGTGTAAAAAATTGATAAGGTCAGTCTTATCTTGTTCTGTTAATAATAACCCTTGACTTTGAGTGGCAATGAGAGCCAAATCTGTTGTTGAAGAAGTCTTGATGCCTTCATTATAGTGGTCTATTACTTCTTCCAGTGTTGAGAATCTGCCGTCGTGCATATATGGTGAGGTAAGCGCAATATTTCTTAAAGTTGTAACTTTAAACTTAGCTCTATCCATTGGATCACCTGTGACCATTTCCCGGCCAAGATCTGTGATTTCTTCATCGGTATCAAGGCCATTATTCATATACTGATCATTTTCAAAATTAGGCCCACCATGACAGTGCTGGCAATCGGCGCCTGAAAACTCAGGAAAGAAAGGGTTGTATTCGGTTTCAAATAACTCGAGGCCTCTCAATTCGCTTTCTGTTAGTTCCTCGATTCCCAATTTGAATCTGTCGTATTTCGAATTTCCCGATACAATACTCAACATGAATTGCTCCATTGCTAGACCTATTTTTTCTGAGGTAATATCGTCCGAACCAAAAGCACGAACAAATTGATCTTTGTATTTCTGGGAATTAGATAATTTCATTATTACATTATCTATGGTCTCGTTCATCTCAAGTGGATCAATGATTGGCATCAAAGCTTGATTTCTCAAAAGATTAGCTCTTCCATCCCAGAAGAATTCATTGCCGTTCCAGGCCATATTAAAGACCGACATAGCCTGCCTATGTCCAGGCAGGCCATCTACTCCTATGGAAAAGCGAGCAGCATCTGTAAATCCAGTGGCTTGATCATGGCACGAGGCACAAGACTGTACGCTGTTTTTCGATAACATCGGCTCAAAGAAGAGCATCTTACCAAGTAGGACTCCCTGATTAGTAAGCAAATTATCCGGTTGTATAGCAGTAGGCGGAGGTAGGCCTTGTGCATCAAACTCATAGAGCGTTTCATCAAATACCACCGTACTAGGGACCACCGTATTGCTTTCTTCTCGCTCAGCGCAAGAAACTATAATTGCGCAAACGCAAAGAATTGATTGAAAACGCTTTTTGAGATGAATCACGGTTGATGATTTGGATCGTTTATAAATTCGTAATCAGAGAGTGAATTCAAGAAAGCAATTAAGTCTTTTCGCTCTTGATTGGTCAGCTCGAAACCTTTTACCTCAGGGGATTTATTCACGTGCTTAACGCCACCAGATTCATAATGAAGAATGACTTCAAGAAGAGTCTCCATAGAGCCATCGTGCATGTAAGGTGCGGTAAGTCCAACGTTACGGAGGGTAGGAACCTTAAAAAGTGCTTCATCGTCCGGCTGATTGGTTAAAAGTGCTCTACCTTTGTCCAAATACACTTCATAAAGGCCATTATTCTCAAATGAATAATTGGTAAAATTAAATCCAGAGTGGCACGACGAACAGGCCAAATCTTCGCTAAAAAAGAGATCCATGCCATTGATCTCCGCAGAGGTTAAGGCGGAGATGTCACCCTGAAAAGCATATTGATCGTAGCGAGAGTCCCCGCTAACAAGCGTTCTCTCAAATGTAGAGATGGCTCTGGTTATACAAAATGGGTCAGGATCTCTCCCATATGCTTTCTGACACATCGCTGTGTAGATAGGATCATGGGCTAAACGCTCAGCAATCAGAACTACATTGAAATCAAACTCACTGTGCTCTTGAATGGGAACGAGCACTTGCATTTCTAAAGTAGGTACACCGCCTTCTCTAAGAAAATATGGGTGATAACCAATATTAGCCAATGAAGGAGAATTTCTATTGCCAATCGCACCTCCAACGCCATTGCTCAATGGTACCATATCTCCAAAGGCTCGCGAGGGTCGATGACAAGAACCACAACTAACAGAAGAGTCTCTCGATAAGATGGGATCGAAAAAAAGTTTTTTGCCCAATACGTATCTCTCTTCTGAAAAGGCATTGTCCTCGGGAAAATCAAGGGCTGGAAAGCCATCAGGAATCTCAACAAACATTGACTCTGTAAAGGTATCGGCTGGCGCGTCGTCATCCTCACATGCCATAAAGATCATGCTTAACAAGAAAACTGAAGTAATTTTACTCAAACAACCCAAATTAGTGAACCAGAAGTTTTCTGACTTCTTGTAGTTCAGCATTTACAAAAAAACTGACGAGATAAAGCCCTCGTTGGAACCTAGAAATATCAATGGCTTGGCCAGAAACGACTTGAACATCTTTTACCAGCTGTTTTCCTTGAATATCGGCTATGGAGAGGCTCAAATTGTCTATACGGTGATCAAAAACAGCGTAAAACTCACCTCCTGAGGATGGATTAGGATAAACCTGAAGATCGATGTTCTCAGCCCATTCAGTAGCCAGAACAGAAAGATCTCCAATTCTGAAAACGTCGGTATTCATATTGACTAGAACTTGTTGTGCAAGACCAGCTTCACCATGCGAAAAAACAGTTTCGTTAAGGTTTACATCAGTCATAGTATTTTCCACATCGGCGATAATAGGAACTGTGAGGATATCCCCTGACACATCGATATCGACTTCTAAATCTAGACGGAAGTAATTTTGATCACCCAATCCATGAATACTGTACTCTTCTTGCAGCTGACTAAGTTCTCCCTCCAAAGCGACAAACCGGTAACCTGCGGCCCATCCCCAGTGCATTGAGGGAAATCGAGGAGCTAATGGATGACCTGCCGGCCAAATAGCAGGATCTGCATGATTATTTTGCTCATCAACGCCAATGTAAAAACTGATCATCTCTATATTTTCAGCATTTATTTGGCCCAATTCCAGAATGTCAGACACATTAATGTTGAACAATCCATAAACCTCGTCAAATGCCGTTACCGTACCACCATCGTGAGTGATGCTAAAACCAGACATATAATATTCAAATCTGGATATGGTAAAGTCCATACCTAAATTGTTCTGAATAATAGATTCCCATGTAAACTCTTCTCCATTCACTCTATGTTCCACTGCAATCTGAAGGGTAGTTTGCGCGTTCACCGAAAGAGCTATCGAGGCAACTAAAAATAATAGTAATCTCTTCATTCTATTAAGTTGTTCAAACAACTAAAGTAAGAAAATTAATGGTGAGAATTCCATTGTTTTGGGTTCATTAAAGTAGATACAGGAGGAAGAGCAACTTAAAGACCAGCTCCTGCTAATTACTGACCTTTCTACCATCAATCATCGGGAACGTTGCTCCGAGAAAAAGAATAAGTAAAAAATCAGTTAAAGAGATGCCCTCAAGCGAGAATTAAAATTTCTCAGCATCCACAATAACACAAAATGTAAGATTTACTCTTACATTCTTCAAATGAATAAAATGAAGTGCCGAAACCAGCCTTTGCATTTCACAGCTGATCTCTGCCCCCAAAACGGATAAGGAAAATTAAGAATTGCACCTAGATTAACCCCTTTCCAACAGGATAATCACGTAAAATTATTTACACAAATTTTTAGACTCTGTAAACTATGCAAACTTAACCATCACCCATTAATAAAATCGAATATACAAGAATCAAAATACTTAATTATTTTTAATTGAAAATATTAAATCCAATATATTTCGTATAAACATAATCCCCAACACTTCAAAATTGTGTCATTTTCAAATTAGGTCGATTCATACAAATATAAGTACCAAAAAAATTATATTTCAGAGAATTAAAATCCCAAACACAAATTACAAATTATCTTTCTTTTATAGGATTACACTAATTTTGAAATAAATTTAATAGGATCATTATCAAATTAGATTTAATATTATACAACTACACCTAAATAATTAACAACTTAAAATAATACATATATAAAAATCCTGTTATATGTATAAATATTTTCAACAATTAATATGCACAAAATAATAGATATATAAAATAGAAAATAATGGAATCTAAATGCCGAATAAAATAATTTATAAACCCACCTGTGATAAGATATAATTATAAAATAATATGGTCAAACGCGTTAATAACTAAAGTCGTTTACGAATTAAATTTTGAAATAAAATATTTTGGATAACTATTTATTGGAAAATTCCTTTACTTTTGGCTCCCTTCACAGGCCGGAGCTGAGATCGATGGCAATAACTAAAGCTGAATGATAGAACCAGAATTACCTAAAAATGAGAAAGAAAGACTACAGGATTTATTGTCATATAGTGTATTAGATACACTTAGCGAAGCGGATTATGATAATATAACCACTATTGCCTCAGAAATTTGCGATACCCCTATCTCTCTTGTTAGCTTAGTAGATGATAAACGTCAATGGTTTATGTCTAATCACGGTCTTGCGGCCAAAGAGACACCCAAAGAGTATGCTTTTTGCGCACATGCCATCAACAGCCCCGACAATGTTTTAATTGTTCAGGATTCCCGCAAAGATGAACGTTTTCACGACAACCCACTGGTAACTGGTGATCCCAGAGTAATATTCTACGCAGGTGTCCCCTTAGTAAGTAAAAATGGATTTCCTCTTGGCACTTTATGCGTTATTGACCATAAGCCTAAACTTTTAAGCCAAGTCCAAATAAAATCCTTATCTGCTCTGGCAAATCAAGTAATGAATTTACTCGAACTTAGAAAAAGCGAGAGATTGCTTGAACAAGCACTGCTCAATTTGGAAGAGAAAAATGATGAACTTGAACGATTTGCTTACATAGCAGCGCACGATCTGAAGTCGCCACTCAATAACATAACCAGCTTAATAAACTTATTTATAAACAATTACGGCGACTCAGTCCACCAAAAAGGCCATGAAATTTTAGAACACATTAAGCATTCATCTAGAAAACTAAAAAAGTTTATTGACGGTTTACTACAATACAGTAAAAATGCTATCATATTAAAAGAGGAAAAAACATTTATTGACCTAGAGACCTTAAAGGACGACATCATAGGCCTTTTCTCTTTCGATACGGAAGCTGTGATTACCCTGAATTCTAAGCTTGAGCATATTCATGCAAATAGAACGGCGATTGAACAGATATTGATTAATGTGGTATCAAATGCAATTAAGTATAATGATAAAGATTGCGCGATAATCGAGATTGGAGTTTCAGAAGACAAGTCTTTCTATGATTTTTATGTCCAAGATAACGGACCAGGCATACCGAAGGACAAGCAAGACAAAATGTTCGAAATATTTTCGGTCCTCAACGAAAAAGATCAGTTTGGTGAGTCTGGCAACGGTATTGGGCTCGCAACTGTAAAGAAATTAGTCTTGGCTCTAAAAGGGTCAATAGAAATTAAATCTCAGCAGGGGGATGGCTTAACATTTATATTTCGCATCGAAAAATAACATATTGTAGTATCAGTTAAGTCCAAAATTACGCTTAAGTCGAAAATTACGCGGCGCGCGGCACGTTGAAAGCATAGCGTTGTATATTCCACCATCCTTAGGGGGATTCCAGTTAAAGTAAGCTACATTAGTTGATGAAAAAGAGGAGTGGTGGAGACTCATAACTTTTGATTTTTATTGATAACTCTGTAACTGTTTGTTTTCCATCCGTAATGCCAAAAGAAAACTTTTATGTACATTGTAAAAGAAGGTTGTAGGTTTTAGCTAAAACCTACTGGATTACATGGGGTGGGTCACATTGCCCTATTACAAATAGAGAAACACAACCGATGCTTAGGAATCTACTTGCGACATTTTTTATTTCCCTCGCGACGAACTCTGTCGGTCAGACCCTAGACTGGTTTGACTTGACTGTTCCAAATAACTTTTTAAACAGTCAATTTTTTCACGCACCCATAACTAGTGCAGTTGATGGAATATGGGTTGCTTCATTAGACGCCAATCAGGACATCGCTGCTGATAAAGAATACGGAAGTTTACTGTTTCGAAATTTCGGAACTAATGGTATTCTAATTGAAGAAGTGATTTTGAACGGAAAAGGACATGTCGAATCGTTTAAATCGATAAACGAAGAACTTTTAATGCACATTATCATCAAGGACAGTTTGCAGCTCGATGAAGTGTGGGTCAATGCGACCAGTGGATTTAGCGAGAACTTTTTCGTTAGGAGGAGTCCGCAAGGGACCTTTTCGTATACTTCTCTTGGGGATGAAGAAGTTTCCAGCTCCTGCATTACTTCGGAAGGAAACATGATTTACACGGAACAAGTTGGTTCTGGTGTATCCGTTGATTTGAAAATAATTGACATTGATGGGCAGTTGATTGAGACGAAGCCATTAGATCACATAGGCCGTGTACGTAACATTGAAGAAAAGGATAATGGTCAAGGATTCTTGCTGCTAGGTTCATGCTCTGAAGCTGTGGTTATTGATGGAGTTGAAATCAATATTCCTGATTCGTATAATGCCTATATCATGTCATTCGATATCGATTTAAACTTAGAATGGTATAAGTTAATTGAAGACGTTTCTTGCACTCATTCATTTGGATGGAGTGACGATGAGACAGCATACTGGTATGGTGGTACATGGATCACACCTGATTTTGGTGAGCTTGATTTTGAAGGCCCAAACAGTATCGGTTTCGACTTCTTCCACACGCGCATAACGGCCGATGAATTTAACTGGGTCCAAGAAGTTCCAAGCAATGAAGGTTGGTATGGAGCTGGTCCATCTCAACAATCTGCCATGGATGTTGATGTGGAAGGAAATACTTATTTGATCGGTTATGTTCAAGGAAATGATATTCCATGGTCCTCAAGTATAAGCACAGAAAATCAGGGGATGCGCGATGTCTTTATCGCTTCATATAACCCTGACGGCGATATGCGTTGGGCTAAGACATTTGGCTCGATTAATTCTGACACAGGTTTATCGATTCATGTCGAAGGAGTGGATGTATTTTATATTACCGCCTTGATTAACGGTTCCCTAATCCTCGATGGTATGGGGATGGATAGTGAACAAGGATCCCTTTTGACGGCAAAATTTCAAGGATCCTTCTTGAGCGCCAGAGACATATCTGATCAGTCCAAGTTTTACGTGTTCCCAAACCCTGTTAAAAATTACTTGGAAGTTGGTTTAAGAGAAGATATGGACATTAAAAAAATTGCCATTCGCACTTCAAATGGAATGTTGATAAAAGAATGGCCTGAATCAACTTCTCAGAAGATTGATGTGTCAGACATTCCTCCGGGTTTGTACGTCCTTTCTGTTCGGACTATTGAAGTAATCGAACACATTCGGTTCGTTAAAGACTGAGCTATCGAATAATGGGTGCTTCATAAATTGAATAATCGAACGTACATTTTTTAACCATCTTTACTTCGAGACACTATTTCAACCTTCACATCAGACGGAGATGAGCATGTCTTTTATAGTGTTCTTTATGAAAGTGGTGTAAATTTCAATTACGATAATCCTCTTTGCAGTAATTCTCGAATACCGCGAGAAAAGGTGCCACTTCGTAATGATCTACTCATGACCATCGCAGTATGTGCGCTGATCCTCTTGAACTGAACCAGCTATAGTCTAAGTCAAAAAAGAGCTGACCTCTGTTTTTGCGGCATAATTGAACTAAACACGCAAGCCCAAAGCCAGTCTATAGTACAAATGATGTAGACTTCTTAATTATCCTTATCGGTCATTTTCATTTTCCTCACTACTTCTTGCAGATCATGGCAAAATTCAACGATCAACTTCTCCATTTCGGCCTTATTGGTAATTTTCGTTGAGAAATTTTCAATTTTTCTCGCTTTGACTGCCAAATTTGTCATCTCAAGATTATCCAAGCTAGGTTTGATTTTATGGGCCACTTTCGAAATAGCCATTTTGTCAAAATTCTCCAAATGATGCCATAGATGTTCTACAGTTTCATTCACCAATTCGTAAAATACAGATAACATTCTCACTACAAACTCATGATCACCATTACTGATTTTATGTAGTTTTCTCAATGAAAACCCTTTCTTGTCTCGCATAGCATTTTCTTTCATTCGCTTTTCTGATTTCGATTCTTTTCCAGTAATCCATTTGAGCAGTGTATCCAGTAGTTTTTCTTCTTCAAATGGTTTAGACACAATATCATTCATTCCAACAGTGAAGTACCTCTCTTTATCACCCTTAATCACATTGGCGGTAAGCGCGACGATAGGTACACCCATTTTGAGAACTTTCCTAATATAGAGGCAAGCTTCCATACCGTCCATAACAGGCATTTGCACATCCATTAGTATTAAATCAAAGGTTTGGTTTTTTAGCAGTGAAATGGCTTCTTTACCGTTATTGGCCATCTTCATTTGAATCCCATAGTGCAACAGTGTAGTCTCGATTACTAAGCGATTCAATTCATTGTCTTCAGCAATAAGAACTTTTTTTCCCCTTAAAGCCTTATAGTCAGTTACCTCTATCTTTTGTGCCGATATTTGCTCCTGATTTGGTAACAAAAATGGGATGGTCAGGTTGATGCAAGTCCCCTTCCCCTTAGAACTGTCTATGGTCAAATTCCCATTCATTAGATCTACGAGTTGTTTACTAATGTTCATGCCCAGTCCTGTACCCCCATATTGTCTTGCAGTCGCACGATCTTCTTGAGAAAACTTTTCAAATATATTTTCTAAATATTCATCACCAATACCTATTCCACTGTCCTTTACTTGGATAAGCAGTAATTGCTCATTTTCTCTGCTTTCTTGTAAGGAACAGATCACTTGAACAGAACCTTTTTCGGTGAATTTTATCGCGTTGCCTATAAGGTTTAACATTACTTGATTTAACCTAAATGGGTCTCCGATTAGCACTGAAGAAATATTTTTATCAATTTTTGTATCGAATTGTAATCCTTTCTCTTCAGCCTTAGGAACCAACACCATCGTACTTTGCTTGATTGATTTCTTAAAATCAAATGGCACTTTTTCAATAGCGAGCTTACCAGCTTCAATTTTTGAGATGTCCAGAATATCATTCAAGATGACCAACAAGTTATTGGCTGCATTTTGTATTATATTTAAATAGAATGTTTGATTCTTGTTAAGTTCTGTTTTACTAAGTTGCCTCGCCATACCCACTATACCATTCATTGGGGTTCTGATCTCATGGCTCATATTTGCTAAAAACATCTCTTTCACTCTTGCCGATTCTTCAGCAATAAATTTGGCTTCTACCAAATCTCTTTCTAGCTGCTTTTGGTTGGTAATATCGAGGTGGATTCCGATTGAACCTTGTTGCATTCCGTATTTATCAAACAAAGGGGCTCCGCTGATAAACCACCATTTGGCGTCACCATTCTTAGTACTCACTGCAATTTCATAAGCATCTGAAATGCCCTGTTCTCTCAACTCATTTTTCTCATCCATAAAAGCAACATTCTCGTCCCTCGCAAAAAGATTAGTTGCCTTTGCACCCAATAACTCACCTAGCTCATAGCCCGACATTTCGCAAAAACTCTGATTGGCATACTTCACACTATGGTCCTGATCAACCTCTAAGAGTCCGAGATTCATGTTTTCAATTATATTGCGGTACTTCTCTTCACTGCGTTTTATAGCGCCTACTGTATTTTGCTGTGTAGTTACATCTCGATAATTCCACAAGTGTCCGCTGTATCGATTCTCAATGAAGATTGGTATGTAATCTCTTTCGAAGATTCTTCCATCTTTCATCTTCACTTCATCATTTAAGACTAGCTTTCGTTGTTTGAGAATTTCATCAACTCGAATCGCAAAAGCTTCTTCATCTATAAAAAGTCTCTTGATTTGTTCAAAAGAATCTTTAAAATCTGATCCTCTCAGCTCTTCAGGAGAGTCTGAGATCCGGAACTTGTTACAAAACCGTTTATTGACAAGTGCGATTTTGCGATTTTCATCTTCGAGCAACACTCCGGACTGAAGATTAGCAATCAAGTTATTCAGTCTTATTTGAGAGATTTTAGAGTCGGTAATATTCCGTGCGACTGCGCTAATCTGCTCAAGTTTTTGTTCTTCATTGAATAAGAAGATTACATTCTGTCCCAACCAAACAGTCTCTCCATTTTTTGTCTGGGCGGGAAATTCTTTATATGTCCCAGTAATTCGATTTTTAAACTGCTGAGTATAAAATGATTTAATCTCTTCCAAATAATGACTATCAACAAAATCCAAGTAACTTTTACCCTTGATTTCTTGTAGGGAGTAACCAAATGTTTTTAGGGTAGTGGGATTGGCATAGGTAAAAAACCCATCTAGATTAATACGATAAATAATATCGTTTGCACTTTCAACAATTGATTCAAATCTCGATTCTGTTCTCTTCAAATCTTTTGTGCGTTCAGCCACCAGCTCTTCCAAACTGGAATTCACTTTTCGGAGGTTTTCATTGGCGGAAAAAAGTTCCAAACTTTTGCTTTCAAGGATCTCCTCTGCCTTTCGCCTAGCCTTTCTTTCCCTCTCTAATTTACGCTTTATGTATTCAAGTTCTTTACTCACTTCTAACCTTAGTTATTCTAAACTCAACCACATGACCGTCTTTATCAATAACTTCTTGCTCTATTTCAAATTTTACTCCAAAATAGTCCCCACAGCCAAGCATCAATCCTTCTGCCACATCGCCCATACTCCTATGCGAATGATAGATTAAGTTCAAGGAATTCTCGTCCATCTTTTCACCGATAAATTTTGGAGGATTCGCCTCGGGATAAAGCTTTCGAACTTCAGTATGGATCATTAACTCAATGTTCAATAATAAGTCAAAAGGGTCGGTAACTCCCTCCAATAAGCGCGGGTAATTAATGGCCAACCTACCGAATAAATAACGGCCATATACAAGCTGCAAATCGCGCAGGGAAATCCCAGATTTTTTGTGCAAAGCAACTATTAACTGGACGAGCTGCTTATGATCATAAGTACTAACTGAAGTGTAGGCTCCATCCTCGGGATCTTCAGCTTGCTTGATAATATAATCTACTGTCTCGTAGCCAAACTTTTCTTCTACCATATCAAGAAATTCAGTAAATATCATCCCTTTCATAACTACTCTAAGATTATTTCTTTGTCTTGAATCATTTTATAAATTGTGGACTTTCCAACATTAAGACGTTTAGCGACTCCCACTACATCATTATTATACTTTTTCAAAAAAAATTTCACAATTTCACACGAGTATTCCCTTAAGGATTTTTCTTGTGAAAGAAAGGCCTTATCACCTTTCACGGCGGTGAAGTTGATATCCTCCATTGATATTAAATTGTCTTCACAAAGCACAACAGCAAGATCAATTACTGCCTTTAGCTCTCTTACATTCCCCGGATAGTTGTAGCTCAGTAATTTATCCTTTGCTTCATCATTCAATTTCAACTTCTCTAATTTATTTTCTCTGACAAAAGAATCTGCAAAGTGATGGGCGAGTAGCAGAATATCTTGCCCTCTTTCCCTCAATGGCGGCAAACTAATAGGTAAGCCAATAAGCCGATAAAAAAGATCTTCTCTAAAGGCACCTTCTTGAACTTCGTTTTTTAGGTCTTTATGTGTGGCAACAATTACTCGCACATTTAGCTTTATGGTTTCATTACCGCCAACCCTTACTACTTCGCGTTCTTGCAGAACTCTCAAGAGCTTAGTTTGCAAATTGAGGTCGAGTTCAGCAATTTCATCTAAGAAGATAGTTCCTCCTTGCGCCTCTTCAAATTTGCCTTTTTTGCGGGCCACTGCCCCTGTAAATGCACCTTTTTCGTGACCAAAAAGCTCGCTTTCCACTAACTCTCGAGGTATGGCCGCCATATTCACAGGCACAAAAGGCTTCTTTCTTCTTCGAGAGTTGTAGTGAATAGCTTTAGCTACGAGTTCTTTACCCGTTCCTGTCTCACCAGTAATAGAGACATTTATTGAGGTCTTGCAGGCCTTCTCCATCATCTTGAAAGTTTTCTTGATGGGTTGACTTTGACCAATGATAGACTTCTCGAAGGTGAATTTTTTCTCTAATTGCTCATGTAATTGTTCCACTTCCTTTTTGAGAGAATGTGTTTCTCTGGCTCTTACCACCGCATTCCAAAGCAAATCCTTGGTGCTATCGTCCTTTATCAAGTAATCATAAGCTCCCTCTTTCAAAAGGCTTAATGCCACACTCACTTCTTCCTGCCCACTAATTACAATGATAGGCACATCAGGCCCCCACTGCAGTAACTTCTTTAGCAACTCTCCTCCACTCATATCGTCCATGCTGTAGTCAATGGTAATCAAATCAGGATTTAGGTGAAGGTTTGATATACACTCCTTTCCGGAATTAAAACAATCAATCTGGAATTCAGGATTTAAGGATAGGTGGTACTCTAGGATCTGAGAATACCAAGGATCATCATCAACGATGAATATGCGGAAATCTTCCATCGGGTCTCTGTATTTGAATCTATTCCAAAATACGGAATATTCACCAATTGGTTTTCCTTTTCTTCGATGTTCGAAGTCCATGAGTAGTTAAGATCCAATAAATGGGTTAGTTATTATGCTGCATCCATAATTTGGAAAACTAATGGAATGCTAACTAAATATGCTTTTAGCCTTTAGGGTGAAATATTTCAACTAAAAAAGGTAGAAGGCGATCCTCCGGCACACGTCTGACGGATGAGACGATTTTATTCGTAAAAATTCAACCCATACTGCAGATGAGATGCTTGATTTTTGAGAAGTATTTCTGACTTCTTAAAGGGGAGGTTCACCCTACCTTTATTGGTAATTTGCAATGCTTTTCGAAATAAGTAATTGTACTTTTTTGCGGTTATTTTCCATGTATATCGATTATCGGCAATTTCTTTCATTGCCTTTCCAATCTTTTTCCATGCAGTGATTTTGGTTTGAGATATAATGTTGATTAGTTCCCTTTTTCCAGAAAAATACAAGGCTTTATTGCCCGTAGTTGTTCTATTATAACAAACCCCACATGCCACAATAGGCAACCCTAAGAACATCGCCTCTACCAGTGAAGGGTTTGTTCCACCAGCACTGTGTCCATGAATATAAATGGTGGCATTGGACCGAAGTAAATCCAAATCTCTCTGATTGTAAATGGGATCTAATAAATTGATATTATGCACATTTTGATACTTTTCTTTAAGCTCGATACCATATTCGCTCTTATCCCAATTGCCCACAATCACCAGCTTATATCGAGGCATTTCATTAAATGCTTCTAGGATTATGTGGACATTATTCTCAGGTTCTATTCGACACACTTTGAAAGCAAACGTATTTTGAAGAAAAGGGTATGTTCTCTTATCCTGCGTATTAGGTTTTACCCTCAATGTATGATCTGCCCCATACTCGATAATTTGGCTCAGGCTTGCATATCGCTTTGCAGTGTAGTCCTGAATGCTTTCATTATCTGAAATATCTATATGTGAATATTTCACCGCAATTCCTTCAGCCCATTTTAAATAAAGTTTCGCCAGCGGACTCCACTTATCTCTTTTCCATTCGATTCCGTCAATTGAAACAACAATTTTCAATGAGGTAAAAAGTTTTATCAGGGGAAACAACCATGCCCCCGAAACGCCAAGTACTAAAATCACATCCGCAAAAAACAATGCATGTAGAATTGCTACACTGTCATAGATAATACTCTGGACTCCATTCGCGCGAAAGGGCAAATATTTTAGTCGCGCCCCTTTATAGTATGACAGACGTTCATTTTTAGAGTATTCTTTGCTCGAACAATAAACTGTATACTCGTCTCCATCGGCGGCATTTTCGAGTAAGTGCTCGGCTAAGGTCTCAAAACCCCCATAACATGCTGGGACTCCAACAATTCCAATAATTGCTATTTTCTTCCTACTCATACTATTATTTGTTGCGAATAAATCGTGCCAAGCGCCGCAGACGCTTCTTCTCTCACTTAATCAGCAGGTTAGACCTGTTTAAAACGCGACTCTTTTTCCAAAATATGGAACAATATTCCAGTTTTGGGAGTTTTGTAAACTTCTGCGCCACTATGATCAGACCAATTTAGAGTCAATTAAGAAGCTCCTCCAGTTTTGATTAAAATGTTCTATGGTGAAGGCTGATGTGAATCGGCGTTTTGCCCTCATCCCCATAACTGGAATCTGGGATTTTCTCTGGATAATACTCCTTATACTGCCGACAAGTTGATCAGTCATTCCTGGCTTGATTAAGAACCCACCACCACAATCTGAAATTGCTTCTCTCGCTCCACCGTGATCGGTGGCAATAATCGGCCTTCCTGCACTCATAGCTTCAAGAACCGTCGTTGGGAACGGGTCTTTCATCATAGATGGAACCAGGCAAACATCTGCTTGCGCCATAGCTTGACTAATGTTAGGTGCGAAACCTTTGAGCTCAACTACTCCCTTCAGTCCGGCTCTATTAATCTTCGACTTTAATTGGTCCAATGAGGTCTCCTGACCGGGAACTGCCCCCCCCATGAGTATAACTTTTAATTGTTTGCGCTCAGATTCTTCCAAGCGCTCGAGAGCGTCAACTAAAAACCATTGCCCCTTCTTTTCCATAATTCTTCCAAAGAGGAAGAAGTTCAGTCTTTCATTCACTGTTCTTACTGGAACATCAATTGGTTCTATTCCATTATAAATGACTTTTGTCTTCTTCTTTAACGAAGGAACATATGCCAGCAAATTTTCTTGAACAGCTTCAGAAACACAAATGACATACTGTGAAAAATAATAACACAAACGCGCGGTCAATTTTCCGATAATTTTTGGGGACTCAATTATTTCATGAACGTGCACGTAGCTCCTGAGTTTTGAACACCACAAAATTGGAAGTAGAAATGATGTGCTAAGCGTGTTTACATAAGCCGAATGAAATCGATTCTTTCTCATTTCCCTTCTAAAAAATAGAACAAATCTCATCCAATCTCTACCAAATGCAAGCATACCTTTTGGATGGAAGATACCTCTATAAATGACGGGCATAAACGGTAAAACCCTGACTTGAACATTTTCAACTCTCGATTCCAATTCGCGGATCAATGGTCCCTCAAACTTGAGGAAAACAGTCTTGTTTATTTCTTCAGGCATAGCTTGAAGCGCATTGATCAATATTCGATCAGCGCCGTACAATTCCGATGAAGGATGAAAAACAACCACCTTCTTTTGAGCAGAAAATTGATAAGCACGTTTAATGACGTTTCCCTTCGCCTCCCACCGAAAATTTGATCTGTACCTGTTTATAGCCTTATTTGACAATTCTTCATATAGAACATTCGATGTGTACAATTTATGCAAGTGAGACGACAATTCATTTACCACTTTATCATAACTCCCATAAGGTACCTTCAGCCCTGCGCTACCGACGAGTTCTCCTGGTCCGAAATTGTCCAAACACACCACTGGCAATTTGAAGCTCAGCGCCTCGGGTACTACCATGCCTGCACCCTCGTGAGAAGGAAAAAGGAATACATCGGCACTGCGATAAAGGTCGTCCATTTTTGATCGATCTACCCACTCAATCCACTCCATATTGTCCTTTACCCCCTCTTCATTGGCAATTTTGGACAAAAAATTCTTCTCTTCACCTTTTCCAACCAAAATCAGGCAGGCTTTCTGCTGCTGATTCACTTCCAATTTTTTGAGAAACCTTGCAAAAGCGCGAATGGTCAAATCAAAACCTTTCATGTAGTGAAATCGACCCACCGAGAGCACTGTAAACCCCTCTTTTCTCTCTACTCGTTTTTGCGATGGCGGATCACTCGCTACTGCAGGAACACTAACCACCTTACTTTCAGCCACCCCCATAGCGGAAGCCACACCACTATTGATGACAAAAATTCTATCAACACGCTTCACCGCAATTCTAAAAAATGGATCCAAATTTCTTAAGCACCACTTTAGCAAAAAATAAAATCGATCTCTGATGACCGTCATTTTGCCATAACCTTTAAGGAACTGTTTGGGAACGGCTGGATGGTGTCCCACTGGCCCCCAGAATGTCGGCTTACCCAATCTCCACAAAAAGGTAGGGACACTATCGCTGTGAAAATTAACGGCATGAGCAATATCAAACTTCAATTTTTGCTTTCGAACAAACGTGGGTAAAAACAACTGCCACAGATAGTAATAAATCACATATCCGCGTTCACCTAATCGCTTCTTTAACCACATAATTAACGGATGCAAATCGTAACCTATAAAAACGGTCTCCGCGTGAATATCTTCGAGATTTTCAGCAATATATTTAGTTATGTGCGGGATATTATTTTTTCGCGTAATGACTATTGCTTTGAAGTCTTTAGCAACTTCTCTGGTAATATTCCATCCGGTTCCATCCTCTGAACCTTTATACGGATTTACCGCATATGCTGTCATAAGTACTGTTTCAGCCATCCCTATTCGTATAATATTGGAGCTAACTTATTTTATGCTACTTCTTGGTAGGCCTCTATAATTTCTGCTATTGTCGTCCTAAGCTCTAAGTTCTCAATTGCAGTATATTTTTGCCTTATCGATTTATCTTCCAATTCCTTAAAAAGAGCGAAGTAATTCTCACTTAACTCTACAATATCTTCTTTATCCAGCTCTTGTTTTCTAGAAAGTATAATATGTGGGTCGGTATATAAAAATATATTAAGTCTTGGCTTAAGAATAAATGTATACAGGTACTTAACTATTCTTCTATTTATGCAAATATTGCTGCGCTTAGAATCGTTTATAAAATCGAAATAATAGCGATCATACAATACCACCTTTCCTCGTGTTATATATTTAAAATAAACATAAACCTGCCCGAAGAGATAATCTGAATAATAATAGGCAAAACGCAATACCGATGACAATCTATTTCTATTCCTCCCTTTTCTTGGAATTGTTACCGAAGCAATTTGTTCGGCTTTCTTTCTACCGTGCTTCAATGCACTGAGAATTGGCAGTATCCCAGGTCGATGCCGCATCAGAACAACCTCTTTTCGAAACTGATTTTGGAGCTTTTCCTCTACAAGCTTGAGAACAGTAGACTTCCCAACACCGTCTACTCCGCTGAAAGTGATCATAAACCCAGTGGGGCTCACAAAGCCTCTTATCGTATCAAGTAAGTAGTTCAAATTTTCCCTTAATCGATCTTTGACTCCCCTTTTGATGAGCACTCTCATCAGGATGGGTCGAGATTCCATTCCATTTGTAAACAAACTTGAAAGCCCATTGAATTTAAGAGAGAAACGATCGAAAATATAGGTGAGCGCTTCTTCTTTCTCAACAACTGAAGCTTGATCAAACAATCGATAATAGCGCAGAGGCATGGCCGCATGATTAAGCGTGTAAAACAAATAAGTATACGCCAAATCGTACTTCAATTCAGGAACGTTAACCCCTCGCTTCGATTTTCTACTACTACTTATTAATTCATGTATTGGTAACATCGTAATAGATTTCCGCTGTAATCTATGTATGAGATCAATACTTAAAAATCCGCCACCTAAAAAGAAAATTTCCGCGTTAAGCATAAAACTCTTTTTGTTCAAACGCACTCGATCAACTAATGTATGATTTTGAATAAAGGAGATAATACCAGTGATATCTTCTTTATGAACGGCCAAATCAATGTCAGAGCTAATTGGAAGTTCCTCCAAACTATCGTAGTCAAACTTCAGGAACGCATGAGGCACCGTTGACATGTGTTGATTAAATTCTCTTAGAAAACTGATACGAGAACCAACCTGCTTTGCTCTGGCCTTTTTAATTTCCGCACGAATAGCTTGCTCCCAGCAAACCAGTTGCCAATTATTCTGAATGGTCAAAGTCTGACGATCATAGACCTCAACGAAATATGTAGCAACTCTGAGTAAATATAATACATGAAGTAGCCCAAATTCAATATTTTCATCCTTTAAAATACTTTGAATTGAAGACAATTCAATGGATGTTGATAGCTCTGTACTGATTGTTTTGTAGGAAACGTGATCCATCAAAATCCCTCTCTGGTAATGGAAGTGAAAAAAATCAAATAAAGCAGGGGCTTCAGAATAAGAAAGCTCCCAATCGTAGAGGTATAATCGATCCCTATCCAGAAGCATATTCCAAGGCGTAAAATCTCCATGACACATAGATAAAGAAACACTCTTACTGACATCAACAAATGATGATAGTTCGCCGCAGAGCTTGAGGATTTGCTTCAACTCTGTTTTGGACGGTTTTATCCTTATGAGACTCGCTTGAATCTGCTCCCAAAACGAGCATTGATTCAGAGATTTGCTATTGACGCTCAACTGGTGCAATTCTTTTAAGGCGGATGCGTGGAGTTCAGTGAATGCAGCCACATGAGTCCTCCTTTTTGCTTTAAGACTCTCTTGAACCAATACCGATCGATCCAAACGATTTTCAATCGCGGGAATGCTGATATATTCGAGAGACTTATCCGTTAATCTTACCAAAGCCTCTTTTTCGTTTTGGAGTAATTCAGAAGATTCTTGAGTAAGCGGGATTTTGACAAATCTTCTTAAAGTTCCGTTCTCTTTCAAGGAACAAAGCGCAGCCTGCTGGACACCTGGTGTCCCCATGAAAATACTGTCGATTTTTTCAGGATGTTTTAATAGTCGAACCAGCGGAGATTTGTGTTTCGAGTATATCGTCACGTGCTCATTAGCGATCCACCGACCTAAATTCAAAAAGCTGAGTATTTTTAGGCCATAACTTACAAGCTTCCCTCGCCAACCAGCATCATTATAAAATACCAGTACACCTTTTAAATTATTCGCCCTATACAACCACCGCATCTTGCCACCAGGATTATTCAGTACATGATAGTGATCAACAAACCACGCCGACGAAACTTGTGCTTTTCCAAAATCAATAATAAAATCAAACTCGTCCAAAGAATATTTCTTAAAACGGTTCAATCTCCCAGCCAGATTGACCAAGACACTTTGCTCACTTTCTTTAGAAAAGAAATCCTCTGGTTGATCCTCTATTAACCTTCCTGCTGGATCGAATATGTGTGGAGCAGTTTTTTCTTGAGTAAATAAGCTGATCAGGTGTGAGATATCACTTAAGTGAATTTTATGAGTTGCCATGGGGTTGCTATAAGTGTATAAACTACTCCTGTCAAAAAGATGCCAAAAGAAACAAGTCCCACAAACATTTGAATAGCATGCACTTAAACTCAAATAGCGATATTACTTTAGACGATTAATTCCAGTTTTTGGGCATTTTTCCGATTTTTGGAAAAGCAAAACAGATGATCGACAGAATAAGTTTGCTCTTTTACACGGGGGTGCGACTGACACAGCCTGATGAACCACGAAGTATTTCAAGAAGCTCAAAAGCATAGAAATCCAAAGAATAAGAGCACTTCATTTGTATTTCTATATTGAGCTAGGCCGCTAAATCGATGCCTTCCGCTAAACGGATTTCCCACTTCCAAGCATGCATCAAGGCATCATCTAGGGAATATTCAGCTCTCCAATTTAGCAATAACTGATTGGCCTTTGTGCAATCTGCGTAGACCGCCTCGACATCCCCTTCGCGCCTAGCGTCATAGATCACCGGCAGGGTAATTCCGTTAACCTTTTGAAAGGTTTCGACTACTTCTTTTACGCTATATCCTCTACCAGTTCCAACATTGAATATATCGGTTTTTCTATCGACCAGCAGTCTCCCCAGCGCAGAAAGGTGAGCTCTTGCTAAATCAACTACATGAATATAGTCCCGTATGCATGTGCCATCACTTGTATTGTAATCTGTTCCAAAAACTTTTAATGCCTTCCTTTTTCCAATGGCAGTTTGCGTAATGAAAGGAACGAGATTCTGTGGAGTCCCGGCTGGCAATTCCCCCAATAACCCACTAGGATGAGCACCTATAGGGTTAAAGTACCTAAGAATTATTGCACCTGTTTCAAACGCATCCAATAAAAGCTCTTCACCTAGTTGCTTTGTAACACCATATGGAGATGAAGCAGCTCCAAGTGGAGCATTTTCCGTGACTGGGAGATTCTTGACATCACCATAAACAGTTGCTGATGACGAAAAGATCAGGTCAGGAATACCAAATTCTTCCTTCAGTTCCATGATGCATTTGAGCGCTCCGATATTATTTGAATAATACAATTCTGGTTGATCGACCGATTCACTTACAGATTTATATGCTGCAAAATGAATAATCCCATAAAACTGCCCTTCCTTTTCAAATACCTTCCTCATGTTAGTCTGATCACAGCAATCCACATCGTAGCAACGTATTCCACTAGATGTCAATTCTCTAATACTAATAACAACCCACTTCTTTGAATTAGAAAAATTATCGACTATAACCGGTTCATATCCTGCATTCCATAATTCCACGGTAGTATGCGACCCAATAAAACCTGCTCCCCCCGTAACCAGAATCTTTGGTCTATTTGAATTCCCTTTTTTCATGTCACTCTTCTTTTTCATACAAGTTATTTGGTAAACGAAGTCACAACAGACCCCCTCAGCTTAGGACTAATGTTACTACCGAGCCACTTCCGTCCATATTGGTTAATTGGATTCTCAAAATACCGATTGCTGAAGTGTGCTAAAACGATCGTAGAACCAATAACAGTGCTATAAAAAATTATGAAATAAAGAAGACTTCCTTGGAATGATATTGGACTCAGTTTTGTAAAATAACTCACGAAATAAATTACGGGCATATGTAGCATGTAAATACCGTATGAAATACCTCCTAAAAAGTGCGTATATTTATTTTCAAAATGAGTTATTTTTTTTGGATTAACAGATACATTAATTATGAGCCAACAGTAAAGAAAAGCTAGCGGGAGAGGAAGCAATATTTCGGCAATAAAATTCTTTTTATATAGGGTATAGTAGGCAATAATTAATAGACAAAGAATGAGTTGCAATAACTTATTAGAAAATATTTTTGCTTTTAGCAATCTATCATGATGATAGAATAAAAGATATGCTCCCGCACCTCCAACGGCCATGTAATGGAATTGAAGTGAACGAACAAAAGCCATCCATCCGTCACTAAGTTGGAAATAATTAAAACCATTCAAAACCGCAATAGAATAGAAAAAAAATATCGCTACTATTATAATTTGAAATAATCTCTTCTTAACTAATTTCATAAAGGGTGCCCAAAACAAGTAAAACTGTTCTTCTACAGCTATTGACCAGGTAATATTCAAAATGCCACCCACATGATACAGGCTATTAAAAATATTTGCTGCAAATAAGCCGTACATAATCACCCCTAAAGCTTTGGGATATTCTACTCGAAATTCAATCCCAAAAAATGGGAGAATAAACCAATAAAAGACGAATCCAAAGATCACGACTAAGAAATACAATGGCCATATTCTAAATACCCTTCTCCAATAAAAAGTCTTTACATCTACATTTTTAGTTCGATCTTTTTCATCTAGCAGTAGGTATGTAATTAAGAAACCACTAAGCACAAAAAAAAAGGATACCGCTCCATACCCCTTAAGAAGAATAGGAATCTCATACAAAATTGGTAAACCTACTTGCTTCATACTTATATGAATATGCATTAAAACTACCAGAATAGCTGCCACAAATCGCAAAGCATTCAAACCAGGAAACCACTTATATTTAATAGGTATATATGGCATGATCGAGCTTATAGTACTTCTTGAATATTTGAATTCTTCGCCTTTCCTGTCCACGCAATTTCAGTATGGGTTTCATCACAAAAATGAGTATTAGAAATTGCCAAAATAGGACACCAAAATTAGCATCTCCAAATATTCCAAACTCAGTAAATGAGTTGATTATTATGGGTATAAAAAGAGTTATGAAAAAATTTGCATAAATATGTTCTTTATGCAGAATGAAATTCTTCACCGTCAAGACAACGTTCCAAAAACCAATAAAGAATCCAATAAAACCCAGATTCATCAGGATTTGCATAAATGTATTATGCGTCATTCTGCCTGGATAAGTATTTAAGCCTTGGAAGTAGTCTGTGTAATTAATCCTCATAAAGCCAAAACCTAAAAAAGGCTCCTTAATTATACCTTCATTTAAAAGGGCAGACCAAAATGGAAGTCTTCCAGTCATGCTTAAGACCTCCGCAACTCCTCCATCGTCTTTGAAGACAACAAACCTGACAAGTAGAGGCACCGCTAGGAAAATTCCAGTAAACATGACGAGCTTTAATTTTTTGTTATTAGACCTCAATACGAGTATCCCCATTATAACCAAAAACCCTATGGCGCTGGATCGCGAGGAAGTCCACACCAAAACGAGGATTGCGGCAAGCATCATCAGAATAGGAACAAATTTGTTTTTTGCAGTCTGAAAAAACATATATGACATAGCAGCGCTAATGCTAGCCAGCATTCCCAATTCGTTTGGATTCATAATCCACCCCCCGAGTCTTTTCTCTTCTCCCCCGCGCATACCTCTGAAGAACAAATCCTCATCGAACCAAGAGCCAAAAACGAAAATGAGCATTATGGGAAATATGGCGCGCGCAAAAACACGTATTAAATCAATTTGATTCTCCTTGTAATGCTGGTTATACACAATGACTACTTTCAAAAAGAGCCAAACAAAAACGAGACTCTCGAAGGTCATAAACCACTGTAAAGCTGAATAGCGGAAATCAGAACTCCACATAAACGAAGCAAAGCCTAGGAGCAAGTAAAGCAGATAAAATATAGGGGCTAAAATATTTTCGTAGCGCACCTTGGTTACATGACCAAACCTTCTGAGTATGTGCAGTAGATAAAATACTCCACCAACCATCCCAACTCGGGAAATAACCTTAAAAACTTGATTCACTGTACGTTCTTCTGCTATACTGAAATAGCCTCCAATCATCACGAAAAGGATGATGGTGAGAAAGATCTCCATATGACGAACACTGCACGGTAGCGATTTATTCATGGTATAAGTCTATGTGTTGTCTGGCAATTCGTGACCAGCTGAAGACTCGAGAAACCATATTTACAGCAGCTGTAGATTTCAGCTTATAGAGGTGATTCCCTAAAATACTCTCAGCTTTAATCATCGTCTTAGCGATGAAGCTCGGCGAGTTTACTTTGAGCACAAATCCAGATTCAGCTTGAGATATATACTGAGCCATATTCGTTTCCTTACTGACAATGGCTGGCGTACCCAGTGCGGATGCCTCGAGGACCACCCCAGGCAACCCCTCGTTTCTCGAAGTAAGGCAGAGGAAATCCATTTCTCTAATTAAATCATCCTTTTGAGTACCGTATTTCGCTCCGAAAAATTTCATATTGGCTAGTATGTTTAAATTCCGTGCCAACTGCTCGAGCTCTTGGCGATCCGCCCCATCACCAATAATCCACAATTGCGGGTCAGCACTGGTATTTCTTAGATAATTAGCAAATCCTTTTAACAGTATATCCAGCCCTTTGGTGCGGGTATCTATGCGACCGACAAATCCAAAAATCGGATTCTGGTTCCCAATTTTGGAACCACAATCACGGCTACTCAAATCTTCCTGACCGTTAGGAATAAGCGCACAAGGAACCTCACCAAACAAAGCCTCTGTGCCATCGAGTTCGCTGGCTCCTATCAAGTGAATGGTCTTGGCGTTCTTAACTAAATACGATTCAAATATCTTTATGTATATCGCCTTCTTAAGCCTACTTCTCTCGAGTGCAATTTTGTTGTAAGCACCGTGTGGAGTAAGTATATATTGGAGGTTTCTTCTTTTCAAAAGCTTGCTAATCACATAAAACTGAGGTATAAATCCACCATGAAAATGAAATACAACGTCTTCTTTGAGATCGTTTATTGCAGACTTCAATTCCTGAGAAACACGAAATTTACCTTTATCTCTAAAAAGTTGTGTTTGATAAGATCGGCTGGGATAATTATGGGTGAGCGTTTTGGTAATTCCCCATAAACTGACTTTGTACCCATGGCCAGATTGATGCTCTGCCAAACTATTGACCACTTTGTTCACCCCATTCATTCGATCAGGGTTGGCCTTACCCAGGACAATATGTATTATGTGCCTGTCCATTTGAAAGCCCTTTTTAATGTCACATAGAAGTATATTAAACTAATGAGCTGTGTACCCGCTAGGCCAGCAACGACACCCATTACACCGAATTTTGAAACAAAGGGATGAGCGAGTGCAAGGCTAAAAGCTGTGGTAAGCAAATAGCTTTTGAAAATTAACTGGTTCTTTTCGAGTGTACGTATGGCGAACCTAAACATTGTTCCAACAAAAACCATCAGATAAACAAAGGAGAAGGCGACCAAAACTTGGCCCACATCTTCTCTCATTTCTCCATAAAAAAGATGAATGATTTCTTGATGAAATGATATTAATATCGCAAGGACCGCGAGAATGGGAATAATTAGCAAGGAAGAAGCTCTTTTAAGGTAGTGGTACAAGGCCTTAACTCCTTCCGAATTCAATATCTCAGCTGCACGAGCTGGAATAATATTTTCTAGAGCTAGAAATACAACATGTAATAAACCCATCAAATTCTGAACAATACGCACAACCCCAACCGCAGCGGGCCCCAAAAGGCCACCAGCAACTAAGATGAAGTAGTTTCCTGAAGACCACTGAAGCACAGAAGTGGCTATAAGAAACCGACTGTATTTCCATGTAGTTTGCAGGGTCTCAACCACCTTAGAAGTTTTGATAGAGGATTTCACAGTAAGAAGGTAAAATAGTAGCGATAAACTCTGAGCAAGCAGGATACTCAAAAAGGCACTAAACAAAGAAAGTTGACCCAACAGTTCAAAAAGAACCAGTAGTATGACCTGCATACCGAACCCCAATACATCCATTTCAAAAACTTTTCTTCCTCGGGATTTCAAAAAAAGAACTCTTCGAAAGAAATCATTCATCGTATAAATTCCGACAATTAATGCTACCACAAATGAGATTCCCTCCACGCGCCAGTCAGGTCGCATCAAAAAACTAATTTCAATTATAGCCACTGAAAAAGGAAGGCATAGTAAACTGAATATAAACTGAATCAGTTTTAACCCATTGAGCCAATTTATTTGATCTACTTGCCTTGCAGTGAGCGCATATAACGGGGCAATTATGAATGATTGCTGCAATCCTGAAGCAAACAGAACAAACATCCACCCCAGAGCAAAAAGTCCATACGCCTCAAGTCCCAACCAGCGTGCTAGCATTATTCCAACCGAAAAATTCACCCCACTCACCAAAGCTTGATCCGCAAAAACCCAACTTTTCTCAGCGTATTGAGACAGCAATAATCTTAGCTTAAAAATCATCGGATGTAAATGTTTAGGTATCTTATTAATCTTGGGAAAAACCTCAACCTTTGAACACTTTCACTAAATCGCGCACCAATAAAATTCCCATTGAAATTCGAAGCCTTGTGGGCATCATTTAAAACCAAGAATAAGTTGTTCAACTTATACTCCTCAGCCAGGTCATCAGCATTATTTAGATAGCTCATACTCGTATGATAAGCCCTAACGATATACAATCCTACATCGGCGACTTTCAAACTCTCAACTCCGCCTACGTGAATGGCAGATGCAGGACTATCGATGACCACTACATCACATTCATTCTTCAGTTCTTCAATCTTTTCACTCAAATTAAATTGTTTAGACCAGAGTGTAGCCTCATCTTCCAACAAGCCTTGTTCATCCGAATATTTTGATTCTTTTTCTAGAGTGTTCAGGTGAACGAGGATAACCTTCTTTCCAGCGTCTCTTAGCACTTGAACAAGATTCTCGGCAATGAAACTTTTACCTTCCTTATCAACTGTGGAGGTGATTGCAATCGAGACCGGGCTATTGAAGTAAGACTTTAAATGCAGACTCTTTGCCAGAGTATACATATCCTCTATTGAGTTTCCCGCACGAACCAAGCTTAACAATGGCAAGGACGAATTGCGTTCAATATCGTGTCTATCAGTGACTCTTGCTAAAGCTCCTTTCCTAAAGTATACGAATGTGATACCAAGAATTAATGCAAGCAACCCTGCAATGAAGGTTATCAGAATGCTATTTGGAGACACTGGTTCATTTGGCACTATGGCCTTTTGAATTATCCGGTGAAAAGCGATTCGAACTGAAGATGCTATTGAAGCCTCTATCTTCTTTTGAGATAAAAAGTTGTAAACCTGCTCTTGGAGATGAAAATTCCTTTCGAGAATACGCATCTCTTTTTCACGTGTTGACAAACCTTCAAACTGCATAAATGCGAGTTCTACAGACTTTTCAATTTCTTCTCGTTTAGTTAAAATTTCAGACTTATTTCGATTTATAGCCTCAACGATATATACTTTAACCTCATCAATTTTTTGATTTACCGCCTTTACTTCATCACTATTCTCTGTGTATTTTAACAAAAGATCGATGCGTTCATCTTGCCATAATTTTAATCTTTTAACGAGTTCTGTCATCAATAAATCTCCGAAACCAAAATTTATCGCCCTCTCATTGAAATAGTCGCCACTGGATATGTATTCCTCCAATTCGAGAATTGCCTTTTCATTCATTTCCAAATTAACCAACTGCACTTCTAAATCAGATATTTTTCTTAAGCCTGTTTCCGTCTCTTGACGTGTATTTACTACTCCATTTTCAGCTTTGTATTGCTCTAAGGCTATCTCCGAATTTTGGAGCTCAACCAAAACATCTTCGAGTTTATAATTGATAAAATCCACAGTTTGCTGAGCCGCATTTGTCTTTGCGGCCACATAGTCATTTATATAGGTATCACACAAAGCATTAGCAACATCAGCAACTTTCTGAGGGTGCTGATCTTTATATACTACCCTGATAATAGGCATTTCTTTATCCGTCTCCGATACATCTAGTCGACTGATAACATCTTCTATTAACCTATCTCGGGAAAATACATGGAGAATATAATCACCAATTAAGTTGTAATTATTCTTAATCAGGAGTGCATCATTCTTAGTAATAATTAGCGCACCTTCGGTTAAAATTGTGGGTTCGCCAAAAGGTGTTTTTGAATAACCCATATAACTTCCTTTTTCATCAACTATTTGATATGAATATTCATCTACAACTTTTATAAAATAATCTCTATCTAAAAAGGAATTTTCATAAACACTATACTCTACTAGAATCGGGGCATCATCATACAGCAAAGCATTTTTTATTTTTCCTTTTCTATACAAGGATTGTTTCATCTCCAAGCGATCAACAGTCATTCCGACAAGAAGTGTTGACTTTAATACAGCTGCCTCAGCCTGCACCTTATTTTCAGTGCTAAAAAGATCAAAATCCGAATAGAGTAGATTATTACTAAATCCATACTTCTGATCATCCAATTTTATCCGAGCTATGGATTGGTACATACTAGGAGTATACATAACCACCTTCCTTGCAATAAAAAGTGCGAGCAGCAGCATAACCAAAATAAATGGCAACCCCTTAAATAAGGGCAATAACTGTCTCTTTACGATTTGAAAATTATTCATCAGTCTACAATTAAAGTGGCAAACACTGCAATAGCTGTGAGCGCGCTTGCAAAAGGAATGAGGGTAGGAGCTTTCTGATCTAGCGCCTTTCCTTTCTTAGAAGAAACCACGACAATGTCATCTGAATGAATGACAATTGAATGGTAGAAGAATTCATCAATCTCCTGAAGATCGATATAATAACTTTTATTATTTCTTATGAGACGAACATCGCTCAAGTCGGCATAATCCGAAAAGCCTTCAGCTTTCCCTATTAAGTCCATGAGATTTACCTCTTCTTCTTCGAGGATGAAGTAGCCCGGTGTTCTAACTTCACCTAGCACGGTGGCATGGCGATTGAGTACCTTAGCTACGATGATGGGATCTTTAATATGCGTCGAATACAATTGCATCAAGGTATCCGCGGCCTCTGTGCAGGTCATCCCCGCCAAGCGCACTTCGCCAAGTTTCGGAAGTTGAGCGTTTCCATTCCCGTCTATCAACACCCATTTACCGAAAGACTCATTGGAATTATAGATGCTAAAAACAGAGCCAATACTCAAATTATTATGGTTCCAAATACTGAGACTCAACTTATCGTCTGTCCTAAGAACATGCTGGTAAATTGTATCATTAGGCAATAGATCGTAAATATTGCCTGGTTCGCTACTTGTTAATAGTTGTTGCGTGGTACAAAAGGAAAGAGCGCAAAACAAAACAACTGCTGAAATACTGTTGGCAATTGACCTCATTGTCATATAATGAGAGATAATATTCTTCTAAACACGCCTGTACCTCTCTTGCTTAGTTGCTCTCTTAAATTGGTAATTCGCAGAAGAACTTCCTCTATTCTCTCCAGGTCATTTTTTCCCTTAATGATATAATCAAATGCCCCATACTTGAGCGAATTTATAGCCGTTTCGATGTCTTCTTGACCTGAAATGAAAACCACGTAAATACCGGGATCAAACCGTTTAATCTTCCTGAGGACCTCAATACCCTGAAGAAAGTCCATGTGTTGGTCTAGAAAAATTATTTGCGGCTCCTCAATCAGTTGATTGATGCAATCTTGACCATTTTCGAAAACTTTTACGTTTTTGTAACCAAGATTCTCAATGTGCTGCGCATAAATGTTGGCTATCATTCGATCGTCGTCAACCAGGAAAATCGTATCGGATTCATTCAGTTTTTTCATGACTTACTCTAATTTCAGTCAGTTTAAACGAGGAATGTGCCAGAATGATGCACTACTACAACTCACTGACTACCAAAGTATAAATAAGAATTTTCGATAAAATCAATTCCAATATTTGGATGAATTATCTAGATTATGGAAAACGGACCCTGCCACAAAAAACCAGAATAATATTCACCAGACTTGCGGAATATGGCACTGAATACTGAGAAAGGCGGGCAGTAACAAACCAATAATGATCTGTTATTGCCCGCCTTTAGAACTACCGCGGTCAAATAGGAGAAGAAGACACTAAAACCCTTCTACAGGAGGCCCACCGGCGCCGACGATATTTGAGTTCATCCCTTCAGCTCTATTCTCAAGACTTTTGAGCGCTGGTTCTAGCTCCGCCATTTCCTTTTCGATCAATTTCATAATATCCATGCCCTGACCAGTCGGACCATATGTGGAATTCCCAATGATGGAATAAAGGTGCCACATCCGATCTCCAAGCGTAGGAGAAGTTTTCTCACCGATCTTATTTTTAGATGGACTGCCGTCTACCCTGTTCTTAAAGTCGTAGAAATCATCTCTAAGTTTTCTATAGTCTGCAGAAACATCAATGGAATTATCACGGACATAAGCGGAAGAAACCCCTAAGGCTTTGATCTGCTCTTCCAAAGTTCTTCTCTTTTTATTGAAAGATGATCGTTTGGTCATGAGTTTCTCATAGGTTCGCCAGAAAGGCTCCATCTGGTCGGCAAGAGGATTATCTAAAGCACCACCTTTTCGCAATGGTGCCAATTCAAAAGATTGGTAGTCGCTGAGAACAGTAATGCCATTTGCATCTTCTTTGACCAGTCTTACTTGGTAAGTTCCTGGTGCAACCGGGAAGGCAGAATCGTCTTCAATTTGGTCTTTTCCTTTTGACACAACATCAACGGGTGGATAAGACATATCCCAAGCAGTTCGATGGAAACCTTTGGAAGTTTTACCTTTGACTCTCCTGATCAGCTTCCCGCTAGCATCAGCCACTTCTAGCCAAATTCGAACTGGCATTTCGTTCATTTCGGCATCGAGTGCATCGTAACCTGGAAAGGGAACATCTTCTCCGTCCTTGTTTAGCTGCTTCTCAGATTCTTTTCGGGTTGCTTCTGTAGTTTTATAACCTTCTGCTAGATGGTAGGTAAATACTGCGCCAAACGGAGGGTTCTCCGCAACGTAATGGCTAGCACCTTGTGAACCTTTCCCTTTACCGAAGGAAAGGTCGGGGCGAGGAATATACCACCAAGCTTTTCTCGTGGAGAAGAGTTTGCCCTCTTCTTCCATAGCCTCCTCGCTAATCTCACGAAAGACGCTGATATCATCAAAAATGTAGAAACTTCTACCGAAACTGGCAGCTACCAAATCGTTTTCTCTGCGCTGAATAGTTAAATCTCGGAAAGATATTGTTGGAACACCGCCCTTGATTTTTGTCCACTTCTCTCCTCCATTTACTGAGAAGTAAATCCCAAACTCGGTACCGATGAAAAGAAGATTCTTGTTGACATGGTCCTGAACAATTCTCCAAACCGTTGTCTTTTCTGGTAGACTTTCAGTCAGTGATTTCCACGACTTTCCTTTATCGGTACTCTTGAAGAGATATGGTTTGAGATCGCCATGTTTATGGTTATCAAGCGCTGCATAAACCGTGTTCGGATCGAAGAGATCAACCTTAATATCGTTCACGTAAGCCGTGCTTGGAACACCCGAAATATTGCCCACCAGAATTTTCGTCCAGCTAGTTCCCATATCATCAGTTCGATGCATGAGACCATCATCCGTTCCTACATAAATCAGGTTCTCATCGTGCGGTGATTCTGCAATCGATGTAATCGTATTGAAGGTGGACATCGCGTAAAGGTCCCAAGCATTATCGTAGCTCTGTTTACGCCCCATAATCTCGAGTTCAAGACGGTTTTCATCCTTGGTTAAGTCATCACTAATCGCCGTCCAGTTATCACCACGATCATCCGATTTCCAAAGGCGATAAGTCCCTGTAAAAATTCGGCTAGGCTTATGGTTACTCACTAAAATTGGCGCATCCCAATTGCTTCTTTCATGCTTCTCGCCTTCACCTGCATGAGGTTTGATGTATACGATTTCTCCAGTGCTCATATCCACACGAGCTATATTTCCTTGTTGCCATTGAGCATAAACAATGTCTGGATTTCCCGGCTCAGTGGCCGGCTGGTGTCCATCTCCATAGAGCACGACTTTCCAGTCTCCGTTTTGAATCCCAGTGTAATCATCCGTTCGGGAAGGACCTCCCTGAGTGTTGTTGTCTTGAGTTCCACCGTAGATATTGTAGAACGGTTCAGCATCGTCTACCGCCAGTTTGTAGTACTGAGTTATCGGCATATTCTCGACGAATCGCCAGTTTTCACCAAGATCAAACGATTCGTAGATGCCTCCATCGGTTCCAAAGAGAAGATAATTGGGATCATCTGCTTTGAAAGCCATTGCATGATTGTCGGAGTGTTTGTGCTTCTCCTTCATTCTGCGGAAAGTCTTTCCCCCATCCTCTGATATCTGCACACGGACGTCCATCAGGTATAGTCTTCCTTCTTTGTGCGGACAAGCATAAAGCTCTTGGTAGTAGTGAGGGCCTGTAGCTCCTGAAACAGTCTCACTTTGCTTCGACCAAGTGCTTCCTCTGTTGGTAGATTTGTAAACGGCTCCTTCTCTTTGATTGAGCTCAATGGCAGCGTAAAGAACATCTGGATTCTGAGGAGAAATTGCCAACCCAATCTTTCCCATGTTAGAACTTGGAAGACCTTGTTTGAGCTGTTCCCATGTTTCTCCTCCATCAGTACTTCGATGAAGTCCGGTGCCTGGTCCACCTCCCATGTAGGCTGCAATGGTTCTGTGTCGATCCCACGTGGCGGCATACACAAGATCAGGGTTTCTGGGATCTATGGCAATGTCGGTGACCCCTGTCCACTCGTCGTTTCCGAGGGTGCGGTTCCATGTTTCACCTCCGTCAGAAGTTTTGTAGAAGCCTCGCTCACCGCCTTTCCTCCAAAGCGGGCCCTGCGCGGCCACCATCACCACATCACTGTTTGATGGATGGACAATAATTTTCGAAATATGCTCAGAATCGGGAAGACCCATATTTTTCCACTTCTTTCCTCCGTCAGTACTTCGGTAAATTCCATCTCCAAAACTGACGTGACGGCCACCAACATTTTCCCCCGTTCCAAGCCAAATCGTAGAGGTATTATTTGGATCAATAGTGATGCATCCCGTTGAGTAGACCGATTGGTCATCGAAAATGGTAGACCAAGTGATCCCAGCATTTTCAGTTTTCCAAACACCACCAGAACCTACCGCAACATACCAGGTACTTTCATCTTCAGGATGGATGGCGATGTCAGCGATCCGCCCCGCCATAAAGGCTGGACCGACACTTCGCATCTTCAATCCAGAGAAGTGCTTCGAATCCCATGGATCGGTATGCTCTTCGTCTTGGGCGATTATATTTAGTGAGAAGGTTAAGGCCACAAAGCCAAGGAAAAATTTATTCATTCGGTATAATTTTAAGTGGTGTGAAGGTAATAAAGCTCAGAGAAGTATTTCATATCTGCTCCTCAGTGTCCAATGCTCAAAATAATGCCTTAAGCTTTCAGTTGGATGAACAAAATTATAATGTGAAAGCCATACACAATTGGAGACTCAACACTTTAGAAAACGTTCACATTTAGCAATGCTAAGTTTGGTCAGCAAAGAATCCTTATTGACCTTTCTTCTGCTCACGAATTATAGAAGATGTTTACCATCAAGAAGATTAGCGGAAAAAGGAAACCTCAACCAATATATACCCCCAATCGTTATATTTAGACTCCCCAGCCTATTCTGCAACGTATGAGTGAATGAACTATAGAATGAGAACCCATTCTGCGAGGCTGAAGCTCCAGGAATAGAGTTGAGATTCCTCGAACACATAACGCCTGCGAAATGGTAAAATGAAAGTGAGATAAAGAACCGCAAAAGAAGGGCATTTTACCATTTAACTCCTTTCGAATTGTTTCTCAATTAAGCATTCAAAGAGAAAAAAGTAATTCCAAAGAATTACTTCTAATTCTTCGCTTACCAAGACTTCCTTAGAGGTGAAACAGGGTAATTCTTATTCCTCTAATACTTAAATGAGATTAAAAAAGATGGGAGTTCGTCAATATATATGATCCCAATTGATGGTGACCTAAGATTTTTCAAAGTCATCAAACATTTCAATCAATATTGAGGAGATATCTCACTATTTCTATTTGGATGGATTCTCAATCCAGAATGCCGTGATTTTTTATCATCCGCGCACAACAACAGAATAATCTGAATTCTTTCTCATGGTCCGAAATTATTTTGAGATGATCAACTTCCCGTGCACAATAAGACCATACTTTGTTTTGAGCGAAACGATGTAAACACCTGGTGAATAACTATCTGTTTCTAGCTCTGTCCTATAATCATTGACTTGTCCTGAATAAATCTTAGAACCTTTAATACCACTTATATCGACCCTTTCGAATTGAAGTGGACGGTTATTCCCGTCGATCAGCATCACTCTCACACTTGAACCCGCACTCGGGTTAGGGTAAATATATACCATGGGAATAGTTGAACTAATACCACTACTACCAACCCATGTCTGCGTCACATTAGTGATGAGGAAATCGTTGTAATCGAATTGTATAGCAGCATCATTTTCAATCAACGTGTAGGGAGAAAGACCTGTTCGTGGCGAAATCTGGAAAGTGACGTATCCCATACTAGCTTCTACATTTGTCGTGGAGTCTACGAGGTTGATATCGCTGTTAATCCATGTTACCACACCTCTATTCACAGAAATTGCAAAGGGATGTGAAGAACTCAAGGGCTTGAATGTACTCCAATCCAAATCAACCGACAATGAGTCTACTAACCTGACGATCTTTGCCGGGTAGTTACCAATGTTTTGGAATCGAATCTTGTAGAGAATCTGATCTTGGTTGGAAACAACCTTAGTCTCGGTGGTTCCATTTACAAAGACCAACTTATCGTTGGGATCTACTGAACCAACGATCACATCATTAACGGTGAAATTATTGTTGACTAATGCACATTCGCCACCGCTAATAGATACTTCTGCAGCAATGTTCACCGGATCATCCAATCCTCCGCTCAAGGCGACGGAATCGGTGAGAGAAATAACCGTATCCGAAAGAGCAGCCAAACTCGCAAGCTCGTAATTGTAAATACGTGTTCCTATTCCAGTAGACGTGCTCACCCAAGTACTGTCTGTCATGTATAGATTATCGGAAAGAGTGAGCTCGAGATCTATAACAGTATTGGCATCGAAAGCTCCAACATTAGCTATCATTACGTTCAGGTCATTGTGAAAGCCACGACGAAATGCCGTAGCACCCAAACTAACCTCTAGGTCTGGATCTGGACAAACGGCGTCATTTCCAAAATCGTTTTCACAATACTCACTCTGTGTGGCTTGATTTACATTCAAGGTATACCCTTGGTTTCCATCCGGGTATACCTGTGTCCAGTTCGGGCTGGACGTTTGTGTAATGGTGTAGGAACCGTCATCAACATAGAACTGATAGGCTCCATTTGCATCAGTAAATACTTGAAAGTTTCCTGGCATTACCAAAAGATTCATATTAGCAATCCCCAGCTCACCGGGATCTTGCACGTCGTTACCATTCTCGTCGTGGAAAACGACACCACAAATTCGAGAGCCACATGGTTCGTTGATGGTAAGAATTTGATTAATGGCAGGGTTCTCTATGACTGTCAATACACCGGAAGGCCATTGAACTATGACGCTGTCGACACTGCTCGCATCTTTTAGACCGAAGAGAATCTTAAATGAGTTCTGCCCACCCATCGCAGAAGTTTGCGTAGAAACATGTCTGGTTTGCAGGGTCGGTGTACCGTCAATGTCGGCCTTCACTCTGATCAAAGCCCCCACCCCATAGCTATTTGAATTACAGCCATTAAGCTTGACAACGATATGATTTGTACAAGACCCCTTTTCATTGATAAAGAAGTCGTTTGCACTGGAATTGATATTCGCAACAAAGAGATCATAATCACCATCGTTGTCAAAATCGGACCAGGCAGTGCCATAAGAATCTCCTTTTTCCTCTGTGATGGCGTTTGTCAACTTCGAAAAAGTGCCATCTCCATTGTTTGCAAATAGGTAATTTTTCTGTTGCTGATTATTCGCGACGAGCAAGTCCAAATCGGCATCATTATCGTAGTCTATCCAAGAAGCTCCATGTGAATTAGAAAGGTTGGATACGATGGCACCAGAAGTAATTCTGGTAAAGGTAGCATCGCCATTATTGGAGTAGAGAAAGTTGGCCTCAACGTCACGCGAATTTGTCACAAACAAGTCCAAATCTCCGTCATTGTCATAATCTCCCCAGACACCCCCTACAGAATTACCACCATCGCTCACGATATCGCCTGTGGTCACTTCATTAAAGATCCCAGTTTCATTGCGAAAAAGTTGATTATTTTCACCATTGGTGTTGGCAATAAACAAGTCCAAGTCACCGTCGTTATCGTAGTCACCCCAGGATAAACCTACGGCAGAAGTTGCCGAAAGAGAAATAGGGCTACTCGCATCTACAGTGAATCCTCCTGCACCATCGCCGTAAAACAGACGATTAAAGTGAGTTGGATGAAAATCTGAAATTACCAAGTCTAAATTTCCATCTTGATTGTAATCTCCCCAGGCCGCCGAATGGGTATAGATCCCTTCGTCTACCACCGCATTATTGGTAATAGAGGTAAAGGTACCGTCGCCGTTGTTGTGATACAAGCGGTTTTTAGAATTAACATTATTGGCAACAAACAAATCGAGATATCCGTCATTGTCATAATCTCCCCATGCACTCGTTATAGATGCGCCGATATCAGTAACCGGTGGCCCTGTCGCGATTTTTGAAAAAGTACCATCACCATTGTTGTGGTACAGTATGTTTGGTTCATTTAGAGTACTAACCGGAACGTACAAATCATCGAAACCATCATTATCATAATCTCCCCAAGAGGCACTCCAGCTATTGCCGATATCGATATGCAATCCCGCCGTCTGATCCTTCGTGAACTTTGAGTTTGGATCATAGGCCAAATTGATTATTGGTAGCGTTTCCGTACAACCATTTTCTCCCTGAATGGTGATTTGTACAAAATCGCCCTGAACAAATTGCGGACCCAACTCCAGTCTCATTTTCAGACGGTATTGATTATTAGTCAAATCAAGCACACCAGGTAACCCGTTAATTGGGAAAGAGCTTTCGTAAAGATTGACATCGTATGAATAGACTCCAGAACTAAAGCTCGGATTTTCGATTTCAGTGAAGGCACTACTGCTGTTGTATTGGAACTCACTAGTACCGTCAAGTACCTTAATTTTGCTCGAGTCAGAAACGGTCAATTCAATGGTCATATCGTAGACATGGGCAATCTTTACACTAGTAATACCCAATGTGAGATCAACTTGTGGAGCGCAAGGGTCAACGAGCACCTCTGTCGAAAGTCGAGTTTGGAAGGCTGCCTCCTTCGGCTCCACATAGAGTACCAACGACTCGTAACCACAGGTGAAGCTGGCAAAATCATCTGGATAACCGGTACACTCGTATCCCGAATATGCGGTGAGCAAAACATTGTTGCAATTAATTACCGTTCCGTGAATGGAAAGAGTTGCGGTCGAGTTACCGTTAATTGTGCCTATGAGATACAAGTCGTTTTGTTTGATTAATGCCTGACCATTGGAGTTGTTAGTAATCGAATCGATCACAATGTTTGAAGGAGCAACGATGTGTACCCAAGAATAAGCCGCCGCAGAGGATGAGGAGTTTTTCACTTTATAATTCCATGTTACCGATCTAGTGTTGACATCTTGCCATGGATTGTTTGAGGATAGCTCGAAGCTTGAAGGCTGATAACGAACCCGATCCGAAGACGAAGCTGCTATCTGGCCTGAAGTCGTATTGTCAAGCATAGCTGCTTTTTGGTAGTTGAAAATCCACTCCACGTCTTCAAATGTGTTGATAAGGGTATTGCAATTCGGAGCTAGTTCTACCTCAATTCGACCGTTAAAGCCATCATCACTCAAGTTAAAATCACCAACGTCGTAATGTTGTTGTAAATCAAAGTAAAGCGTATCTCCATTGATAGCGTCAGGAGCAATCCCGTTCACTGTTTGGACCGAGGTAGCGTTAGTATACCTGGTTCGCCATTGACGAACTTGAGTACTCACATGACTATAATTGGCCGGAATAATCATCCAAGCTTCTTTCACATTTCCCCAATGACGATACTCAAAAGGAAAGAGGTTACCACCACCATAGTTGGATGATAAGTCACCTATGGATAGGCCGAAATTTTGACTTACATTTCTACTGCAGGATTTGATCGTTACATTATTGCCAGAGTCATTACGCCATTGATAGCCTATGAGCGTGACGCGACCATGTTTGAAGCTACAACTCTCTTGCTGCCCAGCGGTTGGATTAGCAAAATCGCTAAGGTAAAAATCATTCAGGAAGGTTGTTTCCTGTAAGAGTCCGGTGACGTTAGAAACGACTTTATAAAGCATTTCAACTTTTATGGAATCTTGCTCTGAATAGGAGTAGCCAATGAGTTCAGGGTTTAAAGAAGAAAGATTACTTATCGAGAGATCAAACTCAAAGTCACGTTGATTTCCGCTGGTCGATTCACTGGCCACAAGACCTGTTGCCACAAAGGTGGAAGCTGAGCTGGCATCGTAAATGGTAGCGGTGGCGGAAATACAATTAAGCACGCTGCCATAGTTTACTGAAGATGTATATTTTGAATAAAGCCAGCTATCGCTAGTCGGCCCCACGACGGAAGTGGCAGTGGCGAGAATAGTGTCGCCCACCATTGCGCGATTAGATTTCACTTCCGTCATATTGAGACTTCCAGAATTATCCGGGTTACCATCCAAGTTGTTGTCGGGGGCTCCAAAACTCGTGCGAGCTAAAGTGAAATCCAGGACTCTCAAACCAGCACATGATGGAGTGGGACAATGTAAATATGTTGTTACTTGCCGATCGCATTCCAAGGGAATTTCGCAGGCAGTTGAACAGGTGTTGTCAGGAATGTAAGCAAAGTCTAGTTCAATGGTTTTCCAACCTTGTGTGCCACATGCGCCGCTGAGCGTGAGTTCCAACTCTGACTTTGGCAGTACGAAAGAGTTCGCGGGTGGATCAAAAACACATTCCACAACGTGCGTACTCGCATTGTAATCTACCGAAGATGGTATCCAATCGTTACCGTTTGTATGAAATCGAACCGATTCATAAACAAGCCCTTCCTCTAGAGTAAATGTTGCCCTATAACTAGCTCCAACCCCCTCAGGAAGATCATTTTTAAAGCTTGAAATAATAAAAGTATAGGTCTCCTCCTCAAGATCGGTGATATCAATTGGTGTTTCAGTAGTAAATGAAATGTACTGTTCATTATCATCCTGACCGACAAGTGTTTTGGTGGTGCTTGGTCCAGCGCATACGTCGGTGTAAGCAACCTCCGCGCGCCATCCTTTTATGTCATCGTCTTCACAAGTTTGTATGCAGCAGGAATACATGTCCCACTTAATGAAAACAGTATCTCCGGGAGCAAGTTCTTCTAATTGGAAATCCACCCTGCCGATCGGAGAGGCACCTAAACAGGAGTATGCTCCAGCAGACTGTGTGGTAGTGGTATTTAGCCCCGATATGGAAGTATATGTGCCTGTTTCTCCTACCTTATATTTAAATGAGTTTTCATCGAAACGGGAATAAATATCCTGATTGTAGTTACTTCCGGTGCTTTTGTATATGTCTACTGAAACACCGGTCGCAATGCCACTACTCGTATTGATGACACGCAGCTGTTGCTCTGAGGCTACACCTCCACCAAAACAAGCATCAAGCGTTTCAGTCGCCAAGAGTTTTAGGTTAGGCTCTTGAAAGTCGAGTGAGATATTTCCATAACTTGTGGTAGTAGACCGATTTGCTCCATCACATCCCCAATGTGCTCTGATGGCTGAGGTTACGGTAAGGTCCGCACAGCTGATTCCGGACAGATATTCAGTAATCGTAATGGACTCATTCTGGTCGAGCAAATTATTACCATTGCCGACGCCACTAAAGTCGGTCGTTGAGAGCACGATTGTATCGCCGTCTAGAATTCCTATATCGACCGAGTTGAGCAGCAATGCGTCATTATTTCGAATATCGGTAATGTAAATTCTGTCGATTGGTCCATTCCCCGCATTGATAACAGTAATTGAGCGTGTGGTGGAAGAACCACTCATGATATTATCCACATTGGGACTTATCGATAAGATAGTCAGCGCGGGATAGAGTATATTGTAACTATCGGATTCGTGATTTGTCTGTGAACCATTTGCATCGAATACGACTGAATTTCTAAACACCCCCCCGCTATTCTGGTAGTCTACAGATGCGTCTTGTGCGACCAAGCTGACCGAGAATTTAAGACTATCCCCGTTAGCAATAATTCCAGAACTAAATTGTAGTTCAGAAGGGTTAGACACGTCTAACTCAGACATACTGTGACTTGTTAGTTCATTCAACGACGATGGTTGATACTCTATACCAGGGGGCAAGGAGATAGATACTTCTGGTGAATTTTGGGAGATACCAGAATTGTTATTAATCAATACCTCGAATTGGCCACTGCTACCACAAACAGTCAACTCATGGCTAGCAATTGAACTAATTTCAATTGTTTGGCCAGTCACGAAATTGATGAATACCAATAAGGCAGCCAGAGTGAGAGTAATATTTCTAGACATAACTCAGGTTTTGAATCCGAATTCTCTATCGAAATTGGCGTGCCAAAAACTGTAAACCGCTTTATTAGATGAAATCTGGCCTTAGACTTACCCAAAATTTTCCAATAATGGGAAAATGATTCCTAATTTGGAACGCATTTAATGGAGAGTTTTCTCCACTTACAGGTCTCTTTTTATCCGTTTTCTAACTATTTTGACTGAATAATTTTGGCTTTAAGATGGAGTCGGTCAATTCCATAAAGGCAATAATTCACACCAGTGCATGATGTCTCTGCATAACAAATTCCTTAAGGCTGAAATGCCTGCCATCTTCAAGAAGAAGAAGAAGAAGAGCAATTGAGAGGATACTCCGCTTAAACGGCAATAAGTTTTTTGCACATTACCCCAATAAGTGATGGCTTTATCATCAACAAAATAGGAGTCAGAATTCTTTCGAATTATAGTTTTTAGGTCAAGTTTCAAATATCTCAGCTTCTCAAGGGCGTTTTGACCACTAAAAACAATGAATATCTCATCGAAAAGCCGTCGACAATCAATTCGGTCATCATTACAAAGTGTATTTGCAGAGAGATATTTAGTACAAAAATTTAGACAACCCGATACTGACAATCTTTGAATTGACCAATACAACAGTGTCGTCAGCCAAACCGGTAATCTTTTTATTCAGTCACTATGCTGTAATTCTAAGATGAACACCCATGAATTTCACCAAATAGACTTGTAGACTTTAAAAAAAGTTCTTTCTTCATTGATGAATATTGAAAACAGAGACCAAATTATTTTATTCAGACATATCAATCTATCCAGAGGTGCAGACGAAATTCTAGGTCTCTCTACAAAAGGATATGTGGAAATTGATCTAAAAGCAGGGTATGACAAAAATATCATTCTGATTGGTATACCTTTCAAGATTCAAAATGGATAAAGTAGTGATGTGAATATGAAAAACCTCACTTTCCAAAATGGCAATAGAATGCCGGTAATCGGCTTAGGCACCTGGAAATCTTCGCCTCGAGTGATAAAGACAACAATTATCGAAGCGCTCAAAATTGGCTACCGCCACGTAGACTGCGCTCCTATTTACGGGAATGAAAAAGAAATTGGAGAAGCGTTTAAGGAGTGTTTTGAAAATCAAATATTAACTCGTGATGAATTGTGGGTAACCTCTAAGCTCTGGAATGACTCTCATCGTGAAGAGGATGTTCGACCAGCCTTGGAAAGCACGCTTTCAGATCTACAACTTGATTATCTCGACTTGTATCTCATACACTGGCCAGTTGCTTTCAAGAGAGGCATCCACTTACCTAAAAATCCAGAAAGTTATTATTCACTTAATGAAGTGCCGCTAGCAGAGACTTGGAAAGCAATGCAATCTGCGCAACAGGCGGGCTTAACTAGACATATTGGAACATCAAATTTTAGCATTAATAGACTTCAGGACCTGAAAAAGACTGTTGGTCAAGGACCTGAATTAAACCAAGTAGAACTCCATCCTTACTTGCAACAAGAATCTCTTCTGAAATATTGCCGTGAAAATGGAATCCACACGACCGCTTATTCTCCGCTTGGCTCCATGGACAGACATAGATCAATGAAAAAAGATAATGACCCAGTCCCGCTGAAAAACGAAATCATTTTAAAAATGGCTCTAAAGAAAGACATCTCACCTGCACAGCTGCTTATAAGCTGGCAATTGCACCGAGGTATTTCTGTTATACCAAAATCAACTAATCCCGGACGTCTTCAACAGAACTTTGATGCGCACAAAATTGTACTGAGCGCAAGAGATATGGATGAGATAAGAAGTATCGATCAGCACCGAAGAATCGTCGATGGCTCCTTTTTTGATTGTCGTGAAAAAGGTTATAGCATGACAAAACTTTGGGATGAATAAAAATCAATGAGTTTATTTGTTGTCGGTGCGCTTAAACTGACACTCTGAAGGCCTTTTATGAATAACCCAAGTGAATCTAAAGGGATCATTTACGTGATAAAAGACACGAAAACTGAACTCCTTGCCCTCCTTTTATGTCTATTACCGGTATTATTCATCAATGTCGGGCCCTTTCACGATTGGGGTGGTGATTTTGCCATGTATATCCAACAGGCCATTAATTTGGTAGAGGGAAAACCACATGGGGAAACGCATTATATTTTTAACCCTTACATTCCACTACTCTCTCCTCCGTCTTACGGGGTTGGTTTTCCACTACTTCTGGCTCCGGCATATTGGCTTTTCGGAAACGAAATAGTCCCTTTTGTCACAACGATCAACCTTTTCTACACAGGATTTCTGATCATCGTTTTCAAATATCTGAGAAGGGAATTCAACTTTGTTGAATGCCTTATTATCACAGTTGGTCTAGCATACACACCTGACCTTCTCAAATTCAAGGGTGAAATATTGTCCGATATACCATTTGCCTTTTTCATCGCGCTTGGATTATATATCTATCCTCTTGCTAAAAAGAAAAAGTCACTCCTGATATACGGCTTAGTCGGTCTAATTATTGGATACTCGATGCTGGTAAGAAGTATTGGAATTACTCTGCTAATGGCCCTATTATTAGACCAGGGGGTGACGTATTTAAGATCTTGGGGGAGAAGCGCTAAAGAATTCAGATGTATTGCGGTTAGAGCTGGAATGCTGCTGAGTACAACGCTTAGTTTCTATCTCATAATGGGCGTAATTCTATTTCCAGCTAAGCAAGATGGGTTCTCATTCTTTTCGGAATTTTTCTTCACTGAACCTCTTGGCGACCAAATCCGAAAAGGTCTGGAGTTCGCATTTTTACGGACTGATCAAACATTTTTTACTGATGCTGGAAAATGGCAATTCCTGAGCTACGTGAATCGATCAATTATCATTTGTATGCTTATGATGGGGATGGCTATCAAAGTAACGGGCAGATTTAACCATGAGGACTACTTCTTTCTGATATACATGGCAATTCTCATTCTCTACCCTGTATTTACTCAAGGTTTTAGATACATGCTACCATTGCTACCTATAGGATGCGGATATGTTCTAACCGGTCTTCACTCACTACGGTTCAAAAAGCGCCCTATCCGGCCGGTTTTGTACATATTGTTCTCCCTCGGGATATATTACGGCTATAAAAAGGAAGTGAAATATGTAGATGAGACCTACCCTCGCACGTATAATGGCTCTAGATCTGCAGAAGCTTTAGAGGTATTCTCTCTGATCAGAAACACTTCGGCTGAGGACGAGGTCATTATTTTTAACAAGCCTCGCGTATTGGGGCTTTATGCAGAAAGAGACTCTTATGCGCTCAATCCCGAAAGTGACTCCTTAGAGTTAAAGAAACAATTAGAGCTCAAATGGGACTACATCTTGAGCTGTGTAGAACTAAATGATTCTATTTATCGTGCGGTAATGAAAGATGACAAATACCCTACCAAAAAGGTATTTGAGAATACTCGATTTACCCTCCATAAAAGACTTAAATAGTCAAATTTAATTGGCGCGCTTTCTGTTAGCCAAGACTTTTTTCATCTCTTCTTCTTGTTGAGTTCCGATTATGAAACTCTTTCCATTCTTGAGCTTGATTTGCACCCCTTTATTCCGCTTACACTGTATACTGTTCCATATTTGTTTACCCATCTTACTCCCCAGCCACCGACAAATCCGTAGTTGATAACTTCGGCTGAAGCAATGACCGACCATGAGTGGCTGTTTTTTACAAATGGAAAAAACTGGAATGATATGCCATTATTATCTATAGTCGTTCTCAATTCAATAAGCACAAAAATTAATGCCAAAGCGATCATACAAATACTGAAAACTACAAGGCCTGAATTTGACATAGGATTGGTTCCAAAGGCTTCACCAAGATATACCTGCTTAAATAGGCCAATAACTGGAATACACACCAACATAAACAGCACTAACCAGAGCAGAGGTTGAGTAAATTTTTGCTTTTCTTGAAAGAGCATATCATCAAAATTCTAATTAAAGATAAGAACAAAAGGTGTTTGAGATATTCCGTTCATCCGAATCTGTCACTTAAATCCTCAGACTTCAGAATATCGATAATGTTTGGAAGCTCCACATTCGATTGAACAAATCGAGAATGCATCGGCAAATACTTATCTTTGCGCCCGTTTTTAAATAGAATGCGATGCTCGAGGTTCAAAATGTTAGTCTTCAATACGGAAAGAGAGTCTTATTTGATGAAGTGAATATCTCCTTCAACGGTGACAACTGTTTTGGAGTAATCGGTGCAAATGGAGCGGGAAAATCTACTTTTCTAAAAATCCTTTCCGGAGATATTGACCCCAACACGGGTTCAGTTCATTTAGAAAACGGAAAACGCATGGCCGTTCTCAAGCAGGAACATTCGGCTTATGACGAGAATTTAGTCTTGCACACAGTAATGATGGGCCACAAAAAGCTCTGGGATATCATTCACGAAAAGGAGCTTATTTATGCTAAAGAAGATTTCTCTGACGAGGACGGTATGAAAGCCTCCGAGCTTGAGGCGGAATTTGCGGAAATGGACGGATGGAACGCGGAAAGTGATGCTGCTTCTCTTCTTTCTGGGTTGGGCATTGAGGAGAATCTTCACTATCTGGAGATGAAAAACTTGACGGGTAAGCAGAAGGTGAGAGTTCTTTTAGCTCAAGCCCTATTTGGAAACCCTGATATTTTAATTCTCGATGAGCCAACAAACGATTTGGACTCCCAAACCATCAATTGGCTAGAAGATTTCTTACTCGACTTTAAAAACACGGTTATTGTAGTGTCTCACGACCGCCACTTCCTCGACACGGTTTGTACGCATATAGCAGATATCGATTTTGGTAAAATCAACATGTACACAGGAAATTACACGTTCTGGTATGAGAGCAGCCAACTCGCTCTCAGACAAAGAGCCAACCAAAACAAAAAAGCAGAGGAAAAGAAGAAAGAGCTTCAAGAATTCATCTCCCGATTCAGCGCAAACGCATCAAAATCAAAACAAGCCACCAGCCGCAAAAAACTTCTCGAAAAAATCGATGTGGAAACTATCCAACCAAGCAATAGAAAGTATCCGGCTATCATCTTTGCCCCCGAAAGAGAGGCTGGCGACCAGATTCTTCACGTGCGCGGTTTGACTAAGCACCTCGACGGTACACCACTGTTCGAAAATTTTGACTTAAATATCCAAAAAGGCGAAAAAATATCTCTCGAGAGCACTAATAGCCTGGCCACCTCAGCATTTTACGAAATCGTAAATGGACGAATGCAACCAGATGCTGGAGAATTTGAATTCGGTCTCACCATAGCCCCAGGGTACGTCCCTGCACACAATGATGATTACTTTAAAAGCAATGATACCCTTATCGATTGGCTCAGAGAATACTCGATTGAAAAAGACGAGCTATACATCCGAGGCTTCCTAGGAAAAATGTTATTTTCAGGTCAAGAGACTTTAAAAAAATCAAACGTTTTGAGTGGAGGTGAAAAGGTGAGATGTATGCTTTCTAAAGCAATGCTTGCAGCTCCAAACTTGCTTATGCTAGACGAACCTACCAATCACCTTGACCTAGAGAGTATCACGGCGTTAAATAATGCACTAATAGAATTTCCTGGAATGGTGGTCTTGACTACTTATGACCAGAAACTCAGGGAGACAGTGACAAACAGAGTTGTCAGAATCTGATCCTGAACTTTCTAGCTGAAAGGAGCTCGTGAATAATCAAGAAAATCCACGTAATTAGGTTGCCCCAACCAATTTCATTCTTGCTGTTTAGCGAGGCTTTCTTTATCCAATACTCTCTACACGATCTAGTTGTGCGATAATTGACTCCTCTCTTAGAGAGAAACTCCCTGCATATCTGGTGCAACCTGACTTGAAATGAGTTAGTCTTTTGGGATCAGCCTACAAGAGAGTTGATATCGAAAAAACCAATGACCCTAGTTAGTATGGTCAATTAAGGAAAGATACGGTCAGCAAACCTGCTTACCCTTTATACTTTGAGTGAAGCTATAAGAATTGCCATTATAAGAGGGAATGACAGTAAAAGAAGGTTATGGACTCGTTGGAAATATAAATAGGCGAAGTATAATAGGCTAGAACTTACATCTGAAAATCCTTAAATAAACCTGAATAAAGTGAGCAAGAGAGCTTAACCACTCTGTTTATAAATAGACAAATGAAATCAAAACTTTATCCCCGATATTGTCATTAGAAGAGCCTGCCGAGACTATCCAAATTTTTGTGTTTGAGTGCCAGCGATCCTTCCATAAGTTTGCGGGCTCAATCTGATCTACGAGGTTGATGTTTAGCTGATTACAAATTTGAACCAATCCTCGTCTACTTTTCTCGTCGTTTTTGGAACCTTATCTCAGCGAGATGGTTGCATTTTAGCGTGGCTTCATCGGTGGGGGGCGGTCTTTTTGATTTATTTGCGCAGGTTGGACTTGAAGCTTTCCGTAATATCGAGGGCATCAATGAGCTTTCAGATCTCAGCGGGACAATCCAAAAAAGCCGTATGGTACTCCCAATTGGCTTCCCATGATTTGAATGGTGGACGTTACCTATGCCCTCACTTTTGTTTAAAATCATCCAGCGATGCCAAGGCCTCTTTTTCATTGACGGAATTGTAAATAAGCTTAATGTCAGCACCTACCTTACCTCGTTCTTCATAATTGAATTACTAGAGTGAGTTTCTTAACCGGTGAAAGATGCATATTCGCCCTATCTTTGGGGGTATCGCATTTATGACTTTGTCCATCCCCTGCAGGCTATCTTAGTATATAAATAGCACATCTCTTATTCCTATGGTCTTGAGTTCGTCAAGGATGTCTATCTAGGCCGCTGCACTTTCGTTTTCTGTTTTGTGCATACTCAACAGGTCTTGCTTTCCCTCCATATTCGCACTAAGGTTTAGCATAGAGACCTTGGTTGCCACCTTCCCTCTATGCCTTGCTTGAATAGTGTCTGATAGAGTTCTTGAAATTCCTGTTTTGTCCTTATGTTGCCGGCCAATTCTTACAGTATTTTCATTTGTTTTATATAGAGTTAGAAATTTCTCGTGTCTCAACTTCCCCCTCCAAACAGATTAAATGATCTGTATCAAGCATAAAATTTATGATGGTGCCAAGGAACTTATCACGCAGGGGATCTCATTGAACGAGGAATTATTCTGAGATCATCTCCCATTTAAGATCTCCATAATAGCACTTTCTAGTATCATTATCAAATGACCATAATACTCGTACTCCCTATGAAAAGGATCAATATGGTATAAGGCTAATATTCTTTTGAGCGAGGAGAATACTTCCGACAATTGCCTATTTAAGGTTATGGTGGTAACACACAAAAAATACCGAAACTTTTATATCCATGATTTGTTCCTCTGAACATGATGTCCAAATGTCCTATTCTCTTTATTCTCTTCTTCTATTCGTGCAATCCATTCCTCACCAAACACGATGTTTATGAAGAACGAGCTACGCTCGAAAAAGATGAGCCAGTTCATTTGAAGAACTCTCTCGAATGGTGGTATTTCACAGGCCATCTAAACGGCGATGACGGAAATACTTACGGAATAGAATATGTATTTTTCCACTTTACTACGCATACGGGAAGAAGCAATTACATGATCAATTTTGCCTTAAGCAATCCTCAAGCCGATAGTTTCTATTTCGATTACGACTTTTACGGATCGAGAAAAACACCCGAAGCAGGAGTGCTTCCGCTCAACTTCGTGAAAGGGCCGTACTCCCTTTCTGGACAAAAAGGAGTCTACGCTCTCGACGCGACCATGCAAAATCATCCGATCCAAATTGATTTGAACACCACACCTCTGAGAGATCCTGTTTTTCAAAATGGAACTGGATACGAAAATTATGGAGGGTTGACTACTGCAGGATACTTCTCTTACCCGCGTCTTGAAACGACTGGAGAAATTGTGGTGGATGGCGAAACGGTAAACGTGAGCGGTAAACTATGGTATGATAGGCAATGGAATTGCGGTAGCGACCTCATCAATGGAAAAGTTAGTTGGGATTGGATGTCGATCCATTTTGAAGATTCTATGGAAGAACTGATGGTTTACCGGGTTGAGGATCGACGAAAAGATGTAGAGGTTTTTGGCGGAAGCTTCCACAAAGAGGATGGTGAAATTATTGAGCTCGCAAATGAGGATATTCAGCTCACGCCTCTTGAGTTTTGGAAAAGTCCTGACTCTAAGAGAAACTACCCATTCAAATGGCAAATCAAAGTGCCAAGTCAGGGACTTGACCTAGAACTTCAAGCAAGCTTTCCGCACCAAGAGCTGATCTTGAATAGAATGGGTTTTAAACTTCCATACTGGGAAGGCATGTGTGAAGTCACAGGAAAGAAATCCGGAGCCGAAGTCACTGGTAATGCCTATCTGGAAATGACTAATCGATCCAAACATCGATAGATAGTAAATTATCATTATCGTAGACATTGAAAGAGATTCTACCCTAAAGAATCACCTTGCCACTCAAACACCTTAGTGCTTCACGTCTACAGTGACGGAGTAGAGGGATCACTTGGTGATTCTGGCCTCTTAAGATCTGAAACGTGTCTGCAGCTGTTGCTAACACCCTATTCTTGAAATACAGAGCCGAATCTAAATACCCAACTCTAACGTGAGCTCTATGTTTACATAGGATGACTTGCAATTATTCATCGCACGCATAAGTAGTGATTCCAGCACTGTTCATTGTAAGATATAATATTGGAATACCATCTATGGAGGCTCGATTTAACTGGCAAAATCTAAATAATCCTGAACACGCAAGCTGCTGAAGTAATAGGACTCACATTAATGCAATTTATAATTCCGACACTCATTTTTATCGCCTTCGCGTAGTTCTATTTTCTCGGAGGTGGGGGCGGAATATTTCGGCTGTTACTATTGTGACCTTTAATGACCTTACTGGGGTTTGGTGACAGCAATGATGAACCCGAATCGCTGTCACAGTCCTCGAATTCAAACACTTTCGATATCTCAGAGCTATCGAAAATGGGTGGAGCTGGAAAATCAGGAAACGTTTCAACCTCATTCAATTGACTCTCCGAAATTAAGGAATAGAGGTACTGCAATCGTTCAACATCAGTTCTCCTGACAATAACACTTCCTTTATCCCTTTCGTTATAATATCTAGCCAACTTATTGTATTCATCTACTTGGGCTTTGGTCGCCTCATTTTGATCAAATGAACTTGTCATGAAAGATTTACGCTGCACAACTTTTTCTGTAGTACCAAAACTAAAAGTCAAAATAGCTAGGAGGGGTAGTGCTAATAAACATTTAAGCCACATCTTACTTCGTGAAGTCTTTGTTTTCATTATAGTGAATCGCTTTTTAATATTTGCGTGTTTAATTGAATTTGCCAAAATTGGTTGATTTTTATTAGTTGAAAAGCGGAGTATAATTTTTTGATATTCATATGATCCTATGCCATTGGATAAAACTCTTTGGTCGGCTAAAAATTCATGATTAAGCTTAATGCAATTTTTTACCATATAAATCAAAGGGTTAAACCAGAAAAAGATTTGAAATATTTCTACAATTAAAATATCCACACTATGCATTTCAATAGCGTGAGATTTCTCATGAATCAAAACTTCATTAGGAATATTGTTGTTGTCGTATTCTGATTTATTAAAAAAAACATACCACAAAAAAGTATGTGGTACTGCTTCATCCTCAAGCAGCACATTTGTATGAGAAGAAGTCTTTATCTTTTGGCTTTTTTTAATAGATAAAACAATAGACATTAAATTTTTCACAAACCGAACACAAAATAAAAACACCCCGACAAAATAGATCACCCACATTGAAATTGTAAGTACATTGGATAAGAAGGAATAGCCAGATTCATTATTAGTCATGTATTTGATCGATAAAGGAGTATATACATCTACCACATCAGAGTAAATCGTGATGGTTATGAATGGAATTAAAAAAGAAACAAATAGTGTGGAAATAAGATAAATTCTCTTAAATAAATGCATACTCTCTTTTTCCAAAAAAAATCTGTAAAAGAGATAAAAAAACACCAAACAAGATGTAGATTTTAAAACATATAATAGCATGCTATTTGTTTTTAATTTCTGATTCAATAATAGTTTTCAAATCTTCTAATTCCAATTTAGATAAGTCTGTTTCTTTGGCAAAGAAAGATGCAAATTGGGAGGCGCTATCGTTGAAGAATAGTTTTATCAGTCCCTTTAATTGTTTTGAAAAATAATCGCTTTTATGCACTAATGGAAAATACTCTCGTGTTCTACCCACCTGTTTATAATCAATAAACTGTTTTATCTGCATTCTTTTTAATAAGGTTGCAATGGTTGTTGTTGCAGGTTTCGGATCTTCGTAAGCATTTATCAAATCTTTCATTTTACCCTTTTCAAGCTTCCATAAATGATTCATTAATTCTTCTTCTGATTTCGACAATTTCATGAATGATACATTTTGCTCTACAAATATAGAACTAAATTCTAATTCTACAAATGTAGAGATAAGGATTGATGCAAATACCTCATTCTTTTTCTGTCATTGAGGAGGAGAACAATACATCCGCACGGCTCTCAGCATAATCTCACCTTGCAGTTCAACCCTTAGCCGTTCACCAATGCTATCCTTCAACTGACCAATTGATCAAAGGCTTAAGGCTCTTCACCGACCAGAGGCAAATTGCTGAATAATATGGATTTAAAATTTTTCTCTGGCGTGATCCGAAAATGCGGGCGTAATGGACTTATGATCCATGGGATACATCTACTTAGATGCCCGAAATCAAACAAAAAAAACTAAAAGGAGCTCTCCAAAACTTGGGCGGGGTTAAAGCTTTGACTAAATTGGCATCCTCTATTGGTGAAAGCTCAGTGAGAAGCTTGATAGAAACACAAAAATTACTTCTGTTCAAATAGGTAAAGATTTTATCCGATCTATGCGAAAAGACGAACATTTCAATTTAACAATATGAAGAAAACTACTCTAATCCTGTTCTTATTTGCTTTCTGCAGTGCTGTTGCGCAAGAAAGACCAAACATCTTAGTCATCATGGTAGACGACGTAGCACCAAATGCTTTAAGCTGCTACTCTTTAGGTTTACAATACCCAACTCCTAATATCGATAGGATAGCCAAAGAAGGAGTTTTATTTACCGACCATTATTCGCAACCAAGCTGCACCGCGGGAAGGGCTGCGTTTATAACTGGCCAAAAACCTGTTCGAACTGGTCTAACTACAGTTGGGCAGCCAGGAAACCCATTAGGTCTTAAAAAAGAAGATCCAACAATAGCCGAACTCCTAAAACCACTTGGTTACATGACCGCACAATTTGGAAAGAATCACCTGGGAGATCGCAATGAGCATCTGCCCACTGTTCACGGTTTTGATGAGTTTTTCGGAAACCTGTACCATTTAAATGTATCTGAAGAACCTGAGCAAGCTGATTACCCAAAAAGTAAAGAGTTCGCTGAAAAATATGGACCACGAGGCATTATTGAATCGTACGCGACAAACTCCTTTGATAAAACAGAAGACCCACGATTTGGTGTAATAGGGAAGCAAAAAGTTACGGATATCGGACAGCTCACTTCTGAAAGGATGAAAACGTTTGACGATGAACTGGTAGCAAAAACCAAGGACTTTATGAAACGGGCCAAAGACGCAGATAAACCATTCTTCATCTGGCACGCCACGAGCCGGATGCACGTTTACACCCGTTTAAAAGAGCAGTCGAAGAATCTAGCAACTGATGTAAGTACAGATGTGGATTTATTTGGACATGGATTAATCGAGCACGATGGACAAGTAGGCGAAATACTCGACTATTTAAAAGAACTTGGCGTAGATGAAAACACCATCATCATTTACACAACAGATAATGGACCGGAACAAAGCTCTTTTCCTCACGCAGGAGTAACTATGTTTAGGGGAGAAAAAATGACCACCTGGGAGGGCGGCTTGCGTTCGCCGTTTATGGTGAGATGGCCAGAAAAAATACCAGCGGGCTTGATTAGAAATGGAATTTCGGCACACGAAGATGTTCTACCCACTTTAATGGCTGCAGTTGGAAACGAAAATATTATCGAAGAACTAAAGAAGGGTAAGAATGTTGGAGACATGAGCTACAAAGTTTATATCGACGGTATGAATAACCTTGACTATTGGACAGGAATAACAGACAAATCAGCCAGAAATCATTTTTTCTATTACTACGAAAGTGGGCTGACCGCAATGAGAGTTGGCCCTTGGAAAATGCATTTTGCCACAAAGGAACGCTACTTTGACGACATGGTTCAACACACCATGCCGCAACTTTTTAATTTGAGAAAAGACCCTTTCGAAACGTATGATGATATAACGGGTTTTCATTTCATCATGGAAAAATCGTGGGTTATGCAGCCAGCAATCGGAATACTCAATGAACACTTAATGACTTTCAAAGACTACCCGCCAAGACAAGCAGCAGCCTCATTAGATATTAATAAGGCTATTGAATCAATTTTAAAAGCAAAGGCACGCCAATAGAAATGATTTAGCCGCATCTTTTTTTACTCATAGCAATATTAGGTTGCTTCCAGCGCAATCAATATCTCATCTCGATCCCGGATTGTGATAAATAGAATTGCAGTATTTCGTCGCTTTGAGGATAATGTAAAGCTGATAGACATTCATCGCTTCTTAATAGAGATAATTTTGACTTATTATGCTTTTTCATGGCAGACGAACCCGTGAACCCTCCTGACCTAGAAGGCCTAATGTCATTAAACAATGAGTTGATAGACTCCCCCGGCATGGTTTTCCTCACCACTTAGACTCAGAAATTGGGGGAAACCGTGACCAATGGAGTCTTGAGAATTAGTAATACAGAGTAATTAACTTAAAATGAAAAAAGAAATATTTGGTATTATTTCCCTTTACCTATACCTTATTATTTTTACTCAAAAGACAACAGCTCAGAATATTGAGATCTCCTTTCCCATTCAGGAAGCCATTCAATCAAAAACTTTGAAGAAAGGGGGGTATAAAACCTTTCAGGAATTCTTAAAAAATGAGCCAACATTAGTGGATTCATTTAATCTAGAGTTGAAACCAAGAACGAACAAAAATTGGGAAGGAACTACGCAGGTAATTCCAAGATTGGCTGAGAAGAATAAAAAAATGAAAAAAGTTTGGGGATTCTCTGATGGAAAGGATATTTACATTTTCCATCAGGTAGAATTCTTCCCTGTTTCATTCACAGGAGGAGGTTTTTACTTTCTCGGTTATGACTTACTTAATACAGATGGCGCAACTGCTGCGGCAGTAATGGGTGGAGCAATAGGCGGAGCTATTCACGCTTCAAATCAAAAGGCCAAAAGTATTCGTTACGAAATAGATATAGATACAGGAGAAGCAATTCATCCAGAGCACAAAGCAGCAGTTGAGTTGTCCAAAAAAAATCAGTTCATCATCTATAGGAGATCGAAAAAAGAATCGCTAGAAAATGCGGTTTTCACGATAAATGACAGTCTGACTTACTCATTTGAAATAGATTCTTACGTTCATTTGGCCTATCCTGAGAATTTACCCGTTGTCCTCTGTCCGCAGGGAGATAAGTCGGGGTGTATTATTTTGGACTTCTCAGAAACTGAAGACATAACATACATTAGTCTATCTAAGAACAAAGAATCGACAAAGACTTCATTAAAGGCTGTAACTGAATCAAAAGGAGAATTTGACTATTACAAAGTCGAAAAGAAACAGGATAAAAGAGGGGTTCAAAAACCCATCTATCCAAACTAAACTAATTCATCATAGAGAAACGCGTGATTCTTTTAGGTACATTTCTGCCCATGAAAGTATCGGTATTCTTCTTGTTAATAATTTCTTCGATTGCGCTCGACGCTCAACCCACCCAAATCGGTTTGGTTTGTGATGTTTGGCCTCCATTCACCAATAAACCTGGTGAAACTGCAGTGGCCACAGAAATCGTGAAGACTGCACTCAACAAAAATTCTATTGCGGTAAAAGAAAGGGTACTTGATTTTGAAATGGTGATGAAAGGGCTAGAATCTGGCGCATTCCAAAGCAGTCCGGCTTTGTGGTATACGGAAGAAAGGATGGAGTATCTCATCTATTCAAAGCCTATTCTTCACAATCAACTTATACTAGTTGGGCGGAAAGGCAGTGATGTAAGTGCTAAGGCTATTTCTGAACTTGCAGGTAAGAAAGTAGGCCTAGTAGAAGGATATGCTTACGGTGAGAGTGTAGATCTAGCGGTTGGGGTTCAATTTGTCAAAGACAAGAATGACCAAGCCAATCTTATGGCTTTGCTTGAAAAAAAAGTGGATTATATACTCGTCGACGGGCTCCTAGTAGCTTATCTCAGGTCTTATCAGTCCAAAGATGCAGAGAAACACCTTGAGATCGGTAATTCACCTCTTATCGCGAAATCTCTGCATTTCGCGGTTCAAAAAAGCATTGAGGGTAGCGAAAAACTCATGGTGGAATTCGACAAAACTATTGCCGAAATGCAAAAAGACGGAACTTACCATAGAATATTAAAGTTGAACTGGATTCAAGTTGATGTAGATGGAGACGGCACCCTGGAAATGATACCTGGAGCAAACGCAGGAAGAGAAATGCAAAATGCTTACTCCATCAACGGACAAAACTCTGATAATTCTCGAATCTACTACAGTGGAAAGTACTATAACTGGGAAGAATTGCCCGAGGATGTAAGGAGAACAGGTATTAATCGGCGAGACGTTCAAGATGCAACTTTCTTGAGTTTTGAGTTCTAAAATTAAGGTTGCTCTCGGGAATAATTCTCAAGGTGAAAAGTCATTAAATCAAGTCTATAGAAGCTAAATCTTCTGGTAAATAAAATGGTTAGAGTTGAAGCGTTCTAGCAACATAGATTCCAAAACCCAAGCCAACAACACTTCCCCAAATAAACGTTGCTAATAAGAATAGCGCTATCGACTCTAGAATAGATCTCACCCACGATTTCTGCAAAAACTGCTTGTACCCGAATATATAATAAAATACCACAACCATATATACTACCGCGAAGACAAATGTTTGATTTAGAAAGTTATCAAGGGGGAAAAGAAGGCATAACAGATTGCTCACGCAAAATAAGTAGGTCTGAAAAACGAGATGTTCAGCATAGCTGAAATTCTTTTTTAGATTTAACAACCAAGAAAAAAGGGAAACAATTGGAATAAAAGTCCAGAGGATAAAGTTGAAATATGGACTAATTTCGCGAAGAATTTTTTTCATCTCTCCCGTGGTATCCGCATCTCCTCCGCGCTGTTCTTCGACTGAACTATTAAATCCTGCCGAAAATTGACTTTCAGCATCCTGAAATGACTCAGCCATTCCGAAGGCAAAAAAAGCCAATGTTGTTGTAATAATAAGAATTCGAAATGGCGGTGTGTAATGGAAGCGATGAGCACCCAGATAAGCTCTCACTGCCTCTCCTGGATTTTTAAATAATTGCTTCGCCGTGAAGATTCCGCCTCTATCAATATTGAATGCTACTACAGCAGAGCTCAAAACTTGTAGAAGTGTTATCTTCTTTACCTGACGTGTCTCCGTGATGTCAAGAGGCTCTTCTTCTGTTGGAAACTCGTGCATAAGAATACTTTTTCACTCCTAACATAGCCATAAATAGACAAAAAGTGACTAAATCCAGTAATTGATATAAAACAAAATACTTAGGGTCACTATCTCCGTCGACGTCTACCGAGGCCACCCTTCTTTGAAAATCCTCCCTTGCCCTTACTTGGATTTCCAGATCTCTTCTTACCCTTGAAGTCACGTCGTTTTGAGTCAAAATTCTTTTTCCTAGATGTCTTTTTCAAAGGTGCGTCTGTGATAATAACTTCTACTCTTCTACCGCTAAAATTCATTCCACCAAGAGACATCGCAACCTCCGTAGCGTACTTTTCTTCAACATCAATTGAGCTTCGCTCCCGGTCGATTTCGATTCGGCCGAACTTGATGCGATCATTCCCAGTCAATTCGTTGATCACACCCATAATTCTATTGGGCTTCAGCTCTTGGCTAGAGCCAACGTTTACTTCTAGGGTTACAAAGCCTGCCTCAGTTCTATCTCGATCGCGTTTTTCTCCTCGGTCCCCTCGTTCTTTGCGATCTCTCCTGTTTCCTCGATCGCGGTCATCGCTATCCCGTCTTTTAGAGGCTGAAACATTAATATCACCTCCTTTTTCCGTCTCAATTTCAATTGATTTGAGCGCGTACCGTGTCAATTGAGCAATAAGTTGCTCCCTATCCATTTCGGCGAGTAGCACGTCCATCTCAGCACGAAGGTTTTCAAAATCCTTGTGTTCGGCATTGGCATAGTGAATATCCTCTCCCACGCCGAGTACTCGACCTCTAATAATTTCGTCCATAGTCGGTACTTTCTTCAGCTCGAATTTTTTTCCAACCATTTTTTCAATCTCCTTGAGGCGTCGAGTTTCACGGCTGTGAAGAATAGAAAGACAAACTCCACTCTTACCGGCACGGCCAGTCCTTCCACTTCGGTGGACGTACACCTCGGGATCGTCAGGTAGAGTGTAGTTGATGACGTGTGTAAGATCATCAACATCAATTCCACGAGCGGCCACATCTGTAGCTACGAGCATTCGCAAACTACGCGACCTGAAATTTCTCATCACAGAGTCACGCTGAGCCTGAGATAAATCGCCGTTTAGAGCTTGAGCGGGATAACCGTGCTTACTGAGTTTGGTCGCCAATTCATTGGTTTCTCGTCTTGTGCGACAGAATACCACACCATAAAACTCGGGATGAGCATCGGCTAATCTTTTCAAAGCTTCGTATCTATCGGAAGCTTTGACCATGTAATACTCGTGAGTTACATTTTTTGCTCCCTCATTTCGCCTTCCAATACTTATTTTTTTTGCAGGGCCCATATATTTTCGTGCGATACTCTCCACTTTTGGAGGCATAGTTGCCGAAAATAGCCAGGTCGATTTTTGTTTTGGAGTCTCTTTAAAGATGATCTCTAAATCATCTTTGAAACCCATGTTGAGCATTTCATCGGCTTCATCGAGTATGAACCAACTAATCTGCTCGATTTTTAGAATATCGCGACGAATCATATCGACTACCCTTCCAGGAGTTCCTACGACTATCTGAGAGCCCTTATTAAGAAATCTTGCCTGGTTTCCGATAGGAGCACCTCCATAAACTGGAGTGATAAAAAGATTCTCAACGTACTTAGCAAAGCCTTGTAGATCTTTGGTAATCTGAAGACATAATTCGCGAGTAGGGCAAAGTATAATTGCTTGAGTAGTCTTATCAGAAGGATCTACGTGATGAATTAAGGGAAGTCCAAATCCAGCAGTTTTACCGGTTCCCGTTTGAGCAAGGGCTACAAGATCATTCGCCTCCTCTTCAAGTAGTGCCAGAGTTTCCACTTGCACAGGAGTAGGATTCACAAAACCCATCTCTTCGATAGCTCTGAGAATTTCAGGCTTCAGTGATGTTTCAAAAAAAGTCTTCATGAGCGTGTTGAATTACGTCTCTGCGGAAAAACCTGAGGAGAATTGTGAGAATTAGTTGTGTTGCCCGCTAAATCAGGCCGCGAAGATAGTCCAATTTTCTTAGCAGTCTACCAATGAATCCAGTCGCGCCCTTGAGTCTTCCAACACGTCCAGTCAAATCTTGTGCGTTCTTAGCAAATTCACATGAGCAAAAATTCAGCGAAAAAACCACTTAATCCCTTTCATGAGCTAAACAATTGAATTGTAATTGATGATAGGTTAGAACCTAATATAAAAACCCCGCTCGATTCCGAGCGGGGTGGTTGTTTAAGGTTGATCGAAAAACTATCTAGCGATAATCAGTTTCCTCATTTCAACTTGATTTCCACTAGTATATCTATAGATGTAGACTCCATTTGGCAATTGACTTCCGTCAAACTCTGCTCGGTATTCCGCATCGACACTCATCGTTCCATTGAAGAGCATCGCCATTCTCCTACCCGACATATCGTAAACCTCCAGTGTTGCCATAGACTCTTCGGAAGAGCTAAAGGTGGCAAAAGAAGTTCCTTCGGTTGGGTTAGGCGACACATTGAGCTTGAGATTTGAAACAGCAGGTTGCGATGTACTCGTCCAAATTCCTGATGGATCTATCGGGGCACACCCTGAGGCTAAATCTCCTTGGTCGATGAAAAATGGGACACCTTCGAGGAGTAGTTGAACTCTTTGACCAGTATCCCCAGATTGATGATCGCCTACAATTAGGCGATTGCGACCATCTACAGCAAGGAAGAAGTTTCCGTCGCTTCTCAAAGCGAGCCCTGATGAGCCGTCTGGCACAAAGCCAAGATTAATGTTTTGATCACCGATCACCACTTCAAATGCACGGTTTGGACCGGAGGAGGCTAGAAAAAGTAATCCATTTTCTCCGAAGGCAATATCACCACCAGTGATATTCGCATAAGAAACTGCCACCCCCATTCCATCTAGTGGAGTGTAAGAGTATACCTTTTTGGTGTCTTCACTAATTGCATAGTAAACTCCGTTGAAGAAGGCCGAGCCCGTTAACTCAGTAACTGAATATTGTGTTGTGACCTCACTCAATGGGGTCTCTGGAGAATTTAGATCAAGGATTTTAAACGCAGCCTGATCTTTGTCTAGCATATAAAGCAGTTGACTGTCTTCATCGTATGCTAAACTCACTTCTTTGTCAAGCGAAATCAACAACTCGAGATTTGCCTCTGTATCACTATCGCTGGCAAAAAACTGATATACATCAGAACCCCCAAAATCATTGGCAGATGCCAAGAAGTATGTAAACTGACAATCATCATTTGGGATACATTCACAGTTTTCTCCATATGTTCCAAATACCCCGTCTACTTCACAAACTGTCCCTGGAACTGCTGGTCCATTTGGTACTCCTTCACAGTCAGCACATGTTTCGTTGTTATTGTCTGGGTTTGAATCACAGACTCCACAATCGTCAACTGTTGCATCCCCGTCAGGCACTCCTGCACAGTCAAGGCAGCTGAGTCCATCGTTTGTTGGGTCATCATCACAAACTCCGCAAGAATCTTCGGTATTTGGTCCATTTGGAATACCGTCACAATCAAGACAAGTGCTATTGAAATCAGGATCATCTGCTTCTCGACAAACGCCACAATCATCAACGACACCAGTTCCACCTGGTACTCCAAAACAGTCGTCTTCACAAGATTCTAGCCCTGTGTCTCCGCCTACGCATGCTCCGCAGTTTTATAAGAAGGCCGTTCCACTTACGACACCTGCACAATTTGTACAAGTCTGGTTGTCATTGGATCGGTCGTCATCACAAACCCCACATTCATCAAGGGTTGAAGATCCTCCGGCAACGCCAGCACAATCAAGGGTACAAGGGCCTTCATCATCTAGAACTGAAACTTCAATTGAATTTGAGATTGCCGTACATCCATCAGCTGTCGTACCGGTAGCAAAGTAGACTCCGGACTCCGTCACTTCAATGGATGCGCCCATTTGTCCGTTTGACCATTCATAAGAATCAAAAGCATCGTTTGCACTTAGTGTTACACTACTTCCCAAGCAGATGACCAAATCTCCATCTGCAACAATGCTCAAGCTCGGTACATCCCTTACTTCCACTTCAACCTCATTAGACTCTGCAGGACAGCCATCAGCAGTAATAGCACTCACACTGAATATTCCGTCAGTGGTGACTTCTATGGACTGAGTGCTTTCTCCATTTGACCACAAGTAAGTCGCAAAACCAGGCGTGGCATCTATAGTGATTGCTTCTCCTTCGCAAATGGTCGCGCTACCATCAGCCGATGCCACTAAATTAGGTACCACGAAATTGGAGAGATCTACTACTTCCGAAACTCCGATACAGCCGTTGGCATCAATCCCTCTAACGAAGTAGGATCCTGTTTCCGAAGTGGTTAAAGATTGATCTGTTCCCACAATGGTTGCATCTTTTACCCATTCATATTCCTCAAACCCATCTGTAGCGGAGAATGTAACCTCATTACCAGGGCATACCGACTGATCACCTTCGGCAACAAATACTTCGGGATCAAATCCACAAAGTCTATTGAGCTGATACTGTCCACATCCAGATATTCTAGAAATTCTAACCGCATAAGTTCCAACTTCTGTAAAAGTGAAAGGGAGTACAGTTTGTCCTTCGCCAAAAGCAATGAATACGAGTTGGGTCCCTGAACCTGTGTAGAAATACAGGAAACCATTAGCAGTGCCGACCATTTGGAGCTCTGCCTCGGCCTCGAACGGAACTTCATTTACTTGAAAAGTGTACCAATCCTCTGAGTCTGTTCCAGTGTCAGCATCGAAGTATCCTATGTGACCTTCGTTGATTTGACCACCAGCACTGGGAATAGCCGTGGCAAGGGTACCATTCGGTTCAAGGTCATTCTCATAGATATCTGGTGTTAAATTTAGGGAGGCTGTATAAGATCCACAGCCAGCATTTCTGGAGATTCTTGCAACTACAGTGTCTGCTGCCAAACAAGAGATCGTAAGTTCTGTAGGTTCACCAGAAATATATGAAGCAAAAGAGTATTGCAGCCCTACTTTGGAATAGAGATAGATAAAACCGCCAAGACTACCATCTGCAAATATATTCAGCGTTGCCGCACCGTCGTTGTCTAACCCGATTTCAAACCAATCTTCAGAATCTGTTCCTGTGTCAACATCAAAATATCCTAGACGTCCACTCCATTCCTCATTGGTGGCAAAAGTCTCCTGTCTATCTATACACACACTATTAGGCTCTATATCTCCTGATAAAGCTGGCGGAACAACATCAACGAATCCTGTGTATGAGCCACATCCTGCATTTCGAGAAATCCTCAATACCACAGTATCATTCGCTAAACAATCTCGAGATAGAGTCACAGGCGTTTCATCACCATATCCAACAAATGTCTGTTGGACACCACTTTTATTGTAGATGTATATGAAACCGCCTAAAGAACCGGTCGGCATAAATGTGAAGTCCACGCGACCGTCATCGTCCAATACCACTTCAAACCAATCCTCTGAATCTGTTCCGGTGTCAGTATCAAAGTAACCAAGTCGACCCGTGAATTCTTCGTTCACATTGAATATTTCCTGAATTGCGGAAAAGACATTATTAGGCTCAGCATCCACCGGTAGATCCGCTGGAGTGACATTTACCACTCCTGAGTAATCACCACATCCTGCATTTCGACTAACTCTTACGACCACTGTATCTCCAGCAAAACAGTTGAGGGCTAAAGTGGCTTCGGTTGCCTCACCGTAACCCCAAAAGCCTTGTTGAACTCCAGTTTTTGAATAGAAATAAATAAAACCACCTAGTGTATTATTAGGAGAAATAGTGAATTGGGCTTGCCCGTCCTCTTCAAGAATTACGTTAAACCAATCTTCGCTATCGGTTCCAGAATCAGCGTCAAAATACCCCAATTGACCTGTAAATACTTCACCTGTATCGTATGTATCTGTTATTTGTGAGCAAGTATTATTGGGTTCATTGTCTTGGTCTAAAGAGGGTCCAGAAACACTCACAGAGCCAGAATACTCTCCGCAGCCTCCGTTTCTAGAAAGTCTTACAACAAGTGTATCGTTTTGAAAGCAGTTAATCGTTAGGCTGTTTGTTCCTGGACTAGCTCCTGCAAAAGCTATCTGTACACCTGTCTGCTGGTAAAAATAAATGAAACCTGATAGTGTTCCTCCATACTCAACGTCAAGAGTAACATCTCCGTTCTCTGAGGTGACAACATTAAACCAATCGTCACTATCTGTTGAGTTTCCTGTGAGTTCACCAGCGTAACCCAATTGTCCCGTAAAGGTCTCATCAGCATCAAAAGTCTCATTGATAAGTGCTAAGGAGTTGTTTGGTTCTACATCTTCTGAGATAGAATTTGTAGTGAGATCAACTTGTAGAGTATATGACCCTGAACCGCTCGTGCGCAAAGCTCTAGCATAAATCAGCCCAGTGCCAATACAATCTGCAGATAGAGTCGTAACGCCGTTTACACTGGCGAAATTAATTTGGGCACTGGAAGAGCGGTAGAGATAAACAAATCCACCAAGCCCATCATACTCTGCCGTGAGGGTAACCAAACCATTTTCAGGAAGGTTAATGGCATAATAGTCGTTAGAATCTGATGCTGGATCCTCACCTAAGGTTCCAGACACTTGCACACCCAGTTCAAGCTGAGTGGCAGTAGCGAAATCATCGTTTGGCTCAACATCGGCCCACATGGCACCACTAATTAAGCACATGAAAAAGAGCATACAGTCGCTCTTTACCACTTTTAGTTTTAGTAAGCTATACTTCATTGAAATTTGGTTTAACACCCTGAAATGCAGATACGTTTAAGGTAGGTCTTGATTGATTTTAATAACACATTTGTCGGGCTCATTCAATGGTTCATCGAATTTAATCCAGAAGGTGAACACTTCTTTTTGCATTTTTTCCGGGTGATCTAAATAACTTGCCTACTTTTCTTTTTAAGATTGATCACTACGGTAAGTTGAAGGTTTTTTTTTCGATTATAATTACGGTTTGTTTCTTGGTAAACAGCTTTTCTCTCTCTGGCCAAGATTCGACTGAAGAGGTTGCGGGCGGAACAAATATTCTTGCTAACCTTCACTACGGATATGTTATCCCTGAATATTCAAGCTTTACTCTTTTGACCATTGATCCGGTAAGAAGTCTGGAATTTTCTGTTGAAAAGAGATTGGGGGAGAGAAATCCATGGAATCAGGTATTTAACCACCCTATAGTAGGATTAACTTTTTTCTACACTACTCTAGGAAACAACGAAATTCACGGAAGTGAATACTCACTATTTCCGTACGTGTTATTACCTGTTTTTGAGCGAGAACAGTTTAAAGCCGGTATTTCCATGGGACTGGGTTTAGGATATGTAACTAAGAAGTATGATCAAGAAACAAACCCTTTTAACGTAGTTGTCGGTTCGCAACTGAACGTGCACTTTCAAACCAAGATTGATCTACGTTATAGAATTACAGAGCGTCTGGGAATTCAGTCAGGACTGGCTTTCGGTCATCTTTCGAATGCAAACACCGCGGAGCCCAATATTGGAATCAACAACGGCACTGTCTATCTCGGTCTTTCTTATCAACTTAAAAAACAGTCGATCACGACGGATAACGACCTCTTTCAAGCAGATAAAAACTGGTTTTATGAATTCGCCATCGCTCCGGGATTTAAATCTACAAGGGCACTAAGAGACTCCAGACACATGACTGCATCGGCAACGGGAGATATTTGGAAACCTGTTTCGAGGATTGTGGCATTCGGTATAGGTCCTGACATCTTCTTCGATAGTTCTGCTGAAACTGAGCTGCTATCTGACCTGAATACTGAATATGAGCCAATCATGCAATGGAGCACAGGAATTCATGGCTCAATCTCCTTGCGCTATGATCGTTTAAGGCTCATTCTTCAAGTTGGTTTCTATCTAGGTTTACAAAATGAAGTGGAAAATGAGAGCATTTATAATCGCGCAATGGTAAGGTACACTTTGACTGATGACTTCTTCATCTATTTTGCGATGAAATCTCATCTCCATATTCTGGATCATCCAGAACTTGGGTTTGGTTATCGATGGGGAAAATGAACAGGGTAATGCACATATTGCTTGCCTTCTTAGCTCTTTCTTGCGGGAAAGACGATGAAGTAATAAGGACTTTCGATTTGGATGAGTTCGAGAAAATAGACTTTAAAGATAGCTTTAATGTTGTATTTCATACCTCAACCGATTACCGAATAGTCGCGACTGGAACGGAGAGATTCACAGAAGATCTGGATGTAATTTATGCGGGCGACTCCATACAAGTGGAGAATGGTGTAAAAGCTGCTTGGTTAAGACCGGAATCGAACAAGGTAAGACTCGATGTTTATTGCGATTCTCTGTCTCAAATTAAAGCAAGTGAAAGTTGCGTTATCACCTCAGCAGACACCCTGCGCTCATTGGATTTACTGGTTATTGTAGGCGGTAAATTGAATGTCGCTAACTTGATGGTCAACTGTAGCGTTTTTGGATATTACAATATATTCCCGTGCAGCGGCGTGATGACTTTTTCGGGCAAAACTGAACAGTTGAACATTTGGAATGACGCTTTAATGGAAGTAAAAGCAAATAATCTCGTCGCGAAGGGCGTTTTTATTGAAAATAGATCCAGCAGTGATTGCAATATTCAGGTTCGAAAGAGCTTGAGATATTCCATACTTAATCGAGGAAATATTTTATTTCGTGGGAACCCAGAAGTGATTGAGGAAATCGATAATTCTGGCGATGGGGAGCTGATCTCAATTCCGTGATAAATATTCCTATTTTTTGATCCAAACTTATCTCTCCTATCATGTATCTTATTCTTAAAAAGATTTTTGGGATTGTTCTAGGTCCTGTATCGGAAAGCTTCGTCAGCGACTGACCATTTGTACTTGGTATCGTCATGTTTCCCTTACCCGAAGGAGTTGATCAAAATACTTTAGAGAGCATCGCAGCCAACATCGATAGCTTTGCTCCTGGCAACTTTTATTAACATTACTCGTTTGTGCACTAAATGATTTTGTTGGTTTTGGTATTGTATTAAAGCTTTGTGCCACCCGTCAATAATTAATCGCTCATATCATTGGTGGGCTTTTCTTTTTGGGCATTATGTCTTCGAGCTTTATTCCTGCCCCAGAGTGGTTTACAGTAGCGGATGCAATTGTGGCTTATTTTCCCATAGCATGGATTGCCGTTACAATGGTTAAACCTTAAGTAAACTAGACGGCTCTATTTCTCATGTCGAAAAAGTGAGTTGTTCGCCGTAAGACTATGCGAGCTCTCGAGATTCTATGTATTTTGATTCTCATTACTATATTTTCTGTGATAAGCTGTGTATCCATGCGCGATAGTGATAAAAGGGTCATTCAGAACTTCGAGAAGAAAGCTGTAGAAGTGAGAATTAACCACGAATCTTTCGAAGATGTAAGTATTCGATTTATAGAAACCGGCTTAGATCGTATTGATGCGCCTGTACTTATCTTTATTCACGGTGCTCCAGGTTCATCCAATGCTTTTGATAAATACCTCCAAGATTCTCTTCTCCTTCAGAAAGCAAGGCTGATCAGTGTTGATCGACTAGGTTATGGGTATTCAGATTATGGAAATGCCGAGACTTCAATCGCGAGACAAGCAAAATTAGTAAAGGCCGTATCAGACAAATTTCTCGATAGTCAGGCCATCATTTTAATAGGACATTCTTTTGGTGGGCCAGTTGTTGCAAAGTACATGATGGACTACCCTCTAGCGGCAGATTTAGGTTTGATGTTGGCTCCGGCAGTGGATCCCTACAACGAGAAAATTATGGGAATAGCCTACCCTACAAAGTGGAAAGCCACTAGATGGATGTTTTCAGGGGCGATTAAAGTAAGTTCGGACGAAAAGTTTAGCCACGTAGAAGAATTGCTCAAAATGGAAAATGATTGGGATAAAATCAAGCGCCCAATGGTGCACATTCATGGAACAAAAGACATGATTGTTCCTTACGAAAACCTCCCTTTTGTGGTTAGCAAGATACCTGACAGTCTGCTTACCGCAATAACTTGGGAAGATGCCGATCATCTGTTTGTTTTCAAACGAATGGAGAAGGTCAGAGATATCATCGTAAAACTATTGAATGATCTTTCTACGACAAATTCAGACTCCTAGTCTACGCTAAAATCCCTCTGGATAAATCTTGCCAATGGTCGTGAAGGTGTACCTTTTTTACTGGGAATTTCAATACAAACGTTTTACCCTTTTCAAGTTGACAAAATATCGATCAATCACTTCATCGAAAAACAGAAAATTTTCACCGAGACATTACAAAAATGCAATGCATTGATAGGATATTAGTCCGCAACTTAAACAAAAATGATATTCAAAGTTTTGGGTTTCGAGCAGGTATAATTGCTTCTTACTCAATTTATTCAAAACTATAAGTTTTACAAAATAGGTCAAGTCGCGTATGTTTCAATTTCTGTGTCTGTTATTGGCTTTGGGGTTCCTTTAATGATTTGTCAAGGTCGATTAATCTATATGCTCTCCATGTTGGCTCAGGTCAAGACCACGATCTTCCTGATCTTCTCTTACGCGCAGCGAGAGTAATGAGTCCACGATTTTAAAGAGGATATAGCTCCCGCCAAAGGCAAATATAGATGTGAGTACCAAGGCGAGAAGGTGATACATGAAAGTCTCTGTTTCGCCATAGATAAGTCCAACTTCTTTGGCAAATACAGCAGTCAGGACCATACCGACGATACCTCCTACCCCATGGCTTGGGAAAACATCGAGGGTGTCGTCAAGATTTGATTTGTTCTTCCACTGAATGGCCCAGTTGGAAATCAGAGCAGCGATAAAACCGATGAACATAGACTGACCTACATTTACAAAACCGGCTGCGGGTGTAATGGCTACCAACCCAACTACGGCACCAACACAGGCGCCGATGGCAGACATCTTTCTTCCCAACATTCTTTCGTAAAACATCCAAGTGATCATGGCTGTTGCTGAGGCAATGTTTGTGTTCGCAAAAGCAATAACCGCATCTGAATTTGCCCCCATAGCAGAGCCAGCGTTGAATCCGAACCAGCCAAACCAAAGTAGTCCAGTTCCTAAAATCACAAATGGCACATTGCCGGGTTCGTGAGACACTTCTTTTCTCTTTCCCAGAATGACGGCTCCAGCAAGAGCTGCAAGTCCAGCAGACATATGTACAACAGTGCCTCCAGCAAAATCGAGTACACCCCAATTTCTCAGGAGACCATCTGGATGCCAAGTCATGTGTGCGAGTGGACTATAGATCAGAAGCGAAAAGAGCACCATGAACAGAATGTAGCTTCTAAACCTAATTCTTCCTGCCATACTCCCCGTGATAAGTGCTGGGGTAATAATGGCGAACTTCAGTTGAAACAGAGCGAATAGCAAAAAGGGAATCGTTTCAGAAAATTCAGGATTTGGCTGAGAGCCCACACCACTAAAGTTGAAATAGGTCAATGGATTTCCAATAATGCCAGCTACGCTTTCTCCAAAGCAGAGACTGAATCCAACCAATACCCATAGAACACTAATTACTCCTAAAGCCACAAAACTTTGAAGCATTGTGGAGATTATGTGCTTCTTACTGATCATTCCGCCGTAAAAAAAGGATAAACCGGGTGTCATTAGAAGAACAAATGCACTCGCAACAATCATCCAAGCCGTATCTCCTGAATCGATTGATGAGTTTAGTTCCTTATAGTGACTAGCAGTTATAACGCTGATCAAAACAATCAGCGATAGTGCCATGAAGTTGATCTTCTTTCCCATAATCCTCCAATATGAATTCGAAATGATATATTCGCGCGAAATATAACTAAGTGTCATTTAAACACTTTAAATCGAAAGTCAATTCAAGGGTTTTTAACAATTTTATCAGATTCACCAGATGATTAGTGAAATATTGACAATAGATCAACAGAAAAATAAAATTAATGTAAATCAGCCCTCATCTTCGTCATCGTAGAGATCATCTTCTTTGATTTCTCTTTGATCGAGTATCGTGAATTCAGTTCGACGATTCATCGCCCGACCCTCTGGATTGTCCGAACCATCTTCATTCGTATTTGGGGCAATTGGCTTGGTTTCGCCAAATCCTCTCGCAGAAAGCCGATCAGCTGAAATACCATTCTCTTCTAAAAATCTTATAACACTTTCTGCGCGTTCTTGCGATAGGTTCAGGTTATATGCATCTTCCCCTTTGTCATCAGTATGAGAAGAGATCTGAACCACCAACCCAGGATTTTCAACTAGAGTATTCAAAAGGCCATTACTAATTTTGTCTTTTGACTCAGGTGTTAACTTGGCTGAGTCAAAATCATATAGAATGTTATTGATTAGAATAGAATTTTTTGTGATTTGGCTTAAGCCCACATTTTGAAGTATAGTTCTAGACTCCGTAATTCCACGTGTATCAATGTCAATATTATTTGAAAAAAAACCTGGCTTCGAAAGACTTACCTTGTACACTTTTTCTGGTTCGAAATCTACTTCGAAAAGACCATCAGACTGGGTGAGGTCCCTTTCCATGAGAACCTCGTTTCCTCCTTCAACCAGGTAGAGGTCGACTTGGACATCGCCCAAAAAATTGGAATCAAATTCGCGGTTTGAGAGTTTGTCACCTTCACCAGCGAGATAATCTTCTTCTTTCACGAGCATGACAAAGCCCTCCATATTAATCTTGATGACATCATTCCTACGGAACTCATAAATATCATCACAACAAGTTTCGTTAATCATTTGAAAACCTCCAGCTCTATTGCTCACGAAAAAACCACTTTCCCGATCTTCCCGAAGAGAATAATAAAAGTCGTCAACAGATGAATTAATCGGGTAACCCACGTTTATCGGTTTTACGTAACGACGTAGCTCTCCACGGGAGGAGTAAATATCGAGCCCACCCATCCCAGTGTAGCTGGTTGAGCTAAAAAAAAGTTTTTTTTCTTTTTGGTTGTAGTAAGGTGTAATCTCATCTCCTTTTCCGTTTATTCTCCTTCCTAAGTTTCTAGGTTTTCGCCAATTACCCCGTCTCTTATCAAAGTAGGTGTAATAAATATCCATACCACCTTGACCGCCTTCTTGATTGCTTACGTAATAGAGGATGTCCTGTTCTTTTCTTTGATCGAAAGCAAGAGCTGGCTGAGTGACTATTGCGTCTTCGATATTTATTAAGTCACTAAACCGAACTGCCTCACCCCATTGATCATTTTCCAGCTCTGCATACCAAAGCTCACATGTCATTTCCTTTTTCCAATTCTCAAAGCATTTCGTAAAAACGAAAAGGGTTCCATCATAGCTGTAGGCACCATTCACCACATGTTTCTCTCCTCCGTTGAAGGGAACGTCCCATTCTTGGCTTTCTTGCCAAATGTCTTCATCTTTTTTTGAGATGTAAAACCTTCTGCGCGTGGTTGTGCTGTCTAGTCGGTAGTACTTAATCTCGTTTTCCTTAAGCGCCCCATAAACCAAGACACTATCACCTACTGGAATGGGCGCAAACTCTGCGTGCGGACCGTTCACACCTCGACCAACATTCATAATAATGACGTCAATTGAATCAGCCATGAGCGCGAGTGCAGTGTCGCAGCCAGCTACCAAATCTCTCAACTCTCTTTTTATACTATAGCTGTATCCCAAATCTCTAAGGTTTTCGAGAAGATCTTCGTACTTAGCTTTTGCCACCTTGATCTCGCCAGTCATTTTCAAAGTACGGATATGATTGAGGAGAGCATCAGGAGACTTGCTTTCGATATCATGAGCGTTCAAATAAGCTCGAGAAGCACCTTTATAATCCCTTAATGATTCTCTTAGTTCAGCAAGATGATACTGAGTATTGTAGTCTTCAGATTTCTTTTGTGCATAGATCTCATAGTACTGAAGAGCAGTATAATTGTCACCATATCGCTCCGCATTAGCTGCTAATTTATTCAGCTTCTTCGCGGATAATTTTTCCGGAGATTTTATCTGGGCAAGCGAATCTGTGCTATACAGCCCCAGACAAACTGCAAATAATAAGATTCTAAATCTAGTAGCGATCACAGGGAATGGTAATTTGTTTAATTGCTGTGCTAGGACTGGTGTAGACGAGACTAAGCTCAATAGCGCCTTTATTGTTGGTTTGATTTTGAAGCGATGAGTAATTTATATCGTAACCCAACCCAACGCGAAAGTCATTAACCACAAAGCCAACGCTTGCTACAAAAGCATCCCCATTTCTGTCAAAACCATCTCTGATATCAAGACCGACCCAAAGTTCTTGGACAAACCCGGATTTCGGTGTATACAATCCAATATCTCCGCCTAGGAGCAATTGCTGGGCTCTGTTGTGAAAGGACATGAGAATCATTGGTCTCACAAACAGCGAACTTGAAAAATTTTTGTCAAACTGGACATATGCATTTGTACGAGAGCTTAATTTGTCCTTGTTATCAAAGAATGACACATCAGGCGAATTTAGGTGGTGAGCTGAAATCCCAAATTTTACTTTTGCAGTGGCAAACTTTCTCACCACAAGTCCACCTAGGTTTAAGTCGAAGTAGGAGGTCTGCGTTCCCAAATTTTGTTCGGATAGAGGCAAGGAAGAATCAAACCCTCCAATATCATTATTATACTGCTCGGGGAAGGTCGTGCCGTCCAAACCAAAGGATTTTGTTATTAGTCCAATCTGCAAACCACCGCTATAATCCCAAATGGCTCCTTCCTTTTTGTAGGCTAAACTGAGTAAAAATCTATTGTGATTCAAACCCACATTTCCGCTTTGATCATTTACAAAAAGGAATCCGGCACTAAACTGACCTGGAAGGAAATATAAATTTTGATCGTAAGAGGCAGCCACCGACTTAAATGGGTCTCCGAGGCTTTTCCATTGCTCGCGAAAATTTACTACACCTCTCCAATCTCCTTCAAAGAGGCCCGTCTCTGCGGGATTGAGTGAAAGAGGCGCAAAGTCGTACATGGAAAAATGAACATCTTGACTTTTCAGATGAACGCTTAAAACCGAAATAAAAAAGAGGAAAAAAAAGGATCTCATTACCAAAGGTTAGTTCGTGCTGTAAGGTACTGATCGAGCATTCGGTTGTATTGCATAGGTGTAAAACGACATGTGCAATCACTCGAATAATAACTCATAAAATTGTTGGTAGGTGGCACATAAAAGTCTCCGTTTGCGTCCGTAAGCGGGGTTCCATTATAATTGCAATCTGGTGCTGGATTATTGGCTGCGAAGTCGCTCGGATCCGCTTCTGTATCACAAATCAAATCGCCAGCAGTTTCACAATTAGAGCCATCTACCAATTCAGCGCCACCTTGCTCAGTTTCAAATGTGTGATATAATCCAAAAAAATGTCCCATTTCGTGTACCAGAACATCCGATTCTCCGATCATTGATTCTTTCGTCATAAACACAAAATCCCTACCTCCAGGGAAAGCTGCAAATCCCCCTACTTCACCTTCTTGAAGGGTAGTAATAGACTCTGTCAAGTAAATATTAATGGTGTTAGTCTGGTAATACATACCGAGTATTTCTTCCAGATGACCTTCTTCTTCTTCAAACTCGTCAAATTGAAAATTCTCTATTTCATTGATCGCACAAACCTTAAAACTTAATCCAATAGGTTCGAACACCTGATCAAGAAAATCCATTGGTGGGATCAAGTTTGTCTCGTTATAACTTGTATTTCCCAGGCTGTCTTGAAGAATCCAAACTGTAACGGAGAGGGTTCTGTCTGTTCTATTGATCTGCACACAACCGAACTCACCAGGCATGAACTTTGGCTGATCAAAAATCTTAGTGACGTCCTCAGTTTGACCAAATAGGTTGATGAAAGATAAAATGAGAATTACAGAATGTAGTAACTTTAATTGTCTCACAGTTTAATTGAAATATTGTAATAAGGTGCTCAAAGAAAAACAGATTATTCTATTTTAGCAAAATTATTAATCATTCATTTAAATGAGGCGAACTTCACTCTATTTACTAATACTATTGGCCTTGCTCGTTGGATCCGTGGAGACCTACGCGCAAATAAGTGCAAGTACAACCCAAGGTTGCGCTCCTTTGGGAGGGGTAACCTTTTCAAATGCTTA
>JAKVAV010000012.1:39961-96774 GCA_022448105.1 Flavobacteriales bacterium | reverse complement strand
ACATTGAGCATCCTGCACTGGTGAGAGATGCTAAAATCGGCATCACTTAACGATATCATCTTACGGCGTTCGTTGAGCGGAATCACAGCACCTTTTTTTTAACCACTCGTTTTCCATACTCAGTCGTCCTACCTGCTTGTAGCGTTCGTCTTTTTTCTTTTCCAGAGCTTTCACCTCGTCTTTCTCACTTTTGTCAGAGAAGGCCTTGTCTGCATTCTCCAGAAATTCCCTCTTCCACTGAGTGATATGATTGGGTGCAACTCAAAACGTGCTGATAACGCTTGGATGGTATCTCGCTCTTTTAGCGCCTCGAGCACCACTTTGGTTTTGAAAGATCCGCTAAACCTTCTTCTTGTTCGATTCATATTGACAGAAATTTAAGTTGTTTAAAATTCCTGCCCTGATTTACCCAACCACTGCCCCCATGCAACGGTTGAGATTACTCCACAAAAAAAACCGCCCCATTTAAGAGGCGGTTTCAATATCTGATAGAAGAAAAATTTAGTTTTTAACCATCATGTCTTTCTCTTCTGGGTAACCAAAGAGCTCTTCGAGCGTGAGTTCTTCAAGTGTTCCCAATTCTTCGAGAACAGCTTGATCAACCAACTCTTTGTTTCCGATCACGCTAAACGTATAAGGCTTGCCTTTTACGTTGGTATCAAAGAAGGCCTGAAGATCTTCGAAAGACATATTTTGCAAATCACCGTATACTTTCTCATTCATGTCGTAATCCAACCCGCGCTTCTGAGCTGAGAGGTAGCTCCAAAACATGGATGATCTAGTCGTTCTATTCGTTTCAATTTGCTTCATAGCCGCATCCCTAGCTGCCTCAAATTGAATGTCTGCTCGTGGCATGTCGTTCATCAAAGTGATCATCGCGTTAGTCGCTTCTGGCAACTTGTCTACCTGCGCACCGATATACGCTCTCACATAGTGGCTATCGTCTTTGTCAGCAGGCATGGTAAAGAAGCTGTAAGCCGAGTAGGCGAGAGCTTTTGACTCACGAATCTCCTGGAATACGATGGACGACAATCCACTGCCAAAATATTGGTTAAAGAGGTTCACCTCTGGAGCAAGTTCAGCGTCAAATTGCGGCCCTTTGGCAGACATCAATAATTCACTTTGCACCATATCGTAATCCACGAAGTACACTTTGTTATCCTCAATGGGCAGTTCTTTAAATACTTTCGGTTCAGGATAAGCTTTCATTTCAGCTGGCACCTTGTGGTACTTGTCGATGGTTGCCATCGCCTCCTTGTAATCTTGAGGTCCGTAGTAATAGATCATGTGCTCGTAAGAAGTAATTTCCTTCAAGCGACTGATCAGCTCCTCAGGCTGAATGCTTCTGAGTTCTTCTTCAGAAAGGATATTTTTCAATGGATTGTCGGTGCCGTACTGCGCGTATTGACTCATGGCGTTGAAAAGGATCTGACCTTTGCTTTTCATGGCATCTTGGCGCTCTTTGAGCATGCCGTCTATCATATTGCTGAGCGCTTCCTCATTTGGCTCTACATTGGCCAATACCTTCTCGAATAACTCGACACCGGGCTCCAACGATTCATTCAAACCAGACAGCACGATATATGATCGATCCCTTGAACTAAATACGTCAAAGCTTAGTCCTAATTTAAAAAGCTCTTTGCGCAGCTCTTCGGCAGTCATATCAGACGTTCCCAAGTATGGAAGATATTCTACTGCTAAAGGCAAGAGTTGATCGTGATCAGTTCCCATATCGAGAATGTAGTAGAGGCTGAAGAGATCGTTGTTCTCGTTTTGGATATTGTAGAAATCAACTCCGTTATCAAAAGCATCACTTGTAATGGCCGACTTGTAGTCAACGAAAACAGGATCAATTCTTCCAGACTGAACACTGTCCCAAGACAGATAGAATTCAGACTGCGCCTCTCTGTCAATCTCAACAGGAGTGATCTGAGGTTTCTCTACTTTCACCGCATTATTCTCACCGATGCGCTTGTTGACCTGTACATAGTTGTCTCCAAACCATTTGTTGGCAAAATCTACGATATCTTGTTTGGTAAGTTTTGCCATTTCGTCATATTGACCAACCACATCTCCCCATTCTTCTTCGTAAATAAACGAATCAACCATCTTCCCAGCGCGGCTCCAGTTGCTTTCAGACTGACGGAGTTCGCTCAACTTCATATCGTTAACAACGGCCTCTACCATCCAGTCTTCAAATTCTCCACTTTTTATTAATTCAATTTGACCTCGCAATAGTTCTGCGACATCATTTAAGTCTTGATCACCTCTCGGGTTCCCGCTAAGCATCAGCATACTATAGTCTTTCAAAACGGTAGGAGAGCTGTAAGCGCGAAGTACTTTCTGCTTTTGTACTAGATTGAGATCGATCAAACCGGCTTGACCATTTGACAGGATTCCATCCATCACCAAAAGGGTTGTGGCTTCCGGAGTTCCCGCTCCAGGCAATCGATAACCAATATTCACAAATTCAGCTTGGACACCAGTGATGTCTTTCACAATAGGTTCAGTAATTGGAGCTTCCTCGGCAACTACAAATTCTGAAAGTTCACCTCTTTCATAATCGCCAAAGTACTTCTCGATCATCTCAACCGTTTCGTCAGGATCGATATCTCCAGAAAGAACGATGGCCATATTATTGGGTACATAGCGCTCCTTGAAGTAAGCGTGAATTTTTTCCATCGAGGGATTTTTCAAATGCTCGCTTGTTCCAATAGTCGTTTGGGTACCGTACTGATGTTCTTTAAACATCTCAGCCATCATCATGTAATAGGCTTGACGATAATCACTGTCTAGGGTTCGATTAAATTCTTCGTAAACGGCTTCGAGCTCCGTGTGGAATAATCGCAGCACCAACTCTTTAAATCTTTCAGACTCTAGTTTTGCCCATTTTTCTAATTCATTGGCGGGCACATCATTGATATAAACCGTTTGCTCATACCAAGTGTAGGCGTTTGTTCCTTGAGCTCCTAGTGAACCAATCATCTTGTCGTATTCATTGGCAATGGCAAGCTTTGCGGCCTCACCAGAAATACTATCTATTTGCAGGTAAATAGCCTTACGCTCATCAGCATCCGAAGTGTTTCGATGTTCTTCATAGAGATCAGAAACTTGTTGGATCAGCACTTTTTCGTTCTCCCAATCTTTGGTTCCGTAGCCTGATGTCCCTTTGAACAACATGTGCTCGAGGTAATGAGCCAGACCGGTTGCGTCAGCAGGATCTTGCTTACTTCCTGTTCTCACGGCGATTTGAGTTACAACTCTTGGCTCGTCTTTATTTACAGACATGTACACCTTCAGACCATTGTCCAGCGTGTAGATCATCGCGTTAAGAGGGTCTCCCTCAACTGTTTCGTAGGCGTATTTGCTATTCGAAGACGAATTATCGCCATCTTGTGAGCAAGCTGCCAAAAAGAGCACCGGCAGGGCCAAAAGAATTTTGTGAAGATTTTTCATGGTTTACTTTAATTTTCTTGATGGATGATGCGCGCGAAACTAAGGTTAATCATCGAAAGACGGGTTGCACATCTTACTAATATTCGTTAAAGCAATAGGATTTCTATAATCTCAATTTCGTGTGGTTGTAAATCCTACTGATTGCGATAGCTTTATTATATACAATCTAAACTATCCTGTCATGAAACAATTATTGACTATCCTGTTCAGTGTAATCACTTTTATTTGTTTTTGCCAAGAATGGGAAGGTGTGCCTATCTTGGATTTTGGAGATACCATTAATTTTGAGGAGCCCACAATTCCTTATGAAATAGATACTTCCGCTACGAATATCTGGCAAGTGGGGCCTCCTATGAAACCTATACTTGACTCTGCTTTCTCCCCGAGTCTGGCGATGATCACAGATACAATTAACCCATATCCAACTTTAAATCACTCATATTTTGAGTTGGTTTTTAGTCCTGAAGAATTCCCAGATATGGAATATCAATGTGCCATCGGGTTTAATCACCGTTTTAACACTGACACCTTAAGAGATGGGGGCTTCATCACCTTTTCTCCTGACAACGGTGTATCCTTTTATGACATATATGAATTTGATTTTGAGGAGACTTTTGCATACAACCTTCCGCCAGGTGAAGGATCAAATACTCTGAATATGTATGGTTTTAATGACACCCTTTACAATGGGGAATATGGTTTTTCAGGAAATAGCAATGGGTGGATTCATACAATGCTAGGTTGGACAACTGGCTTTTTGAGTACTTCTGATATTGATCAGTTCAAAGGTGGCAGCTTACAGGACACCATACGTATGCGGTTCAATTTTATATCAGATAGTGTGGATAATCAACTCGATGGTTGGCTGATAGACGATATCTATGTTTTCACCATATCAACTATTGCGAATGTGAAAAATGGTTTAAAGCCAAAATTCAGAATGTACCCCAACCCTTCTAGTTCGCTGGTTTATGTGGAGACCAACAACGATTATCAAAGACTAGAAATGGAAATCAGAGATTTGACGGGCCAAGAATTATTTTATCGCGGCGATGGAAAGGGAAGTCGAATGGAATTAGCCGATGTTGAATTAGAGACTGGAGTTTATTTGATCACACTCTGGGGCGATGGAAAATATTTGGGCACCGCTCGATGCGTCATGAATCGATATTAACAAAGAACTGAATCCCTAAACCTCAAAGCCATATCTTTGTTTTCCTGACTAAGAAGTATGAAGATAGGTATTGTATTGTATCCCACTTTTGGTGGTAGCGGAGTAGTTGCTACAGAACTCGGGAAAGCCCTCGCTCAAAGAGGCCATGAAGTTCATTTTGTGTCTTACAACCAGCCAGTAAGGCTGGGCTCTTTTACACAAAATATATACTATCACGAGGTGATAGTGTCAGAATATCCGCTCTTTGATTATCCTCCTTACGAGACGGTACTTGCCAGTAAGCTGGTGGATGTGGTGAAATTTGAAAAGCTTGATTTGCTACATGTCCACTACGCGATTCCTCATGCATCAGCAGCTTATATGGCCCAACAGATTTTAGCTGATGAAGGAATTCACATTCCCTTTATCACTACTCTTCATGGTACCGATATCACCCTAGTAGGGAAGGATAAAAGTTTTGCGCCAGCCATTACTTTCGCCATAAATAAAAGTAATGCAGTCACTGCCGTTTCGGAGAGCTTGAAAAGCGATACTTACGAGCATTTCGAGATTAAAAATGGTATCGAAGTGATACCAAATTTCATTTGTCCGGAGCACTACGGGCCCAAACCAGAAAAGAATTTTAAGAACAGTTACGCTCCCAATGGTGAGCGTATCATTACCCACATTTCTAATTTTAGATCGGTAAAGAGGGTAGAAGATGTAGTGAGGGTGTTCAAGAAGGTATCGGGTAAGATTCCATCAAAGCTTTTGCTCGTAGGAGATGGGCCAGACCGAAGAAAAGTAGAAGATCTATGCCGTGAATTACGCACTTGTGGTGATACGCATATTATCGGGAAACTCAAGAAGCCAGAAGAAGTATTGAGCATCTCTGACCTGTTCATTCTCCCGTCCCAAAAAGAGAGTTTTGGTTTGGCAGCTTTAGAGGCAATGGCTTCTGGAGTTCCAGTGATCTCCACAAATTCTGGCGGACTTCCAGAATTAAACGTCGACGGTTTTAGTGGATTTTTGAGTCCTCTAGGTCATATCAATCATATGGCGGAAAATTCTATTAAAGTATTGAAAGATGAGGCTGTCCTTGGGCAATTTAAAGCCAATGCGAAAGCCCGATCTCTTGATTTTAGCATACAGAAAATACTGCCTATGTACATTGATTTGTACAATCGTGTATCTGTTCGGGTAAAAGAAACTCTAGCCTAAACTATGGCGAAGAGAAGAGTAAAAGTAATTGACGAAAAGGTGAGTTACACCAGTTCACCAGATCAGTTGAGAATTATCATCTTAGGTAAGATCGAGCGATGGAAAGAAGCACTTCTTATGGCTTGGGTGGCCGCATGGATTTTCTGTGGATTTGTGGTCTTTCTCGAATGGCTCTCAGCTACAGAAGAACAAACTCAAGTGACCTTTTTCGTATTCCTCATTTTTTGGGCCTACTTTCTATGGAAAGCAGTAAGAACAATGCTTTTTAGAATGGGTGGGAATGAGCTTATCGAAATCAATAGGGATGAGCTGATTTTGAAAAAGAGCTTTTTCACTTATGGGAAAACCAGATCTTTTTATTTAGAGAATATTAAAGAACTTAAACCAGTAGAACTCTCTAAAACTTCATTTGCCTATACTTACGAAAATGGATGGTGGAATCTAGGAGGTGAGAAACTCAACTTCGAGTATAACGGGAAGAACGTAAAATTTGCCATGCAAATGACTGAGTCTACATCCAAGAAGGTTTTTTCTTTGCTAAGTCGTCAAATCAAAAACAACATCAAAAGGAAGTCTTAAAGGCAATTGCCGAGAGTCTTTTTGTCTTAGTCCCCTCTTGAGTTTCCTCCAAAATAAAGTTCCTTGCAGTTTGCTCGGAGAGCACCTTATCTAGAGATTTTATTTCACCAAAAGGAATTCCTCGATCGCGCATTTTTCTCTCAATTTCTTTGAAAGATAGATGCTTGAAGATCTTTGCGAGATCATTTATTAATGCAGCTCTGTTCTCTACGCGAAGGCGATTCGAAGAATACTTTGAATTTTCCACCAGATGTTTTGCCTCAAAGGCTAGAGCTAGTTCTAGAAAATGGTTTTCAGAACCCACAGCCAAAACAAATCTGGTTCCGTCTTGAGTCTCAAACCAATCGCCATAGGGAGCAATGTTTGGGTGGGCCGTTCCTATTGGTTTGGCAACTTTATCTACCATCAAATAGTTCGAAGCTTGATTTGCCAATGCAGACAGAGAAGAGGCCTCAAGTGAGCAGCGCGTGTAAGAACCCTCGCCGGCTTTCTCACGATGCAGAAGGGCAAGAAGAGCAGCTTCTTTGAGCTGATGGCCTGCCAGTATATCAATCAAAGCTACAGGCAGTTTAGCAGGATTGTTAGCGTCAGTCCCTGTCATGGATATCCAGCCGGTTTCGGCTTGGAGAACGACGTCGTAGGCCGGCCTCGATTCTTTTTCGTAACCAACCAGATCCAAATAAATTACCGACGGATTTTCCTTCTTGATAGAATCGTAGTCGACTGCGAACTTCTCGGCAACTCTGGGTAAATAATTAGATACAACGATGTCTGCATCTTTGACCAAAGTCTCCATCTCAGAGAGATCATGTTCATTTGTCAGATCTAGCATCACGCTCTCTTTTCCATAATTTACAGAAGAGTAGTAAGCAGACAATTCTTCGGTTGGTTCACCCTGTACCCTCCAACCTCTGGTTACATCACCTCCGCTTCGTTTATTCTCCACTTTAGTCACCGAAGCGCCTAATTCAGCGAAGAAGCTTCCCACAGCAGGTCCCGCTAAAACACTGGCTAATTCGACTACCTTTAATCCATTGAAAAAATCCCTCATGAAACGATTATTTGTATTCTTTGGAGTCATTCTTACGCTTTGTCTTTTCACTTGCGCACCGACCGCCATCCACAAAGATGTGGAAACTTCGGTTAGCGAGGAGGATCAGGTTTTGAATGATAGAAGCCTGGAGACAGCGGTGCATATTTCGCCTGGAGACGATGTTGCTGAAATATTCAAAAATCTCTCCGATAAAGTTCAAAGAATCGCTTTCGAGCCAGGAGATTACTTGGCAAAAGATACCATTCATCTTCCGCGTACAGGAGGTCTAGTTATCATCAATGGGAATGGAGCAAATCTTAAGCTGACCTCTATGGGATTTTATTCCATGCCCTCATCCAAAGATGAGGCCATGCTCTTCAATCATACGAGGTATTTGATTCGAAATTTTTCTACTATTTCTGGAGGTGAAAAAGGAATTATGTTTGGCTCCTCATTCAATACCGTGATAGAAAATGTCGAGTTTGTTGGGCAGAAAGATGCAGCTATCGATCTCATTTTCTGCCTCATGACTACGATTGAGAATGTCTTGGTCACGAATAATTACAACGATGGTATCGTGCTTCGGACAGGTAAGAATATCGATACCAAAGAGCTAGAGTGGAGTAGGGCGAGTTTGAACAATTCGCAGTGCAATCATAGCGAATTGAGATCTTGTCGAGTGTATAATCGGAAGGGTTGTACAGGTACTTCGTTTAAGGTCCTTCAGAGCTCCGGTGTTAGGTTAATTAATTGTATTTCTGAAGGGTGGCCAAATAAAAGGGCCGTGTATTTCGATGCCCTTGGGGCGAGCACTGCGAAGTACTTTTCAATCAAAAATTTTCATCTCGAGCATATTCCTTTGGAAGGGGGATTGTGTTTTCGGAACTTTGGTAGCCTTATCGAAGTAGACGGTTTTTTTGTGCAAAAGGGAAATGAAGTGTCACCTGTAATCAGGATTGAGAATAACGGAAGTTATGTTTTTAGGAACTTCCCTTACTGGCCTGAAAAAGCCTGGATTGCATCGAGCAATTCTCCGAGCGTGGTCATGGAGAATTGCCCGCCCAGTATGTATAAGATTGACAAGTATTGGACCAATACCGAGAAAGAAGGCGAGAAGATTTTTAAAGGGTATTTTAAAACGGATAAAATGTTGAGACCTTGAGCACAGACACCTTTAAGCAAAGAGAGACTGTGATAAAAACTAAAGAAGTAGCTGATATTCAAAGCTGGGCTCTCCTGAGTAGCCACCTTCCCCGTAAAAGCCAAGAAATCGAAGCTTGTAATACAATCCAAGAGAGTTTTTGATAATGTAGCTTCTATCTGTTTCAACTGTGTATGTGCCAGAGGTACCATCGGTAAGCTCAAAATTCTTCCAGTCAAATCCTATAACATCTGGCGCTGAACTTAAATCGATACTTTGGGCATCTGAAAGGTCGATCTCTCCAAAAGGTTTAGAAGAAAATTCGGTGGCACTAGTTTGGTAAGAGTTTAAAATAACCCCAGTAACGGAGTAGGGTATTTCAAAGTTATCCCCAGTCAAAATGGAGATATAACGCGTAAACTTCAAATCCCAATCACCGGAAGGTGGTTCTTGAAGAATCAGATCATTTTTTATGGAGTATAGAACAAATTCCGTGTCTACATTTTTTGTGATTAAACGTTCAACAATATTGGTTTGGCCGTATTTTTTGTAACGAATTTCATAACCATTGGGATTAATCTCAGGAAATTCGATCCAGTAAGCTCCAAGGGGGAGACCAAATTCTGAAAAGCCCAAATCAATTAAATATACTCCTGAAAGATCTCCCAAGACAGGATCGTCATAAAGTTCAGCTGCTACCTCTATCTTTTTCCCCAAGCCATATCCCGTGCTATCTATCGCACTCTCAAGGCTATTGTAGTTGCTCTTCCAGCCAGACATTGCCTGGGCATTGTTCAGAACCACTAATCCTGTTTCAGCGTCGTTTTTGAAAGCGATGTCCCACTCTTCTCTACCAATTAAACTAACCACTTCATTATCATTCAAACTAAAATATAGTTGATTAGGATAACCGTTGCCCATATCGACAATGGAAAATTGTAATGAAGTATTAAAATCTGCAGTATCATTACCAGATGTGTCTATTCCAGTATCACCTCCGGGACGAGGTCTTGGTTCTATTGGAATTTCCTCTTTCATGCAAGAGGCTAAGACTGTCATAGCAAGTACAAATTGCGCAACCTTCCTCATCCTATCTTTTTTTAATAAAATTCACCTTTACTCGTGCGAAAACAGTGGCGCCAGTACCAATTGATCTGCGATTACCGCCGCCGTGAACTCCACCCGCAATGGTTGAATTGACATTTTGGACATTGGTCAGATTTCTACCCCCAAACTCGAGATCTAAGAAATCATTGACCTTTTTGCTAAATGTGAGATCAAGGTTTTGGTAGGCGGAAATAAACCTCTCTTCAACACTCCCATCCTCGAGAGATGTCAAACTCGTTTGTCTGCCATAATGCTTGAAGAAAACATTTGCACTCCAACCAGATTCCACCCAATCAATGCCGAAACGCAATGTTGCTTCAGGTATGTAAGTGAAATTTGGATCACTATCATTTTTCAAATTATTGGAGATTCCTATTAGGCCAAAGCCTATTCCAGAATTTAGCATTCCAGCACTTCCATTTATCTCTGTCCTACCTCCGACGGTTTGGTTTTCAGCCACATTAAAATAGGAGTATTGATCTTGGGTTCCCTCGACAAACGCCAACCCTATCATGTTGTAAACCTGATTATAAAATGCATTACCATTCCAATGGAGTTTAATATTCCCAATTTTGGATCGACCAGATATAGAAGCTTGGAAGTTGTCAGATTCTTCTTGGGTTAGATCTGGATTTCCCACGATGTTGTGATTGACATCAACGAAGTAGAATGAAAGCTCTTTTAAACCGGGAGCTCTAAATCCTTTCGCATAGCTGGCTCTGAGCTCCATATTGTTGGGTAAGTTGTAGAGGAAGTTAAGAGATGGAATAAGGGGTGCATCATATCTCGAATTGTACTGAACTCGCAGCCCTGGTTTGATCGTGAGGCTCTCTAATGGTTTCCATTGCGCAGTAACAAACCCCGCTACATTGTCGATCCTATTCGTTTTATCCACTATTCTCTTTCCGTCAGATTCTTCCATTTCTGCTTCATAGCCTAACTGTATTTCTAGTCCAGCAGCAACTTTACCAATAAAAGAGCCTCTGGCGAGAGCCGTGGTGAATGTGGTGGTGTCAAGTGATGATAGGTTTGGAGTTAACTCTTGGAAGACTCCTGTAAGATCAGTTCGATAAGTTGTTTTTTCTCGCCGGTAAACATTATATCCAAATACGTGGCTGGTACTCCAAGTATCACTCATTTGATACTTTGCATTCATTGCAACATTGTAGCGGAATGTCTTATACTCATCATCAAAGGCAATGTCAAAAAAAGGCTGTCTTGGAGCGCCTCTATTGACAATTAATTCGTCGAAATAGGAACCACTCGTTTCAATAAACCCTTTGTCAAACCTGTAGCGATACTTGGCATCGACAAAGATTTGCTCTCTCGGTTTCCATTGCCGTGTTCTTCCATCATCAGCCAAGGGCTTTCGACTGTGATAAATAAAATCGTCATCTGGATTCCATCCATCGAAAAAGTTTCTCCCTCCAGAAACGGTGACAGAGCTTTTGTTCCAACCCTGATTCACCGAACCAGAGAAATTGAAATGGCCAATTGACTCTGTAAAAAATTCCGCACTGGCTGCAGTTTCATTAGTCTTGGCCGTTTTGGTTATTAGGTTGATTGTTCCTGCGAGCGCGTTCGAACCGTAGTTTACCGATAGTGGGCCCTCTACAATTTCTATCCTTTGCACATTGTTGAGGTTAAGCTGGGTGAGATCAATGTTGCCGTTTAGTCTTCCTACAACCGGAACTCCGTCTACCATGATCTTTACATTCTCTCCAGAGATACCTTGCATAGAAAGCTCTGAACCCAAAATATTGTCTTGCTCTACTCTAAATAACAATTCATTTCTGAGGACGTCTTGTAGGTTCACCGCTGCTCGCTTTTCAATTTCTTTGGCCGAAATAGTCCTAATGGCATTGATCGACTCATTTTTGGGAACAGGTTCGTATTGTGCGGTGATCACCACTTCATCTAATCCATACTCGAGTTTTTCAAGCTTTATGGAGACAAGATCATTTGACCAAACCTTTGAAATCTTCTTGTATCCGTGCAGGTGAAGTTCTAGATTGCTCCCAACCTCAATACCCTTGAGATTCAGTATTCCTTCTTTGTTCGAAAAAGAGATTTGATCTGTTTTTCCTACTTGATATACAGCGGTAACTCCTTCGAGTGGTTTCTTATTATCATCAATTACTCTCAGCACTTGAGCATTACTTGTCAAGTGAAAAACTAAGACAGAGAGCACTAGCACTAAATTCTTCAACATACTCATCGTTCTAAAATGATATAAGGTAGGGAGATTTCTCTCCCTACCTTTTCTTGCAAAAAATGAACAACTAAAAAATGCAAGACTATGAGTTAGACTTTTCCAACTCTACTTCACGGTTAAGACTTTATGTACATGTCTATGATCTCACGTACTTGTTTTTTGATCTTAGAAGGCTTTGGAGCTTTTTCCGCGACCTCATCTCCAAATTCATAGAGTCTTTGCCAGAGCGCTTTGTTATCCACCCTTTTGGACATCTCAAATTTGGGATTATCATTAAAAACATCGTTCCAAACTGTCCGTACTTCTTTCCAATATCCATGCTGCTCATTCCACCAATCAATGGCAGGTTGGCAGTTGTAATCCCCTGTGGTAAAGGCTTCCATTCCTTTTTCCATGCAGATGAGTTTATCTCCAGATTTGTCTCGAAGTATTTTCTCATTATCCTGCTCGAGGAACCAGCCCTTGTCGCTTAGCTCAATACGGCTATGTCTTTTTACTACGTTATAGTCACTTCTCTTCGTGTATTCTCTCCTAGGAAGTGGGGCATCACCCGTTCCTTCCCAGTAGTGTTTTCCATCTACATGCACCCAAGTTCCTTTGGATTCATATCGGGGTGAGTCGTCCACCTGAAAAACTTTTTGAGTCCAAGTTCCGGCAACTTCCTCTGGCGAATGCTCCATCGTTTTCCATTTTTGATCACGGTCGTAGGAAAGGATGGAGGTTTCTTCATACACCCAATCCTGTCTCCAATGTTTGATAACCATGGAATCACTAATGACTAAAAGGTGCTGAAAAGAGATGAAATTTTCTTCGTTAGCAATCATTAGCACATACTCGGTGGCCGCACTTGAGTAGCGATCATAGTATTCGTATGCTGTATCGGGCGAGAAGGTTTCGGCGAAATTGAAGGTTACTTTATAGCAACCTTCAAGTCTCCTAATTGCGTCCCTATCTTGGTCTTTTTTGGAGAATTGGGCAAAAAGAGATATTGTAAAAAGAAGAGATAGAGACGTAATGCCGATTTTCATGTCTTTTATTTATTGATGACTACTTTTTGAGAGAAGGTATTTTCGTTGTCAATTACGTTAACGATGTAGATGCCTGCATCGCATTTAGCAGTATTCAATGTAAGTAAGCCATTTGCCTGAATTACTTCTTGGTGAACTAGTTTACCGTCTATAGAAAACAGTTGGATCTGACTTCCCGCTTGGATCTCACCATCAATGCTTAGAATCTGTCCAGCACTTACCGGGTTGGGGTAAACTCCGAACGATGCCTCGTTCCCGTTTTCAGCACTAAGCAGACTGAACTCGGTTACTGTAAATTCGGTAATACCCATTGATTGGCCTGTGAAGCCCGTAAAAAATATCTGATAAACATCACCGTCTATATCCTCTACGAAGTATGATAGATCTTCGACTATCACGAATGAGAATCCGTCTAATGCTTTCCAATCAGAACCTATTACATCAATCTCAGAATCAAATCCTACCGACCAAGGGTCAGCCTCATCCACTGGGGTTTCAGCGACTTCAGCCACGCGTACACCTAGATTGTGTTGAATCCCAGTTACTGGATAAAAGCCAAAGCCTGGAATAATGCTCATGTATTGAGTAAATGTAATATCCCAAGTATCATTTGCTGGCTCTCTATCCATCATTTCACCAGTGTCAAACCTAAAGTATCCAAAGTTTTTTCCCGGATATTCGGCTTTGACGAGTTGCTTTTGTTCTTCGTTTGATCCATCGAGATCTGAGTAAGTAAATGTGTAAACGCCCGAAGCTAGAGCGTCTATCCTCAATTTTTTCAAGGAACCATTTGCGAGTTCTACTACAAACAAGCTATCGCCTGTTACAAAATGAGTAATGGGATTGTAAATTCCCCAGCCAAGGTCAAGTTCAGAAGTATAGTGTGTATTAAAGGCCCCTTGGCTCCACGTTGAAGAGTTGTCAGCCAATTGAGGCCAATCACCACCGAGGGAGGTTAAACTTTCCCATTCGCTAATGGCGTATGGTGTTTGGTAGACAATTAAACCTTTTTGACTATTCGCCCTGATAGAAGCTGAAAAGCCATTGATTTCGAAAGCTAAATCCCACTCATCAAGCGGAGCTGATCCGATTTCACCATTTTCCATGCTGTACCAGACCTGATTTGCATAGCCGGGCCCCATTTCAACAACATCGTTGACTTGAGCCGAAAGTGCGGCGCAGGTAAGTAGTCCAATGGTAAGTAAGTAAATATGTTTCATGTCAATTTTTATTTAGACTTATTTAATATAGCACAAAAGAACCAACTGTATCGCAGCCTACCAAGCGCAAAAGTCAAAATACCATTAATCTGGTACTCAGAAATATTCCTTTAGTCAGCAATGAGTGGATTAATAACAGTCGCTCAATACTTGGCAATTCTTTTGGAAATGATGTACTGGTAAACCCAGTTTTTTTTGACACATTATATCAAGAACTTCGAAGACGCCATCTCTCATCTTCAAGGATCCGCATATCATGATGACTCCCCCTCGAGCTAGAGTATCAGTTACCTTTTTAGAATCATCTTTCAGTAAATCTTGTACATAAGTTTTTTCCCATCCAGGTTCTCTTGAGAATGCTCGTCGCAGAGATTCGATTTGATTTTGCTCTTGCAGTTTTTCTATATCTGTTTTGTACAGCTGATGGTAAGCTTCTTTTGTTTTTCCTCCCCAATAGAGGTGGACTTTTTGATCTATAGTGCTTTGAGAAATCATTCCCAAAAATGGAGCAATACCAGTTCCTGTGCTGATCATAATGACATCTCCTTTGTCATTTGTTAAGTAAAAACTTTTGTTTTGTATCGGTGATGCAACAAATGTTTCGCCTTTTTGCAGACTGTCTAGGAAATTGGAACAGACTCCGTTTTCGTACTTCTTCACGGCAATCAAAAGATTGTCATTACTGTATTTACCTATAGAATAAAGTCTGTCGTGACTTCCATCCCGAGGTGGAATGGCGATGAGGTCCCCTGAAATTATAGAAAGAGCTTGATCGGGTCTGATTTCGAGCAAGAAGCTGTCTCCGTGCGATCGCTTTGAGACAATTTCAAATTTGTATCGATCTACCTCCGCCACTTCTAGATCATATTTTTCTGGGAGTGCCAAGTTCAGGTTAAATCGAGCTCCCCATTCTTGAGCCCATTCTTTAAAGGAATCCCATGATCTGTTATCAACCGTAGAAATTGCTTTTTCTCGGTTGGCTTCGGCTACACCTTCGAGCATTTCATCCACATCATAGGCGTATTTGCAAAATTCAGGATAAGCCATTGAACCAAAACCGATGACGGCGTAGCCAAATTTCTGACTGAAGTTTGTCTGCTTAAGTTTTTCTTGAAATTTCTTTGCGTTCGTTGGAGCTTCGCCTTCCCCATAAGTTGCCGTGAAAATAATCAGCTGCTTCAAAGAAGGATATTTTTTAAAGTCATTCATCTGCCCAATAAATGCTTTGGCACCTGTGCTGAGCAACTTCTTGTAGAATAGATTGGCAAAACCCATTGTCGTGCCCGTTTCTGAGCCAACTAAAATGATGTATTCAGATTCTTCAGCGCTATATTCTGCGTTTAACTTATTTGCTTTACGCATTAAGGTCATACGAAAACCAGAGTAGACAAAGAAGGGCACCGTAAGCGCGACAAGTAGAAGTATTATTGACCAGCTGATGCTGCCTTCACCAGTATGTAAAACGGTCATCCATTCGCTGTAAAGCTTGACGATGGGGTAGGAGAGTTCGCTCAATATTTCTCCAGTATATTGATTTAGTTGAATCTCCTTTTCAGTAAGACTGATCGTGTAAAAATCATAGACATCTTCTGAGAACGGAAACTCTATGCTTCGCAACTCTCTCAGGTATGTGCTCACGAGAATGCCTTCATTAAAAATATCGATTGCGGGCTCTTCCAACATTAAATCAAAGTTTGGATCGTGTTCTAAACTTGGATCCGGGATGATCGAAAACCGGAGTAGCGAAAGGTAAACTCCAGTTGCAGCAACGACAAGAATAGGAACGAACGCCAGTCTCCCGAGGGCGACATGTCCAAATTGAGAAAAGTTCTCCTTGATGACTTTTTTGAAAATATTTTTAAGCCCTTGTTGCCTCTTTATCAAAAGTATAAAGCCCGTAATAGCTATAAGTAGAAACAGAAAAGAACTTATTCCTATAAAAAACCTCCCGATGCTTTTTAAGAATAATGATCTATGCAGGTTAGTCGTGAACTTAATCAACTCTGATGTCTCTCGTTTCTCTCCTGTCTTTTCTCCTGTGATCGGATGGATGAAAAACTCAAGAAGTTCTCCTTCCTTATCGATGATCGAAAGGAGCAAGAATCCATTTCGATCTTTTTGGAGTTTTACTATTTCACCATACTTTTCCTTAATAATGGCCAGGGTTGAACCCAAATTTTGCTTGGGGAACTCATCCACGCTGGTATTGGAAGTTAGTTTGGCGCCGATAGGGTCAAGAGCTAGGATAGCTCCCGTGATGGATAGCATCAAAATAAAGGCCGCCGCCGAGATGGCGAGAGCCAAATGGCTATATCTCCAAATGGAAATAGTCAAAGTGAGTATTTAGTTAGGCATCATTCGCACATAGCGAATATACCCAGAACCTTTGACAGGTTTCGAAGGAAGTTCTGAGTTCAGCCCCAGTTCTAAATCGATGGGGTGGTACTTTTGATCTTCAACGGAAGTTTCAAATCGAATTTTATACCCTTGATCTACATACTTGTTTTCCACCTCAAAGGTGTAGACTTTGCGTTCTCCGCCTCCGACAGTTGCACCGGTTATTCCATCTAAGCTTCTTTTTTCTCTTCCGAAGTACGTCCACCATTCGTCGATGAGGTGGTACCACTCATCATCCTCACCTACCACGTATAGCGTCTTTTCATACTTTCCTTCGGGATCCATCAAAGATGTAATGATGTAAGCCCCTTCTCCGTCATAATTAACCAATTGGACCATGCATTTGTACGAGGTGGATTCTTCGTTCATGTGATCAATAGTCTTGAAAGAAAGGCCAATGATTCCAATGACCAACAGCACGTAAAAAATTCTACTTCTCATTTTCAATCTTTAATTTCTTAAAAAACTCAAATCATTATCGTTCGCATTCAAAAGCTCATTTTCCTGAGCCAGTTGAAGTACAGTCTCTTCAAAATCGGTGTTCAAATTAGGATTTGCGCCAAGAGAAACCATTTTTACGAGAAATTCTACATCACCAGTTTTCATAGCTGCCATATGCAAAGCTGTAAGCCCATCTTTATTTTTAGCATTGATATCTGCCTTATTTTTTGAAAGAAACTCGAGCAGCTCGATGTCATTTTTTTCCACCGCCAAATGCCATATGGTATAACCATTGTCTTGAGCTGTATCTGGCTCCATCCCAGCACCAACGAGTAATTTTTCCTTTTTTCTAAAATCATCTTTATTATCAGGACTGTAAGACCTCATCCAATAGTAGAGTAGATTATTCCCATCTTTATCTTGCACTTCGGCGTTAGCACCAGCTTCGATTAAGGTTTGAACGACTTTTGCATTGTTCCTACTCGTGGCATTCGAGAGCGCCGTCTCGCCTTTGAGATTTTGATGGTTGATGTCTCTGGTTTTCACCAAAAGAGTTTTGACGGCTTCGATTGAGCTATTTCTTGAAGCCATCATCAGTGCGGTATTTCCATCTTTCTCGGTTTCATCAGCAGACGCGCCCTTTTTCAAGAACCATTTCACAACATTTGGATCTCTGCCAGAATTGCAATAGAGCATTAGTGGGGTCACTCCTTCCTTATCTGCATTAGAAGGACTCACACCGCTAGTCTCTAAAAACTCAAAGACTTCCAAATCATTTGTGTGGCCTCGTCGCCCTTGGCTAGCAAAATGCATCACTGATCTTCCATCTTTATTTGTTCCCTTGTACATAATGCCTTTATCAATGCACCAACCAAGCATTTTTAAGTTTCCACCTCTAGCGACATAGTGCATAGCCGTGCTACCATTGTCATCTTTGTCGAATACGCTTAGGCCCTTGTCGGTAAAATATTCTACCATTTCCAAATCTTCAAGATGAGCCATCAGGAGCAATAGGGCATTCGCTCCGTCATTGTTTTTCTCCTTCTTCACATTTGCACCGTTTTTGATTATAAAGTCATAAAGAGCAGGATTAGTTTGCCCGGTTGTGGCGGAGAAATTAAGTAACGAATAACCGTGTTCATCGACGATGTCGGTGCGGGCTCCTTCTCTCAAAAGAAATTTCATAAACTTCAGATTATCTCGGTATGCCGCCCAAAAAATATAAGTCCGTCCGTCATGAGTAAGCTTATTGGCTGTATTGCCTTCTTGTTCAAAGAGGTATTTCAACACATCCATTGGCGCTTCTTCGATAAGGGCCCATGAAAGCGCATCGAAAGCATACCGATTCAGCTCAGAAGGGTTGTGTCCTTCATCTACTTTATTTTTTACCGTTTTTAGATCTGGCTTTGACTTCCAGAAGTCTCTGTCGAGGAGGATATTCTGAGCTTCCAAGTTTTCAGTGATGAAAGAAGCAAGGACAACGAGAAGTATTTTAATTTGCGAGTTCATCGAGCATTTTTTGGCTAAAGTATTTTCTCTTGTAATTTGTTTGAGTCGAGAAGCTGCTTAAAATTGGGGTTCAAATCATCCATAAAATTAATACCCGGTTTCCTATTTCATCTCAAATGGAGTTAATAGGTTCTCATTTCTTTTTTAAGCCCGCTATCTCGACTCAAGATTTTAATTTTCTAATTTAAGGTGAAATACCACTCAGGTTCGCATTCACATTGAGGACATCTATCGAGCTGGCACTGTTCAGTGATGTCTTTTACTAGCTGAAGTTCTCGCTCAAATGTGTTTAGAAATGTCAAAAAATCATTTTTATCGTGTTTGTGAACGGTAACCTTATTAAAATTTCTGGGATTCAATATTGATATGCATCTGTTGCATTTACTTTGTGGAGGTCTAGCAAAATGCTTCTGTAGCGAATGTCTCAACGATGAAATTTCCTGGTAATTTGATGCTACGGTTTGATTTTTGAAGAACAATTTAACTTCAGGATCTACGGTGATCCTCCAGTTTTGAAAAGCAATGACCAATTTGACGGGCTCCATACTATTTAGAATTGTTCTACACAACAAAAATAGTGGTGCGATCTTGCCTCTGAAATACCATCATTCTGGTATTATAAAAAAAAACACCATCATCCGTTTGGGTGATGGTGTTTGAAGCCGTTAAAATTTTCTTAAGCTACTTGAGCAGTGCGTTTGCTTTTCGGTTGAGCATTTGCTCTTTTTGCTGCCTTTTTTTTGCGTTTGTATGTCTTTGCTGGAAGCGTTCCGTAAATGGCATCCCAAAGGGTAGTCGAAACTCCAAAAGCTACAGTATCGTCCTTGTAATGATGGATACTATGATTAATCCAAAGCGTACCAAACGTATTTTTTGGTGGGACGAAAGCGTGAATGGAGTAATGAACGAGCAAGTAAAGGGCATAACCCACAATGAAGCCAGGGAGGAAGGTGAATACGTACGTACCTATGACTAGCCGAAAAGAAAAAAAGAGGACTGCTAAAATCATTAAGGCCGCTGCAGGTGGCATAGCTAGTCTTGATTTATCCCTAGGATATTCGTGGTGTACTCCATGGAACATGTACTGAATTCGTTCTTTGATTTTATTGGTCGGTAACATATGAAATACATGCTTGTGCATGATGTATTCGAACCAAGTCCAGAACAATAAACCGAAGAGGAAAATTCCAATACCTTCCCATGTTCCTGTATAGCCATTTGAAAAATTAATGTACATCATCACCGCCGAACCCACAAAATATATGGTGAGCGGCACTGATATATGCGTTCGGGCCAGCTTTTCAAGAATTGGATTTTTGAAAAGAGCTGTAGTTCCGGTGCTTTTTGGGGCGTGTTGCATCACTACTTATTTTTTACAAAGATATTTCATAATCGTAAACCTCGAAGTTTTGTTGTTTGTTTTTCAAAAGTTCCAGTAAAAAAAACTTTTTGTTGTTGGATATCACCAGGATTTATAGGAGAATTAATGTTTGCAAATTCCGAATATTTGATACTTTTGCCGTCCCAAATAAGCTCGGTAGGCTCCGCAACAGACGCGGAATAAATCTCGCCACCGTGCTTTGATAAAATTAGCCCGGGTGGCGAAATTGGTAGACGCGCCATCTTGAGGGGGTGGTGAGCTAAGCTCATGCTGGTTCGAGTCCAGTCCCGGGCACTCTCAAAAGGCAGACTTTCTCAAAGTCTGCCTTTTTGTTTATCCTGACCGATATCTATATTTGGCTAGTTCCAAAACACGTTATGTTCAGTTTTACCAAGATCATCCGATTATATAAGATTTTTACCACAGGATTTGCCCTGTTTTTTATTCTAACCTCTTTAAAAGGCCAAAAGCTCGGTGAAGGTGAGTTTGATAGATACGAGATCGAAAAAGTAACCGACGGGGATTTTGCAATTCCAGACTCGGTGTATGAAAAGGAGGATGGAGCGATTTACCTTTATAGATTGGGAAGGGCAAAACTGGATTTTGGAGTAAACTTAGAGGTCATTTGTGACTACACCATTCAAGAGAGAATTCTTGTTTTGAATGATAATGGAAAGGAGATGGCAGATCAAGTAATTTCTCTTTTTAAAGGCAACGATAATGAAAAGTCTATTTCGCACGTTAAGGGAAAAGTTTACAATCTCACCAATGGAAAAATTGAGGTTACAAAACTCAAAAATGCAGACTGGCAAGTTGAAGATTATAACGACGAATTGAATTTGGTGCGGTTCACATTCAAAAATGTAAAGGCGGGAAGCATTATTGAATTGGAATATACCATTCATGATCCATTCTGGTTTGGGCTAGACGATTGGGAAATTCAACTTGATAGCCCAGTTTTGCACAGTCAGTTTCAGATCTCTTATCCTGCCAATTTTGGATACAAAATCCTAAAGATGGGCAATCACCCTCTCCATCAATCTCAGAGCTTCACCAAGAGGGTTGCCCTCGGGGCTGGGGCTGCGGTTAATAGCTACGAAGAAGTAAATTATCTCTTTTCGGCAAAGAATATTCCCGCTCTTCGACCTGAACCCATTATGGATTCTCCTGAGAATTATCGAGCAAGGATTATGGCTGAGTTGCACTATATCGATCCAGTGGGTACTGGAGATCGCAATTTCTTTTACAATAATTGGGAGGCATCCGTAGATGACTATTACGATGAAGGTACCAATCGTCGATTTTATGATGTGCGCTCAAAAAAGCAATTAGTAGACGTAGAAAATCCCAAGAGCTACACTCAGGAAGGTCTTATTGTCGCGATTTATAAGGCGGTTCAATCTCGCTTAAGTAGTAATGGCAGTAACGGCGGAATTGTGATGTCCAGAAAGCCCAAAGATTTTCTGTTTACGAAACAGGCTTCTGACTGCGAAATAAACATGTTTATGATAGCTGCGCTAAGACAAAATGGTGTTGATGCTTTTCCCTTGTTGTATTCCCTTCGAAAGTATGAGAGAGTACTCACTGAATTTCCGATTTTCACTCAATTTAATTCTCTTATGGCAATAGTGTATGTAGGAGATGGCTATATGCTACTTGACGCTTCAAACCCTTCTTTGCAGCCGGGAGAGATTAGCGAGAAATCATACAACGGAGAAGGGCTTGCAGCCGAGATAAAAAACCCTCGATGGTATCCTATGAAAGGAATCAACCCGACGTACCGGCGAAGTACAGTGGATTTGCGAGAGCTCAAAGAAGATAGCGTCCTTGGAAAAATGAGAATTAGTTTATCAGGACTTTACGCATATCGGGTCAAGCAGTTTTTACTCAAGAACAATGCAGAAAAATTAGAAACTTACTTCTCATTGGCTGACGGTGTGAGTCTAACCTACGATGGAAATGAGATGGACAAAGCAAAAGGTGAGCTTTATATCAATTTTACTATTAAGGTAGCTCTTGAGGAATATGGCGACTCCTATATTTTTCCTGCAGTTCTTGTGGAACCGCTAACGGACAATCCCTTCGACAAGGAAGAGCGAAAATACCCAATTGTTTATCCTGACAACTGGGAGGAAAAGTATACCTGCATATTGAGGCTTGATCCAGAAAAGTTTGACATCGAGGTTCCTGAATCGAAAAATTTGATTTTGCCTGGTAAGGATGCTGAATTTAGTTTTTCGTCTTCGTACAATTTTGGCAACTTAATCGTTAGGAGCGGAGTAACGATGAATAAGAATAGATTTCTACAGAACGCGTATGAATCTCTTAGAACATTCTATGATCAAGTGGCTGAAGCACACGGTGAATATGTGGAAGTTCAAAAACTATAAGTATGCGAATCGAACTGTTGTTGGTAGTTCTCATATTCATGATTTCTCATCCTGGAGTAGGAGTGGATGCAATTGTAGAGAAGGAAGAAGTTAGTATTGAGGTCATCTCACTCAAGAATTTTAAGATTCACAAAAAACAGCGGGTTCAAATACTCACTCCAGAAGGCGATAAATTTGCTCGGCTTTCATATGCCGAAGATGAGTTCATCAGAAATCGCGAGTTCGTCGTGCGTGTTTATGATGCCTCAGGAGATCTCGTGGATACCTTTACTAAAAACGTATTTGAACGGGAATTGCTTTTCAAGGGTGCTAACTATTACGATGATGCACAGGTCTATAGTTTGGATGTAAGCCGGCAAAATCATCCATACACCTTGGAGATATCCTCAATAACCCATAGAGAATGGATGTTTGATTTCTCTTGGAATCCGATCAGTTCTGAATCTGTGTTTTACAAAGAACTGTCGCTGACCATATCAAGACCGGCTGATCTTGAGCTTGAAATTTATACAAACTCTAGGATCCAACATACCACTTCGTTAGAAAAGAAGGTGCGATCTGATTTCTTCAAATTAGGTGGTTCGCTGGGAATAAAGAAGGAGCCATTTGGTTTAAAGAAATCAGGCAGTTTGGTTGAACTTATATTCAAAAATTTTGATTACAACGGTTATAGAGGATCTCTAGAAAGCTGGGAGTCATTTGGTTTGTGGATGAATGAGCTTTGGAGGAAAAAATCAAACTTGAATGAGAAAGCTCTTGCGGAAATTTATCCAGACGGTTTTCAAAATTTAAATGATAGCGCGAAAGCAAAATTGGCATTTGACTGCATAAAAAAGAACATGCGGTATGTGGCGATCACATATGGGATAGGTGGTTTGCAGACAGCTTCGGCACAAAAAACCTTCCAATCCGGATACGGAGATTGTAAGGCTTTAACCAACTTGATGTGCTCGATTCTTGATATGGTAGATGTCGAATCTTATCCGGCACTGATTTCAGCTGGAAAAAATGATGCGTGGATTGATCCAAACCGTCCTACTCACAATTTCAACCACGTTATTCTTTGCGTCCCCAATCAAGGCGACACGATATGGGTGGAGTGCACAAGCCAAAACGCTCCACTCAATTATTTATCAGATTTCACCGATAATCGTTTTGCACTACTGTTGACACCAGAAGGAGGTAAACTCGTCAAAACTCCTTCCTACTTTTACCATGAAAACCTAGCATCTCGAAACACAACTTTGAGCATATCTTCTACTGGAGAGGTCGAGATATTCTTTGAAGCGGAATACGAAAGGTTGGCTATGGAAAGGTCTGTATTCCAACTCAAAAATGCCGGATATCAAGATGAAGGCTTGATTAGATACTTCACCAATCTCAAATCCTTTGAAGTGGAGAACTTAGAGGTAGAAGAGTATGCTTCTGACAATCCACGAATGACGGTTAGCCTGCGAATTCACGATAGGCTGTTCACCAAGAAAATGGGGAAGAAATTACTGTTTACTCCATTTTTTTATACTGGTCAATTCCCAGCTTTTGAAGAAGAGGAGAGGACAGAGCCCATTTATTTCCGCCGAGGCTACACTTACGTGGACACAATTGATGTCATCTTCCCTACTAGAATGACTTTGGACAAGTTTCCAGAGTCTCGTTCTGTAGAAACAGATTTTGGTGGATATCAATTAGAAACAAATCTGCTAAGTGAAGCAGAGGGTGTTCGTTTTGTAAGAAAGGTGTACTACAAAGAAGGAGAATATCCAAAAGAGAACTACTCTGAAATCAAAGGCTTTTTCGATACCATAAAAAAGGACGAGAGTATAAAATTAGCCCTAATCCCAAAGAGTTGAAAGAGCTTGAAAAGCCTAACTTACTCAGACTCATCAGCCAATCTAACTACTAAACCATCCAAGCTGTCTTCAACAAAAATTTGACAACCTAACCGACTATTCTCTTCCACAAAGAAAGCTTGATCCAGCATGTCTTCTTCGTCATCACTCGCTTCGTTGAGATCGTGGTCCGATTCTATGTAGCAGTGGCAACTTGCACACATGGCCATTCCTCCGCAGGTGCCTTTTACAGGAAGTTCGTAAGACTTACAGACCTCCATGAGATTCATGTTCATGTCGGTAGGAGCCTCCAGGTTGTGAGATTCTCCTTCACGGTCAATTACCGTAATGTTGATCACACTCATTCCTAGAACCCTTTAATACCACCCATCACAGTAGTGTACTTAAAGGAGAGTTTTTGATCAGGATAAATCATTTTAAAAGCGCTTTGTACCATTAAGGTCGCTTCGTGAAAACCACAGAGGATGAGCTTTAGCTTGCCAGGATAAGTATTAATATCGCCAATCGCGAAAATGCCGGGCACATTGGTGCTGTAGTCGAAGGTGTCTACCTCAATGCTATTCTTACTGATGTTTAATCCCCAATCGGCAATCGGCCCTAGAGAGGGAGTCAGCCCAAAAAGGGGTAGCCAATGATCGACCGATTTGTCGATCAATCCTTCTTGCTTTTGCTTGATCTGAACCGATTCTAGGTGACCATTTCCACTCACATCTACTACTTCGGCCTCAGTAATCAAATTGATTTTTCCCTTACTAGCCATTGCCATTACTTTATCTACAGAATCAGGATGACCTCGAAAAGAGCTTCTTCTGTGAACCAAACTTACTTCACTGGCGAGACCATTGGCCAGATAAAGCGCCCAGTCTAGCGCTGAGTCACCACCACCAGAAATAATTACTCTTTTGTTAGCAAATTTTTCGGGATCTTTTACGATGTAATCAACGCCTTTGTCCTCAAAATCTGAGATTTTGGCAATAGGTGGTTTCCGCGGCTCAAAACACCCCAAACCTCCGGCAATGGCTATCACTGGGGCTTTGTGTACGGTGCCACGGCTACTTTTTACTAAAAACATATTGTCTTCGTCCTTCTTGACCTGCTCAACTCTTTCACCCAAGGTGAAGCCGGGATGGAAAGGTTTTATCTGCTCCATGAGATTATCCACTAGGTCGCCAGCCAATACAGAAGGGAAGCCAGGAATATCGTAAATAGGCTTCTTAGGATATATTTCTGCTAGCTGACCTCCGGCGATAGGAAGGGAGTCAATTAAGTGACAACGCAATTTGAGCAATCCTGCTTCAAAAACAGTAAAAAGTCCACATGGACCTGCTCCGATAATGATGATATCTGTTTCTATCATGACATTAGTAGGTACTTTGAACTGTTTGTTCAAAACATTTTTTTGCAAAATTAGTCACACTACACAATATAGAAATACCACAGTGTGGGTAAAATCAAAATGGGCGGCAAAGATACGATTAAGTCTTCTTTTTGAGTGACAATTAAATTTTGGAGAAGTTGCGATTTACGTATGCTGAGCTATGTAAAGGTAAAGAGGCATTCCCAGGGTAATATTGAATGGGAATGTCACTGCCAATGCCATCGGTAAATACAAACTCGGATTGGCACGAGGTGCGGCTATTCTCATGGCTGCTGGAACTGCGATATAAGACGCACTAGCCGCCAAAATCGCAAAGAGTAAGCGGTTACCCTCACTTTCGGTAAAGGTACTTGTTATAAATGCGACGAAGCTACCGTTGAATATGGGAATGATAATGGCGAAGAGTACCGCAAACCACCCTTTTTTGACAAAAGCCGACAGTTCCTTTCCACTGGTAATTCCCATATCCAACAAAAAAACTGCGAGGAAACCCTTAAAGATATCGGTGGTGAATGGCTTGATGCCCTCTGCTTGGGCGTCGCTTGCCACATAGCCAATCACCAAACTTCCCAGGATGAGGAGCACACTTCCATTGGTCAGAGAGTGTTTTAGCACATAGCCCATTTTGGGTTTTTGAGTGCCCTCTTTTTTGGCAAAAATACTTATAAGCAAAACTCCTATGATGATCGAAGGTGCCTCCATCAGGGCCATAACGGCGACCATATGTCCGCCAAAATCTATTTGCTCCAGTTCCAAAAAGGAAATGGCTGTGACGAAAGTTACCGCACTGACCGAACCATACGCCGCAGCGATTGCACCTGAATTCGAAACACTGAATTTTTGTCGAAGTATGAAATATGCATAGGCCGGTATGCTCAGTGCTAAGAAAATTCCGAAAAGCAAAGAATAGTAGATCTCGGCATTAAACTCACTATGAGACAATTCCTGTCCACCTTTAAAACCGATGGAAAGAATCAGGTACATTGAGATAAACTTCGATGAATTATTTGGGATTTCTAGATCGCTCTTTAACTGAACCGCAATAATTCCCAAGAAGAAAAAGAGTAAGGCCGGATTAGTAAGGTTGTCAGCCAATAAATGAAGATCAAGATCCATTTTATAAAAAATCGTTGACCAAATTACCACATGGCCCGTTCAGAAGAAAAGTTTTTGGATTGAATTTATTAACTCTGGTTATGAAAAAGTGAGCTGTTCGAACAAGGATTATATTTACGCCATGGACAAAGAACCAAAAAAGCCAAATTACTACTTTTTGTCATTTGCCTTTTCCTCAGCATTCCTAATAAGGGCGGTGGTTTTGCACGATAGGGTAGAGACTCTTTACACTGAGGATTTGTCCATCTGGCAGAGTCCTCTGTTTTATTTCACTTTGTCTGGAGTTTGTTTTATTGTCGGTCTTTATTTCTTTCAAACCACTAGATCAAAAAGTGACTAAACCAACCTAAATATTATGAGTATTATCAGAATAGTTCTTGCTATTATTCTACCTCCTCTCGGGGTGTTTTTCACTGTTGGCCTAGGCAAACACTTTTGGATTAACATCCTACTGACCTTATTGGGTTTTATTCCAGGAATTGTTCATGCAGTGTGGATTATCGCCAAGAATGATGGCAATTAATCGTTACTCCATAAGGATTTCAAGGGTCCCAAGCCCGGAGGTGTAAAAGCCTTAAAGAGTCGAGTTGCTCGCCAGATAGAGAGCTATCATAATTGAATAAAGCGCCTTCCCATGTTCCGTACATAGGATTGGGTAGAGAGATATACTTTGTTCCGATATCTGCTCCTTGGATTACTAAAAATTCCTTTCTATTCTTAACCCCTGCGGGTTTGTCCCAAATTTCAGAGTAATCTCCCAGGTTATCTCCAATGTAAAGGACCACATTTACTCCAAGAGAATCTACAGCAGCTCTCCTCTTACTTTTGTCAGATGTGGTTGTTCTAAGGTAGATATGAGATGAATCGGCTTGAGGTGCCTTCAAGTTTTTGAGGTTTTTAATGGTAGGTGCAAGACCATCTGCCTTTCGGTTACTGATATAGAAAAGCTTAACTTCATTGCTATCGGCCCATTGAAGAAACTCGATAGAACCAGGTATCGCTTCGGCTTCTGCTGCCGAAACCCAACCGGCCCAAGTGTCAGATTTATAGCTGTTTCCAGATTTGATTTGCCAACCTGTGTAAGGGCTATTGTCAAGAATAGTCTCGTCCAAGTCTAAAACTACAGCTGGATTTTCTATGCCAGCTGCCAATGATTTTTTCATTTGGATTTTGGCTAAAGTGTAGGCTTGAAGGCAGAGGGCTTCATACTCTGCTGAACTCTGTGCGTATAATGTAGCTTGGAGTAGATGCCGCTGTGAGTTGGTGTTTTCCAGTTTTTCTGCCTGAGGCGCACAACCCAAGAGAAGAAAAGCCGGAATGATTGTATATACTGCGTGCTGGCTTATTTTTTGTTTAAACATTGAGCGATTTTAGAAATTCTAGAAGCCCTCTTTGATCTTCTGACTTGAGAATGATTCCGTGGACAGCGGTATCTGAATTTAGTCTGTTAATCATATCAACATCAAATCTAGAACCAAGCAAATAAATAGGTATATGGGGATGAGCTTCTTCAAATTTCGACAGAAAATTCCATATGTCTGGGCAGGAGTCGTCGTCCAGAATCACAATTTCGGCATGATCATCTTCAAGCGGATTGGAGGTGAACTCCTCAAGATCCTCGCTAAGATCAAACTTCATTTTTAGCGAAATCTCCTCAATTGTATTTTTAAGAATGAGACTTTGTAAACTGTCTTTTGAAATAAGGCTTACTCTTCGAACATGAGCGTTAATCACCCCATTTGTATCTTCCTTAGACTCAATCATTCTATTGATCTCATGAATTCTCTGGTCTAGCTTCTGTGCTGCTTCTCGCAGCCTAATTAAGTTTTCGCTCTCGCACTCATCTGCGAGAAGATCAACTAGGCCAAGAATAGAAGATGCCGGCCCCCGCAATAAGTGAGAATTCATGAATGCGTAATCGATTAGCTTTTGGGTTTGTGCTTGAATTTGTCTTTGGGTTTCTTTTTGTTCATTAATATCTTTAACTATGCCAGAGATTCGTAATGGTTCCCCGTCTTTATTCCGCTCCATAACTTTCCCTTCAGATCTGACCCAAATATACTTTTGAGCTTTGCTCATGATGCGATATTCATCCTGATAATGGTCATCTAAGCTCTTTGTCATCTGTTCCCAGTTTATCCTTACTCTCGGTCGATCCACTGGGTGTACTTTGCCCAAAAAGAGATCAGTATCAAAATCTACTATTTGCATTTGTCTATCTGATAGTCCAATGTGTGAATCAAAAAGAGTCGCTTGATCCATTGATCCATACCATTCCCAAACCCCTTGATTAGAGGCTGAAAGAGAATCTTGTAATTTGGAAATGACGTCTGAGAAAATTTCCTGATCAACCTTTGCTTCACTCATTTGCCTCAAAACACCGTAGTAGAAATTATTCTCCTTTTGGGTTAGAACTCGCGTTAATCGAAGTTCGAGAACATCCTTTTTCCCATCTTTTCTGATGAGTTGCCATGTTACTATTCCTACCTCACGCCCATGAGAGGTAGAATGAATCTCCTCGATACTGCTGAAGCAATTTTTAGCATCGCTGAGGTCATTAAAACCGATTTTGTGAAGCTCTTCATCGGTATAACCGGTTATTGCTACGAATGATTCATTAAACATTAGAAATTTCTCTTTGTCGCACCAGAACATCGGAATGACCGATTCACTGAATGTGGCTTTGACAAGTTCAATTTTAAACCTGTTGGATGAGCTATCCTTCGTCATGGTATTGAATGTTTATGTGTCTTGGTTGAATTGGGTAGGCACACAAATGTATTTTAATTGTCCAAATAGTTCTACCATTCGGGTGCTGCTATTGCAACGGCTGCTTTGCAAAGCTGAGAATATTTCTACATCACCGTGAAAAAAAATTAAAAATCGTTTACTTCGATGAAACCTTTCACGATAGCTTATACTTTGAAGTCCACCCTGTACATTAGCTAAAAATCAAACTTATTGGACTACGCTTTAACTGCTTAATATGCGCTCATGGAAAAAGTTGATCACCCAAAGCACCGAAAGTATTGGAAAGAAAATCTGAGGCTGCTATTCATTTTACTCTCCATTTGGTGCCTTGTCTCTTTCGGGTTTGGGATTCTCTTGGTTGACCAATTAAATACAATAAAACTGGCTGGTTTTCCATTAGGGTTTTGGTTTGCCCAACAGGGTTCAATTATTGTATTTGTCGTTCTTATTTTTATTTACGTGCTTCGGATGAATCATTTGGATAGAAAGTACGGCTTTCGAGAAAAAGGTGAGTTTTAAACTTTGATCGAAAAATTTAATGGACATTCAAATATGGACATACACACTTGTCGGTATTACTTTCTCCATTTATGTGGGAATTGCGATATGGAGTCGCGCTGCATCTACAAAAGAGTTCTACATAGCTGGAGGAGGTGTTTCACCTTTGGCCAATGGGTTGGCTACGGCCGCGGACTGGATGAGTGCCGCCTCATTTATTTCCATGGCGGGAATTATCTCCTTTCAGGGATATGATGGGTCGGTTTACCTCATGGGGTGGACAGGAGGATACGTTCTACTCGCTCTTCTCCTAGCACCCTATCTCAGGAAATTTGGAAAGTTTACTGTTCCTGATTTTATAGGTGATCGTTACTACTCAAATACTGCACGTACTGTTGCCATCTTTTGTGCACTTTTTGTCTCTTTTACCTACGTAGCAGGTCAGATGCGTGGAGTTGGAGTCGTGTTTTCAAGATTCCTCGAAGTGGATGTAACCACAGGTGTAATAATTGGAATGGTGATCGTATTGATTTATGCGGTTCTCGGCGGGATGAAAGGGATTACTTATACGCAGGTTGTACAATATTGCGTGTTGATTTTCGCCTTCATGGTTCCGGCAATCTTCATTTCCATTTTAATGACGGATAATATCATCCCACAATTAGGATTTGGAGGTTCACTCGAGGACGGAACTCCACTTTTGAATAAACTTAATGATCTTCACAACGAGCTCGGTTTTGCGGAGTACACAAAAGGAACGAAGTCTACTGGTGACATGTTTTTTATCACCGCCGCTCTTATGCTAGGCACTGCAGGTCTTCCTCACGTGATCGTTAGATTCTTTACTGTCCCAAAAGTAAGCGACGCCAGAAAATCTGCGGGTTATGCTCTTCTCTTCATTGCGATCTTATATACTGCAGCACCTGCAGTTTCTGTTTTTTCCAGAGTAAACTTGATCGAAACAGTAGAAGGGACTCAGTATACCGAATTGCCAGAATGGGTAGGGAATTGGGAGGAAACTGAGCTTCTCGCGTGGACGGATAAAAACGGTGATGGTAAAGTTCAATACCGTCCTGGAGCTGCTGTAGAGGGAAAATCACCTGTTTTTGCTAAAGGTCTTGGCCCTTATGGGAATAGAATCGTTGCTAACCCCAATATGAATTCAGAAAATGAGCTTTTCGTCGACAAGGACATTATGGTCCTTGCCAATCCAGAAATTGCCAATCTCCCTCCTTGGGTCATTGCTCTCGTTGCAGCGGGAGGTCTTGCAGCGGCTCTTTCAACAGCGGCAGGTCTTTTACTGGTGATTTCGACTTCCATTTCTCACGATCTTTTCAAGAAACAATTGATGCCTGATATCTCAGAAAGAGGGGAATTATTCGCTGCGAGGTGCTCCGCTTTCATTGCGGTAACTGTGGCTGGGTATTTCGGGATTCATCCCCCAGACTATGTTGCAGCTGTCGTTGCTTTAGCTTTTGGTTTAGCAGCAGCTTCCTTCTTTCCGGCTATTACTCTGGGGATCTTCAGTAAGTCGATGAATAAAGAAGGAGCTATAGCGGGTATGTTGGTTGGATTGGGCTCCACAATATTTTACATTCTGAAGTTTAAATTTGGATTTATGGGTGGTGGAGGACCAGAAAAATATTGGTTTGGGATTTCACCTGAAGGTTTTGGTACCATCGGTATGCTCTTAAACTTCGCTACAGCCTTCTTGGTGAAATCGTTTACCAAACCTGCTCCAGAAAAGGTTCAGGAATTGGTTGAGAATATTCGTATTCCCATAGGAGAACCTGAGGTGCATATACATTAGTCACCTTTTTTAAGGTAAATAAAACTTAAAAACCCCAAATCTATCTTTACATTTTAAATTGCTATCTGGTTATTAGACGCGGAATATTGAGGCTATAATCATATCTTGACCGTCCACATTATGATCATTAATTAAGTAGCCAAAGAACTAAAGCATCTATTTATGATGAATTTTCAGGTTAAGAGCTTTGAAGACTATAAAGCCACCTACGCCAGAAGTATTGAACAACCAGAAGAGTTTTGGTCTGATATCGCGAATCATTATTTATGGCAAAAAAAATGGGACACGACTTTAGAATGGGATTTTGAAACTCCTTCAGTAAAGTGGTTCCTAAAAGGACAATTGAACATTACTGAGAATTGCCTGGATCGCCATCTCGAAAATCGTGGAAACAAATTAGCCCTGATCTGGGAGCCAAACGATCCGAAAGAGAGATTCATTCGCTACACCTACCGAGAGTTGCACGAGAAGGTTTGCATGTTTGCCAATGTCTTGAAATCAAAAGGTATAACGAAAGGCGACCGCATAGCATTTTACATGCCAATGATTCCAGAGTTGACGATCGCTGTTTTGGCTTGTGCGCGAATCGGGGCAGTCCACTCAGTAGTATTTGCCGGATTCTCTGCCAGCGCTTTGGCTGATCGTATCAATGACTCATCCTGTAAAATGGTCATCACCGCCGATGGTCTTTACCGAGGGACAAAAGAGATTCCGGTCAAGGCCGTTGTGAACGAAGCGCTCAAAGAATGTTCATCTGTGGAATCTGTTATTGTCGTGGAGAGAACGCGATGGGCGGTTCACATGCAAGAGGGGAGAGACTTCTGGCTTCACGATGAGCTAGAGAAGGTGGATTCAGATTGTCATCCAGTACCAATGGATTCTGAGGATATGCTCTTTATTCTTTATACTTCTGGAAGTACAGGCAAACCCAAGGGAGTAGTGCACACTTGCGGCGGATACATGGTCTATGCTGGCTACAGTTTCGCAAACGTATTTCAACCAGATGAAAGCGACATTTATTGGTGTACCGCAGATGTAGGTTGGATCACCGGACATACTTACATTATCTACGGGCCACTTTTGAATGGAACAACAACAGTGATGTTTGAAGGGGTGCCGACTTACCCAGGGCCCGGCAGATTCTGGCAGGTTTGTGATAAGCATGGAGTAAATCAGTTTTACACTGCGCCGACTGCCATAAGGGCGCTTATGGCGCATGGGGATGATCATGTTTTAAGTTATGGACTCTACAGCTTGAAAGTGCTAGGGACGGTTGGAGAACCAATCAATCAGGAAGCGTGGGAGTGGTATCATATTCATATTGGGAAAGAGAAATGCCCTATTGTAGACACCTGGTGGCAAACAGAAACAGGTGGGATCATGATTTCTGGACTTGGCAATCACAGCCCTATGAAGCCGACCCATGCCGGATATCCACTTCCCGGTATTCAACCAGCACTTTTAGATCAAGAAGGCAATGAAATTGAAGGAAATGGCGAAGAAGGCTACCTGGCTATAAAGCATCCTTGGCCAAGTATGCTTCGTACAACTTACGGCGACCATGAGCGATGTAAGAATACCTATTTCTCTTATTACAAAGGTTATTACTTCACAGGAGATGGTGCCCGAAGAGATGAAGACGGTATGTACCGAATCATCGGCAGGGTAGATGATGTAATCAATGTTTCTGGCCACCGATTTGGAACAGCTGAGATTGAGAATGCCATCAATGCCAATGATCATCTGGTTGCGGAAAGTGCAGTCGTTGGATATCCCCACGACATTAAGGGTCAAGGAATTTATGCCTATGTAATCACTAAGGTACCTCCTGAAAACCCAGAAAAGCTTCGTGCTGAAATAGTGGAAACTGTGGTAGCCGAGATTGGAAAAATTGCCAAGCCGGATAAGATTCAGTTTGTAAGTGGACTTCCTAAAACGCGAAGTGGGAAGATTATGCGCCGTATTCTCCGGAAGGTCGCCGAAGGAGATACAACTAGCCTCGGAGATACCTCTACTTTACTGGATCCAGAAGTGGTAGAAGAGATCAAAGAAGGGGCGATATAGTCCGAGACTACCGAATTAAAAGATGGAATAACTTATCTTTAGTTTTCATTTATTTGATTTATGGAAGTAGAGGTAACTGCGCCGTCACTTAATGCAAAGGCCCGAGAATATATTCGAAAAGCTACTCATCCTTTCCTTTTTAAGTTGGGCTTGGGCAAAGCCTTGCCGTCCGCTCTTTTTTGGAGCTTGAGAATAGAGACGCTTAACATTGAAAGATGCCAAGTCTCGATCCCTTTTAAATGGCGCACTCAGAATCCGTTTAAATCCATCTATTTTGCGGCTATGGCTGGAGCAGCCGAGCTTTCCACAGGTGCTCTTTGTCAGCTGGCGCAAGCAGGTAAAGGCAAGTTTAGTATGCTGGTTGTTGGTTTTCGTGCTGAGTACTACAAGAAAGCCGATCAGAAGATAACTTTTGAATGTAGTCAGGGGGTTGAGCTCTTTGGAATAATTGATTCACTTGATGTTGGCGATTCTGATACTCTGACGATGGTTGCTAAGGGTGCAAACGAAGACGGTGATGAAGTTGCCAAGTTTTTTGTCACTTGGTCGTTTAAGAGAAAGGCTTGAGTGAGTCGGTACTACAATTCCTCCATCCTGAGGACAGATTTCAACCAAAGTAAAGGTGTAAATATTGCTGACTGGGTGCCTAGGAGACTCATAACTTTTGTTTTTTATTGATTAATCATGTGGTTTCTTTTTAGCGCTTCATTGGCGCGACTCTCCAATCATTGGATCTGTTCTTCGAGGATTGTAGAAGTCGATAAAACCCTTGACGACACGAGCAGAGCTCCAGTCTGTCAAAAGGTACAAGGTGATATAGCTTCTCGAAGTTGAAGGTACAGAAAAAGCGTTCGATGTGTTCATTATCCGTAGCTCTACTTTTTCCGTCCATAGAAATGCAGACGGTCTCCAGTCCTCTCAGGTAAGAGACATATTGATCGCTTGTGAATTGACGGCCTTGATCCGAATTGATGATTTCATGCTTACCAAACCTGCCTATGGCCTCTTTGAGCGCGTTTACTAAAGAGTCTGCCTCCTTGGAATTTGCTCTACTCGAACCCGAAATGCACCTGCTGTAAACATCAATGATGGCGAAGAGGTATATGAACTCATTTCGCATCGGGATGTAGCTGTTGTCGAGCTCCCAAACCTAATTGGAGCATGTAATTTTTAATTCGCGCCGTCGATAAGGAAATTTATATTTTGCTGGATCACAAACGGTTGTTTTCCTGTGGCAATACATTGCTTTTATCCCCATGATGTGCATCGATGAACTGGCCATAAATCTACCGATGTGCATACCTTCTTGCAGAAGATCAGCTTTGTATCGCCAAGTTCCCCGCGTGGGTATTCCAGATACACTTCATCCATTAGGCGTATAGTGTAAAAGTCCTCTTCACTTACTGATGCAGCCTTCCAGTAAATTCCGCTGCGGTGTGCGTTTGGCATCCTGCACTGGTGAGAGCTATTAAAGAGGCCATCACTCAATGAAATCATCTTGCGGTGTTCGTTGAGCGAAATCAAACACCCTCACCAGGTCAATTCGACTCAGGCCTTGAGTGCTAGAATAGATGCAATTACTTACGGTGCGTTATCTGCCATCAGCAGTTGGTTGCCTAACTTCATCTTTCCCAGAGGCTACCTCATAATAGACTTTATTGATCTACCAGAACGAGAATATGCTGAGGCATAGTGAGGAAATATGTCAATAGTATTTATTAAGGCAATATGCAATGGGTAGCTCAATTTATAGAAATTACAGTCACCTGGAATGAGATCTTAGTGGTGAAGATTACTTAGGAGAAAACGGTGCAACCAAGAGTCGGGTGCAAGCCTCAGATCCTAAAATTAGCTGCACTCCGTTCTTCATTTGCACTAGCATTGTTTTATCAAATGAGTCCACTTTTATAATCTTCAGCATACTCCCCAATTCGATTCTCTTTTCATTGAGATACTCCAAAAATTCTTTGGAGCTGTCGTTCAGTCCTTTTATCATGACTCTTTGACCCTCTTTCATTGATGAAAGTGGTTTGTAATTATTTACATGAATTCGTCCCTCTCTGTCTGGTATAGGGGATCCATGAGGATCTGTCACTGGAGATCCCAAAATCTCATCCATTCTGTCAAAGAATTGTTCCGATTCAATATGCTCCATTTGTTCGGCGATATCGTGCACCTCTTCCCAGCCAAAGCTCATTTTTTCGACCAGATACATTTCTGTAAGGCGATGTTTTCTAATTATGGAAGCAGCTATATGAAGACCTTTTTGGGTAACTCTTATTGGTTTATACTTGCGATACTCTACCCAACCTTTCTCGCTGAGTCTTTTGACCATGCTATTCGCTGTAGGATTGCTCACGCTGAGTGCTTCGCTCAAATCAGAAACACTCACTTCGTGGTTTTGATCAGCCAATAAAAACAGCGATTTTAAGTAGTTTTCTTCGGTGGATGAGGCGCTCTTCTTCAAAGTTGAGATTTCAAAGGAATGGATCAAAGATAATTTTGATAGCTTAATGCAGCCATTTAAAGCGGTGCCGTTCTTGTGGGACTTTACTTCGTTTAATTACGGCCTCCAGCCTCCCAGGAAGTTTCATAAGGTAATCTCTAGCTCGCTGCCCTTCGTCATTAAGCTCTCTTCTGTGCTCGATGTCCCAGCGTTTGAGTAGTTTCTCTAAGATGACTACGTAATCTCGTCCAGTGTATATTTCCAGTCGTGCGGCAGAATTCGAGAAGTGATTAAAGATATCTCCTTTCCCTTCGCCAAATTCTTGCATCATGTGGCCAGGCATAAGAATGCCGTGTTTCATCATGGCAGCAAAGTCAATAATTACATCCGAAGGATTATATTCAAAAAGTAGGTTGATAAAATCCATGTACGCATTTGCATGCCGTTTTTCGTCAGATGCAATCGTTGCACATATTTTTGCCAAAGGTGCATTTCCCTGAGCCTTGCACGCGGTTGCAACTCTTCGGTGTGTAATATTAGTGGCAAGTTCCTGAAATGAGGTGTAAACAAAACTTTTGTAAGGATTGTGCTCCATTCCCACAAAAAAACCATCCTGTATTAAATACTGCACGGTAACTTGGAACTGCCACATATCTACCCTTCCAGATAGATACAAATAAGTGTTTAGGAGGTCCCCGTGTCGGTTTTCTTCTGCTGTCCAGCCTCTTAACCAAGTTGCCCAAGTATTAGAATTTTGCTGGTCAAATCCTTCAGTTTGCATCAACCATGTTTGATAAGTTGGAAGAGCTTCCTCGGTGATGGTGTCTCCGATAAGAACTGAAAATAAATCATAATCTAAGGCCTTAGAGAGCTCTTGAATCTCTCTAACTGAGTCGGGGAATTTTGGATCAGTTGTCACAGGCAAAAAGTCAGCGGGTTGCCAAAGCTTTTCTGGTGGAGCCAAATACTTTCTCACTATTGGCAGCGCTTTCGATTCCGCATCCTTCATGATCTCAACAACCTCTGAGATTTTGGTCATGCCCAAAGATCAATCATATTAGGTTTTATATCAAAAGAATTTTGGAACTTATTTGATAGGTCAAAGTCATTCTTGAGTTCTATTTCTTCATACCTTGGCTTCACAAATGGATCGATTTACATTTGCATTTTTTGCTTCAATTCTAGTGTTCTCGGTTTCCTTACAAGCTCAGAATAAATTCGGCTTTGACATTATGGTTAATGCTCTTCTTTCAGATCAGTTAGATACTGTTTCCTCCGAGGTTTTAGGTGAAAGGTTGAAGAACGAAAAGGTGGTGCTTTTAGATGCTAGGGAAGTGTCTGAGTATGAAGTGAGTCATCTCAAAGGAGCTGTTTGTATAGGATACGAGCATCCCGATTTTTCCTTACTCGAAGAAGTGGATAAAGATACACCCATCGTAGTTTATTGTTCCGTTGGAAAAAGAAGCGAGGTCATAGGTGAAGTATTAGAGGAAGAGGGTTTCACCCATGTCCAAAATCTATTTGGAGGGATCTTTGATTGGACAAATAGAGGTTTTGAGGTAATAGATCAAAAAGGAAAAGAAGTGAAAAAAGTACACCCCTACAGCACGGCCTGGGGAGTGTGGGTGAATAATTACGAAAAAGATTATGGTTCAAAATAATTTATTAATGGTTTTTGCTAAAAACCCAGAATTGGGAAAGGTAAAGACGCGTTTAGCTAAGACGGTAGGGCATAAGAAAGCTTTAGAAGTATACTTGAAATTGCTCGAGCACACTTATTCGATTGCCGATAAAACGTTTGCCGATAAGGCAATTTTCTATTCAGATAAGATTGAAGAGTTTGACATTTTGGATTATTACAAGTTTCCTAAGTTTTTACAAAAAGGTGGCGATTTAGGAGAGCGAATGGATCGTGCATTCGGAGAAGCTTTTGCACAGCATTACCAAAAAGTAATCATCATAGGTTCAGATTGCTATGAGCTCGATGAAGAGATCATCGAAGATGCGTTTAAATTATTGGATGATCATAATGTAGTCTTAGGTCCGGCGTCCGATGGAGGCTATTACCTTTTAGGGATGGATCGGCACTACTCCCATCTCTTCAGGGATAAAAAATGGTCGACGCCTGATGTTTTACTCGATACCATTTTGGATACTAAGAAGCTCAAGTTGAGCTACACTCTTCTACCTACTCTCTCAGATGTTGATGAAGAAAAAGACTTAGGACCATTAATAGAGATAATTGCAAACAGAGATTGACTTTTTAGCTCATTGATAATGTTTATGAGCATTTTTAAATGTTGAAAAACAATTACATACAAATATTAATTAAAACATTAGTTAGTATATAGAAGCTAGCTTAATTTTCTCTGAAATGAATATCCCAGACAGCTCTTTTCCTCGAATCGTCGTTGTAGGTGGTGGATTTGGTGGGCTTCAAATTATCAAGAATTTGCCCAAGGGAAAGTTCCAAATCGTGTTGATCGATAAGCATAATTATCATGCTTTTCAGCCATTACTTTATCAGGTAGCTACTGCAGGTCTTGAACCTGATAGCATAGCTTATCCACTTAGAAAAATTTTCAAATCTCGGAGTGACTTCTTTTTTCGTTTAGCAGAAGTAAAATCAATTAATGCTGAGGAAAAATCAATTCATACCTCCTTGGGAGATTTGGATTATGACCATCTGGTCTTAGCCACAGGTACAGTGACTAATTTCTTTGGCAATGATACTCTTGCCAAACTCAGTATGGGAATGAAGTCAGTGCCGGAAGCCTTAAATATTAGATCTCTCCTTCTTGAAAATTTTGAGGCAGCATTGCTAACTGACGACTTGAAAGAAAGGGAGAGTTTGATGAATGTTGTTATTGTCGGTGCAGGACCTACGGGAGTGGAATTGGCTGGGGCTATAGCTGAGCTCAGGTCCCATGTGCTTCCCATGGACTACCCTGATCTTGATTTTAGAAGAATGAGTATTCATTTGGTTGAAGGAATGGATAAGGTTCTACCTCCCATGTCCGACCAATCTTCTTTAAAGGCGCATAAGTTTCTTGAAAGTCTTGGTGTTCAGGTATGGCTGAATACTCGAGTGGAAGATTATGATGGTAAGACCATTACAACTTCTGGTAAACCAATGCTCACACAAACACTAATATGGGCTGCGGGTGTACATTGTATTCCGCCAGAGGGGCTTTCAGGTAAGGATTTGGTAAGAGGTAATCGAGTAAAAGTTAATCGGTTTAACCAGGTCCCAGGAAAGGATGGGCTCTATGTGATTGGTGATGCAGCGTATATGGAGACCAAGAACTTCCCGAAGGGGCATCCTCAAGTAGCTCAACCGGCTATTCAGCAAGGAAAGCTCTTGGCCAAAAATCTTGTGCGCGAAACTAATGGGCAAATCATGAGGGAATTTGAGTACAAAGACCTGGGGTCAATGGCTACCATTGGGAGAACAAGAGCAGTAGCTGACTTGCCCAAGCTGAAAACTCAAGGAGCTTTTGCCTGGGTAATATGGATGTTCGTTCATTTAATGGCACTTGTGGGATTTAGAAATAGAGTCGTAGTATTTTTTAATTGGACCTACAACTTTTTTAACTACAATCGGGATATTCGCCTTATCATCCGCCCTTTCAAGAATCAGCCACAATAAATTTGCTCGAGAATTTTCTATCTTCATCTACGACGGTAAGAATGTATGCTCCCGCAGGTATGTTCAGTTGAATTTTTCTTCCTTTCATCGCTCCCTTTTGTACTAATTTACCATTCATAGCGTGAACACTGTAATTGCCCAAAATTAAATTCTCGGCTTCAACGTTGATTTCTGTTGTGGCTGGATTGGGAAAAATTCTCAATTTCTCTGATTCCTGAAAGGCCGTGCTTGTCACGATATCATCGAGCGCTTCTTCTATATCAATAGAGAAAGAAGAGACTCCAAAGGTTCCAACGATGAGCCGATTTGTCTCTTCCTGAATGACTAGATCTGTCACCACAACAAAAGGGAAATTAGAACCAACTCTTTGCCAGTTTACACCGTTATTATCGGTCATATAAACGCCATTATCAGACCCGATAAACCAAGTGTTTTCAGTATAAAATTCAACATGGTTGACTGGCATTTCGTTGAGATTTCCTGATGCCGATATCCAGTTGTTTCCGTAATCAGAACTCAGCAAAATATGCGGAGTTTCATCATTCTCTCGATATCCAGACAGCGTAATAATAACTACAGATTCATCAAAGGGAGAGGCTTTAATATCGGTCACGTAAAATCCTGGTAAGCCTGCTGATATATCGGTCCAACTATCCCCTCCATTTTGCGTGACCCAAGCTTTGCCATCCGACGTGCCAGCGTAAAGTACATTGGCATCCAAAGTGGACTGGTCAATAGTACTCACATCCCTTTGATCAAAGAATTCTTCTGAATCTTCAACGAGTACAGGTGAAATGGCCGTCCATATTCCAAATGGTGCTGACTCCATTTTATAAACTCTTTCGCGCGCCATGTAAAGGGTTTGATTGTCGAAATGATCCATCCTAATTGGAGCATCCCAATTGACCCGTTCCTCTGGTGAGTATCCTTGATCCAATGGTATAACATCGAAAAAGTCGGTGTCAAAATAGTAGAATGCTCCATTCTGCACGGTACAGTAGTACACAAATGGATTAATGGGATCGACGATCGGCTGGAAGCCATCTCCACCGAATATTCGGGTCCAGTCCTCTGCGTTGAAGTCAGAGTAGTTAATATTGGTTCCATTGTCCTGCGCTCCACCAAGTATCACTGTCTGGTCGTGAGGATTAGTTGCAACTCGGTAGAATTGCGTATTTGGAATGCGATCTACGTCCTGCCAGTTTGCTCCAGAGTCTATCGTGCGATAAAGTCCGCCATCTGTAGCCAAAAGGATGTCATTGGTTCCAAGATATACCATATCATGTTTATCTGCGTGAACGATGTATTCAGACCAAGGTGGCGCGCTCATGAACCAGCTTTGTCCGCCATCTGTGGTGGAGTAGAGGTCAACACCCAATAAACTAATTTGGTCTTGGTTTTGGGGGCTTACTGCGATTTTACCAAAATACCAACCGAATCCGCCCAATGCATCACTTGGAATGCCATTCGTGGGGACTTCGGTGAAGGATTGACCTGCATTTTGACTTTTGAAAATTGCTTCGAGCTGATAGTTGGGATTGACATATACAGCAAAAATCACGTCGCTGTTTCCCTCCCAAATTTGTAAACCTATGCGACTCATAGGCTCTTCAGGAAGCCCATCAGAAAGCACCGTCCAAGTATCTCCCCCGTCGGTACTTTTATAGATTTTTGCATCATCACCGGATGCAATACTTACAAAGTTGGTCCTGATTCTGTTCCAACCTGCCGCATACAAAACAGATGGGTTGTTTGGGTCCATAACCATGTCAATAATTCCTGCGTTTCCATCGAGGTACAGAATCTGATCCCAAGTTTCTCCTCCGTCATTGCTCCGGTAAAGCCCTCTGTCGGTAGTTTCTTCAAATGGATTACCCATTGTCGCTACGAAAAGTTCGTCAGAGTTATCTGGGTTTACGATGATTTTGGAAATTATTTTCGTTTCTTCTAATCCAATATTTTCCCAAGTATCACCTCCATTTGTGCTTCTGAAAAGTCCATTTCCTACGTAGACAAGCCCGCTTATATTGAGGTCGCCAGTGCCTATGTAAATGGTTTCAGGGTTGTTGGGGTCATAGGCAATATCTCCAACCGGGAGATGGGTGAAATCCTCAGAAATGGACACCCAAGTTTCTCCTTCATCTTCTGTTCTGTAGGCCCCACCACCAGCCGTTCCAACTATCCAGGTGCTATTGTCGTTAGGTTTGACAGCTATGGTATTGATTCTTCCTCCTATGTTAAATGGACCTTCTTGAACCCATTCTGCGCTATTATCTTTTGAAAAAGAGATTTTTGATTGCTTTCTGGCTATCTCCATACTAGAGCGCATAAGCTCTAAGTCTAATGTTTCCTCAGGAAAGGATCGCTGAAAGAAAAAATGATCATGAGGGGCATACTTTTCGTTTAACTTGTCAGTTTCATTTGAGCAACTTATCACAAAGCAGCTGATAATACATATAAGGGCAAGGCTAACAACATTTTTCATAAATGCAAAATGTCTCAACATGGAAGAATATTCAAATCTGAAATTTTAGATTATTGTATTTTCAAGAAATAAAGCGACTGAGTTAATCTTAAAATTTCTGCAATTCTCAGAATGATTGGACAACTTATTGGATTAAAATGAGTCATATTCCAAAAAGAGAGTATACAAAAGTGAATGACCAAGAGTTGGCCAAAGCTTGTATGGGAGGAAATTCAAAAGCGCAGGCTCTGCTTTATGAGCGACATGCTGGCCAAATGATGGCCCTGTGCTTGCGTTATGGGAGTGATTATGAAGAAGCGCAAGATATGTTTCAGGAAGGATTTATCAAGGTGTTCAACAAGCTTGGCAAATATGACGGTAAAGGGCCGCTTGGAGCATGGATAAGAAGAACCATAGCTAATAATGCTCTTGATCTCTTAAGAAAGAATAAGCGAGAATTGAAGAGTGCTTTGATTTTTGAAGAGGATTTTAAATCTGTTGTAGATCTTGAGATTCAACCAATAGAAGAGGATGAACCTATGGTCTCTGTGGATCGGTTGACAAAGTTGATAAGTTCTATGCCAACTGGCTATAGGACCGTTTTTAATCTTTACGCTGTTGAGGAGTACACGCATAAAGAGATTGCTGAGCAATTAAATATCACGGAGAGTACATCAAAAACTCAATACCGAAAAGCAAAAGCGTATATGAGAAAACTAATATCAGAAGAACTTAATTTGACAAAACGTGCGTAAAGATTTATTCGAAGATAAAATTGGAGAAGCCTTGAGAGGAGCAGAGTCTACTCCGCCGTCAGGTTCATGGGATTTTATCAAATCTCAAATTCCAGCCCAGTATACGCCTCCTTTTAAGTTTCCGACTTGGGCAGTTATCGGTGTAGCGAGCACCATGCTCGCTGGTATGTCATTGATGGAAACCACTTCTTACGAATCCTCAGTTGTCCCGGAATTCGCTTCTTATGAAGAGGTTATTGAAGAGTTATCATCTAAGTCCGTGGGGGAATTCACTTCTCAAATGGGGAACGAAATTTCAAATCAGGAGTTGGGAGAAAGCTCACTTGTAGAAGAGAATTTCATTGCGGCTAATGAAATAGAGCATTCTACCGAGGAAATAGATTTTTCTCAAGCCGAAGAGCCACATGCTTTTACTGCTGAGGCTAAACCTTCAGAACTTATTACCAGAACTGAACCTCAAGATGTGAAACCCGTTAATGCCGCGAACAGCGGCCAATCTTTGGGAATGGCAAAATTGGTTGTGGAGAATTCACCTTCACCTTTACCTTCTGCAGAGGAGGCCTCTAACACCGAAAATACTCAGGAAAATGCCCTTGTTAAGCAATTCTCAGTTGAAGGACCGAAAGAGTGTTTTACACCGTGCAATCTGAAGTTAAAAGCCACAGGTACGGCTACAGATTACAATTGGGAAGCGGGTATTTATGGCACTGCTGAGGGTGATCAGCTCAACTTGTTGATCGAAGAGCCCCAAAATGCGATGATATTTGCAACGGCTAAGTATCGAGATGGATCAGAAGAAATTATCTCACACGAGATCGAAGTGAAGAAAGGATCAAAACTCTTTGTGCCTAACTCTTTCACACCAAACGGTGATGGAATAAATGATTCTTATGCAGTGAGCGGAATCGGAATCACTGAGTTTAGTTTAACCATTATCAACTCAAACGGTAAGGTAATACATCAGGCCACGGATATGTCCAATGCCTGGAATGTCGAAGGAGTTTCCTCCGAATTGGAAGGTGAATTCTATATTGCCGTGGTTCGTGCTCGTGGAATTGATGGAAAAGTTTACGAGGAAAACATAAGGTTGACAATCAATCCTTAGAGGGCTGATAGTATTCCAGATATAGTTTTACGAAGGCACTGTAGTCATCCGTTCCTGCTTTTACCCCTTGAACCTTTAAATAGGTGTCGTTCATCTTCTCCGATAGTTTAGGAAAGTAGGCAGGTTGTTTTGATCCTCTTGCCCAAATCGCATTACGATCGATTTGAAGTCCTTTTGGAATTGCGGCAGCAAGAATCTCCAAATCCTCCTCTGGGAGTTTCTGATTCACCTCTCGCGCGGTGTAGCGCCAAAGATGATAAGCCGCTGAATATTTCCAGTGTGGATCTTCCGAGCCAATTAAGGCGATGTACGCGGTTAAATTTGCTTCGCCTTCGCTCGTGACACCATAAGCGTGTGCCATTTCGTGAGCAGCCGTGAAGAGCGCTGTAACCAAGCCTGCATCAGATTCAACGTTTGCTTCACCAGTAAATGGATTGTATATCCCCCTGATTCCTAATCTTCTCAATGCCCCAAATGGTTGGACCTTTCTGACTTTCACAGGATCATTTGTAGGATAGTCATACTCGTTCAATACGCCTTTAACGGCCTGATCGATTATTTGATAGTCGATAGTTAGCTCCAAGTTATCTACAGAGGCTGAGTCATTAGGGAGACTAATTTGTTTTCGATAACTGGCTGCTTCTTCCATGGCTGAGATGTATAGCTTTGCCACATCGTATTCTACTTTCACTTCCATGAGTTTCATTCTATCAGCCAATGAAGGTCCGACATAGTTAAAACCCCATAAAAACAGGAAGCATGCTGCCCATCCACAAAGGAAGTTGATCAGTCTTCGAAAAAACCTTCGCCAGGTTCCTGACTTTTTGCTTTTCGGAATTCTATAGATAACCCAGGCTAAGACTACAAAGATGATTATATAGTATCCGCTAATAGGAAGTAAGCTTCCGAATGGATACTGGAGCTTCCTGATGAGAGGAAAAAGAGAGTTGAAATAAAACAGATCAAACGCTTCGGCGGAAAAAAGAAAAAGCGTTCTGATTAGTAAAGCTAGGATCAGAGTGATTACTCCACCAAAGCGGACAACCCTTTGCTTCATTTTTCCATAGGCGATCCGCCAATGTTTTCGACACCCATCTCTGAAAGGGTAAAGGCCCAAACGTCTGCTTGCTCTTCGATGACCTTGGCGATAGGTTTACCTGCGCCATGACCCGCATCGGTCTCTACGCGAATAAGAACTGGATTGTCACCCGAGTGAGTTTCCTGCAGTGTCGCCGCAAATTTGAAAGAGTGGGCGGGGACAACGCGATCATCGTGATCTCCAGTAGTCACTAGAGTGGAAGGGTACTCCGTATCTGCTTCAAGGTTATGCAGAGGCGAGTAGGCGTGGAGAGCTTTAAACTCCTCTTCAGAAGCTTCTGAAGATCCATATTCAGGAATCCAGCCTTTACCTACCGTAAATTTTTGGAAGCGAAGCATGTCCATCACTCCAACCGCGGGGAGGGCTACCGCAAAGAGGTCAGGCCGCTGAGTCATGCAAGCGCCAACTAAGAGACCTCCATTTGATCCACCTCTGATGGCCAGTTTTTCCGATGACGTATATTTCTCTGCGATCAGATACTCAGCGGCAGCTATGAAATCGTCGAATACATTTTGCTTCTCCAGCTTCATTCCTTGCTTGTGCCATTCTTCGCCAAATTCGCCTCCACCGCGAAGATTGGCCAAAGCGTAAACTCCACCATTTTCCATGAAGAAAATGTTTGAGGCACTAAAGGTTGGACTCAGGCTGATGTTGAAACCTCCGTAGCCATAGAGAAGGGTAGGATTTTGACCGTTCATTTCAATGTCCTTTTTATGAACGATGAACATTGGCACCTCTGTTCCGTCCTTGCTTTTGTATCTAACTTGTTTCGATACATACTCTTCCGGATCAAACTTCAGCTCCGGTTTGGTAAATAAATTGGATTCTCCAGAAGCCAGTTCAAGCTGAAAAATAGTTGGAGGATACGTGAAGGAGTAGAAAGAGTAAAAAACTTCGCCGTCCTCTTTCTTTCCAGAAAATCCAGATGCCGATCCTGGTGCAGGGAAGCTGATCTCTCGGATGGTATTCCCATCGTAATCCATTTGGAATACTTGAGAAATTGCACTGTTCAAGTATTCAGGAAAGAGGTAGCCTCCAGCGGTTGAAACATTGACCAAAGTCTCTTCTCTCTCAGCGATAATGTCTTCCCAATTGGAGAGATCAAAGTTTTGAGGATCAATGCTTACCACTCGGTAGTTTGGCGCATCAATATCAGTGAGGGCAATGAACTTCCCATCGCGATGATCGATAATCGACGTTTTATTGGCAAAACCTTTGCGCATTTTGATAAGGTCTCCATCAGCTTCCAGATCTTTGAAAAACAGCTCATATCCGTCTGTTCCAGAAGCGGCGTACATCACGAGGTATTTATCGTCCTCGGTTACATTACACCAGTGGTATAAGTCTGGAGCATCTTCATTGCGGTAGAAGAGCTCGTCCTCGCTCTGCGGAGTGCCAATTTTGTGGTAAAAAATGCTGTGCATTTTATTGTCAGCGCTCAGTTCTGTTCCCTTTTCGGGCGCGGGATATCTACTGTAGAAGAATCCATCTTCAAACCATCCAGCTCCAGAGAATTTCACCCATTCGAGTTCATCATCCAGATCGGTATTCGTTTCAATTTCTCTGATATAAATCTTGCTCCAATCTGATCCCCCTTCAGATTTGGTGTAAGCCATATACTTATTGTCCCCAGAAGCTCCAAGCAGATTTATGCTAATTGTTCCGTCCTCTGAAAGTGCGTTTGGATCAATGAAGACCATCGGTTCACCATCTTTCCCGTTTTGATAGTAAATCACCGATTGGTTTTGTAGCCCGTCGTTTTTGTAGAAAAAATAGTAATCTCCTGCTCTGAACGGAGAAGAAAGTCTGGGGTAATTGATCAATTCAGTTAATCTATCTTCAATCTTTTGTCGATAAGGGATTTTGCTCAATACAGATTGCGTGACCTCATTTTGGGCAACTACCCAAGCCTCGGTGTCGCTTGCCGTATCATTCTCCAGCCAGCGGTAGGGATCATTGACTACGGTGCCGAAGTACTCGTCGGAAACATCTACTTTTTTCGTTTTAGGATAGGAGATAGAATTCATTTCTGTTGAAGGAGATTCATTGGTACAAGCAAAGAGGCTCGTTCCTAAAATGGTGAGGACTAGATATCTTTTCATGGGAAGTATAATTAAGTTGAAGATAGTGCAGGCGCATTGAAGAAATAAAAAAGGGATGCTTCATCATCCCTCCAAACATTTACATTTAAATCGTTCACCAAGCCTCTCCATCATCTTCATCGAGGATGAGAAGGGCCTCGGAAAGTTCTCCGAGTGTCTTGATATCGTTCTTCTTCTTTGCGAGTTCTCGACCTTGCTTGTAAATCACTACAGCTTCGGCAGTTTTGTTTTTCTCCTCGAGCAGTTTGCCAAGTTGATAATACGTCGGTAAGTAATCAGGATCTTGATCTATGATTCGGCGAAAGAAAGACATGGCCTTGCTGATGTTATTTTCTTTCTTGTACTCTAAGGCAGCGGCGTAATTAAGGAAAGTATCATTTGGATTCTTTTCCAGCATTTCCGATATCAACTCCATTCTATTGTGGTTCATGCCTTATTATTTGGGGTTGTTAGCAATGAAAGTACGAAAATAAAGCCTTTGAGGGGCAATACATAGAAGCGGAATCCCAAAATTCGTGAAGTTTTCAACCAATTGTGAAAATTGCTACACATCAAGGCTTTAACTCTTGGTTGAGATACTTTATTATTTGTGCAATTTCTTTGGCTTCAAACCAATTGATTCCTTCAATCTTATTGAACCAGGTTAACTGTCTTTTGGCATAGCGGCGAGAATTGCGCTTAATCAGTCTGATCGCTTCTTCGCGATCGTATTCCCCATTAAAATAAGAGAAGAGTTCTTGGTAGCCCACCGTTTTTAAGGCATCAGAGTTTTGAAAAGATTGAAGAGATTTCGCTTCTTCCTCCAATCCTTCTTTAAGCATCTGATCTACTCGATGATCAATGCGGTCATATAATTCATCCCGCGGAGAGTTGATGCCTATCCAGATAGGGTCGAATCTCTTCTTTAGTTTTCGATTTGCCCTGATTTCAGCCAAGGGCTTTTTGGTCAATTCGACGAGTTCTATGGCCCTCATAACCCTTACTGGATTCTTGAAATCAATTTGCGATTTGGCTTTGGGATCTGAATTAACGAGTCGATTGTAGAGAGATTCTATTCCTTCCGTCTCGAATTGATCGATCAATTTGCTCCGTAATTCTTCACTGGCGGGTAAATCATCTAAACCCTCTACCAGTGCTTTTATGAATAGCCCTGAACCACCAACAATTATTGGAAATTTTTTTCTTTCTAGAATTTCTTTCACAGCAATTTCAGCTTGACGTTCAAACTCACCTGCTGTGAGCGGTGACGCGACCGAGTGAGAGGCCACAAAGTGATGGGCAACTCCATCCATTTCTTTCTCGGTGGGTCTTGCGGTTCCTACAGACATTTCCTTGTAAAACTGTCTTGAATCAGCGGAGATCACCTCGCCATTGAAAACCTTTGCAATTTGAACGCCTACTGACGTCTTTCCAGCAGCCGTTGGCCCGCATACAATGACGACTTTAGGACTAGAGGATTTCGTCGTAGTCATCTATGTTTTCAAATCCCTCTCCTTGCCCGGAAAACTCTTCCATATCCAAATTAAAATCTACGGGGAAAGAGTCTATTAATTCTTTAGATGATTCATCTGGTGCATCACCCACTGATAAGATGACCTTTGGATATTCAGCGGAAGAATCGATCTCTCTTATGCTGATTACTTCTACATAAAAAACCCACATCCTCATGAAGTCGTAGACATACAGCAGCTTATCTTCTTTGTCAAAAATCATGTCGGAGATGAGGGTGTCTTTCATCGTTTTGATTCCTGCTTCTCCCAATCCACCCATGTCCATTTGGGTGATTTCTTCGCCTTTGTCCCATTCTTCATTACTCATGTAGAATGAGGCAATCTCTTGACCGGAGAATCCAAAAGCACCCACTATGGCTTCGTGTAATTCCTCGAAAGAGCTGCTACTCTTTATCTCAAAATCACGAAAAACCTCCTCAGTATGATCGAGTAAAACCCTAAAATGAAAAACACCATTGTCCATATCTACGACAAAATTAGGAAATTGAAGTGGTCTAACCTCCACTAAAAGTTAATGTTGATTCCGTTTTCGACGGAATAGATGAATTTGGTAATGGGCACTACTGGACGATCTTCATAGGCTAGCCGTGTCCCAATTTTGAATGACAACTTCTTATTGATTCGAAAGTTCAAATTGGTGGAGTTGGTGAGCCTGTTTCTTGCTGCTTTGATCATCTCGTCGTATCCAACTTGATAATAAAGAATGGTATTGAAGTCGATATAATCATTCATCGACCATCTGACGATAATATTCGTGCTCCATTTTGGTAGTTGAATTTCGACCATATCTTGATCTAGAGGTGATGTCCACCTTTCGTATTCATACATCGGTCCTGTGCCGATTGTCAGACGCAGGTCTTTATTTATAATTGAATTCCAGCGTACCGCACCTCCAGCTAAAAGCCTAGTATTCAAACCTCTAAAATTATCGTATTGGGCTTGTGCAAATAGTTCAGGACTAAATCCTTTTCTAAAGTTGAAAGTTGATCGGACATGAAGATTTCCATTATTGAGAATCTTCTCCGAGTTATTTTCAACGTAGCGAACTTCTCCCAAGACCATGTAGAAATGCTCCCCTGGAGCATATACAAAGCTCAAGTCTGAACCGAGAGCCGTGAATCTTGCTTGCTCGTCCTCGGTTGCACTTCGATTATAGAAATCAAAGTTCATTTCAAGTTTAAGCCGAAAGGGATTCTCTCGGCTTAAACTGTCTAATCGAAATTTTTCGATGTTCATGATCTGCCCTGAAACGTTGAAGCTCAGAGGCAAAAACATGATCAAGAGACTTCCGCCTAAGCGGGATTTCATTTAGTTGCTGATCTTGATGTTGTTTTTCACCTCTATTGGAATGGTCATCCCATCGGGTATTTGGGTGTTTGGAGCGAAAGTCATACTGCCTACGATGTCATCTTCTAAATCTCCCGAAGTCACCCACCCGGTTGATACTTCTATAGTCATGGTTCCACTTCTGGTTCCTTCAAAATACTGAGTCGCTTCCATTCCTTGTAGTTCTGTGGTAGAATTATTAGGATCTGTTGCAAAAGTACCTTTCACGTCAATGGTGGCAACTCCATCAGAGATTGATTTGAGGGTGTATGTAGCTGTAGAAACAATAGGAAGACCTACAGAAACAAATTGCTCTTTTGACCAAGAGTCTCCAACTTTCACCTTTTTGTCGGGATAGATATCTGTTGTCATTTCAAGATTTTTGGTAAACCCATTAATGCCTACACTGCTTTCTATCATTTGAGCCATTCCAGGACCCGATGGCACATTTTTCATTGCCTCGGCAACCATTTCTTCCAGTCCGTTCACTTCTTGAACAACTCCTTTACCACTCATGGTTACTTCGAAATTTTTATTAGCAAGCATTGCAAAAGCTCTAGAGAGCCCATCAACACTTTCTAAAGAAGCCGTGTCTGAGGACATTATTTGTGTCTGACCCATTTGGGAAGAAGTCAAGGTGATGTCACCATAAGAAGCTTCGTAAGTATCAATTTCGCCGGCTTCTTTAATTTTCTTTATATTGATAGAAGAGTCAGAGGAAGTTTTGACTTCAATGTTTTGCCCCATCATGGTTTGGGATACCGTACTTTCAAGGATTGACTTTTGTACGTAAGTTTTTCCATTTTCTAAGTTCAAAGTCATTTCTACCTTTTGAGCAGAAAGTAAAGTTGGAAAGACGAGTCCCGCCCCAATAATAAGTTTGGATAATTTCATTTCTGATTTGTTTGGGTTCAAAGAACGCAAAAAAACTGCCAGATATTTAGCAACATGCATTCGTCACAAACCGCGTTGGCAAGATTTTTTTGTGGTGAAAGAGCAAATAAATGTGGTTCCCGAACTTGCTTAACGGGAGAAGCTGAGTCTCACTCCAGCATTGATAATGAAGGTGTTCTGTTTGAAATCGCTAAAGTTTGATTCTTTAGCGGCGCCCTCTCCTGTGTCAGAAAGTCCAAACTCGTAAGAGATGTCTGCGAAAAAAATAGAAATATCAATTCCAGCGCCAATTTGGGCTCCCCATTGATTTTCGCTCCAATCGATGGCTTCATTGATTGTACTATTATCAACTTCTGTTTTAGTCAAAAACATCATCGAAGGCCCACCAAAAACACGCAAATTTATAAACGGTTCACTGCTTGGATCCATTAAGCGATAGCCTACGAGCAGCGGTATGATCACACCTTCAATGGTTTGGTCTAGATTAAAATTGCCTTCGCCACTATATTCTGTCGATCTCGAGAACCAAGCAATTCCTGGGTTGAGGTGAAGTTTATTCCCGATCATAACACTTGAGCCCACCTGAACTCCGAGCTTAGCTTGAGTGCTCGTACCATCAGGAGAATCCGTGATATTACTTAAGTTTCCTCCGATGAAAGGACGAATTTCAACTTGAGAATGAACAGAGAGAATAAATAAGAAAGCAATTGCGGTTAAAAAGGGCTTCATGATATAATTTTTAGTTAAAGCTACAGAATTCTAATTGAATGCCTTGGTCAGGAAATAATTTCCAAGGTCTCAGCGATAGCTTTCGCTGCTGCTTGACCTGATCTTAGAGCACCGTCAATCGAGGAATTAGTGAGATAATCACCGGCTAGATGAATATGCTCTGTTACTTGGGTTTGTTCGGACGGGATCGAAAGCTTCGGTCTTTCAACAATTGGCAGAGCGTAGGGGATGTCATATTTTTTCAGGAATTCTAGTTGATCTTTATTCACCCTTAAAAGATGAGCTAAGTCCTTTTGAACTTTGGATTCATGCTCATCTCTTCTTGTAGTCACGGACCATAATGCTCTTCCTTTAGGCGCGCAATCTGGGATTACTTCATCGTGGCGCGCAAAATTGTTTATCGAGCTATTAGCTCGAGCATCCAGACCTATTTTGGCATTCATTTTCGGAAGACTGTCGGCGCTATGGAAATACATTGTAGTTGTGCGTTTCCATTCTTGACGCTGATCGATTTGCTTCAAGATTTGGTTTGGATTACAGGCGAGAATCAGTTTTGAGCATCTGATTACTGTTCCGTCTGATAGTTCTACAGATGGATCATGATTAACTTTTTTGACGGTGGTTTCGAGCCTAATTTCTGTTTTCGTCAGTTTGTTCCGCAGTTGCTCAGGAAGCTGACTCATTCCTTGTGCTGGAATGCAAGCGTTACCTAGCGAAAAGTTACGGAAGACAAATCGGAACATTGATGCATCTGTCGCTAGGTCCCTTTCGAGAAAGACACCTCCAAAAAAAGGCCTAAAGAAATTTTCAATGATTCGATCCGAAAACCCGTATTCTCGAAGGTATTGAAGAGTAGAATTTCTCGTTCCTTCGAAGATTTCATCGAGCCTAAGTCGGCGAAGTTCTTTTGAAAGGCGGAGTAACTTAAACTTGTCAGAAAAACTTCCCACTCTTGAAAGGGCGGTTGATGGGAGGGAAGATAGGTCTCTTAAAGGATCCGAAATGGTGTAAGACCCATTTGAATCAAATATGATAGCGCCGGGGGCAAATTTTTTCAAGTCGAGCTTACTGTAGTCTAAAAGCTCTTGGGCTTTTTCATAAGAGTCTATAAGTACCTGAAAACCCTTTTCCAGATTGAAACCATTGATCAAATCGTTTCGAATTCTTCCACCAATTTTTTTATCAGATTCAATCACAAGGGTAGCCAGTCCTGATTCTTCACAGCGTATGGCGGCTGCTAACCCTGCGGCCCCAGCGCCGACAATAACTACGTCATATTCGCGATGACTCATATCAAGGAATAGTGAAAATACTTTAAGAATATAGCGCTTTCAAACTTGTGTTGCTTTTCTTTTGAAAATGCATTTCTAGTCATATGTCAGATCCATAATTATTTTCGCGACCCAATATTTGACTCGGTCAAAAGGTCCTTTTCTCGTAGCTCGCATACGCTCAACATCATATTTTCTACTCAGGCAACATATATTCGGCGGATACAATTACGAACTAGGCCACATGCTGCTTTATTTACTCACTCTCAAAAAAATTGAATAAGTACAGAGACTGCCTTTACTGCCTTTTTCCGGCAACACTAATTGGTCAATGACAACGCTGAGCTATTGCGAAAGTTTACTCATTGAGCCTCAAAGTGCTTTTTCTTCTTAATTTGGCTTACCCTGTTTTGTGCATATTGTCGTTCGTCACTTGTTTGGTCACCTTCCTGCTCAATAAACTTTTCGAACATTTTTAATGCTAAAGATGGGTCTTGGTAGTATACGTCGTAGCTCTTGGCTAGGTGATAGTTGAGGAGATTGTCACTCGAAAACTCTGCAGCCATAGAAAAACTATTTATAGCCCTCTCGTGATCATTGTTTTCTTGACACGAAAGTCCCAATCTTTCGTAATAGGTTCCTAAGTTTTTTGAGAGAGCTTTATTCACAGCTTGTTGGAATTGAACTGTGGCCATTTCATTCTGTCCTAACTTTTCCATACTCAAACCCATATAATAATGTGGATAGTCAATATCTGGGACAATGTTGGCAAGCATTCTCAGAACTTCGATAGACTCTTCATAGCGTCCTAAATGATACAGTGCAATTCCTCGATAGCGGTAGGCGGTTTTGGGAGGATTGTTTCTCAAAACCGGTTCGAGATAGTCCAAGGTTGCCGCCCAATCTTCTCTTGCGTAAGAAAGCCTTGCTTTTGTGAGTAATGCGAAAGGATTGAGTGAGTCAATTAATAGGGCTTGATCCAGCAGGATATCGGCATCTCTATATTGTTTAAAGTCAATAAAGAGTTTTGCGAAACCGTTAACTGTGATGATATCGAGACTATCCAAACTGTAAGCCATGTTGTAATAGGCAATAGCTTTATCGAAATTTTGAGTTTCCATAGCGCATTCAGCGCCTTTGCGATAGAAGTAAGAATTCTCAGGATTAATTATGATGAGCTTGTCATAGAGCTTTAGTGCTGAAGATATATTTGATTCTTTAGTCAACTCTGCCAAAGAAAGCAATGACGGAACATGGGTTGAATCAAGCTCAAGAGCTTGCTTAAGGGAAAAAATGGCATCATTTCTTCTACCTTTTTTAGCTAGCGCCTTTGCTGAGCGATAAAAAGGTTCAACACTACTTGGAAATTCTGCTTCCCAAAGTGCACTTACTTCAATAGCCAACTGAATACGGCCATTTTCTATGGCTCTATTGTATTCGGTAGAATAGTCTTGTGATGCTCTTTGAGCAAGTATTTGATGAGAAATTGCGAAAGTCAGGAAAAGAAAAAATAGTCTCTGCATTGGCCAAAGATAGAAGAGAGACTCGATAAACTATATATTTAGTTATTAAAATTTAGTAGTGTTCTGCACAAATTCGAATAAAGCTAGCGGATGGTTTAGGTATTAATTCTCCTCGAGTGGATGCTATTTTGAGGACGCTGAATAATGGCGATTCTGGATCTTATTTCCCCTTGGATATCCCTCTTTTTACATGTTCCCAAGCTGCGCTCATCTCTTTTTTAAAATTGGAAAAGTCCTTTTTTCCATCGTTTCGCATTTTGGATAACCGATCCTCAAACTTGTCTATTGAAGCATTGAACTCAGCCTTTTTTTCTTCCCATTCGTCTCTTGCATCAGCTGTGCCCAACAAAACCTGAAGTTTTAGCATGTCGAAGCTCGTTTGCCATTTTTCAAGGAGTTCTGCACCATCATTTTTAAAATCCTTAAACTTGATGGAGGCATCTTGACTTAACTCTTGACTTTTGGCACTTACCTCTCGCAGCAGAGCAGTTAACTTCTTTTCCTGGTCTTTTAAAGCATCTGTTGTTTCGGCTTTTCCCAAAGCGGCTTGAATCTGAAGCTCTTCTAGTTTGGTGCTTAGTTCAGATGCTTTCGCAGAAGCTTCCTCAGAGAGATTGACTATGGCCTCTTCTGACCATCTTAGGATTTCTTTTTTTTGTCGCTCAAATTTTTGATGGAGCTCTTTAGATCCAAGATGCATTTGAAGCCTCAGTTCTTGGGCTGAACTCCTCCATCGATTGTAAAGTATATTTTTTTCCATAATAACGGCGCTAAGCTATAGCCTAGAGTTTGAGAAATCACCCCGCAACCTAAAATAGAACTGCAGACCTCGCATTGATTTTTCCCCAGCCAAAATTACCATCCCTATTTGGATAAAAATTAGAGGCATTTTTCATGGCCTCGAGGACATCTTCTCTTGATTGAGAAAGGTCATTTGACCAAACGAGCGCTGCAATTCCAGCTGCGGTTGCCGTTGCCACTGAAGAGCCTCCAGTATAATTTGGATCATTACCAGAATCAGCTAGAGTTAAAGGAGTTCTATTGCTGTTGTTCCGGTCTTCCATCGTTACAACGAAATCTACTTGGGAGCCGCTATGACAGGTGCTACACTTTTCTATGGGGAAACCAGTTTTTGTTCCAGTCACCGCGATAGTATTGCTTAATGTGGCTGGAAAGATTACGCCTACGAAAGTGGTAAACTCGAGAGATGTTCCGGCTGCGGTGAAGATCATCTTACCTTGATTGTGTGCAAAGTTGATTGCGTCGGTTATTTGACCACTCGAGAAGAGGTCTCCCATTGACATGGAAATGATATTTACATCAGCTCGGTTTCCTAAAAAGGTATAGGCATCAGAAACGCCATCTTTTTCAGCGCTTGAATTGTGGATAACGTCTTCAGCTGCCCTTACTCCAATGAGATTGCTCTTAAAGGCTACTCCTGCAAAAGATCCGTCTGCGCTTGCTGGTGCGGCAGCTGTTCCAGCCATGTTTGTTCCATGGCCACAGAGGTCGTCGATTCCGTCATTTTCACAAAATAAGAACAGGAAACAGGGCTCGTGAAATCCGTAGCGTTCCACATAACGATCGCCTGAGAGTCCTCCAGAAAACTCACCGTTGAGTTTGGCTTGATCGGAAGAAATTCCAGTATCAATTACACCTATAGTGACTCCATCGCCACGGTTACTGGCTTTCCAGGCTCTGTGGATTTGCATGTCTATGAAATTCCAACTGATTCTTGGTCCTTGTGGAGCGGTGAAGTAGTCAGACGGATTGGGATTTGATATTCCAGTGTTACCACCACAACCGCTGCTAGATCTTAAGGGTCCTTGAGTTTCAAAACCAAAGCCCATGGGCTCGGCGTATCTCACTACACTGAAGTTTCTGATGTTAGCCAAGATTTCATAGTCCCAAATGCGAATGTTAAAATAGGGTAGTGACTTCTCACCAAATACGAGCAGATCTTCACCGCCGGAAATCATTTCTGGATATTTCCTTTTCGTCTCATCAACCACATAAGAAATCAATGCTTCTTTCACGGCTTTCCAATCTGCATTCTCCACATCGATGAGATGAATGTTTTGATCGAGATTCGAATATCCTTCCACAGAATATCCGATGGAAAATACGCTATCGGAAGCAATTGCTGCGCTCCATACCGTGAAGTCATCGTATGCGGACCATTCAACAATTCCTTTTCTTTG
>JAKVAV010000012.1:0-39862 GCA_022448105.1 Flavobacteriales bacterium | reverse complement strand
TTTTTTTGAAGATGCTTCGGATTTGAATCGTTCTTCTTGTTCTTTCTGGCAGGAAGAGAAAATTAGAGAAATGAACACAAGGAGGTATAGATGAGTTTTCATGCTTGGTCAAAGATGGTTGTCTGCAAGATCTTAATTATTCATCACTTATGAAAATCTGGATAGCCACCATACGTCTTATCAGAACACAATGATAATAGCGAGAAGTCAGCTTTAAACGTTTAGGTTTTTCTTTGTTGCCAAGACTGTATGGACTACAATCAGATATATGCGGAAAACCATAATTACTTTGGAAATCCATTTCCTGAAATTCTTGAATTTTTTGAATCTCGGGTCTCCAGCGGAAGTGTTTTGGATATAGGTTGTGGTCAGGGCCGTAATGCAATTCCAATAGCAGAAATGGGATTCGAGGTGCTTGCGATTGATCTTTCTACCGAGGCTACAGATCAACTCTCGAAGCTGGCCTGCATAGATAACTTGATGGTAGAATGCATTGATATAGCAGATTTTGAGGATTGGAAAGCTTTCGATTTGATTCTCCTTGACGGTTTCTTTCATTTCTACGATCACGATATTAAAAAGGAGACTTACCAATTCCAATTCATCTTAAACTCAGTGCGAGATGATGCTCTTTTGGTTATTTGCTTTGCCAATCATGAATACGCTAAATCCAGATTTGAAGGAATGACCGAGAGTTTGAGAAAAGTACATGAAGATGTAATACACTATCAGTACATAGATCCAATTACGGAGTTAACGTTCGAAACGCACTATTTACTGGTGGTTCTTCAGAAGTGAGAGCCAAAATTTTTTCAAATGAATAAATTTTTAATACATCATGTATTGATGTATTAATAAAATATGTATTATTGCACTATGTATTCAAAAGAACTATTGAAAGGTACGCTTCAGCCGATTATCTTAAGTATGCTCTCAGAGACCAATAAGATGTACGGTTACGAAATTTTCACGAAGGTTAAAGAACGCTCTGACGGTAAAATTATATTGAAAGATGGATCTCTTTATCCGGTGCTCCAGAAGATGAGCAAGGACGGTGTACTCCAGTTTGAAGAGGTGCACATAGGTAAGCGGGTGCGCAAGTACTACTTTTTAACCGCTAAAGGATCTGAGGTTAAGAGAGATTATCTGCAGGAGCTGAAGGACTTCCTAGAAACCATCAATGAGCTTGTCTATAAATCAGCAGTTTCTGTATGAAGTTAACGGAGGAACAAGAATCGATTGTCAGAGATCGCTTGATGGAGTCGGGATTATCGAATTCTGATTTGGCAGAAGATCTTTTGGATCACCTCTGCTGCGTATCGGAAATTTTAATGAGTCGAGGGAACGACTTTGAACCTTCACTCAATCAGGCCATACAAGAGCTGGCTCCCAATGGACTCAAGGACATAGACAACCAAACACGCTTTTTATTAAACTCTAAACGCATATTAAACATGAAAAAGTTCATCTATTCTATCGGATTTATCGGTGCTGCGACTCTGTGTGTCGGTACCTTGTTTAAAGCCATGTATTGGCAAGGAGGTGGAGTTCTATTCTTGACAGGCTTAATCTCTTTGTTTTTAGTATTTGCTCCGCTATTGGCAATTGACCGTTATAAGTATGAAGTCTCTAAAGCTCTATCAACTAAAATCAAATTCTTTAGTGGAGCAGGAGGGGCCGCAATGATTGGTATCTCGGTAATATTTAAAGTTTTTCACCTTCAAGGTTCGAGCATACTGTTTGTGACCGGAGTGATGGTATTCGTTTTTGGATTTCTTCCGTTTCTTTTCTTTTCACTCTACAAAAACTCTATCTCCTAGAGGCGAACTAAACACTTGGCAAAGAAACCGCGAGTCTGATCGATTTGCGGTTTTGTTTGTTCTAAAAAGTAGCGACTAGGCTAAGCACCAGATTTCTCCCAGCTGCGGCAATTCCCGAGCTGTAGTATCTGTATCGTTGGTCGGAGATATTCTCTAATCCAACCGTAGCCATAAAGGTTTTTGAGATAGAGTAAGATCCTCGAAAATTGATGGTATACCAAGACGGAGAATATGGGTTGCCATCGCCATCGCTGGCATAGATATGCGTCTTTCTGCGCTCTTCTACGTTGAGATTGTCAAAACTTATTTCACCATTGTAAATAGCATTTAGTTCTATGCTAAATTTAGGTTTAGAGTAGACCAGTCTGGTCAATCCAAACCAAGGTGCCACATGCCTTGAAGGACTGATTGACCCATCATCTAGCTCTTCCTCACCCTGTTGCCAATTAAATTGAGAAGAAAGCTTTAGGTCATCCCTGATGATGAATTCTAATTCTACCTGAATACCGTAAACTTCGGCTTCGGCAGCATTTTGGATAGCTTGAACTTGACTGAGCTTACCTTGATAAACGATGCTGTCTTGACCATTAATACTAAAGTCTCTCCGCACCATAGCATTGTTTAAGAAGGTGTAGTAACCAGTGATTCCAAGTTTTACCTTTTCGAATAGAACCTTGGCGACTCCCAACTCAAAATTGGTGGCATATTCTGCATTCAAATCCGGATTTGGCACAACCACAGCTCCATCTCCGGAGTCGAAGATTTTACCAATGTCGTCAACATTTGGAGCTCTAAATCCTGTGCTCGCTACTGCACCAATCCTGAGGTCTCCGTACTTTTCATAGATTAAGCCAAGGCTTCCGGTGAGTGCGCCATCGCTGATTTTTGCCCGATCGAAAGGGAGGGCGACCAGGTTTGTATCAAACCTAGAGTCAATTTCGAACTGGTTGTATCGAGCTCCTCCATTGATCGAGAGATGCTCACTTAGTTCTTGCCGGTAAGTGGCGTAGAATCCATAGGATAACCAATCACTTTTAGGATATCGGGGAGCGGTTTCAAATATTACGTCACTGAATGATAGAGGACCTACATCTTGACCCGATCCAAGTGATTCTACCTTATTGAGAACAATTTCAGTACCATAAATAAGCTCTTTTCCCCTTCCCAGCGACTTCGTAAAGTCCAAATTTGCACTATACGCATCAACAAACTCTTCCTGAGTAAAACGGAATGGATCATGAAAATCTCGGTTGATTCGGCTCTCTTCGAAAATTTGGTATGCTAATCTCAAGGTTGCGATATCAAAGAGCTTACTCTCTCTGCGATGAGTAACATTAAGATTATTCATCAGCCAAAATTGCGGACCGTAATACCATTCTGCTGAACGAGGTATGCCGTTTCTGGTCCTGACTAGTCTATCGTAGCGAGGATTCTCGCTGGTAGTTGAAAGATGAAAACCGTAGGAGAAATCCCACTTAGCATTTGGAGAGAATCGAAACTTTTGCATCAGATTCGTTTGGGTATAAGCTGTTCCAAGCTGCAGTTCAGGATCGGAATTGGGAAAAGCTGTATCTCCTCGAAAATTGGTCTTTACTGAAAAGGTTCTTAGGTAATCGTCAGGCCCCTTAGATCCCATTCTCAAGTCATTGAAATCCGAAAAACTTACGGAGGTAACCGTTGCCCACTTCTTTCCACCAAATTTGATATCAAAGTGGCCAGTTCTTTCGTCATTTGCAGTCGAGTATCTAGCCAGTGCCTTTCCGGAAACGATCGTGGTATCGTCAGTCGAGAATTGAGGTGAAATGGTCTGAAAGCTCATAACCCCGCCGATGGCGTCAGAACCATAAATTACTGAACCAGGTCCAAAGATTACTTCAGCTCCTTCCATTGCCAGGGGATCTAGAGATATGACGTTTTGGAGATTTCCGCTTCTAAATATCGCTGTATTCATGCGTATTCCGTCCACGGCTATGAGCAAACGATTGGTGCTAAACCCTCTGATCATAGGGCTTCCGCCTCCTTGCTGACTCTTTTGGACAAAAACCTCTCCTGTGGTTCCCAGAAGGTCGGCGGTGGTTTGTGGATTCTGAATAAGCGCCTCTTTCAGATCGATCTTTCTGACCCGATTCGGAATTACTCTATCTCTTTCTATTCTTCTGTTTGAAGAAATAACGACCTGGTCGAGATCAAAATCGGCTGGCTCCATCCAAACAAACAGGTTTGCTTCTGTGATTTTTTCATAGGAAACATAGAGAGTTTCATAACCAAGAAGACGAATTTCGATTCGATCAGCTCCTTCAAATTCTGAGATATCCACTTTGCCTTTAGAATTAGAAACTGCATAAGAGGGCACTCCGTTTGCCACGAATGTTGCCGAGCTCAAGGGAAGTTCTGTTCTGGCGTCATTAACGGTGGCTATTTGACCTACCGTAATTAGCGCAATAAATACAAAAGTCAACGTCAAATAATAGCGTGTCACTATTCGGCTTTTTAGCCAGTATCTAACAGACTTAAACTTACTTGATTTTCTCAAAATTGCCCGGATGAAAAGGGACGCGAAAATACACAACAAGAATTGATCCATGACTCAAAAATGGATCTCAGTATGGCATAGAGCCGAGTGAATGTGTGTTCAATAACTCCAAATCAATCATCAAACTATTTTAAGAATCCCTCGTTTTCGCGATTCATTCACAGAATACAGCTTGAAAATTTTTGTGGTTGAATTTTTTTGAACATTCAGAATTTGCTTGACTCGGTTGATTTTTTTGTTGGGAATATCTAACGAAACTGAATTGCGAGATTTTTATTTTATTAGTTTCGCTTTCGCTAACTTAAATACATAGCACAATGGATATCAATATTTCAAAAATATGGGAGATGGTGCTCGAGTACGCACCTATGGTAGTCGGCGCAATTATAACGCTGATTATTGGATTTTGGCTTGCTGGCTTTATTGCTAAGAAAGCAAGAAAAGCAATGGAAAAGAGAAACCTCGACGCTAGTCTTGTTCCATTCCTTACTTCACTAATTGGAGTGGGCATTAAAATCCTTGTACTTCTGAGCGCAGCCGGCATGTTCGGTATCGAGGTTACTTCTTTCGTAGCCATCTTTAGTGCATTGGCTTTTGCCATTGGTTTGGCTCTTCAAGGAAACCTAAGCCATCTTGCGGCGGGTATACTAATCCTTTTCTTTAGACCATTTAGGGTTGGAGATTTTATCGTTTCACAGGGTTACAGTGGTACAGTAAAGGAAATACAAATTTTCAACACCATTCTGACAACATTGGACAATAGAATTATAATTATTCCAAACGGTGCAATTACAAGTGGTCCTATTGAAAACATTACGGCAAATCCAATGAGGAAAGTACCTATGACTTTTGGAATTGGGTATGCGGATGATATTGATAAAGCAAGATCAGTAATCGAGTCAGTTGCGAAGGGCTGTGATAAAATTGACCACTCGCAGCCAGTGGATATCTTTGTCAGCGAGCTTGCAGACAGTTCAGTTAATTTTGCTGTGAGACCATGGGTTAAAACAGAAGATTATTGGGCAGTTTACTTCTATATGAACGAGGAAATCAAGAAAGCATTCGATAAAGAAGGAGTGGGTATACCATTCCCTCAAATGGACGTTCATGTGAAGGAAATGGCGAAAGCTTAATCCTACTAGAGTTCAAAGAATTAGTAAGAGGTGTCGCGCGAGGCACCTCTTTTTTTGTCGACAAAATAAGGTTACCATCTCTTGTTTCATCTTCCTTGAAAATTGATGTATTGCCTGTCAAACCGATCAATTGGCTAATTGATGTGGGTATTCGCATATGTGATGTTCTCATGGAAAGGTGAAACTCGTGATTTGTGAAACTATCCCAATTTGAATCCCTGAATAGAAATTATTCGAGGTCGAACTTTGCTTTCAGTGCTACTTTAGTCTTTTCAAAAAAAATAAAAGCCCCTTGTGTTATGAGTTTCTGTGCTGATCGTGAACCGTTGGTGATTTCATTTTTTATGTCTTGCAAACTGGCCAATTAAAAAGGATTTTTCTGTCGTTTTTAACGAGCGAAACGTGATTCTTTTTTTATTTAACTTAAAGACTTTGCTGATAATATTTTCCCTTGCACTAAATTAGGTCAGCACTCGTTTTCTTGAGTTGACGGTGTAAGTTAATAGACCCTAGTTTTCGAGTTCAAATTTGATCGTCACCTTAACTGCCTTCAGGCTCTATCCATTATGTTTTTCTAAGGATTGTATCCTCGCTCAACAGTAATTGAATGATACAATAAAGATCACGATCACATTTTCAAGTTATGTACCTTTCATTTATTGCCTAACACGTTTTGTTGATATGGTCTACGCGAATTAAAAAGTAAGATGGCTTTAATACATTGAAGGGCTTATTTATCACTCAACACTTCATCATAAGCTAGGAATACATTTCCTCGATTTGTCCCTTATTTGATTCATGCTTTTGCAGTAACCTCGGATCCACCGACCCAATTCACAAATACTTTAATGATTTCACGCATGTATATTGATATTATTTGTAATTCAGCTAAGGTCTAATTTTCGATGCTTTTACCATTTTTGTTTTCTCATTATTATGTCCATCTTCTGAGCGGTATTGAAATCACTGTTTTTAATTGATGGTTTATCCTTACGGATTTCTTTACTGTTCGAAATCATGGAGAGCCAGTAAAACAGCGCTGTGGAAAATCGAAAAAATGTGAATATATTACTCACGTATATTCATTAAGCGGAGACGATAATCTCTAAAAGCTAATCAAAGAATTTTTATCAGATAGGATAATTATGTCATCAAAAATCAAACTTGTATTTGTAGCGTTTGGGGGTCTTTTGCTTTCACTCAGCGCATGGACCCAGGGAACGACATTGCAGGAAATCGTAAATCAGACAAAACCATTGCCAAATGTTACGATTTATCCCGCTAAAGAAATTGTCACACTAGATCCTGATAGACCATTAGCGAAGGCAGTGGCTGTTGTAGGAAATAAGGTACTGGCTACTGGATCTCTTGAAGAATTGAAGAAGGCTGCAGGCGATCAACCGTACACCATAAACAACACCCTTATTGATAAAGTCATTGTTCCAGGGTTCATTGCTCAACACGATCATCCATTGTTGAGCAGCTTGGCGATGATGTCGGAAATAATAGCCATTGAAGACTGGGTTTTGCCAGGTAAAACAGCTGAGGCCGCAAATAATCAAAATGATTACCGACAAAGGCTCACAGAGGCAAATAACAGATTGTCAAAAGAAGATGAGCTCCTTTTTACTTGGGGTTATCATCCCTCTTTCCATGGGCCCTTGACACGTGCTGATCTTGATAAGTTGAGCCTCAAGCGACCGATAATCGTTTGGCACCGCTCTTGCCATGAATTCACCATGAATACAGCAGCCTTGAATGTCTTGGGTATTGATGAACCTTTCATGAAAGCACTTCCAGAGTCGGCAAAAAGGCAAGCAAATTTTGCGGAAGGCCATTTCTGGGAGCAGGGAATGTTTGCCATCACCCCTAAAATTGTGCCCTTCCTTGCTACACCTGAGCGACTCAATAGTGGACTTCAGCTTACCCAAAAATTTTATCACACCAATGGAGTAACACTAGCTTGCGAACCAGGAGGATTATACTCTCGGGCACTTCAAGAGGCAGAAAATTCGATATTGTCAAAATCATCAAGCCCTTTTCGTTTCTACTTCATACCCGATGGGAAATCCATTTACACCCTGTTTCCTGAGAATGCCATTACTGAAACAGAGAAAACCTTAGATTGGTGCCACGGGATGACTACGATGCTTCCCGATCAAGTTAAATTGTTTGCTGATGGAGCGATTTATTCGCTGGCTATGCAGCTTCGCGAACCATACATAAATGGAAATTTCAAAGGTGAATGGATTATGGAACCTGAATTTTTCGCCAAGGCTTTTCGCTTGTATTGGGATAACGGTTACCAGATCCATGTGCACGTAAACGGTGATGCAGGTTTGGATATGCTTTTGAATAATCTTGAAGCAAATATGAGAAGGAATCCACGTTTTGACCATCGCATGGTTGTAGTTCATTTTGCAGTTTCAGGAAAAGATCAGGTAGACCGAATTCAAAGATTGGGCGCTATTGTGAGCGGTAATCCATACTATGTGACGGCTCTTGCCGATATGTATAGCAAAGATGGACTGGGCCCAGAAAGAGCTGATAATATGGTGAGAATGGCTGATGTTGAAAAAGCTAATATTCAATTTTCTTACCACTCTGATATGCCAATGGCGCCAGGGCAACCCTTGTTTTTAATGGATTGTGGGGTCAACCGAATTACAAAGTCAGGTAGGGTAGCAGGAGAAGATCAGCGCGTAAGTCGTGAGGGAGCTCTTAAGGCAATTACCATCGGAGCGGCATATTCGCTTGGTCTAGAGAAAGAGGTGGGAAGTATCGAACCAGGAAAATTAGCCAATTTCACAATTTTGGCTGAAAATCCAGTCACTTGTACAGCCTCACAAATAAAAAATATTGCCGTTTGGGGCACCATCCACGAAGGTCGACTATTACCCGTTACTCATGCAGATAATGCTACTGGTTCCGTTGGTCCTGTGATCAACGAAAATTCAGAAAAGTTTGCCCTCGAAATACACGATAGTTATCACCATAATCATCAGCACTCTCACGAGAACTGTGTCTGTACTTTGAATCGCATTTTTGCGCGAGCAATTGCTAAGGAGATGGATGCCGAGTAAGCATATAAGAGAATCGATTCATTTTACCGCAAGGAAACTTCTAGCTGTATCGCTTTGTGGCCAATATTCTAGTGTGAAATGTGGTAGTTGAAATTGTAAAGAACCAGATCGAGGTGTATCATTATAGACTTCGCTCTACCTTTCAGATGAGATCTTGTTACTGGTTTTCTCTAAGATGCGATCAACTACTATTTTTTTACGATACCATTTTGCAAGTAATTGATAGAGTGAAGGAATTTAGGATCTCTGAAAGAATAAAAGTTGGTTCGTATGGGTAACTATTCAATATATTCTGTTGTCGACCTCTTCATGACCTTTACTCCGGCTATGTCTACAGATGACTATTCACTCATGCTAACCTGAGAGCGCTCAAAAGTTTTCTAAGAAAAGCTGACGAAACCTTGGTGATCGATTGATGCTCACAGAGAATCAAACAACTCAAATAATTGTACCTTCATCTTGCTAACGGAAGAAATTTGCGGAGAAAAACACTTGAAATCTTAAAGCTTTAGTACCGTTAGTATTTCCTGTTTAAAATAATAATTATGAGAGTTTTAAAAATCACCTTATTGACAATATTGCTGTCGTCTAATCAAATTGTAAATGCATGCACTGGGATAATTATTAAGACTCAGAATGGTGTGACTATTCCTGCTAGAACGATGGAGTTTGGTTTTGATGTTCGGTCAAAACTATTGGTTATACCCAAAGGAACTTCCCTAACTTTTTTAAGTTCAATGGATGACAAAGAGGGGTTTAAAATGAAAACTAAATATGGTTTTGCTGGAATGAATGCGGTTGAAAAACAGATAGTTGTAGATGGGGTGAATGAAGCGGGTCTGTATTTGGGTTGCTTTTATTTTCCCGGTTTTGCTTCTTACGAAAAATTAACCCCAGAAAATCAATCCAAAGCAATTTCAAGCGAAGAAATGGGCAATTATGTGCTGGGAAACTTTGCGACGGTCGAAGAAGTTATTGAGGGGCTGAGAAATATTACTGTCGTTGGTTCTTTCATAACAGATATTCAAGGAGAGGCGCCTTTTCATTATGCCATTACTGATGCGACAGGGAGATCTATTGTGGTTGAGTATTCCCAAAATGGATTGGAGATATTTGAAAATTCAGTCCGAGCAGTTTGCAATAGTCCATCGTACGACTGGCACCTGACCAACCTGAGAAACTTCGTTAATTTGACCCCAAATAATCGGCATGGTGTCACATTGAATGGTGATAGATTTACCGGACTGGGAGAAGGAACAGGTATGCTCGGTCTACCTGGAGATTACACCTCTTCATCTCGTTTTGTGCGAGCAGCTGCTTTTGCAAATACCGCTTTACCATCAAAGAATGAGGAAGAAGGCGTTTTTCGAGCCTTTCATACTTTAAACGCCTTCGATATCCCAAAAGGGGCAATTAGAGAAAAAACAGAAAACCAAATGTTTACAGATTATACAGTTTGGACATCTGCCGTTGACACAAAAAACAAAATTTACTACTACAAAACCTACAAAAATCAAGCGGTAAGACAGCTAAACCTTTTGGAGATATTGGAAGCTACAAAAGGAAAGGTAACTTTAATTGAATCAGAAACAGAAAGGAGATATGAAAAAGTAAGCCTCAATTAGAGCTTTTGATGTAAAATAAATGATGGGTAAAGTTTCCCGCGTCATTGAATATGTATCCAGCAGTTATATTTATTCAATGCACTTTTTTTGAATTTATATAAACTGTAAAGGCAACACCATGCGTACAGGAAATGACGAAAAAATTCAGTCATAACTATATGAAATATGGAACAGTTGTGTGAGAGTCTAATTCAGAAGAGGCGCATAATTATTAATAATTAAATATAAAATAAATTCGAGTAGAGAAGAAGATTCTAAAGCATCATAATGCATTGTGTGTAGAGAACTCTTAGGCTCATAAATCCTACCGATATTTAGTTTAATATGAAACAAAAATTCTCAAGAATGAAGTCACAAAAATTTCAAAATCAAGACACGAGAGTATTGTCGTATAACTTTCCTGCCATCTTTACATTACTTTTTTTAAGTGTCACAGTAATGCTTTTATCATCTTGTACTCAACACAAAAAGAATTCCGTTATTTGGGTAAGTAGCATTAAAACAGAGTGTTCTGATGGGGCGGGAAAAAGAAAGTGTTTCTCTATTCACAGAGGTGACTCCATTGATAGTAATAAATGGGAATTGTTTTATGCACCCATAGAGGATTTTAAATTTGAACCTGGTTATTTTAAGAAAATTGAAATTCAGGAAGTTGTCTTGAACCAAGAAAACATGCCTGCAGATGTGTCTTCGATTAGATATTCGCTAGTTAAGGAAATAGAAAAAGTGGTGGACAGAAGATTCATTCTAAACGACATTTGGGTTCCAGTAACCATACTTGATAGTCCTATTAGTGATACACTGCCCTTGCCGCGAATGGAAATACATTTATCTGGGATGGAGATAATGGGGACGAATGGATGCAATAATTACAAAGGACAAATTGGGAATGTGACAGGTTCTGATATTAGCTTCAAAAATATTGTGAGCACCAAGAAAATGTGTTTGGACATGACTATCCCTGATCTGTATGATGAAGCACTGGAAATTACAGAATCGTATAAATTGGAAAACAACAGGTTAATTTTATTTGATAAGGAGGGAATAAAAACTATTGTCTTCAAAAAAGTAGATTAAACTCGTTTCTTATTCTTAGGTTATGAACCGCCTAAGTACTGGTGATAATTATTCGAGTACAAACAAATACAAATTTCACACGCTTTTTATGTCATGCAGATATTTGTAGCCAATTGACTAAAGCTATTCTAAGTAAGCAACCAACTTAAAGTATGATTATGCACAAAAGCCAGAAAGAATTGGTCACCACCGCCAGAATGGCGGGAGTCTTTTATTTAACAATGGCTGTATCGGGAATTTTAGGGTTTTTAGTTTTTCACGCTCAAGTTTTCGATTCGGAAGATGCTCGGAAAACCGTATCAAATATTGTTGATGTTGAGTACATAGCCCGCACCCGTCTTATATTGGAATTTGCCATAGTTGTTTCTCAGGCACTTACTGCAGTTTGGTTTTATAAATTACTGAAAAGCATAAACGAATGGGCGGCGTGGACAGTTGGTATTTGGGGGATGGTTAATGCCATTATCATTATGGTAAGCGCAATTTCAATGGGGTCAGCCATTGAAATTGCAACTTCCTCTCAAAGTTTGGAAAGTAAAATATTATTGATTGATCTACTCTGCAGTCTAATAACTCATGCATGGAGTGTTGGGGGATTATTTTTTGGACTCTGGCTCATCCCTTTAGGACATATCATTACGAGTTCGAAGCGTATGCCGATCTGGCTTGGACGAGTTCTCATCGTTGGTGGTATTGGATATTTGCTCAGCACTCTGCTCAATTACTTGGGTGTAAATAGCTCAGCGATTGAGTATTTGACTGTCCCCGCTACAATAGGTGAGTTTTGGATGATTGGATACTTATTGCTTTTTGGGATACGAGAGTCGGTCGATTCAGAAAGAATTTGAATCACATCACAAAATTGAGGGGATAAAATTGTACTGTTTCGGTAAATCATTGAAGAGTAAACGAAGCCTAATTTGTTCTTGGATTTTCCTGTGAATACGAAGAATTATGGCGCAACAGTGAGAAATTTTCATTCGCATTTAAATAAAATTCTAATGGATTGATTCATTCAATAGAATTCACCCGAAATCCGCCGATATCAAAAAGCTAAGAGCCACTCGTAACTTTGATTTAGTTCGAACAGATGGACTGATCGATTGTAATATCAATGGCGGGTTCAGCTAAAGGAAGAATAGAAAAGATTATTGATGCTTTTATCAATTCTAAATTCGATTTATTACCATTTCAAGAGTGCATTTGAGTCATCTGAGAAACAAAATTATACAGTAAACTTTAAGTAAAGAAAATTCAAGAAATTCATTGGCCTTGACACAAACTAATAGTATTCTAATTCAATTGTCGAGGTATTAATAGGAAGAATGATAAAAAATAGGTCGGAATATGGTTAGAGCTCAATGGCTGATCTGAATCTTGATTTTATAGGTCTTCCATTGTTCTACTTTACCTTTGGTTTTAAAATCATAAAACCAAATATCATGACGGCCATCTGCACTAGAAGCCCAATGACCAATCCTATTGCATGTTCACTCGTTGAAATTATATTTTCTGAGCGAAAATAATAGATGGTATAAATTCCAACAGGAATATTTAAAAATATACTCACAAAGAGTCCTGGATTATAACGGTGCTTAAAAAACATGCCTACATGCGAAATAGCGTTTATGATGGAGAAATACGCAGTCCAAATCCCTATTGAAATATCAATGTTACCAGCTAAAATTGCTGAAAGAGGATAAGCTATAAAAATGATTGGTATGTTTATCCAAAAAGATGCTTTATCATCTAATGGATATTTTTCGTTATTCGAGCCAAGCATTTTATTATTAAAGAATTTTACGAAGCCGCCGGGTAATATATATTCTTCGAATTGGTGAAATAGATATACGACAAATTGTAGCCATATGAGGAATAATGAAAACTCAGATTGTAATACAAACAATAACAAAAAAATTAGCACATATATTGCTATGAAAATTGTCGATTTATGCCAGTTGTTATAGAGCCATTTCATGATGCATTGAAATTTTGCTGCGAATGGACTGGTTAGAAAACTGTGATTTGAAGAAACAAGCGCCGCTTCTCTATTTTAATTAAGTTCAAAGTGCGTATATACCAGATTTCGCACTTAAATATGGGGTTTATACGGCGTAAATACCCCAAACTTCTTCAGTTTTCTCATCGAAAAGTATCCCTACTGACTTCCGATGTAAAGAAAAACGACTGAATTACACTCAATACTCTTTAAAGATGTACCGAAAAATAACTACTTTTTTATCTGCGCGCTAAATTTGAATATATAATTTGATAGGTTCATAAATATTATGTTGAATAAGGGTCATTCGTGAAATAAGCCCTGAAGTACAGGTTTACAAGGTATTACTTAATTGTGTACTGAACCCTACGCAGCCATTAAGCCTCGAAAGAGACAGCGCAAGAAGATAGGTTTGCAAGAAGGAAAGATTCAAAAATTCCATATTTACAGAGTTTGCCATTTTTGAGTTTGAGATTCCTTTTTTTCGATAAAATTCCAAAATTATTTGTTGTAAGTGTATTGATTAAGAAGTGTTTGTGGGGGCGGTAACTAGAAATGCAAATGATTTTGCTTACTTCGTTTGTAAATACTTATTGAAAAACATCCAAAATGTCGATTTGCTAATTGGCGAGGAATCTACAGCAGACATTCAGTGCGAGTGGTTAAATAAAAAACGGCAATATTTGATCCCTTTGTCTTTGAAATCTTGAATACTTATCTCACTTATTTTCGTTGCCTGCTTGTCAGGTATTCAAGGCTCTGCGATAGGCTTAACGGTTCACTTCACATTGAACCAGACATCTTGGTATGTTATGCTTGGTCAGAGCCTTCTATAGCCCTTAACTCTACATTTGATCTGTCTCATCATGCAAAATTAACTTTCATATGCCCTATCTCTGCCGCTGTGGATTAAATCCCCTCGGATATTTCAGGCTATACAGAAAATGTGGGACTAGTTTTTCTCTAGACTAACTTTAGGGAAATAACTTGAGGTAAATTCTCAATTATAAAGGGTAGGCTTTTTCAACTGGCCATTCGTCTTCATAACCTTCTATCCAATTTCCAGCTTCAACTTCTTCATCCGTAGCTAAGCACCATTCAAGCTCAGATCTCATCTGGGTTTCATTGAGATCCTGACCGATAAAAACGATTTCGTTTTTACGATCACCAAAGTCCTGGTGCCAATCCGCCTCGATATGTTCTTGGTTTTCAATGAAGGCCCCATAATGAACTCTCTTTTGCAGTGGCATACTGCTCCACCAAACACCAGCGCTTTCTGAACGTAGCGATCCTCCCGCTTGACTCCATATAATTGCTTGTGATGGACGAGACGCTAACCAAAAGAGTCCTTTGCTTCTGATAACATGGGAAGGAAACTTTTCCTGTATGTAAGTCCAAAATCTATCGGGATCGAATGGTTTTCTGCTTCTAAAAACAAAAGAACTGATTCCGTACTCTTCAGTTTCTGGAGTGTGCTCGGTTTTGTTTAGTTCTTCGATCCATCCAGCGCTTTGCTCAGCCTCTTCAAAATCAAATGACTTGGTGTTCAGAATTTTTGAAGGATCGACCTCGCTAAATGAAGTCTCGATAATCTTCGCAGAGGGGTTCAATTTATGAATCGCCGATTTGAGAACACCGACGGTATAATCATCAGCCAGATCAACTTTGTTGAGGATGATGACATTGGCAAATTCGATTTGATCGGTTAGGAGATTCACTATGGTACGGTCGTCACCTTCCATATCGGTTAGGTCACGCTCCATCAGCGTTTCCACGCTATCAAAATCTTTTAGAAAGTTAAAGGCATCCACTACCGTCACCATGGTATCGATGTAACTAAATCGTGAAAGATCAATTCCACTTTCTTCGTCAACAAAGCTGAAGGTCTGAGCGACGGGGACTGGCTCACTGATTCCTGTACTTTCAATGAGTAAGTAGTCAAAACGATCTTCTCTGGCTAGTCTTTCCACCTCTACCATGAGGTCTTCGCGAAGGGTGCAACAAATACATCCGTTGCTCATTTCTACGAGCTTTTCTTCAGTGCGCGAAAGGGTGTTTTCGCTTTTTACGAGCTCTGCATCTACATTTACTTCGCTCATATCGTTTACAATCACGGCAACTTTCAAGCCTTGCTTATTGTGTAAAATATGATTGAGAAGGGTTGTTTTACCGGCTCCCAAAAAGCCGCTAAGTACTGTTACTGGTAATTTTTCCATTGTCGTTGTTCATTTTAGGAAGTCAGTGATTAGGAGTGGTTAGTTGCTCTCTTCGAGCCCAACCATCTTCACAATTCTTTGAGGCCATGGATCGTCAAATACATGACCATTGCGGTAGAGTTCCATCTCTTCATCAGTAAGAAAGCAAGTCTTCAAAGCCTCGGTAAAACGATCCACTTGAGTTTTATCTCCAATTACTGTGAGGTCGCAATGCCGGTCGCCAAACTGTCCAGTTTCGCTTTTGAGTTGCTCTTTAAGAAGGTCGATCTCGGTTTTGGTCAAACCATGATTTTCATCCTCCACAATTCCCGATCTCCAGTAGCCAATCATTTCTAAACTAATACTTCCGGCCGCCTGGCTCCAGAGTAGTGAGATTTTATCTCGGCTTGCAAGCCAAAAGAAACCCTTGCTGCGGTAGATTCTCTGATCGAGGTATTCATGGCAAGTATCCCAAAGTCTTTGTGGATGGAATGGTCGATCATCTTTGATCAATCTTGTGGCCAGATTATAAGGCCGGTCGCCGTGTTCTTCCAGGTCAAGAACTGGTTTGAGTTCTTGCGTGAGCTGTTCCACTTTGTAGAAATCGTATTCGGGAATTTCAAAGAGAGATTCTATGGTCAAATTCCCAAATAAGACAGAGTGAGTTGAAGCATAAGGATTGATCGATCCCACCACATCAGCTATTTCCGGGAGCCTCTCTTTATCAATTCTATCCGTCTTAGTTAGAAGCAGATGACTGCAAAACATGATTTGCTCCACGAGTAGGTTTACCGGTTCACGTTCGCCATTAATCAAGTTATCTTGCATTTCTGGAATCAACCGCTCACCGTAATTGTAATCATGTGCCAACATGAGTGCATCTACCAATACTAAGACTCCAGTCAACGCCGCAGTAGGATGATCTTTAAAATACTCGACAAGTGGGAGAGGGTGGCAGCTTCCAGAAGTTTCGATGATAATTAGCTCAGGATTTTGGTTGGAAAGGAGCTTCTCAACCGATTGATCTAGCTTTTCGATACCTTGTTTGCTGCTAAGTACGCAGGAATGGATCGACTCCATGATCTGGCTGTTGGCTTCGATCATATCCATATTCCCGATTAACTCACCGTCAACATCAAGCTCGCTCATATCATTGACAATGGCGCATACTGGAATCTTTTTCTTTCCAGCTTGAGCTAAAAGTTTTCTGAAAAGAGTTGTTTTACCTGATCCAAGAAATCCGTTGAGGATGACAACGGGAACCTTTTCGTGAATGTCCATGGAGTAATATTAAGGCGAAAATGCCAGAAGTCGATCTTAAAGGATCAATATTTAGGTAGCACAACAACCATCGTTAGTACACTGGCAAAACTTACGATTGTATAGGTGCAATGAGATCATTACTGCAGCAGCACCGTATTTCCACTCTTCCGCGAGGGAAACCCAAGCCATTTTCTCATTGAAAACCAGAGCAGAAAGTACGAACCATGATATGTATAGCGCATATTTCATCCACTCTTTAGATGTATTTCTAGCGGAGAAAAAAACCGCAAGGAGAGTGATCCCTACAAAGCCATAATCGATGGCGCTCCACCATCCAGGACTATCATCACAGCAGCTCTCAGAGTGACAGCTCTGAGCCACAAAGAGGAAAGGTGTAGCCATGCAATGCACGGCACACAATCCGCTTGACCATGCGCCGATGAGATCTGATTTTCCTAAGGCACTAGTAGAATTCATCTTACAAATTTACGGGTTCTTTAATGATATACTTACCAAACATCTTCTGAAACACATCTTTACGAAGACCTCTTCCGATAAAAACCAGTTTGCTAATTCGTATTTCGTCATCCTTCCAGGCTCGACCATCAGTAGCCACAAAACTTGAGCGAACCGACTGAAGAATCACCATATTCTCATAATTCGGTATGGCAATGATTCCCTTCACTCTATATACTTGGGATCGATATAAATTTGAAATCTTGTAGAGTTCTAAAGATAAAGCGTCAAGGTCGAAAACTCCGTCAAATGTGAGGGTAAATGTAGTGATGCCGTGGCTATTGTGGTCATGATGGTGTTCATTGCCATGGTGGTGATGTGGATCGTACGTATGGTCCTGGTGGTGGTTGTGATCGTTATCATGATGAACATGATTATCGGCAGTATTTTCTGATATCTTTACTTCAACCGATTCGGGGTGTGTAGTTCCTATTTTTAAAATATCGTCTACATTAAATATCCCATATTCACCCTCCATTACATAGGCATGAGGGTTGATTCCCTCTAGGGTTTTCTTAAGTTTTTGGAGTTGGTCTTTCCCAGCTGTATCAATTTTATTGATCAATATAACATCCGCAATCGCTATTTGTCGCAGCGCCTCTTCAGCCTCTGCCAGCCACTCCTCAAGTAAACTTGCATCGGCTAAACATGTCATTTGTTGTAGTTCAAACACTCTTTCTACGCGAGGATCAGAAAGAAAAACTTGCATAATTGAACTAGGGTCGGCTATTCCGGTTGTCTCAATGACCACTCTGTCAAATTCATCTTTCCTTTTAGCAACGAGAGCCAGAATGTCTATTAATCCGTCCGAGAGCGAACAACAAAGACATCCCGAAGTCAATTCAACCACCTCCTCGACTCCCTCAAATACAATGGCACCGTCTACGTTGGTATCGCCGCATTCATTTTCAATAACAAGTATCCTTTCGTGTCTCCTTGCTTTGATGAAGTGATTGAGGAAGGTGGTTTTGCCTGCACCTAAAAAACCACTAATAATATGCACAGGCAATCGGGTGACTTCAGATGCTATCATTTATTCAGGTGGATTAAGAGTTGGCGACGTGGCTAAACCAACTCAATGTATTTTTTAAATGTTCTGGGCCATAAATTTTCAAGAACCTCTGAGTTTCAGGATGAGTCATTTTGGACAGAACTGAGACCCTGCCTTGAGCAAATTCTTTACTCAAGACAATCCCGCAATCGTTTACGATGCATTCTCTCCACTGATTGTATGTTTTTGGAACCATTAATATTTTAATTCGGCCGGACTGTTTAATTGCAACCCGGTTGCAAAAATAGACATTTTCCTTTGCAATGCGATCATGATGCAATAAATTTGCGACGTGGCTGTAATAAGAAATACGAGATCTGTTAGGGCGGTACTCGAGATATTTAATTCTTCTAAGAATCCTTATTCAAGTGTGCAATTGATTGATTATTTCAAAGGCGAGATGAATAAGACCACTGTTTACAGAATTTTGGATCGACTTAGAGATGGCGGGGTCCTTCATTCCTTTACCGACAAGAATGGGTTACAATGGTATGCCAAATGTCAGGATGGGTGTTCTTCCCATGAGCATGTAGACCTTCATCCGCATTTTCAATGCAAAGATTGCGGAAAGACGGAGTGTATTGATGTAGACTTTACCTTGCCATCAGTAGGGGGGCATAAAGTGGAGTCGGCTGAGTTCCTCCTCGTGGGAGTTTGTGTAGACTGTCTCGAGAAAAGTAGCTTTTAGACGCAGCTATTCTCTTTGACGGTCTTGTCTGACACATTGCAGACTCAACATCAGAAGGACAAAACTAAAAGTATTGAACCGGTGTGATGCAGCTTCCTCAATGATATTTGAGGATCTCAGTTTTTTAGTGATTTGCAAAACTAAAAGAAATGGAGAGGTCTCAATTCTTCTTGTAAATATTCGAACGAATCTTTAATGGTTAGCATATAGAAGCTGAAATCAGCTTGAGTTAGGTTTATAGCCGGCTTAGCTCCATCTAGATAAGATTTAATTTTGGCTGATATTAGCCATAACCCTGGATTTACTCAATTGAGCCTTTTTCGGACAGCCGCAACAAGTTTGATGGGAGAGAGTCAAGAGACAAGGAAGAATAAGAACGCCTTATAGATCATATAAAGTCATTGTTTGAACTTCCTGTGGATCGTATTGTTTCTTCAAAGAAAAATGGAATAAGTGTCAATTCCACATCCCTTAATTTTGAAGCACTCTTATTTAGATTATTCATGATTCTATTGCGCTAAAATTTTGCACAGCGACAATCGATAAATGTTCAAAAGGATAAAATGAATTAGCCCAAAATTCACTAAATTTTCTCCTCGTTAGCCGAATGGAATGATTTCGGTATTCTACCTCTTTAAATATTTTTCCAACCACTCATCTTGCTCCCAAAGCATATGCAAGATGCTTTCTCTTGCCGAGTAACCATGACTTTCTTTGGGAAGCATGACCAGTCTCACCGTAGCTCCTAAGCCTTTGAGCGCGTTGAAGTATCGTTCGCTTTGCATAGGATACGTTCCCGAATTGTTATCTGCCTCACCGTGTATAAGAAGGAGTGGAGTTTGCATCTTTTCTGAATGCATAAACGGACTCATTGTGTAATATACTTCTGGAGCTTCCCAGTAGCTTCGTTGCTCCGACTGAAAACCAAATGGTGTTAGCGTACGGTTGTATGCGCCGCTTCGAGCAATGCCGGCAGCAAAAAGATTGGAATGGCTCAGTAAATTGGCAACCATAAAAGCACCATAACTGTGTCCACCAACGGCTACGCGGCTAGTGTCAATGAGTCCTCTTTTATCTAGGGCATCAATAGCTGCCCGAGCATTGGCTACCAATTGTGGACGGAAAGAGTCGTTTGGTTCCTCTTCTCCTTCTCCTATAATCGGGAAAGAAGCATCATCCAGTACCACATAGCCTCGAGTAACCCAGTAGATTGGGGAACCCCAATATGGGTAGACAAATTCGTTTGGGTTTTGAGTGTTTTGTCCAGCACTTGATTTATCTTTAAACTCTCTCGGGTAAGCCCAAAGAATCATTGGATAGCGCTTGCCTTCTTCGTAATCTAGCGGTAAATATAGCGTTCCGTTTAGGTCAAGGCCATCATCTCTTTTGTAGCTAATTACTTCTTTTTCGACGCTGGATATTTTCTCAAAAGGACTCTTAAAAAAGGTCTTTTGCTCAAGCTCGCCAGTTTTCAAATTGCGTACGTAATAGTTGGGGTATTCACTCGGTGATTCGATACGAACGAGTAGTTCATTGTCCTTTACGTAGAAGTTATTGATACTCTCAATCTTATCGGTGTATTCCGACTGGTAAAGCGTTTCAATCTCTTGAGTTTTGGAGCTCATTTCTTTGACAAAGGGAAATTGGCCTTCATCGCTGTAGCCTTCTCCAGTAAGGAATAATTTCCCATCTTTCATAGCGAGAATATCTGTACCAGGATATTTCCCCTTTTCAGTGACGAAGTCACCTGGGTCGCTGTAGATGTCTTGGTAATTTCGATCAAAAACTATTTCTGGTTTCTGCTCTGGATTTGAAGGGTTGAAAAAGTAGGTCTTAGTATTTCGTGTGTCCCACCAGTAATCATATGCTACCGCGAAATTATCCGTTCCCCAATCGACGCCGCTGTAACGGTTTATAGTTTTTAACAGAAACTTTCCCTCGCCGGTGAAAGGCGCTTCCAATTGAGACACCTCGTCGCGAAATTCTACCTCCACTTCTGGATCACCTTCGTCGAGAGCCTCAGCGTAAACAAGTGTGTGTGGTCGGTCATCTCTCCAACTCATGTTTCTTCTTCCTTTTCGACTTGCCATAAATCCTTTTGGCATTTCCTCCATAAGAGGCACAGACATTACATTTGCTACTTCTTCTCCATCTTTCGTATATACAACGGTATTCTGAGGAAAGCGATAATAAGGAACGATATAGCTAAATGGTCTTTCGTGAGAAGTTACCATGATGTATTCGCCATCTGGAGAAAATGAAATGCCCGCGTAGAGAGCATCAGGAAGAAACTCTTCGCTTGAACCGTTGAGGCTAACTTTCCATAGAGTACTACGGGCCAATTGCTCGAAGTTGTGCTCATCGTTCGGGTCTTTAAGGAGATCTTGGTAAGTGCGGTTCTGTGCTTTCGCACCGTCATTGGCGGAAATAGTCGGCCCCGTTGGAATAGCGAGTTCCGTATTTATAAGTTCCTCTCGTTCATCACTCAATGTTTTGACAAGTAAAGCCTTACTATCGCTGAACCAATTGATTACTCTGCCCATATTCGCATTAAGTATGGGTTTCGTCAGCTGATAGGCCTCTTTTTTTTCAACGTTGATATACCAGAGTTCGGTTCCCTCTGAGGTAGTGTTGGTGAAAGCAACCAGCCTTTGATCTGGAGACCATTTTAGGTTGGCAATTCGCGGATTTTCTGGTAATCCTGAAATGGCTCGACCTTGGGTGTCTTTTCCCGGTTGCATGATTTCCAAATTGGTATAGAAACGCGTTCTACTGCCAATTGATGTCTGTGGGTTGATTCGAAGACCACCTAGTCTCAGCTCGGTTTCGCTCAGTTCTGCAATGCTCTTGTAAGCCTTTCGATATATGAGTAGCATGTATTCTCTATCTTCCGTAATCGATACAAAAGGAGCGAGGTCTACATCGACTAATTCTAAAATTTCTTCTGGAGGTTGCTGATAATTAAGGTTTTCCTGTGAGAAAAGTGGTAAACATAAAAGGCCACAAAGGATAATCAATAGACTGTATCTTCTTTTCATGTCGGAAAGATATTGAATGAAGATAGTTTGGCAAGGCATTTTCTTCGTGTTACAATTTCTAACTGATCGTAGGTAAAGGATTAAAACGCCTTTAGGTTCCTGAAAAGCATTTGAAAAATGCTCGTTCCGTTTTCAAGGATTTCATCCGATACCTCTTAGTAAGTGGTCTTCCCTGTGCGCATATTGCTCTGTCCAATTGGATTTAGAGTCGTTTCTGGCAAAGCCAAATGATTATTTTTCGTTGATGTAAAATTGGCAGGTTGATACTTCAGGGTGTTTGCTTTCCTTTTGCACTAGTAAGGGAAAACTAGGACAGGAATTTCGGCACCTTGAATTTCTGTCAATATGAATAGAATAATGTTCAGCGCTCCCTTTGTACCAATTAAGTCCTCGAACTACTTGGGGAGAGAGACCATTCAAGCGCTATCTGCTCGTTTTGAGTTGCACCCAGTCAAAAACCTCAATGGAAGAAGGACTTGCTGGGGAATGCGGACAAGGTTTTCTCTGGAAAAAGTGAGAAAGATGAGATTAAAGCCCTCGAAAAAGAGAAATTTCACAAACAGGTAAGAAGCCTCTGCGTGGAAAATGAAGGACGACAAACGATGCACACATCGACTGCTTCTTTCTAACCATTAAACGCGATGAGCTCAGTTTCCCGTGCCAAGCGTTTATCAACTTCTGCAACCATCGAAGAACTAATTCAATGAGTGGGTAAGTCTCGCCAATGAAACGCTTAGAAAAGTCGTATTTACTATAAATAAAATTGAAAGTCATGAGTCTCCTATCAGTACCTCTCAATTGAAAACAAAAAAACTCAATTTTTATTTTATTCGTTCTCAGTCAGTTCGACCATTTCAGAAGAACTCGTGCCTAAAGATTAAATCCTAGTTGTAAGTCAAACAAAGGGGAGAATTTAATACTGTAGTCCGTGTTTATTGTAATGCCTGGGCCAATTGTTCCGCCCCAGTAAAAACCGCCTTCATAATTGTCTTGAAATCCCCAAATTCCATTGATTTGGATCGCCTTGTCAGGTGTGAATAAGCTACCCTCGATGTCCCGAGCATCTAGTATTATCTTCCCTTTGGCACCGTAATAGCTACCTGAATTATAAGATAGTTCTGGATCACTATTCTCGTAATAAATCCGATAAGCAGTTGAAAAAAACGAAGCTGTGCCTATTTCATTTCCGTCTTTTCCAATAATCGTCGTTAGGCCAAGTCCAAATTTTAGGGACTTTTGCTCGGCTATTTTCGTTTCATAATGTATGGCTGGGTTGATCAGAAGATTTAGTGAGAATTTGTCCTCCTTCAATTTGATGTAGCTGGATGTCGAATCTTGGGCATATATTCCGCTTATTGAGCTCAGGAGTAATAGGGCAATTAATATTTCTCGCATACTATCGTTTCTTTGCTTTTTAGCTCAGCGATATAACCATAATCCTATGCTCTTACCCCTTACTCTTATTCAATTTTTAGGATTCTTTTCGTTTGATTTTTGACCTGTAATAAATAAAGGTTTGGAGGTAATAGAGTGAGATCGATTGTATTTTTATCCGACGTCAAATCCCCTGCGATCCATAGTTTACCGCGTAAATCGTATAATCTAAAGTCATGAATGCCATCAAGAGTAGTTTCAACCTCAATGTAGTTGTCAAATGGGTTAGGATATACCTTAAATGGTTTTTGAGATTCTGAAATCCCATTCTCTGTGCGCATCGTACTACAATTAATTAGACCATTTATGTCATAGCGAGAGACGAAATTCCATATTTCTCCTGATGCGTCAATATCCATATTTCCGAAGCTCCCTGGCCAGTCATGACCACCGTCAATAACTTTTAATTCCTCTAAATATGCACACCCATCTGCATTAGACCAAGTATACCTTTCTACTGTACTTCCATCAGAGGGAGAAGAATCTGGAATAGCAGATATTACTGGCTCGGTATCGCAGTTATTGTAATCAATCCAGTAATCGTTTTGTTCATCTGCTGACATGTAGTACTGCACACCGAAATACCAAACTCCATTATAGTCAGAAATGGGATCTGCCGTACCCAGAATTGTAATTACACCAGTTGGGTGAATTGGTGAACAGTTGTTGAATGTTTCTGCGCCCATGGTTCTTGCCACTGCCCCTATTGCAGCTATTTCGCTATTCAGTTGGCATGCCAGCTCATACGAGAATTCTCCACCAAGTGAATACCCGCACGTGTAGACGCGATTTAAATCAATATTGTAATCAGCAGAAATGGAATCTATCATGGCTTCCACAAAGGGTACATCATCATGAGTAGTAGGTTCCTTATGCATCCAACTTGTTGATCCCCCATTCCCAGGGTCGGGAATTGCTTGGGGATAAACTAATATAAAGTTTGCCGTATCTGCAATCGGTCTCATGTCAATATTTGTCATGTATGAGTCAATGAGATCACCACCACCGTGGAAATTGAATAGTAATGGATATGCCACAACTCCATCATAACTGGAAGGAACATAAACTGCATATTCTCTATTGTTTCCATCAAACGTAAAGTTCTTGTAATTTAGATTTTGGGCATGGCTGCTGCCCATTATAGTGCTAAGTGCACAAACTATGAGTAGTTTATTAGAGATCATATTATGCTACTTTTATCCATGTCTTCGAAAATGTCATTAACGATTGTTTTATGATCGTTTTAGTGTGCTTGTAAGTACTCATCTATTGAAGTTGCATCGAGCAGGGAGGAATTGCGGTGATAAATTATTCTCTTCCAGCTTTTTTCAATCCGAAATCCATTTTCTCGCTTCATCCAATTCCGAAATTTTGTAAACCTTGAGTTCTAGTCCTGGGGTCAAAAAATCTGCTAGTCCTGAAATGTTATCAATCCATTTTTGGTCTGTGACGATTGCATACTTACCAAGTTTGCCGACCGCTTTCAAATCCACCTGAATTCCTTTGATTAGAGTCTTTAAATTTTCAAATACCGGGAATGATTTTAAAATTAGAAGCAGGTTAATCTGATGCTTTGATTTTCTGTCTAAAATTTGACAGAAAGTATTCATTGAAGCGAAGTCAATTTTATCATGCTCAAATTCAACTTCAAAAACATCTTGCTCAAGTTCTTCAATCTTCATAGTGGTGAGGTAATCGTCTGGTTGGTATGATTTAACCTCATGCTCATTCAACCAAAGTATGGCTTGGTCTCGCGCGGAACTATCAAAGGTTTTAATGGGAATGTTCGGAGTAAAGAAATTTGCCGTCGGAACAAGATTTTTTAGCCATGTCTGATCGGAAACTATCGCATATTTTTGGACAACATGCAGCGATTCAATTTTTAGATTAAAAAATTCATCAATCGCTGCAAAGTCAGGAATGGGTAGTTTTCTTATTACTCCAAGAAGATTTATTTTTTCTCCGTTTTCTTTAAATTCTCTGAATGCGTTGAGCAAATTTCTGGCATCTTGTTCGGTCATTTTACCCTCAGCGACAAACTCATAAATATTAGTGTTTTCAATTTTTTTTAGATTCATGATTTCAATCTTATTTCCATTTTATTGAGTGTAGACTGCATTATTTATGCGGTTGTTTTATCTCTAAGGAGACTAATTCATCAGTCATACAGAGAATCTTTTACCAGAGTCTAGATAGCCTACAGGCTGACATGAGTCCAGACAATCACCTGGAACACAACAATCCTTTCTCCATTACAAGTTATAAATTGCCTTAGATATCCACAAGCGCAACTGGATATTTTCAATTAATTCAGAGCTTCTAAGTGATGAGCAGTCCTAAAATTCAGCCTTAAAGCGTAGCATACATTCTAGAATTTTTCATGCCAGGACAAATTGATTTCCCTAGAGGAGGTGGCTTTCCTTATAAGTGATATATCGCCGGCCAAAAGATAGAAAATTTTGAAGAGGGAGAGGATTCTTAATCTCCTTTAAGAATCCTTTCTATTGTTATTTGTGCATTGATATTTTCTGGGTTGAGCTCTAGAGATTTTTTGTAGTTCTCAACGGCCTCTTCATTTTCTTCCAACATCATGCATGCTTCCGCGTAGCTGTCATAAACATTAAAGCTTTCGGGATGTAGCACCATATTGACGGCAAAAATGTCCTTGGCCACTTTTGGTTGATCAGCCCCCATAAAACGGTATCCAAACATGTTGAGGTTGTCTTCATTTACATTGGGATCTTCGCTGTTTGCCTTTTGGATGGCCTTGTACTTATTTAAGGCACCAACATAGTCTCCTGTCATCACGAGTTCAATCGGTAGTTGTTCACCTTCCACCTGATGACCAAAGACGGCAAAAGCCTCCATGGTGCTTGGATTTAAAACATGGGCGTCCATCATTCCACTCTCCTTATTTTGAATGAATTGAAAAAGTATGTCAGCGTCTCTGATCACGAATGTAGAATCACTCACCTGAACAAGCTTGGTGAGGTTCTCTTCAGGTCCGTCGCGATACATGAGCTCACCATTTTCCATGGAAACTTCGATATAATCGAATCCGCGAACTATATACTTCCCATGAGCCTTGTCGGAAAGTGGGGTAGCATCTTGCACAGGTTCGTATTGGGAAAAGTAGTTGTCCCAGTCGTAGGTGAGTGCCACTGCACGAATCAATTCATCAATAAAGGCAGGATGATTTGAGTTGATCATCACCACAGCACCGTAACCTTTGTCTTTATGGGCTACCATATCGCTGGAAAATCCTTCATTCCAACCGCTGTGTCCGAAATATTGTTCGCCGTTTTTGTTCGGAAGTGCAATGCCAATTCCGAAATCATCGCTCACGAATGGTGTAAGCATCGTTTCGGTCATGGACTGTGATAATCCCTTATCGCTAATTCCTTTGATAGTCTCTTGTAGATTGATGGCAAACTTGGCTAAATCTTCTGGAGTGGTCCAGAGTCCGGCAGGAGCCATTTCTGGATAGGTGTGTCGCCTGCCGTTTACCATGGTTCCATCCGGCAGGTATCCCGTCGGTGCATCTTTGAGCAGTGAATCAGGTAATGGTTGGGAATAAGTGCTGTGCGTCATTCCCAGCGGTTGAAGTACATTTTCGCTCATAATTTCCGAGAAGGTTTTCCCTTCTACTTCGATCATAAGTTGTTGCACGATATTGTATCCACCTCCGGAATAACGGTAGCTCTCCTCTGGCACTTTATTGACCACTACCGAATCGGAATTAGCAGGAGCTTGTCCGTTCAAGACTTGTAGCAAAGTCGGAACTGGAAGGTCAGGGCTGTATCCCCAAAATCCGTGAACGGTTGTGCCCGCGGAATGATTGAGCAAATTCTTAACGTTCACCTTTTTCTCAGCAGTAAACTCATTTTCTCCGATTTGGTATTCGGTCAATTGAGAATTGATATCCGCTGTTAGATCGATTTTGCCTTGTTCTACAAGTGTCAGTGCTCCATACGCTGTCACGGGCTTGCTGATCGAAGCTGCTTGAAAACGAGTCTCAGTAGTGACAGGACGTCCACTTTCCTTGTCAAGGTTTCCGTAAGCTTTGGTCCAAGCTATTTCACCGTTATGAATCACGGCGATGCTCGCGCCCGTAACTCCATAATGCTCCATGCGCTCCTCGATGCTCCAAGTAGAGTCTCCTTCAATAAATACTGCTGGAACCAGATTGGATTCTACTTCTTTGATTTTGTCTGAAGGATAATCCGATTCTAAAGATTTTTCTCCGCAGGAGAGTAAAGTGAGGAACAGTAGGCTGTAGAAGAATTTTAGTTTCATAAAGGGATGGATTTTTAAGAAGTGCAAAATAGTGATCTGCTTGTGGCAAGAAGGAACCGAAAGTGTTAATATTTTAGTGAATTGTGCAGTCACCAAACGATGATCAAATCTCTAAATCCTAGAATGTTCGGAAGAATCCAAGTTCCTCTAGTGGAAAGCAGGTTATCTTGGAAAGCCTTGTCTTCACCGTTTAAGCAAATAGTCAGTGAGTACTCTTCTTGTGCCAGGGCAGCTTGGGAGGCGAGTTCTTCACTTTCTGAGGCCATAAGAATATCACAATTGTTAAGTGTAAATCCAACGAGCACCTTCTGAAACTCTGATTGTGAAATGGTGACGGTGGTGTCTTTGTCAAAACAAAGCGGTGCAGATCCCGGAAAGGTCGAGTAGAGGCGGTTCTGTTCATTGGTGCTGAATTGAAGTTTGTTCAGGGCATCAAAGGCCGATTCTTGTTGAGGTGATGGTTCGGAGGATGTCTGTTGCTTTTCATTTTTAGAGGTAGGGTTTGAAATTACTGTTTCTCGTTCAATGCTACTGTTTGGACTTGAGCAAGAGAAAAGAGAATAAAGGATAAACGATTTGAGCAGAATCCGTTTAGTCAACATGACTTATTGATTAAAAGGTTTTAGCCGGTTCAATGTATCGTTTTCTAATCAGTAATCCCAACTCTTCAAGTCAGCTCCGTCAGGCGCCACCTTGTCCACATTCTCCACATATTTTTTGATAAACATTCGGTGGTAGCGAAGTCTACTGATGTGGTTTCCATTTTCATGGTCGCCATTCCAGCAATGCTCCGCGCGGTCTCCATAATCCACCTCTCCATTGTAGAAAGGAGCAGATGTTTCCGAAAGGATATCCTCGGCCAAATAGACTGCATTGTTAAGATAATAATTGTCCATGTCTCCGCAGTAGAGGTGAATTTTATGTTCCCAGTCTTTCCCGTGTTTGGTCCAGTCTCTTTTCAGGATATAAGCCAAATCATAATTCTCTTTCCAGTAAGAAGCTACCTCTTTATCGATTTCGCCAGTACGTTTATCCCAGATTCTTCGTGGATAGCCATCTTCATCGATTGGTGAGTAGGTGGCTTCCCAGATATCCCACTGCTGACCTGACCTCCCTTTCGTACCTAAAACCAATTCTCGGTAGCTCATATCTCTCAATGTCGCATCCACATCTCCCAGATAATCGCGATGTCCTGCGACTAGCGTCTTTCTGAAAGCGCCTTCTTTGTAGTAGGCATTCTCATCTTCGTAAATATTTACCAGGCAATAAGCTCTAAAGTCGATCGGGTCGGGGCAAGCTGCGAAGCACATACCGTATTCTGTGGGATATTTCACCTGCACTGCTAAGGCTTCCCAACCGCCAGTGCTTCCGCCATATACGAAGCGCGACCAGCCTTCTCCAATACCTCTGAATTGCTCTTCGATATGAGGTATAAGCTCGTATGTTATTGCATCACCGTATGGACCTTGCGCTTCGCTGTTCACGGCATAGGAGTCATCGTAATACGGTGTTGGGTGTTGGATTTTAATCGCGATCACTCTTGGGAAATCGGGTCCGGTCCACGTTTTGTAAAAATCGTAAGCCTCTTGCTGAACCATAATATTGTAGCCCTCGACATCAAAGCGTTCGCTGTACACAGGTTCTAAATCGGGGTCTGGAGGCGAGGGGCGAAATCCGTTAAAGTCCTTCGGAAAATGTCCGTGCATTATGGCCAGGGGGTACTTGACATCAGTATGTTCTTCCCAGCCTTCCGGCAAAAGAACATGAGCTCCGAGATACATGTCCCGTCCCCAAAATTCACTTAGTAACTCACTTTTGATCTTGATGTGCTTTACGTATTTCGTGTCCTCCGGTTCTTCAATTGGTGGTATCTTCTGATCTAGGTTAATGGCAAGTTCAGGAAAGGCCCCTTCATTGATTTGAATTTGGACAGGAGTGGAGTAAAGGTTGCCAGGAGCTCTATTCCATTGCTGTCCTTCTCCACGATCCATAGGCAATTTTACAACGTGACCATCAGCTCGATAGAAGGTTTCGTATTTGTGAAAAAGCACCTGAAGATAAAATTCACCAGAAGGCAAGTCTGCAAAACTTTGAATGGGATATCCAAAAGCTTCCATGTCAAATTGCAACGGCTCTCCTGAATTCCATCCGTCTACATCCATTCCGAAAGCTTGACAAGTTTTGGAGTCATCCCTGAGTTGAAATCGGGGTTCAGTTTCCGCTTGCTCAGAAATTAAGAGAATTAATCTTCCATCAACTGGTTCGCTATATTGTTGATCTGAGAAAGTAATTTCAACTGCAGATTTGGTCGACGCATGGGTCGACTCATCGTTTGAAATGGAAGTGGAGCAAGAGCTGAAGAGCATCATCGAGAGCAACAACCAAGTCATTATTGATCTCGCTATTACTTTTGGTGAATTCTTCATAGAAGGGTGATTTAAGTTTAAACGTTCTAGGGCTGTATTTTCAATTATCTTTTCACTAAGCGTGCTGTAGTGAGCATTTCCGAATTGACATCAAATAGTCTGACTAGGTAGAGTCCTTTTTCTAGTTCTTCAATGCGATAGGATTCATTGACCCTCACGTCGTATTTCAAAATGGATTTTCCTCTAGCATCGTAAATCACAAGTTTGCTCGCTTTGGCAGTATTCCCAAGTCGAAAGAGCTTTTCAGTAGGATTAGGATATAAAGTTATCTGATCTCTTTCAACGAATGGAGTGCTTAACAAACATTCAGCTTCGCCGATCACACTAAAATAGAATTCTACAGTTTCTGTCTCTGTTGGGTCATCAAGGTTGGTGATAAGCAAATCTATGCTTGCTTCACCTCCGTAAGCCGTATTCCATTCTGTGTCGGTGAAAATCGTAATTGCCAGCATACCAGATTCACCAGGAGCTAATTCAAATTCTTGCTGGCTGATTTGTGGAGTATATTGAATCCAAACTCCAAATACCGAGGTCAACCAGCAATTAGGAAGTTCATTTTCTATGCGTTCCCATTTCAAATTTAACGATTCGGTAGTGCTGTTCGTTATCATGGTCTCTCCCCAAACTTCATTCTGATTTGTCTGTGAAGTCAAATTAACCTCTACGTTCACTGGGTTTTCACTGATGGTGAAGCTTTGGGAATGCATGGGTGAAGAAACCGCAGCAAGGAGAAGTATAGAGAATACTTTTTTCATAAGCGTACAAATGATATTTGGCAAAGTAGCTTTATTTTGGAAATCGAACGATAAAAAATTTAATTGAAGTTATAGTATTTCGTACCATATGAACCTCTAGTTTTTCTGCCGCGAGGTTAATCACCGTGGAGTGGTTTAATCCTTCCACGCCTCGCATTCTTTCATCATTTTACTGAAAAGTTGATGGGAGTTACCATTTATGGCTACTTGGGGGAGTAGTCAAATGATTTTCTCCATGAAAGCATACATATTTTTATTTCAAGGTTTCCATTGATTCAATGTGAATAGCTTCGGTATAGTTTTGGATCAAAGAATTATCTCATGAAATCACCGCTTTACTTTTGTTTATGGCTCCTATGCCTCACCTCATTCTCGGCAAGCCGAGCACAGTCCTACTGCAACTATAATCAACACCTTGGGATTGACCACAATGTTGGTGATGACACACCGATGCATATGCTGGTGCAATCAGACGGAAAGGTCATTATCGCTGGAACGACTTATAATATTTCGGGTAATGTTTACCGTATCAATCTCGCTAGACTCGACGAAGATTTATTATCTGTTGATACCACTTTCGCTAGCCAAGGAAAGATACATTACACTTGGGAAGGAAGAAATACTTGCATTGCTGCGTCCTTGCAATCAGATGATAAAATCCTCCTTGGAGGATACCAAGCCCCAGGAAACGGTTTAAGTACATTTAGACCTTACGTGGCCAGAATGAACAGTGATGGTTCAGTGGACGAAACATGGGGTGAAGAAGGGAGCGTTAAATTTGGTTCAGCTAGCACGAATTCAGGAAGAGGTTCTGTAGTAGAGGTACAAGAAATGTTAGACGGTAAAGTCCGAGCTTTATTTACAGGTAGTCATTCTACCCGTATTGGGGTAGCCCAATTCAATAGCGATGGAACATTTGACGACACATTTGGAGAAGGCGGAATGGTCTCTCATTACATTAGTGGTATGTCTTGGCAACCTTCATATGGAGACGGTATTTTTCTTGACGACGGATCCATGTTTGTGATTTGCAAAGCCTATTCTGGATTCACCAAACCATGTATAATAAAAATGAATGCGGATGGTTCTTTAGACACAGGGTTTGGTGAAGAGGGGATTTTGATCTTAGAGTATGAAATACTATACAATTGGGCTGGTATATATGCAGAAACCCATCTAGATCAGGATATTTTAGTGGCATGTACCCACAACGCGGGTACGGATAGGCATTTTGCAGTAATGAAAATCGATTCAGAAACTGGTCAGCTTGATTCGGATTTTGGAGCTAATGGTGACGGGATAGCTCAATCATTAGTGAGCGATGAGTTTACAGTAGCTAACTATTTGGTCATGGGTGAAGATGATCAAATCACGGTTCTTGGAACTGCAGGTTCTCTCTCAAACAATGCCACATGGACCATTGATGGCGATGGAATGGAAATCATGAATTGTTCTAGTGATAACGGTTATTATGAACCCATTGAGCAATATCAGAACGGTTACTACGCAGGGGTTTACAATGCCGATGGAGAATTATTGGTTGTTAGTCGCGGACCCGTAGAAGATGAAAACTCTGAAGCGGGACAAGGACAGAATATCATTGTCCCCCATGAGGTATCGCTGGTCTCGGTAAATGAGTTTCAATCTCAGAATTTTCAGGTTTACCCCAACCCGAGCGATAATCTTGTCCACATCCAAGGAAAGCTCGAAATTGATAGACTAATCCTTTTAAATGGTCAAGGAAAACAGGTATTAAGCACCGATGGTAAGACTAAAAAATTGGATGTTTCTCAGCTCCCAGCGGGATGCTATTTCCTTCGTTTGATAAGTGGGCAAAAGATGCACTCTGAAAGGCTAATTATTCAATGAGATCTACGATAATTCAGGAAAGGGACAGTCGAAGGTTGTCCCTTTTTTTATTGATCATGATCTAATTTTTAATTAGTCGTAGCTTGACGTTGTGCCTTTGAGCATCGATAGATCAAATCCATAATTTGACTAAAAAACACTGTCCTTTTCGTCTCGCCCAGAGGGAAGGTAGTGCAGGCTTTTATAAAATGCACTCCTACTTACTTTGAAGACTTTACAAATCTTCTCAATCGGAAATTCCCTTCTGTAATCCTTCATGAATTGGTAGATTTCCGACCGCTCGCGGAGAAGATGCTCACGGTCTTTTTTAAAATATCTCGCTCCATTTTTTGTCGGCCAGCTCTCTTTTCAGTCTTGCCAACTCATGCTGCTCAGGAGTCAGTTGAGCTTCCCCATTTCCACTGAAAGCCAAATCGGCGTTATGCCTAACTTCTTTGTGCCACCTGTAGGTCAGTTCCGCACCGATACCCAGTTATCTGGCTACTTCTTGGGTGTTTCCTCTAACATTGCTCAGCTCAACAACCTTTTGCTTGAACTCTTTTGTAAATACTCTTCTGGTCTTTGTCATATTCTGCTAAGGCTCTTGTATAGTACCCTTAACTTTGTCTCTCGTCAAATGTAGGAACTCCAAAGAATACTCCAATGGAGAGCTCACCGTCGTCTGGAAGCCAAAAAAATACATCTACGCAGCAGTCTGCGTAAAAAAATTACCAAAGGTTTATGACCCAAAAACAAAACCGTGGATCACCGCGGAAAACGCAACCACCGGTGAACTGAAAGATCAAATTGACGAATGCCCATCTTGAGCTTTGAGCTGCTATGTTGAAGATATAATTGAGGAAACTAAAGAAATCTATGAGACCAAAGTACAAGTGCTCGAAAATGGTCCACTCCTCGTTACAGGTAACTCTTGGTAACGAATATAGATGGAAAAACCGAGGAGAAAGATAAAGCTACTGCCTTTTGTAGGTGTGGTCACTCTCAAAATAAACCCTATTGTGACGGTGCTCATGTGAAAGTCGAATTTCGCGTGTAAAAAAATGCCAAGACCAAAAAATAAATTCGAGCTTCTTTTCCTGGGCCGAGCCAATCAAGATAAGATCCTCGACTCCGGTCATGGTTCTCGTGAAGAGAAATAAGATCTCCCTTCCAGTGACCTTGTTCAGAAACATAAGCGATGTCCTCATGCACGCGTAATTCGGAAATTTGACAACAAAAAATAATGCTTGAGCACTAGAATTTAGAAAGGTAAGGCGAGTTTTCTCGCAAAGAGCTACACATGGTGAATGAGGCCTGAGATGAAAAAATAGATATATGAAACTATCGCAATCTGAGCCTTGAAATCCGAAACGAAACAAAGGTGAATTTTTCAGTCGAGTATAACGGTTTGGTTTTGGACTAAACAAAAATTCTCCGAGGCCACCTCTACAGCTTCACAACTTGATTCTGCTGCTTTTAGTTTCTATTATTGGGCAAAGAAATTTTTTAAAGGGTAACTAAAGGCTAAACCGCATGATAGCGCGAATTTGGACAGGTCAGACCAAATCAGAAGATTTGGAAGAATATACCGACTTCATGAAGTTGAGAGCAATTCCCGATTATGAGCAAACCTCGGGTTTTATCAAACTCTCTTTTCTGAGGGGGGTTGACAATGATATTGCTACATTCAAACTGATTACCTTTTGGGAGAATCTCGAGGTCATCAAAAATTTCGCAGGTGAGGACTATGAGCGAGCTAAGTATTATCCAGAAGATCAAAACTATTTGCTGAACTTCCCAACGAAGGTTAAGCACTATGAGGTCTTTTCCCAAAGTAATCTCGACTAAACGAAGCCTCTAATGCCAGATAAAATAGCGGTTAAAAAGTCTGGAAGAAATCCAACACTCCCGACGATAGTATTTCTTCACGACTCTCTTGGGTGTATAGAATTGTGGCGAGATTTTCCAGAAAAGCTTGGAACTCTCTCTGCCTGCAACGTAATTAGTTACGATCGTCGAGGATACGGTAAATCTCACCCTTTTGCAGAAAAGCAAAGAAGCAAGGGCTACATGGAGCTTGAGGCTGATGTCCTTATTAATTTGCTCGACAACTGGCAGCTAGAAACAGCCATCCTTTTTGGGCACAGCGATGGAGGCTCCATAGCACTGATTGCTGCCGGAAAATATCCAGATCGCATTAGCGCCGTGATCACTGAAGGTGCCCATATTTTTGTAGAGGACATAACAATCAGGGGCATTAGGAAGGCAATCGAACTATACAAAACAAGCGGCCTTAAATCAAAGCTTACCAAGTATCATGGGGACAAGACGGATGAGCTGTTTTGGGCCTGGGCATCCACATGGACCAAGGATGAGTTTAGATCTTGGAATATCGAATCTTTTTTGCCGTCAATAAGCTGTCCGTGCCTGATTATACAGGGTGAAAACGATGAGTATGGAAGTATAGACCAAGTAGAAGGCATCATTCGCGGTACATTAGGTTATGCTGAGAAGTTTTTAATTCCAAATGTTAAACACACACCACACAAAGAGGTCCCGGACCTGATCCTTTCGAAGAGTAAAAAGTTCTTAGAAGGGATGGATTGAGCGCTATTATTGAATATTCACTGAGTGTATTGCAGAGCGTGTCTACCCCAAAAACGGGATAGATTCACTGCAGCGCATTGAAGCCAGATACTGTAAATATAGGAGTGATCCCCCTGATTTACTTAATTGTGAGTTAGCCAATAGCAGCAAGATTAAATTTGGAAGCTCAATAAGAGTCCACTCATTCCTTTTCGCGATTTTTACTGGGAGTTACTCACTAAGATATCACTTCCGTTTGACAAGGAATCCCTGTTTTGACCACAACCTAGATTCATATCGGTAGCTTTTGGAGGTCAAGTCTGATGCCTAACTTGGCTGAAATCTTTGATCGTGAGACGTTATCTGTATTGGTCTTTGTTGGCATAAGTGTTCAAGTTTATCCAGGCCTAGATCAACACTTTCTTCTTGATTCTATAAATTCATAGCCGATACCTTAGCTACAATAAAAAGAAGTTTATTCATGGCGTTCTTGTAAAATGCTTAAATTTTGCCTCAAACAAATACCGATCAAAAGGCAAACCAAATCACCAAAAATGCTGAGAGATGTACACTATTTAATCTCAATGCTATGGTATTGTCTCTGCGCGTTTACGGCCCTCATAGTTCTTGTAGGATGTAACCAAGATCATGAAAGGAATAAACCCGCTGGCACACAGCAATCGATCCGCTTAAAGAAAGTCTCACCAGACACGATTCATCTCTCCGAAGTAGCAGACAGTCTGCGTCCTGAACCTATATTAATAGAAAACAGGCCAGAACCATTGAAGATCGCAATTCCCAAAGCGCTCCCATCTCGTCCTGCTCATTTTCATCCTTTGTTTCCAGAAACCCAGCTCAAACTACCTATTGAGGTTGAGGCAGAGTTCTCAACGATATTTCGAAACTATTCTACCGAAGAAGGTGTGGCCGTTGACGTCACTTCTTGTTCATTTGCGGATTCAAAGGGAAACCTTTGGTTCGGGACATTTGTTGCCGGACTGAACAAATACAATGGAAAAGTTTTCACCCGATATACGAAAGCACACGGACTTATCAGTAATGAAATCACCGGCATTACAGAAGATAATCAAGGAAATATATGGGTAGCTACTTCAAAAGGAGTTTCCAAATTCGATGGGGCGGGTTTTACCACTGTGCATGACCAAAGTGTGGTGTATGACATTCTACAAGATAAGGATGGTACCTTGTGGTTTGCTACTGAGGATGGCTTAGTGCGTCACACAAATAGAGGCAACACTCATTATTCAAGAAAAACGGGGCTTTCGGGTGATTACGCCTATGCATTGGCTCAGAATGAGCAGGGCGTACTATTCATAGGCACGGAAAACGGAATAACTGTTTATGATGGTCAAAAGTTCACTCATACAAACGATGAGATCGATCCCATGTACAAACCGGTAAGAAAAATGATGGTTGACCGTGATCAAAATGTCTGGATAGGATCAACTGCCGGCCTTGCGAAACTCAGTAAAAATGAATTTAGTTACTACCCTGTCAAGAAAAAATTCAATCCATATGCGGAAACTGTAATATTTATGGATAGTCAAAACAAGATATGGCTTGTGGTCCGGGGTGAAGGAGTACTTCGATTTGACGGTTCAAATTACACGTCAATCAACAGTTCAAAAGGAGTAAAGAATAATGAAATAGACAATATCGTAGAAGATGCGAGTGGCAACATTTGGTTTGGAACAGATGCCGGAATAAGTAAATATTCTGGAGATGCAGTTATCAATTTCACTAAAGAGCAAGGAATCATTGATAAGAGTATTAGAAGTATCGTTCAAGATGACAAAGGTTACCTCTGGTTTGCTGGAAACTCGGATGGCCTTAGCCGATTTGATGGTGTTCATTTTTTGAATTACGGGAAACCTCAAGGACTGCCATCTTCCATGTTTTGGTCTCTAGAAACAGACTTCAAAGGCAATTTGTGGTTAGGAACATATGGCGATGAACCTGGGAATGGTCTTCTGAAATTTGATGGAAGATCATTTGTCACATTTTCTAAGGATCAAGGATTGCCTTCTGATGTAATTTATTTCATCCATCATGATTCAAGTGGCACCTTAACTCTTGCCACGGCTGAAGGAATAAGCATATTTGACGGTAAGTCTTTCACTAATTTTTCGGACAAAAATGGGCTGGTCAACAATAAAGTATATTGCATAACAAAAGATAGAACAGGGGATTTCTGGTTTGGCACGGGAGGTGGCGTGAGTAGGTATAATGGTCAATCCTTTATCAATTATTCTGGAGAGAATGGGCCTGGAAGGGCAGACATTAAATCAATGCTTGAAGATAGTGAGGGCAATCTCTGGCTGGGGAGTTATGGGAAAGGCTTGTACCGATTTGATGGAAATTCTTTCAACCAATTTACCACTCAGGATGGATTACCCGATGATGTAGTTACACAGGTGGCCCTATCCGAAGAAGGTGAGATCGTTATAGGAACCAATAACGGCATTGCGATACTTAAGGGATTTGACGACAAAAGGAATTTAAATGACTTTCAAGATAATTCAGAAAGACTCCTTATTGAAGCGCATAACACACTTTCAAATAATGAACTGACCCAGTTTGCACCTGTATTTGAGATTTACAATACCAGCACTGGTTATCAGATCAAAGATGTAAACCGAGGACAGCATGGTATCTATTTGGACCAAAAAGGTATGCTATGGATAGCCACAGGCTCAGAAAAAAGTGGTTTAGTCCGATTCAATTACAAGGCGCTATCAAAAAATAAGCGCCCGCCAAATAATACGCTCACAGCCATTAAGGTCAATAATGAAAATATACCTTGGCGAAGTTTAACGCCTAACGAGGTCGAACAAAATTCTGCCTCGCCGTCCGCATATGTGGTGGATGCATCCATTTCTGAAGAGATTACAACTTATGGGGAACAACTGAGTGGCGAAGAAAGATCCGAATTAAGGTTGAAATATAAAGAGCTGGCATTTGACTCTATTAGTCGGTTCAATTCCATTCCGCAAAATTTGATATTACCTCATTCCCATAACAATTTGACAATTGAATTTTGTGCCATAGAGCCTGCAGACCCAAAACTTATTAAGTATCAATCCAAGTTAGAAGGTTATAGTAAATCATGGAGCCCACCGTCAAATCAAACCTCTGCGACTTTTGGAAATATTTTTGAGGGTGATTATACTTTTTACTTGCGTTCTCAAAGTCCTAGTGGAGTATGGTCTGAACCTTTAAGGTATTCATTTACTGTTCTTCCTCCTTGGTATAGAACCCTTTGGGCCTACGCCTCCTACATCTTTATATTCCTTTTTGGCCTGCGCATGTTCAGTAGATATAGGGAACGAAAACTCATTGAGGAAAAGGAAAAGCTAGAGCAAATTGTATTTGAACGAACGAATGAATTAATTCTTGAAAAAAAGAAGTCAGACAATCTTTTACTTAACATACTACCAAGAGAAATTGCTCAAGAGCTTAAAGAAACAGGTAGCGTAATTCCAAAAAGACACAAGAATGTGACCATTCTTATGACTGATTTTAAAGGTTTTACTGAACTAGTCGCATCCGTTCCGGCCATAACTCTGGTCGATGAACTCAATGACATTTTTGGACGATTTGATGAAATCGTTGAGGAGACAGGCATTCAAAAAATTGAAACAATTGGTGATGCTTATGTCGCCGCATACGGTCTTGAAGAGGAAAATGGAGAGCATGCAGTTAATTGCATCCTAGCCGCACAAAAGATGTTAGCCTATCTTGAGGAAAGAAATAAGCTGAACGAGCTAAAGTGGAAGATGAGGGTTGGCGTACATTCAGGTCCGATAGTGGCTGGGGTAGTTGGAAAGAAAAAATTCAACTATGACCTCTTTGGAGATACCATCAACACAGCAAGTAGGATGGAGTCTTTAGGAGAACCTGGTAGAATAAACATTTCAGATTCCACTTATCACCTTGTCAAGGATTCTATTCGCTGTGAGTATAGAGGAAAAATCCATGCCAAAGGAAAAGGAGAGTTAGACATGTATTTTGTGAAAATTGATGACTTCGAGGTTTAGTTCAAGATGCAATATGATGTTTTGGAAATATTGGTGATACTTGGTCGCCTGGTTTTAACTTTGATTTATCGCATCCAAAAATGACCGTAAAACGGAGGGTTTAAGGAGGCATGGGTCTATATAAAAAGTTAGATATAAATCAGAGTTCTACGCATGCTACCCGATGGTCAAAACAGACGATTTCATGTTCGGCACGCATAACACATTCGGTTCGATATAGAAACATCGTTTTAAAGTTTTTAAGATTGTCTGTGGACATTTTAAAAGAACCCGAAAATGGCATCAATGCCGAAGATGTCTCTCGTAGGCACTCTGTAAGCAGAGTCGCGCTCTATGGTTGGCGGCGAAAGTATTCGGGTATGGGAGCGTCAGCTCTGAAGCCCTGCGTTAAGAAACAAATCGTTTTCGAATACAGGAATCTTTGCATAGGCAGGGTGT
>JAKVAV010000011.1 GCA_022448105.1 Flavobacteriales bacterium | reverse complement strand
ATGTAAACGACCTCAGCGAAGGTATTTACTTCATGAACCTACTCGTGGGAGATTCTCAAGGAACGCTTAAAGTACAGATTGTGCGATAAGTAGGTCATTTTTCAATCTTCAACAAGCCGATCTGCTTAGCAGGTCGGCTTTTTTATTCAGAGCGAAAACATCATAGCTCAAAAAAATGTTCCTATTCACCTATGGAGAGGATCAATATACTTTGGTTCAAGCGGGATTTGAGGTTAACGGACCATTTACCTCTCAAGGAGGTACTAGAAAAGGAAGAAAGGTTTTTGGCGACCTACATTTTTGAACCCTCCCTTATTTCCCATTCTAATTATAGCGACATGCACTGGTCATTTGTCTGGGAAGCACTTAAAGACTTGTCAAATCAAATAGAGAACCTCGGTGGGGGGCTAAGGATATTCCATAAAGAGGCCATTGAGGCGTTTGAAGAACTGCAAGGTGCTTTTGAAATAGCCGCAGTCTACTCTCATGCCGAGACTGGACTGAAATCCACCTACGATCGAGACCTAGCAATCGCCAAATATTTCTCAGCACAAAATATTAATTGGAATGAGCATCAGCACAACGGAGTGATTCGTGGCCTAAAGAATCGTCAGTCGTGGCAGAAGTGCTGGTACACCTATATGCATTCAGAGTTGGAGTACTCTTCTATTGAGAGCTTAGGTGCTTCTTCAGTATTGAGAGAATCAGAAGTAGATGAGGGGTTGCCATTCAAAAGTTGGATTTTAAGGAATCCCTTGAGACAATCGGCCCTGAGGGAGAAAGGTTTGCTCTACCTCCAGAGCTTCTGTAATGAAAGATCTCGAGACTACGGAAATGGAATTTCTAAACCGGCGCTTTCTCGAAAGACCTGCACCCGGATGTCACCATATATGAGTTGGGGCCTTTTTTCGGTTAGGGAGGTTTATCAAACTATGAGACTAGCAAAGGAAATAGGCATAGGTGGAAAATCTGGTTTGAATTCCGCAATGACTCGATTGCGATGGCACTGTCATTTTATCCAGAAATTCGAGATGGAAGAGCGGATTGAGTACGAGAATTTTAACCGAGCTTACGACCTCTTAGAGAAACCCTTAAACGCAAAGCTCCTCGGCGCTTGGATGACAGGTCAGACGGGATACCCGATGGTAGACGCTTGCATGCGCTGCCTTCGTGAAACTGGTTACATAAACTTTCGAATGCGCGCCATGTTGACCAGCTTTGCGGTTCATCACCTTTGGCAGCCATGGAAACCTGTTTCCATGCATTTGTCGAGAGTCTTTTTAGACTTTGAACCCGGGATTCACTACCCCCAAATTCAAATGCAGGCCGGAATGACTGGGATAAATACGATTAGAATTTATAATCCCGTGAAGCAATCTGTGGACCATGACTCGGATGGAGAGTTTATAAAGAAATGGATTCCCGAGTTAAGGCGGGTTCCTGTTGAAACAATCCACAAGCCTTGGGAGTTGGGGCCGATTGATCAGGAAATCTATGGTTTTATTCCGGGCGAGACTTACCCAAAACCAATTGTTGACCTCACTAAAGCTAGAAAACAAGCCAGCCAAAAACTATGGGGCTTGAAAAAGGAAAAGTCAACAAGAAAGGAGTCAAATCGAATTTTGCAGAAGCACACCAACCCCGGTCCGAGAAATGCATAAGGGCAATAAGTCATACTTGCCGCAGAAGCCTTGCGCGGTATGCGGAGAACCGATGACTTGGAGAAGGAAATGGGAGAAAAATTGGGACCAAGTAAAGTATTGCAGCCAAGCCTGCAGGAAAAAGAAGAATAAATGAAAAGAGGTATTGTTTGGTTTAGAAATGACTTAAGAATCACGGATAATGAGGCGCTGAGTAGGGCGGCAGAAAAATGTGATGAGATTTTGCCAGTTTACATTTTCGATAATACATATCTGAAAACTGAGCGCTATGGTTCGATAAAGTTTGGCGCAAGAAGAATTCAATTCATCCTTCAAAGTCTTAATGATCTGAGAAGCTCTCTAGGGCGTCTTGGCGCTGGATTTAGAGTTGAAGTTGGCAAGGCACACGAAGTCTTAGAGCAGATTGCAGAAACTTTCGAAGCAACTGAGATTTTCGCTCAAAAGGAAGCAATGAAAGAGGAACTTGAGCAGCAAGAACTCGTTTCTGGGCTTACAAATTGTTCAACACATTTCTTTCACGGTCACAGCCTCTATCATCCAGATGATATACCATTTGATATTCAGAGTGTTCCTGACATCTTTTCAAACTTTAGAAAGAAATGTGAGAAGATGGCCGAGGTACGCCCGATTTTTGGTATTCCTCAAAGCCTAAAATCACCAGAAGGATATGGAAACGAGACTCCATCTCTGCAAGAATTAGGTTTTGAAAAAAAGCCGATTCATCAGAAAGCAGCGATTCATTTCAAAGGGGGCGAGCGCGAGGCTCGGAAGCGGCTTGAACATTACTTCTGGTCGACAGAGAATCTAAGCACCTACAAATACACCCGCAACGGTTTGCTCGGGATAGACTACTCTTCTAAATTCTCAGCGTGGCTTTCTGCGGGATGCATATCTCCGCGAATGATCTTTTCGGAAGTGAAGAATTACGAAAAGTCCATCAAGAAAAATTCTTCAACTTATTGGTTGCTTTTCGAGCTTATTTGGAGAGACTATTTTCGATATGTGGGGATGAAATATGGAAATGAGCTCTTTTATCCAGGTGGAATTAGAAATGAAAAGCCATTTCACAAAACCGACCAGAGAAAGCTCCACGCATGGAAAGATGGTGAAACCGGTATTCCATTTATCGATGCTAATATGAAAGAGTTGAACCAAACAGGTTTCATGAGCAACCGAGGCCGTCAAAATGTTGCCAGCTATTTGGTCAAAGACTTGAAGCAAGACTGGAGATTTGGGGCTGCCTACTTTGAGCAAGAGCTCATTGATTATGACGTTACGAGCAATTGGGGAAATTGGGCATATGTGGCAGGTGTAGGAAATGATCCTCGGGAGAACCGATACTTTAATATCATCTCTCAAGCAAGTCGTTATGATGAAAAGGGAGAGTATGTGAAACATTGGCTACCTCTGCTAGAGGGTATTCCAAAAGAACAAATTCATAAACCGTGGGAATTGTCTGGTGGTCAGAAAAGCAAGTATGGTCTTCACGGAACGGTCTATGCGAAACCAGTATTCTTCAACTCGAAGTGGTAATCAGATTTTGTCAACCAGCCTGAAGTAATCGGTGAGTGCTCGCTTGATCGAAATTTGGTCACTCTCCCTTATCCAGTTAATTCTCTCTTTTGTCAACATCCCTAAGCGTTTTCCGCTTTGCAAGGATTTGTAAACCTCCTTTGCAAAAACGTATTGAGCCTCGTTGGAAAGTTGAGGAATAGCAATAGTATCCTTTTTCACAGAGGCAGAATCTGAGATTAAGTGAATGTAGTTTTTCGCCGTGTTGAAAGTCGTGTCTAGTCTAATGAAGCTTTCATTAGATCTCCAATTATTATAAATTACAAATGGAAGTGTAGTGATGGAGTCAGAAAATAGACTCTGTAAACGATAGGTTTCAAAGATGCCACCACCCTCCTCGCTTTTTTGGTAGTAAAAGGCTCGCATATTTTTGAAGTAAAGCTCAGCCGACTCTGTGGTTTCAAAGCCTATGGCATCAATCTTAGGAGGTCTCGACGAAGGGAGACTGAAAATAATGACTATGAGCATAAAAATCGCCCAAGCAATGAACCATTTGATAAGTTTAACATTATACACTTTGAATAAACAATAGTAAAAAGGGCTTGTTTTATGGTATGGTTAAATGAGCAGACTTTATGAAATTCGAAACGAATAGAGGAGAGAGCTTAGATCTCATAGCGTCAGAGCAAAAAGTACTTTTGGTGTTTTTAAGACATTTTGGATGCACCTTTTGCAGAGAAACGATGGAAGACCTTGCCTCTGTTAGAAGAGATATTGAATATGCAGGTGTTAAAATTGTAATTATACACATGGTCAAGCCGGAGATGGCCGCCGATATGCTTAAACTTTACAATTTAGATGACATCAGCCATATATCCGATCCAGCACAACATCTCTACAACCGCTTTGGGATGCATAAGGTAGGTTTCAGAGCATTTTTTGGAATCAAAAATTGGTGGAGAGCTTTCATAGCTGGAGTGGTGAAAGGTCATCTTGTAGGTAAGCCGGCTGGAGACCCTTTCCAAATGCCAGGAGTGATCTTATTTCACAAAAAGACGGTTATTAATAACTTTGAATATCGCTATATTTCAGACCGCCCTGACTTCGTTAAATTAGCCAATATAGCCTAGGGAAATGATAATTAATACGCTCATTCTTATTTCCACTTTTCTTTTTATGGAATTTATGGCGTGGTTCGCTCATAAGTATGTTATGCATGGTTTGGGATGGTATTTTCACCAAGATCATCACCAGCATAAGCCAGGGTTTTTCGAAAAAAACGACGTCTTCTTTCTGATATTTGCGATACCCTCTTGGCTCTTTATAATGTATGGAATGATACATGGCAAAGATTGGAAGCTCTTTGTTGGCTTAGGTATCGCATTATATGGCATTTGTTACTTCTTGGTACACGACGTTTTCATTCACCGTCGATTTGATTGGTTCAAACGAACTGATAACGTATATTTCAGAGCAATACGCAAGGCGCACAAGGTACACCACAAACATCGCGAAAAAGAGGACGGCGAATGTTTTGGGATGCTTTTGGTGCCAATGAAATATTTTCGCGAAGCTCAAAAATCAATCAGAAAGGCTTAGCGATTAAGCTAAGGGCAATTGGACCATTTCTACTATCTCATACTAGACCTTCTTACCATTTCTTTTCCCATAGCTAGGAGTTTTGAGCCGAGGGTAAAATTTGCTCGATTCTATCCGGGCGTTTTTCTGGGAATATCGGTGATGTGCATGCTCTTTGTACCTTGGGACGTATGGTTTACCACAAAGAGCATTTGGGGCTTTAATGAAAGATACACTATGGGGATCTACATAGCTAATCTTCCTATCGAGGAGTGGCTTTTCTTCATTGCTGTACCCTTTGCTTGCGCCTTTATCTACGAGGTACTCAATTATTTTTTGCCATACTCGCCACTCAGGCCTATTCAAGATAAAATTACCTCTGCTCTTATTTTAATTTCCTTTGTGCTGTCTGTTCTTTTTGTGGATCGACTCTACACCTTTACCACATTTTCGCTGCTCTGTCTGCTACTGATTTGGCATTTATTGATTAATCGTAGTGACTACTTAGGACAGTTTTTTCTAGCTTTTGTGATCATCCAGATTCCCTTTCTATTGGTGAATGGAGCATTGACGGGCTTGTTTACCGAAGAGCCTATCGTGTGGTACAATAATGCCGAAAATCTCAACCTCAGGTTACTTACCATCCCGGTAGATGATATCGGCTACAACATGCTGATGCTTTTGATTGTTATCACTATCCTTGAACAGTATAAGGTGCGTAGATTTTCCGGAGCACTGACGGTAGGTTAAAACAGGTATGAACTTAAAAAAGATAGAAGAGAAGTTAGGAGAAAGAGGTCTTGACAGGGTTATTGAAATGGCCTGGGAAGATCGCACTACTTTTGATGTCATAGAAAAGCAATTTGGTATTCCTGAGAAAGTTGTGATTAACTTAATGCGCCGAAATATGAAGCCTTCAAGCTTTAGAATGTGGAGAAAAAGGGTTCAAGGAAGATCTACTAAACACGAAAGTTCTTCTTCGGCAGATCGCTTTAAGTGTACAAGACAACGAAGTATATCCGGAAATAAAATATCAAAGAGATAGTGACTAATCCCGATTCAATATTGCATTACGAGATTCATCGAGCCCAAGAGTACGATGCCTGGATGGTTTTTGTCCATGGTGCAGGTGGAAGCGTGAAGACCTGGCACAAACAGGTTGAGTTTTTCAAAGGAAAATTCAACCTACTGCTCATTGATTTGAGAGATCACGGTAAGTCAAAGAACCTTGAAAGCCCTTCATCTTTTGGCTTTGCCTTAGTCGGTAAAGATGTGCTTGATGTCATGGACAATTTATCTATCAAGGAAGCACATTTCATCGGTGTTTCCATGGGAAGCATTGTCATCAGGCACATTGAGATGCTGGCGCCAAAAAGAGTTTCATCAGTGGTTCTCGCTGGAGGGATTTTTAAAATGAGTCGAAAAATTAAACTACTCGCTTTTTGTGCGCGAACCTTATCGACGATTCTCCCATTTCAGCTACTCTATCAAATATTCGCGGTAGTCCTCTTACCGAGAAACAATCATGCCGCATCGAGAAGAATTTTTATTCGAGAAGCTCACAAGCTCAAAGAAAAGGAGGCAAAGAAGTGGTTTAGCCTTTTGAAGAAGTTGAATAGAACTTTAAAGCACCTATTCTCAAAGAAGATTGAAGCCCCTTGTCTAATCGTAATGGGCGAGCAAGATCACGTCTTCCTGAAGCCAGCGCGAGAATACGTTGAGAAATACGGTGAAGTCGTACTAGAAACCATAGAAAGGTGCGGCCACGTGTGCAACATTGAGCGCGCTGCGGAGTTTAATCAGCGCTGCTTTAACTTTATTTTGAATTTAGAAAATAGAACGGTGTAGAATGGCAACAAAGACGAGAAAAATAAAGATTACTCCCGAAAAGATTCAGGAGATGTACTTAAGGTACTTATTAACGGAAGGTAAACAACCCAATTCGGTATTTCAGTTTACAGATGACATTGGCATTGCCGAAGCAGAGTTTTATAACTACTTCAGTTCTTTCGATTCGATAGAAAATGGAGTTTGGGAAGGGTTACTGATCGAGACATTAGAAGCGATTGAAAATGATGCAAACTTCGAAAGCTTTAATGCTCGAGAGAAGCTCCTCTCGTTTTACTATACACACATAGAAATCCTCAAAGCAAAAAGAAGTTTCGTACAGCTGAGATGGGCTGGCATGAAAGATGTCGTTAGAACTCCCGAAGTTCTTAAGTCCTATAGAGAACACTTTTTAAAGTTTGCAAAAAGGATCGTCGTTCAAGGAATTAATGGCGATGAGATAAAGGAAAGAGCCTTCATCTCAGAGCGCTATAACCAAGCATTTTGGTTTCAATTGACCTTTGTTGTTGATTTCTGGGTAAAAGATTCAAGCAAGGATTTTGATCGGACAGATGCAGCTATCGAGAAAGCGGTAAACTTTTCTTTTGAGCTTCTCGGTGAGTCAAGCCTAGATAGAGCTATCGACCTTTTTAAATTCCTTTGGCAAACGAAATAGGCCAGCGATGAAAGAGCAACACAAAATTCCGATTTCGAAGGTCCAGCGCGCGGCAAAATTTGTAGGCACTGGCGCCAAAATGGGGGGGAATTACCTTAAGTATTACGCCAAGAAGATAGTCGATCCTTCCACTGACCGAGAAAGCCTTGATGAGGCAAATGCGGCTGATGTGTATGAATCTTTGAGTCAATTAAAAGGAAGTGCATTAAAGGTGGCTCAGATGATGTCAATGGATCAGAATGTTCTTCCAAAGGCATATACTGATAAGTTTCAGATGGCTCAATACAATGCCCCGCCATTGTCTTTTCCGCTGGTTGTAAAGACTTTCAGGAAATACTTTGGTAAAAGCCCGGAAGACCTTTTTGATTCTTTTACAAGTAAAGCACTTAACGCGGCTTCGATTGGACAAGTTCATCAAGCCACCCTTAATGGGAAAAAGCTTGCTGTGAAAATCCAGTATCCAGGCGTTGCACATAGCGTTTCAAGCGACCTTAAACTTGCCAAACCAATTGCCATGAAGCTGATGAATGTTAAGGGAAAGGATTTGGATAAGTATATAGGTGAGGTTGAAGAAAAACTTCTTGAAGAAACAGACTACACCCTCGAGCTTAAGAGATCTATTCAGCTCACGAAAAATTGCGCTTCAATGGACATTGATTTTCCTAAATACTATCCTGAGTATTCTTCTGAAAGAGTAATCACAATGGACTGGATAGATGGAATGCACCTGAGTGAGTGGATAGAAACCAATCCTTCACAGGCAGATCGAGATAGAATTGGACAAAACCTCTGGGATTTTTACAATTATCAAATTCACAAACTGCACACGGTTCATGCTGATCCGCACCCCGGAAACTTTATCATTACGGAAAGTGGAAAGTTAGCCGTGCTTGATTTTGGTTGTGTGAAAGAGATGCCACTAGATTTCTATTCTGACTATTTCAAATTTATGGACATTGAGTTGACCAAAAAACCGATAGAATTTAATGCACTACTCTTAAAAATGGAATTTTTATTTCCAAGCGATAGTGATGCTGAAAGAGAATATTTCACTAAGGTATTTGGCGATTTGGTATCTCTGCTGTGCCAGCCTTTCAGCATGAGTGAGTTTGATTTTAGTGATAAAGAATATTTTGCGGCCATCTATGCACTAGGCGATCAAGTTGCGGCTGATAAGCAGTTTAGAAAAAGCAATGCTGCGAGAGGATCAAAACATGGTATTTACATCAACCGCACTTACTTCGGGCTGTACAATATCCTTCACTTATTGCAAGCTAAGGTGAATACGAAAATTGCGGTTGCGTCAATGGATAGAGCCTAATAAAGTTGTTCTAGCTGATCTTGAACCCTTTTCGTCATTAGGGTGATTATCCTTTTATTGCATTCATTCTTATTGTCGCAATAGATGCCATATTCTTCAATGGTCATCACACTTACCACTGAAGCGATCAAAGAATTCTTAATCCTTGGGTCTGATTTCAATACGTCTTGGATATAATTTCTCTGGACTTGACCATTGTAAGCATTAAATGCCGGCTTAAACTTGGTAATGTATTGCTTGAATTGAGCGAGTATTATACTGTTCTGGAATTTCAGAATAGGCCTAAGCACTTCATTTTGAAAGGCACCCATTGACTCAATAAGATGGTCACTAGAATTTTCCAGTGGCAACTCAGGTCTCAACTTCACTAATCTATCATCACGTTCGCTTCTCATAACAATGAATTGTTAATAGTATAACACCCGAAGTGGTTAGAGGTTTTACGTGGGTAATGAGTAGGTTTCAGTCTTGAATTTACGCAGAAAAAGCAGAATAACAGATATTATCTGACTAAAGTTAATGGGAGACGAAAATCAAATAGAAATCTTTAAGGTGGTAATTTCTCCTGCAGGGCCTCGAATTTTCAGAAGATATAAGCCTTGAGGAAGGCTATTCGGAAATTCTAATTGAGTAAGATCAGTTAGCTGCTTAAACTCCCAAACCCGCAATGATTTTCCGCCTAAGTCTATCAGCTCAATTACGGCTGGTCCTTCGCAACATTTCGCCATATCTACGGATAGAGTAACTAAATTCTCTTCTTTTGGCAGAGGGTTGGGAAATAAATCGTAATGATTTCCCTCGGTAGAATGCTGAATACCACCGATCTCACCGATGCTAACTGTTGGGCCAAAAGGCACTAAAATATTTAGTGAGCTTAATCGATAAGCCACTCTAACACCATACCCGCCCTCGGGCAATTCGAAACTGCTGATGTCATAAGTTCCCGAGTTATTGTAATCAAGGCTATCTACTAATAAGAACTCATTGTCCTCGATTCCAGAAAATTCAAATAAGACTTTGTTTGGGGATATTGCCGACACTTGTATCGGTAATATTGTAAGCATATTACCGGCCCAATCGATGACCTCTGTTTTGTTTAAATTTAAATAAAGAGCCCTGACTGATTCAGTTTCAGCGAGCCTACTGCTTACATCCAAAACCCTAAATATCAAGGGCTCAGAAGAGTCAATAGAGTCGATTACTGCAAATTCTATTTTATTTGTCTTTTGGTTAAAACAGGCCGCTGATGTTTCAGCTGAACAATCGGACCAAAGTTCGATCAATGGGTCCCCTTTTGGTCCTGTCTGGGCAACGAACAAACCAAGTGAGGTAGAAGGCTGAACCGAAAACCATTTTTGTCTAGTTAAGGAATTTTCAGTGCAAACAGTACTTTGTGGGTCCAACACATATTCTAATTCATTTAAAGGGACTTGAGGTATGAGCAAGTCCGGAATCAATAATTCGGCATCATTGCAAATGATGAGTGACTCTTCTAATTCTTGAAGTGAAATAAGTCGAATATCATCAAGGTGGACTCCGTTGCCGCTGACTATCTCAATCTTTAAAGCAACCCTCCCAATCGCGCTTATATTTTCAGGGAAGAATTGTGAGATGGAATATTCTTCAAAAGTACTTGACAGATTTATATCTTGAAAAGCGAATGGAAGAGTATTGAATAATCCATTTCTTAAGAATGTAAGACGAACTGTCGCCTCGTCAGATTCTGAGTATCCCTTAAATCGAAGATCATACAGGCCTTGAGAAAGACTAGATAGGTTCGGGTTGAAAAGTTCCGTCGAATTGGCATTTTCAATGACCACGTGTTTTGATTCAATAATAGAATTTGGTGCCGCAATAGTTACACCATTTCCAGCTCCGGAGGGAGTCCATCCATTTAAATCTTGTGTAAAATCGCCGTAAAACAACTTCTCATATGAAGGCTCGAGAGCTTTCAATTGACCAAGCCTAGTTTCTAACAAGCCTCTCAAATAGTCACGCGCGGCTTGGTACGGCATGGAAGATGACAGATCATTCGCGTGCTGAGGGTCGAAATCATTATTGAACAACTCGTCCTCACCACTCGAATAAGCAGCGTATGTATACTCTCTGAAGGTTAAGGCGTGATGCTGATTAGTTGTTTCTCCTGGTTGGCCGGGCTCCAAAAATTGAGCACTCGGAACAGACATGATGGTTCCGGTATAATTCTGATTGTTTGCGATGGCCGTCAAATTAGACCCATCTAGGCTGTGCTCGGGATTAGGTAAACCCGCAAGATTAAGAAAGGTGGGATACAGATCAACGAGGCTGACCGGATTTGTGGAGACACCAGTAGGAATACCTGGCCCTCGTATGAACAAAGGAACTTGAGTGCTCTGCCTCCAAAGTGTTGATTTTTTTATTATTCCTTTATCCCCAAGGTGAAATCCATGGTCACTGGAGAAAATAATGTAAGTATTGTCAGAAAAACCATGATCTTCAACACTTTGAAGAATTTTCCCTATTTGGTCGTCAAGGTAAGAAACACTGGCAAGATAGCCTTGAATATATCGTTTCAGATAAAATAAGGGATCCTCATCAGGGGATTCCCGCTGGAGTAGTTCTATATTTTGGTTACTTGTTGAATTAAATCTATTTCCTAAAGAGGCAGCAGGATAAATATTTTCCTCAGAAAACTGTGAGACATCAATCGAATCTATTGGATATAAATCAAAGTATTTTTGAGGCACGTGGAAAGGGCTGTGAGGCGCATACATCCCAAGGGTCATAAAGAAGGGGGGAGGAGATTGTTCCAAGGCCAAAGTGGCAAGAGAATTTTCGCAATAGAGCGCAGTGATCTCATCCCCGAGAGGATCCCTCATACTATCATTCTCAAAATAGTAGGGCTGGCCTTTAGCGAACCACCCTGTAGCTTCGGGGTATGAAGGAATGCTTTCCAATGGAGCGAATGAGAGGTCGGTCAAATTGAATATTTCTGGTAAATCAGAATGAGTTCTCCTGTCGAATGGGAATGGCCCCTGATAAGGAAGCGAGTTGTAGTTTGAAAAATCTGATTCTGTATTTTGAGAGGCGTGGTAGATTTTTCCAGAGGCTAGAACCAAATAACCCTGGTTCTTGAAATGCCGAAACATGGAGGTCGTTGATGCTAAATATTCGTTAGAGCGCCAATCATAAGCACTTTGTTTAAAGCCGTAGTAACCGCTACTCGAGGGCAAGGCGCCAGAGAAAACACTTGCCCTAGAAGGCCCGCAAATTGGAGCGTTGGCATGTGCGTTGGTGAACACTACAGATTCATTAGATAGCGCATCTAAATGGGGGGTGACGGCCTGTGAATTATCAAAGGTACCAAGGCCTGCACTATTCAAATCATCACAAAAAATGAAAATGATATTTGGTTGGGAATTGTTTTGTGCAATAATGAACGATGGAAAAGAGAAAAGAATACAAACAGAGAACTTTAAGAAAACTCTTTGGAAGCTATATTTCACTGAATTTATCATTACTCATTTATAAATATTGCCGAGGCTTGATCCAACAAACTCGTGGATAATTTTACTAAGTAAGTACCTTTAGGTAGGGTATTCACCTCGGAAATTCTTACGATTCCATTCGAACTTTCAAATGACTCGGTAATTAATTTTCTACCAGAGAGATCATATATTGAGGCAGTTCCTGAGGAGTTTGGTCGCATCTCAGGAAAATAAATATTGACCCAATTGGATCCGTTTGGAGAGGGGTTTGGGTAGATAATTAGATTTTGAGATTGTGCAATTTGATCGTTAACACGGAAAGTTTTCTTCACACCGTATGGGATCAGGATATCAAAAAACCTTGGGCGGTAGCTTGCACATATAGAGTAATCCACACCAGCCACTAGGTTCGGGAAAAGGCTCAGCTCGTATGAAAGAGAAGGCTTTAGGGGCATTTCTTGTTGGAATGTTTCTCCAGTTGCGAGATTCTCAAGTTCGAAAAATAGTTGGGCAACAGGAAATTCTGGTATTGTCTGAACGTTCAAAAGCAAAGATCCGGTAGACTCAATTATTTCAAAATTCTCTCCTTCAAACTCTATCCGTGGTGTGTTAATGAATATGCTTTTGATAGAGGGAGTATCTCCACCGAAGACAGGAAAGCTCTTAAAAGTTGAAACGCGAGAATAGTAGGTCTCCCCCTTGTTTAATTGATCTAGGTAGATGTACTCAAGTCCACCTTGATCAAGGTTTGAGCAATTTGTAGCACCCTCTTCAAATAGTGAAGAGCAGTCTGAAAATACCTCAATAACCGGATTGAACTCTGGCAAAAAAGCCGCGAGAATTCCAAGACTATCTGACGGGGTAAAACTCTGCCATAAGTGACGACTATTTCCACCGTTTAAAGAGCAATCTACGGCCGGCAAATCTGGAAAAATCAATAGCTCCCTATCTTCAACTTGGGAAATAGGAGAATCAATTTGCATAGGGATAGCATTTTCGCAAGGTAGTAATGAGACTTGCCTTAAGGATTCTTCGAACAAAAAGAAATCATCCAAGTGAACATCACATTCTGAAACTGAACGAACGACTAAGGCTAAATCACCAAATTGAGGGAGGTTATCTCCTACCATGAAGCTTATTTCATATTTACTTAGTTCGTTAGAAATAGTAAATACCGTATCCATGTACACAAAGCTTTCACTCAATAGCTTTACCCGAATAAGTCCTTCTGAGCACTCAGAATATCCGTTAAACCCAAATCGATGAATTCCTGCATGTCGAAATGTCGTGTTGTCATTTGTTATGCCCTGAGGCGTGTTGCTGGAGATGATTAGATGCTGGTTTGTTATAATCTCACCGCCAAGTGAGAGTTGAAAGTTTGCATTCGGCTCTGATGGCAACCACCCATTAAGATCTTGTGTAAAATCTCCGTAGTACAAGTTAGCGTAGTCAGGTACTGGCGGACGAATGAATCCAACAACATTTCGAATTCCACGATACATAGTGTTTTTTAGTTGCAGATAATCGGGTTCACTCGATAAGTTCTGGGTTTCTCTAAAGTCATTTTTAAGGTCATACAGTTCATCTTCTCCACTAGAATAATGGATATATTTGTAGTCACCTTGAATTAGTCCATGATGACTGTGTTCCACTTCTGACAGCTCGCCTACTTCCAATAGTTCTCTTGAAGCCCCGAGCAGTAGAACGGAATTTTTTTGATTATTGAAGATAACATCCTGAAGGGGCTCCCCGTCAAGGGTATGACTTGTAGGCTCGTCTATTTGACCAAATTCCAATAATGTAGGATATAAGTCAATTAGCGAAATTGGTTCTGAGATTAGCCTTGGGTCTTCTCCAGGTATTTTGACAACAAAAGGAACTGCCGTCGCGTCATTCCACATCGTAGACTTGGTAACCTTATTTTTGGAGCCTAGATGAAATCCATGATCGCTTGTGTAGATAACTATAGTGTTTTCAGCCAGATTATTTTCTTCTAGAGCATCCATTAAATGGCCAATCTGTTCATCAACAAAGGATACACTTGCATAGTACCCGTGTATAAATTGCCGCAAGTAATTTTTAGGGTCATCATCAGGTGATTCCTCCTCCATCAGCCCGTAGGCTTCATTAGAAATCGAATTGAACCGATTTGTCACAGATGTAAGTGTGGATACGGAGGTATCAGGTTGCAGGTAGCCAAAATCGAAATTGGCGGTGTCGTATAAATCCCAGTATTTACCTGGTACATGGAATGGCTCATGAGGGTTATAAATGCCCGCGGCCAACAAAAATGGCTTTTCTTGATCGCCAGAAGCATACTCTTGTAAAAGACTTCTACAGTATTGAACAGTTAGTTCGTCAGCCATCAGGTCTCTATTTTCATCATTTTCGAAAAAGAAGGGACTTCCGTCTTTATTTTGCCATCCCGTATATTCAGGGTAGGATGGAACATTCTCTAATCGTGCAAAGGAGAGATCGTAGGCTTCAAATGAAGAAGGCATGTCTGAGTGAATTCCTTTATCGAAGGCCCAAGGTCCCTGTTGAGGCTCAAAATTATAGTCAGTGAAATCTTCCACCCTCATTCTAAACGCATGATAAACTTTTCCAGAACCATACACATCATATCCATTGTCTAAAAACTGTTTGAAGACGGATGTGGTTTGGGAGAGAATAGGATTGTCTAGCCAAGAATTGAGAGACATTTTATATCCTGAGTGACCACTGGCGTAGGGTAATACTCCTGAAAACATACTGGCCCGTGAAGGCCCGCAACCCGATACGTTGGCATGTGCATTGGTGAATGCAATACTAGAGGAAACTAGCTCATCGATGCGCGGTGTGTGCACCGTAGGATCGGCTAAAGTCCCAAGGCCAAGTTGATTTAAATCATCACAGATGATGAATAAAATGTTGGGTCTTTCAGATGGCTGAGCTGTCCCAATCAGTGCAATGAATATGAATAGGACAGCTGATTTAAATTTTAGCATCTTAAAAAACTGGTTAACGCTCGACAAGTTACTCGAATCAATCCTTTAATTCAAGCCCTCCCATTAATAAAATTGCTCTTTTCGACGAGGTCATTAGCTCTTTTTAAAGGAAGGGGTAAACTCTGTTTTCCTTACCTTTGCGCGTTCAAAAATCACCAAAGCATGCCCAAATATTCTGAGTACAAAGGCTTGAATTTGCCCAATGTAGCTTCTGAAGTTCTCAAAGAATGGGAAGAGAATGAGACTTTCCAGAAAAGTGTAGAAACCAGACCAGCCGATAAACCATTCGTTTTTTTCGAAGGGCCACCCTCGGCAAATGGAATGCCTGGAATTCATCATGTGATGGGGAGGGCCATCAAGGATATTTTTTGCAGATACAAAACAATTAAGGGCTACAGGGTAGACCGTAAGGCTGGGTGGGATACTCACGGACTACCAGTCGAACTTGGTGTTGAAAAAGAATTGGGCATCACCAAGGAAGATATCGGAAAAAAAATCTCTGTTGAAGAATATAATGATGCCTGCCGAAAGGCAGTGATGAAGTACACAGATGTTTGGAATGACCTCACTCAAAAAATGGGCTATTGGGTGGATATGGAAGATCCATACATCACCTACGAAAACAAGTACATGGAGTCAGTTTGGTGGCTCTTGAAAAACCTTTTCGATAAAGGTTTGATTTATAAAGGGTACACTATTCAGCCATATTCACCTGCGGCCGGAACCGGCTTAAGCTCGCACGAACTTAACATGCCCGGAACTTATCGCGATGTGAAAGACACTTCTGCCACAGCTCTTTTTAAACTCAAAGAAAGAGGGCAACAATTATTAGCGGATATCGCTTCTAAGAGCGACTTAGTATACCATATGGTGGCTTGGACAACCACACCTTGGACGCTTCCATCAAATACTGCTTTAGCCGTAAATCCTAGGTTTGAGTATCAAATCATACACTCGTTTAATCGATATACTCATGAACCCATAGGTGTTGTGGTAGCCAAAGAATTGGTTTCAAAGGTGTTCTCAGGCCCTTACGCTGCGGTAAGTAGTGAGAACAGCATTGCTAGCTATGACGGCTCTGGCAAGAATATCCCTTTTGAGGTAATTGGAAGCCTCAAAGGCTCTGAATTGACTGATTTAGAATATGAACAACTCTTACCCTACGCCCTCCCAATGGAATCTCCGGAAAGCGCATTCAGAATAATACCCGGAGATTTTGTTACCGTAGAAGACGGTACAGGAGTCGTGCACATTGCGCCTACTTTTGGTGCCGATGATGCTGAGGTAGCCAAGAAAGCTGGAATTCCACCGATGTTGATTGCGGATGCTCAAGGAAATCCGGTTCCTCTGGTAGACTTGCAAGGGAAATTTGTCCAAGAACTCGGCCCAGAGTTGGGCGGCAAATACGTCAAAAACGAATACTACACCGAAGCACCGGACAAGTCAGTGGATGTTTTAATCGGCATCAAGCTGAAAGAGCAAGGAAAAGCATTCAAAATTGAGAAGTACGAGCACAGCTATCCACATTGCTGGAGAACTGACAAACCCGTTCTTTATTACCCACTCGATTCTTGGTTCATTCGGAGCACTGCGGCTAAGGATAGGATGATCGAATTGAACAAGACGATCAATTGGAAGCCAGCATCTACTGGAATTGGCCGATTTGGAAACTGGCTCGAGAACCTTAATGATTGGAATCTATCTAGATCGAGATTTTGGGGTATCCCCATTCCAATTTGGCGAACCGAAGACGGTGCGGAGGCCATTTGTATTGGCAGCGCAGCGCAGCTTAAGGCTGAATGCGAAAAGGCTGTAGAAGCTGGAATGATGGATCAAAATCCACTTGCTGATTTTAAGCCAGGCAATATGTCAAAAGAGAATTACGAAACTTTTGACCTTCATCAAAACCATGTTGATCAAATCACTTTAGTTTCGTCGAGCGGTCAACCAATGAAGCGCGAGAAAGACCTCATCGATGTTTGGTTCGACTCGGGTAGTATGCCCTACGCTCAGTGGCACTACCCCTTCGAAAATGCTGATAAAATCGATGCAGGAAATACTTTCCCAGCTGACTTCATTGCCGAAGGCGTCGATCAAACGAGAGGTTGGTTCTTTACACTTCATGCCATTGCCACTATGTGTTTCGATTCGGTGGCGTACAAAACAGTTGTCTCAAATGGGTTGGTCTTAGATAAGAATGGCCAGAAGATGAGTAAGCGACTTGGTAATGCTGTAGATCCTTTTAAAACCTTGGGTGAATATGGCCCAGACGCGACACGGTGGTACATGATCACCAATGCGCAACCCTGGGACAATCTACGATTTGACCTGAAGGGCCTTCAAGAAGTTCAACGCAAGTTCTTCGGAACTCTTTATAACACTTACGCCTTCTTCTCTCTTTATGCAAACGTTGACGGCTTTAAATATGAAGAAGAAGAAATTCCACTAAATGAAAGATCGGAAACTGATCGTTGGATTTTGAGTCGATTGAATTCACTTATTACTGAAGTAGAAATGGCCTACGAAGAGTATGAGCCAACTAAAGCGGGAAGGCTCGTCCAGAATTTCGTGACAGACGAACTCAGCAACTGGTATGTGCGTCTTTGCCGAAGACGATTTTGGAAAGGGGACTACGGAAAAGACAAACTAGCGGCTTATCAGACACTATATACCTGTCTCGAAAAAGTCGCTATCATATCTGCGCCGATTGCGCCATTCTACATGGACAGGATATTTAAAGACCTCAATAGAGTGACAGGCCGTCTTGTAGAAGAATCAGTTCATTTGACTTCTTTTCCTGAGCCAGTCCCGTCAGCTATCGACGCAGACCTTGAGCAGCGAATGGATATCGCTAAGCGAATGACCAGTTTGGTGCAGGCATTACGGAAATCTGAGAAACTCAAGGTTCGACAGCCTTTGCAGCGGATCATGGTTCCGATCATTGATGACACATTTGACCGTCAGCTTCACGATGTAGAGCACATCATATTGAGCGAAGTGAATGTGAAGGAGATAGAATACCTGCACGATGCTTCAGATGTTCTGGTAAAAGAAATTAAGCCAGACTTCAAGAAGCTAGGACCTAAATTTGGTAAAGACATGAAGGCTCTTGCGGCGGAGATAAATGCCTTCGATGCGGACAAGATTTCACAGCTTGAAAGAGACGGTGAGATTAAAATATTGTTAAATGGTCAAGAAGTAGAAGTCACTACAGATGATGTGAATATTTCTGCAAAAGACATTCCGGGTTGGCTCGTCGCTGCCGACGGAAACATAACCGTAGCCCTCGATATTACCTTGAGTACCGCGCTTATTGAGGAGGGAATCGCCAGAGAATTTGTGAACCGAATCCAGAATTTGCGCAAGGATTCTGGTCTGGATGTGACTGATAAAATAAAGCTACAAATCGAGCGTACAAGCGAGATTGAGCAGGCTATTGAGAATAATTTGGACTATATTTGCGCCGAAACGTTGGCGGGGTCTTTGGACCTCGTTTCTGAATTAAAGGGTGAAGCCGCCAAAGAGGTCGAAGTGGACGGAACCATTACTACCAAAATAGCCCTTGAAAAACTTTAAAAATACCTACAACCATGGGAGAAGATAAAACAAGATACTCTGATTCTGAGCTAGCTGAATTCAAAGAGTTGATTGAGCAGAAACTTGCCGATGCGCGAGAAGACTTAAAGCAATTGAAGCAATCACTGTCATACGCTGACAACAGTACCAATGATACTGCTTCTACTTTCAAAATGATGGAAGATGGTTCTGAAACAATGTCAAGAGAAGAGACGGCTCAACTGGCTTCTCGACAAGAGAAGTTCATCAGCCACTTGGAGAATGCCTTAAGAAGAATCGAGAATAAAACATACGGTATCTGCCGAGCAACAGGGAAGCTCATAAATAAGGAAAGACTCAAGCTTGTGCCTCACGCGACACTTAGCATCGAGGCTAAGTTAAATCAGGGCAGATAACAGGCTATCGTGAGACGAAAAGCCGTTCTTATCATTTTAGTCGTTTTGGTCGTCGACCAAGTCTCGAAGATTTGGGTGAAAACCAATATGCATTTGGATGAGAGTATCACCGTATTTGGTGATTGGTTTTTTATTCACTTCATTGAAAATCCTGGAATGGCCTTTGGCCTCGAGTTTGGCGGCCAAACGGGGAAGCTGCTTCTTAGTCTTTTTCGAATCGTAGCCATTGTTTTTATTTGGATTTACATGAGTGGGCTGATCAAGAAAAATGCTCCTAAAGGTCTGATCATATCTGTGGCTTTAGTATTTGCTGGTGCTGCGGGAAACATTATTGATAGCGCTTTTTACGGAGTGATTTTCAGCGAAAGCCCGCCCCTTCCTGTTCTTGCTACTATGTTTCCCGAAAGCGGAGGCTATGCGAGCTTGCTACAAGGTAAGGTGGTGGATATGCTTTACTTTCCGATCATCGATACTTACTGGCCTGAATGGGTGCCAGGACTTGGCGGAGATAGATTACAGTTCTTTCGTCCGATCTTCAATATTGCCGATTCTTCCATTACCATCGGGATGGCTTTGATACTGATCAATCAGAAGAAATACTTCAAGGAAGAGAAGTCACTCGATAAGGTCAAGGCTGAGCAAAATGCCGAATAGATCTGCAGGGCTGTAGCGCCCTTCGATAAAATAGATGGCATCTCCAGCAAAAGCACCGCTTCCAGCATAAATCACTGCGTCTTTCACGGTATAAAGCACATCCAACTCAAAGTTGGAATCACCTTTGTAGACTTTCCCATTTTTGCCAAGCGTGTAAACTATTTGCCCTGAGTACATGGCGTTTCCAGTATATATCCTTCCTTCTCTGTAAGTGTAGACGAGGTCAAATTCAGATCCCGATCCGCCAAGCATAATCTCGTTTCCAATTACCGTGTAGAGCACTTCATTAAAGTCGAAGCTATAACCGGGAAATATGCGATTATTCGCAAAGTGTAGCACTTGATCAGTAATATAATGCGCGTTTCCAGAGAAAACTCTGGTTTGAGCTGCGCTTTCCTTGGCAAGGCCAAAAGTGAGAAATAGAAGAAGAAAAAGTGTGCTGCGTTTCACGACTGCAAAGAAACGAAACCGCATAATAATTTACCCAACTAACATATGCATAAGAAAGCTATGTATATTTGACGTCGGGACCCAACCTAAATTTTATGAGTAAGAATCATCTCTACAAAGGCACCTTACAATCAGTACTGTTAAAACTGCTTTCAGAAGAGGGAAGGATGTACGGTTATGAACTTTCGAAAAAGGCAAAAGCAATGACTAATGGAGATTTGGACATTACAGAAGGATCCTTATATCCCGCTTTGCATAAGCTAGAGGCGCAGGGATTGGTGGAGGCCGAAATCGAGATGATCGGAAAAAGAGCTCGAAAGTATTATCGCTTGACCGAGTCTGGTGGAAGAGAAGCGAAGGACAGAATTGAAGAATTAACGGAGTACGTGAGGAATCTCCAGATGTTTCTAAAACCGAATTTGGGAAATGGCTAAGGGGAATCAGACAAATACATTATGAAGAGTGAATACCTAAATGAAGTACAGCTAGAGCAAATCCAGACCATGTTGAAAAAGTACGGCATTGAGAGTACTGATCTTTTGGAGGAATTGACAGATCACTACGCAGGAGAGATGGAAGAGCGAATCAAAGAGGGCTCCTCATTTGATAAAGTGTTTCAGGATTTTGTTTCGCAAAATTCGTGGTTGAAGCTTCGTAGGCTTCAGCATGCCCATTGGAAGTATTCTGAGAAGTCGTTATTCAAGTTTGTTCGAGGCAGCTTAGCGGAGCTTTATTCTTCTTTTCGCTTGGTATTTGTGATTCTCGCTATAGCTCTGTTATACTTTTTACTCACAAGTCAGTCTGATACTGCGAGAATTGGCATAATCACCCTTCATTTTGCGCTAATTTTTCAGACCTTGTTCATTGCTGTGGCCAGCTTCAGAGTATTTAAGAAATACAAAATGGTAGACGTGAGTTATACCTTTCAGGTAAGTGCGATGATTTTCTACACGATGGTTATGCCTTCTTGGTCTGGAACCTTAGATATCTTTGAGCCAATGGTTTCCGCAGAAGCAGGGATATTTGCACAAATGTTCTATTACTTGGTAATTATGCACCTCGCCTACGTTCACCATTGCTTGTATCAAAGAGCAATGGTCTACAAGAAAAAACACGAAGGTGAAGCCGCTTCCTAGTGAACTAGTTCTTTGGTAAGCTTTTCAGCAATCTGAACGGCGTTCGTCGCCGCACCTTTGCGGAGATTATCGGAGACGATCCACATGTTCAAGCTATTAGGAAATGAGAAATCTCTTCTAATTCTTCCAACGAAAACATCATCCTTACCCTCGGCGTATATGGGCATCGGATATTGGTTCATTTCCGGATTGTCCTGCAGCTTGATTCCATCCGTTTCGTGAAGAAGTTTCCGCACATCGGCAAGGTCAAAATCCCTTTCAAAACTGATATTGACTGATTCAGAATGACCACCAACTACCGGCACACGCACAGCTGTAGCGGTAACTTCTACTGCGTTATCGTTCAGGATTTTCTTCGTTTCACGAGTCAGTTTCATTTCCTCTTTGGTGTAGCCTTCCACTTCAAAGATGTCGCAATGCGGCAGGCAGTTCTGATCGATGGGGTAAGGGTAAACCATCTCTGCAGTTCTTCCAGAACGCTCATTTTCTAGCTGCTCTACAGCGGCTTTCCCCGTTCCGGTTATTGACTGGTATGTGGATACCACAACTCGTTTTATGCCGTAGGCTTTGTGCAAGGGAGACAGCGCCATCACTAGCTGAATAGTGGAGCAGTTCGGGTTAGCGATGATCTTATCTTCCGGTGTTAATGAGTCTCCATTAATCTCAGGTACCACCAACTTGTGGTCTGGCGACATCCGCCAAGCTGAGGAATTGTCTATCACGGTGCAACCAACCTCTGCAAACTTTGGTGCAAATTCGAGGCTAGTTCCTCCACCTGCAGAAAATAGCGCGATATCAGGGCTGCGGCCAATTGCATCTTCCATAGAACAAACCGCATATTCATTTCCCATGTAGGAAATCTTCTGCCCAACACTTCGTGCTGAAGCCACAGGGATTAGGTCAGTGACAGGAAAGTTTCTTTCGGCCAAAACCTGGAGAATTACTCGCCCCACCATTCCTGTTGCACCCACAACGGCTACTTTCATTTTATTGAGTTTAGGTTAACTGCACACACGACTCAAAAGTACTATATTTAGCAGCACGCGACGCCAATGAGATCTCTTCAATTGTATGTTTTTTTCGCAATCTTCATGTTCGCTCATGGGGTCACATCCGCACAGGTAAGCGATGATTTCTCTGATGGTGATTTCACATCCGGCACCGTTTGGACTGGTGATGACTCCTTTTTTGTAGTAGAATCAGAAGTGTTGAGAAGCAACATTGACCCAGGAGACGACGCGATCAATTATCATTTGTCTACCCCAAATACACTTCTTAATGATGTGCAGTGGGAGTTTTGGATCAATCTTAATTTTGCGACATCTGGAGCCAATTATGCAGATGTATATTTAATGTCGGAGAATCCAGACTTATCTGCAGCTCAAAATGGATACTTCATTCGGTTTGGAGAAACTGAGGATGAGATTTCGTTTTACAAACTACTCTCAGGATCTGAAATCATTTTGATTGATGGCCCCGATGGGCAGCTTGGTTCTACCAACAATATATTTCGTGTGAGGATGACCAGAACCTCGGCAGGAGAGTGGTCTCTGGACATTGACGAGGACGATACCGGAAATTTTACTTCTGCTGGAAGTATTATTGATAACGATATCACCACGACGACTCATTTCGGAATCAGAATTCAACAATCAAGCGCGGCATCACCGGTTAACAATCATTTTTTCGATGACTTCGTTGTGGATCTCATTCCGGTTGATGAAACACCTCCCGATCTGCTCTCTGCCACCGCGGTTTCTTCTACGGAGGTTTTATTGGAATTTTCTGAACCGCTCGACGAATCTACGGCCACCCCAAATTCCAATTATTTCATCGATGGAGGAGTGGGTATCCCAGCTGTAGCGGTTTTAAATTCGGTAAATCCAAATGAAGTTAGTTTGACGCTGAGCACACCTTTGTCGAACGGTCAGGATTACGGGATCACTGTTTCTGGAGTAGCTGATTTAGTGGGGAACACCACCTCGAACGAAACCGCAGTTTTCACTTTTTTCATTCCCGATAATCCGGACGAGGGGGATGTGATTTTCAACGAGCTGTTTCCAGATCCAAATCCAAGTGTTGGTCTTCCAGAAAAAGAGTTCATTGAATTATACAATAGAAGTGAGCTGTTCTTTGATTTAGAAGGTTGGACTTTGGTGAATTCCACTACCGAGAGAGGGTTGACATCTGTTGCGCTTCCACCAAATGAATACTTAATTCTTTGTGACGCGGCGGATGTTGATTTATTCGCAGCATTTGGAATGGTTCTAGGCATTCCTTCTTTCACAGCATTATCCAATTCTGGAGATAGTTTGACTCTGCTCGATGCCGACGGTGAGGTTTTGGATATTGTTTCATACACCGGCTCGTGGTATCAAGATCCCGAGAAAGACGATGGGGGTTTTACCCTCGAGAAAATCAACCCGACGCTTTCTTGTAGTGGCTCTCAAAACTGGATTGCCTCTAATGATCCCTCTGGAGGTACTCCCGGAATGCAAAACAGTGTTTTTGATGAATCGCCCGATCTTACACCTCCCTCTATCACTTCTTCTGATCTCCAAACCAATTCTGAAATGTTACTCAATCTTTCAGAACCAATTCAAAATGATGGCCTAAGTACCGCTCAGTTCTCGATAGATCAGGGTGCGAGCGTGTCAGGATCATCACTTATTCAACCAAATCAAGTATTGATCACTTTTGCTGAAGATTTAGAAATAGGTATTCTTTACACGCTTTCTGTAGAAGCATTGACTGATTGTGAAGGAAATCAATCTGGCATAGAGACAATTGATATTTTGATCGGTGATCGGCCGGAGCCCGGAGACTTAATGATTACAGAGTTAATGGCCGATCCAATACCAGCAGTGGGCTATCCAGAGGCGGAATACTTTGAACTTTTCAATAAATCAGAAAAGACCATTGAATTGCAGGGGTGCGAAATTTCTGGGATCGAGGTTGATCAATCAGTGATCATGAGTCCTGGACAATACCTCATTTTCACCTCAGATGAGAATACTGACCTTTTCACTGGTTTTTCGGGTGTTCGCTTTTTGGATATGAGCACCTCCTTTCTGACCAATGGAGGACGAGAACTTGTCTTGACTAATCCTGATGAACTAGAGCTAGATTTTGTTGAATACAGCGACGACTGGTACAATGATCCTGAAAAAGAGGATGGGGGTTTTTCGCTCGAGTTAATTAACCCCTTTCTACCATGCAGCGGAGAGTTTAACTGGACCGCCTCAAACAATCAACTTGGCGGAACTCCAGCTTTCCAAAACAGTGTTTTCAATGATACACCTGATCAAACGCCTCCGGAGTTTCGCTCGTTGAGCATTGATCAAGGGAATGTGATTACCATAAGGTTCTCCGAACCACTCGATCAAGCAAGTGTGGCGAATATTGTGCCCACATTTAACCCAGAGCTTCAAGTTGCGGCGGTATTTCCTGTAAGGCCAGAAGTAATTTCAATAGAACTCATTCCATCCCTTGAGATAGGTGTAACTTACAATTTGAGTCTTTCGGGAATTCTTGATTGTTCCGGTAACAATGCCAACTTAATTGAGCTTGAAATTTTGGTGGGTCGGTCTCCCGTTGAAAATGAGATTCTGATTTCCGAGCTCATGGTTGATCCTGCACCAAGCGCTGGATTGCCTGAGGCCGAGTATTTCGAGCTCTACAACAATTCAGATGCAGCAATCGAACTGAAGGATTGTAATTTTTCTGGGTATATATTTGAAGAATCTTTTGTCCTTTCAGAAGGGGAGTACGCATTCTTCACCTCTATCAGCAACCAAATCCTCTTTCTAGGATTGCCTAACGCTAGATTTCTAGAAAACTTTAGCACCTCCTTTTTTACTAATTCTGGAAAGGAACTGGTTTTTCAAAATCCTAATGGAGTTCTAATTGATCAAGTCAATTATTCAGTTGATTGGTACAACGATACTCAAAAAGAAGATGGAGGTTTTAGCTTGGAGAGAATCAACCTTTCCGAGCCTTGCCGAGGGGCCGATAATTGGGATGCGTCTAACTCAGAAATCGGGGGAACTCCCGGACAGCAGAATAGTGTATTTGATCAATCTCCAGATGAGATAGAGCCAAAGATTAAAGCTGTTTTCGCGCAGAGTGAAAACCTCATTGAAGTGAGGTTGAATGAAGTTTTAGACAGCCTTTCGATCTTCACAACAGATATTTCAGTAAGTCCAGATTTGGTAACAGGAGCCATCCTAAATTCTCCGCCTGATTACAATTCAATATTTATTGAAGTACCCGATGGGCTGGTAGAGGGAGTTAGGTATACGCTAACCATTTCTGGGATCTCCGACTGCTCGGGTAATCTTCTTGAGCAGTCAGACTCGTTTCCATTCGCCCTTCAGCAAGAAGCGGAAGACGGAGACCTGCTAATCAATGAAGTGCTCTTTAATCCGCGCACCAGCGGACGCGATTACGTGGAGATTTACAATACTTCAGATAAGAATATTGGTTTGCAGAATTGGCGCTTACAGAACGGAGACATGACTTCCAGAATTATTTCAAAGGACCCTATCATTATTTATCCAGGTCAGCACCTCGCTCTTACTGACGATGTAGTAGCCACAACCCAAGAATATCCACTGTCGGCAGCGTTCCCTGAAAATTTCTTGGAGATGGAATCTCTTCCTTCTTACAATAATGGAGATGGAACAGTGATTCTAGCAGATCGTTTTGACCAAGCAGTTGATCGCTTTGATTACCTTGAGGAATATCATTTCCCTCTTTTGAGCTCAGTCGACGGAGTGAGTTTAGAGAGGCTTAGCTACACAAGACCCACAAATGAAGAAGGTAATTGGTCATCAGCATCAGAAAAAGTAGGCTTTGCAACTCCTGGTTATGTCAATTCCCAATTTTTGCCAGAAGGGAGAGCAAACGCAAAATTTGAATTACAGGATGAGGTCTTCTCTCCAGATAACGATGGATTCGAAGATGTTCTCTTGATCAATTATGCCCTGGATAGACCAGACTATTTGGCTACAATCCGAATTTTTGACCGCAGAGGAAGAGTGATTCGCGGTTTAACGAATAACCTCCTTCTAGGCACGGATGGAACCATTGCATGGGATGGAACGACAGATGACCGCTCAAAAGCAAGAATCGGTCCCCATATTGTATTGGTCGAGATCTTTAGTCCAGATGGCGATACTGAGACATTCAAAATCCCATGTGTTGTGGCCGGAAAACTTGCCAACTAATTGGTTTGGAATGCTAATTTTGCCCACCTAAGATAAGCATAGCCAATGCGATCGCCAGTCGATATTTCAACGAAATTGCCAAAGGTTGGTACGACCATCTTTACCATCATGAGTAAGATGGCCCATGATCATGGAGCGATAAATCTATCTCAGGGGTTTCCTGACTTTGAGGTCGACCCCGTTCTCATTGATTTGGTATCTCAGGAGATGCGGAGTGGGAATAATCAATACGCTCCCCTAGCAGGAGTAATGACGCTCAGAGAGGCTATTGCCAATAAGACCAAGCGCCTTCATGGAGTGTCCTACAATCCAGAAAGGGAGATCACCGTCACAGCAGGGGCAACTCAAGCAATATTTACAGCGATAACAGCACTCGTAAAGGAAGAAGACGAAGTGATTGTTTTTACTCCAGCTTATGACTGTTATGTTTCGCCAATTATTCTCAACGGGGGAAAACCTGTATACGTCCAACTGAGAGGGCCCGAATTTAAGGTTGACTGGAATGATGTCAAGAAAGTAGTTACTCGAAAAACGAGGCTGATAATTATCAATTCACCACATAATCCGTCTGGTGCTGTATGGTCTGAAGATGATATGAGAGAATTGGAGAGGCTTGCTACGAACAGCGACGCCCTAGTGCTTAGTGACGAGGTCTATGAGCACATTGTTTTTGACGGGAGGAAGCATTGGAGTGCATCAAAATTTCCTGATTTGGCAAAGCGATCCCTGATAGTCGCAAGTTTCGGTAAGACTTTCCATGTTACTGGATGGAAACTTGGCTATATCATGGCACCGGAAAACCTCATGGAGGAGTTCAGAAAGGTGCATCAATATTTGGTTTTTTGCGTTAATGCCCCCATGCAGTTAGCGATTGCCAAGTATCTTGAAGAGCCATCGCGGTACAATGGCATCGCAAAGATGTACGAGAAGAAAAGAGATACCTTTTTGGCTCAGCTTGAAGGCTCAAGATTTAGGTTTCAACCCACTGAAGGAAGCTACTTCCAATTATTGGATTACTCTGCGATCAGTAATCTCGACGAGGTGAAATTTGCCGAAAAACTTACGAAAGAGTTTGGCGTAGCATCTATCCCTGTGTCTGTGTTCTATCACAAGCCCTTGGAGCAAAGTTGCCTGAGATTCTGTTTTGCCAAATCAGATGAAACACTTAGCAAGGCGGGAGAAATACTCAGAGAATTATGAGTGTCAGGACCACATTGAAGGTGGCCCTATTGCAAACTGAATTGGCTTGGGAAGACGTCGAGTATAACCTTCAAATGGCAGGTAGAAATCTCTCCCACTTACCGGCTGATGTAGACTTGGTGGTTTTACCAGAGATGTTTTCGACAGGTTTTACCATGAGTCCGCAGAAAGTAGCAGAAGAAAATTCTGGGAGAACTATGACTCTGATCAGACAGTTTTCAGAGGATAAAGGGCTAGCTATTTGCGGGAGTTTTGCAGCCACCGAAGCGGATCGTTATTTTAATCGGTTCTTCTGGATTAGTGACGGGGATTTTGAGCATCAATATGATAAACGGCACCTTTTCCGGATGGCTCAGGAAAACAAAGTGTATACTCAAGGGGAAGAAGATCAGCGAATAGACTTTAAGGGCTGGAAAATAATGCCAAGAATTTGCTATGATCTGCGTTTTCCTGTTTGGTCAAGATCAAATGATGTAGATCTACAGATTTACGTGGCAAATTGGCCATCAATGAGAGTAGACGCTTGGGACAAACTACTTCTGGCGAGGGCCATTGAGAACCAATGCTACGTGATTGGCGTGAATCGAATAGGAAAAGATGGAAATGAGGTGCCTTATTCGGGACATTCCGTTGTCATCGGCCCCAAGGGTAATGCAATTACTACCCCTGAGAATGAGGAAGAAGGGTGGATTATAGCCTCTATTGATCTTGAGGAACTAAGAGCATTCAGAAAAGCGTTTCCCGTTGGGTTAGATGCTGATCAGTTTGAAATTATTCCATAGGGAATAGGCGTTGGAGTCCAATTTATCTCAAGGTCCCAATTAGACCTAATCTCGATTTCTTCATTGTAGAAAATTTGCTTCTCTGGTTGAACCTTCAGGCGGTAGCTTCCGGTGTCCCATATTCCATTGCCATTTTCATCAAAAACCAGATGTAAACCATATTTACCGGGTTTGAGTTTTTCAAAGAGCAATTCCTCGCGACCGTCAATGGATTCGCTCACAAGCGTTTTTCCGTTACTATCGGTAAAATTATAAATAGGATTTGGCTGATCTTTAATTAGGCTATCGTTTATGGAAACGGTCAAATTTCCATAATAATCGTCGTCTTGCAAACTAAATTTGAAATAGGTGCTATCGTTAAAGAGTCCGTATAGGTCCTTGACGGCTCCTTCGTTCAAAATTACTTCGTAAATGGATTCTTGTTGTTTCTCTATGTGGATAAAGAAATGCAGGCCACTTAGAGATTTTTTGAAGAAGAGAGGAGCAATTTCGACACTATCTTCCAGTATTATCACAAGCGCCGTGTCAAGTTCTTCTAATGGGTTGCTAAGATTAATTTTAATCTCGTCAAAGCGATCCAGCCTCTTCTGTTCTAGGTTTGAGGTTAGCTTTAGTTCGGGTTTTTGCCGATATTTTGGGTCAATCTCAGGATACCAAAAAGAAGTATCTTGAACTAGCTCACCGTCTTGGATAACGACTTCTATTTCTTCGATAGGATCTTTTCTAAGATAAAGAGGAACCCAAGAAGTAAGAGTGTCTCGGGTAGGGCTAAGCAGGTTCAGGGCAGGCAGAACAATGTCCGACTCTACCTCCTTAAATGTGATCTCTGGGCGATCGGTCGGGAGATTAAAAACGGCTTGGTAAAACCCATAGTCTTTCTTTTCAGTTGCAGATATGTACTGTGTGGTATCGCTTTCAATGAAAGCTGCTATGTTTATTTGGACTTTCGCTGAATCGTCTAACTCAGAATAAACTATTTCGCCTGGGAAGCCGATTATTTCTGGCGGCCCATTGTAGTTGTAATTTGGAGACTCCTCGTGTAGGACAAACATTTTAAACTCACCCTCCGGAAGATAGGTTATTTTGTAATGGCCTTGCTCGTCGGTAAGTGCGAAAAAATCGGGGGGAGTCGTCAGCGGAAGGCTGTCTTGATCTTTTCGGTAGAGCATCACAGACGCCGCAACTAACGGGAGGTTATCTTTCGCGGTTAAAACACTTCCAGACAGCGTAAGTGAATCGATCAAATCTCCTGTGGAAAACACATAGAGTAGATCTGGGTTTGGGTTTGCTTCGTTGAGGTCTACCACAGACGAGCCAAAATTGAATTGGTACGTTGCGTTTGGGATCAATGTATCTACCCATTCAACAATTAAGGTTTTCCCTTTCAATGAATATTCTGGGGGTTCTTCCAGAAAGGGAGACACAATTAGTTGCTCCGTAAGGTTTTTAACTTGGACGAATTCATCAAATTCAATCTCGAAGCGATTCTCTGAAAAATTTGTTGAAAGATTAGTTGGTGTGTAGCTAAGAGCTTGAGGCGGAGTGCGGTCTTTTTCGCCACCGCTTAAGGTGCTTTGTTTTGCGCAACCTAGAGAGCTCAGAATGGCGATGATGAAAAAAAATCTAAACGAGTTCAAATTAATTTTGTAATTATTTCACCTACTTCTTCGAGTGCTTTTTGATCTCCTGCGTCAAATTCATTCAGCTTTCTGCTATCTACGTCCAAAACCATTGCCACGTTTTCATTCTCATCAAAAATTGGGATTACAATTTCTGACTGCGACTCTGGGCTGCATGCGATGTGTCCAGGGAATTCGTGAACATTTTCAACAACAATGGCTCTTTTTTCTTCCCAAGAAATGCCGCACACACCCTTTCCTCGTGCGATTCTCGAGCAAGCTACGGGGCCTTGAAATGGGCCAACAACTAGTTCATCACCTTTTACAAGATAAAAACCAACCCAGAAGAAACCATCTAATTCTTTGAGGATCGCAGAAATATTGCTGAGGTTGGCAATAAGATCACATTCGTTAGCGGTAACTCCTGTTATGTGAGAAATAGCTGTTTTGTAGTCTCGAACCATGGTACAAAGATAGCCCAAAATAGAACCGACAAATTAATCCGTGGTTTTCTGTTACGCGGTTGCAATAGTGAGCACACTTAGGCGAGAAGCACCTGCTTCCAAAACTATGCGCCCGCAGGCCTCCAGGGTGGAGCCAGTTGTGATAACGTCATCAATCAGTAAGACATGTTTACCAATAATTTTACTCGGCTCCGCAATTTGAAATATCTTCTCCACATTCTCCCACCTTTGAAACCTACCTTTTCGCGTTTGAGTTGGGTTGTTTGAAACGCGTTTTATGGTAGCTTTTCCCATTTCAGTCTGAAAATATTTGTTTAGCCCCTCTACAATTGGCACGCACTGATTATAGCCCCTCAGTTTTTGCTTAGAATGATGCAGGGGAAGGGGAATGATGATATCGGGCCGATCATATCCATCACTTATCAAGTCTCTTGCGTATAAAGCCCCAAGCCTCAGTCCAATGTCCTGCCGTCCATTGTATTTCAGTTGATGAATCAAGCTGCGCACCGAGCTGCCACGGGCAAAATAAAGGAATGATGAAGCATCGCTTATTCGAAGTCTCCCCCTGAATTTGTCAGAAACAGGGTTTTTTTTTAGTCGATGATAGTTGGTGCGAGGAAGTTTTATTAGACAATCTATACAAATAGAGTCTTCTCCTGCGTTGAGTGGTTGAGAACACCCTACGCATGTATTTGGAAATAAGAGTTTGGCAAGGTCATTCAACCATCCAAAAGTGTACTTTTGTTTTGCCTGATTCATCGTTTTCTCGGTTAGCACAGGTAATATAAGGAAAACGACACTATACTCTGAAAACATAAAGAATCTTAGCGATGTCTGAAAACTCAAATTCCGGAAGTAAAAAATTGTTGATTGCAGTTATTGCTCTCGGCCTTACTACAATTATATTGGGAATTCTAGTTATTGTTCAGTCACAGACAGTGGAGGAACAAACGGGGTCAATCTCTGGTCTAGAGGTAGAAAAACTTCAGTTACAGACGGATTTGCAAGACATGTTGATTCAATACGATACGGTAACCGTAGCAAACGAACAGCTAAGTGCAGAAATCACGGCACAGCAAGAGCAGATAAGAGAGATGCTGAAAGAAATCGAAAAGCATAAGGACGATGCCTATATCATTTCCAAGCTTAAGAAAGAGGCGACCACATTGCGAGACATCATGAAGGGGTATTTGGTGACCATTGACTCTCTCAATACGTTAAACCAAGATCTCATTCGCGACAACGAGTATTTAGCTAATGAGCTCACTGACGCGAAAGTGAAAACCCAAGAACTTGAAAGTTCCAAGCAAAATTTGGAGAGCATAGTCGCTACAGGGTCAATTCTTCAAACCCTCGAAATTTCTGCGGTAGGATTGAGGATTAGAAGTAATGGCACTCAAAAAGAAACAAACCGAGCCAACAAGACTGAAATAATCAGAACCTGCGCTAAGATTGGAGAAAATAGAATAGCTCAATCTGGAAAAAAGGAAATATACCTTCGTATCATTTCCCAAAATGGAATTGTTTTGCAGTCTGAAGCAAATGGGAACCAGCAGTTTAATTTTAATGGGGTGAGCGGGAAGTATAGTGTTAAACGCTCCTTCGACTATAAAAATGCGTCAACCGACGTTTGCGTATTTTTCAATATCCCCGAGGATCTGGAAGTCTCCGAAGGAAATTATATTGTAGAGATGTACGAGGGCGGAGCACTGATCGGAAAAACCGATTTTGATCTCAAATAATTAGAAGAAAGCTCTTACCTGAACATTGCCCGTGTGTACGGCTCGCGACTCTTCTGATTTTCTTCCGTTATAGGTTAAGCTCAGCTGTAAGTTTCTTCCCAGCTGACGCTGTACCCCTGCTCCCCACGTTATATTTTCCCCATTCTGCAATCCATCCAGCATTTCGTAGGAAAGGCTATTGTTTGCCTGGCCATTATAGCTGATGGTTATATAATTGATCTGCGCAAAATACGTTCCTTTTTCGATTTGACTTAGACGAGCGTCTGCACCAAAATCGACGATATCTGCTTTCTCTCCACCCAGATCTCGAGCATTTTCCTTGTTTGTAAATTGGCCGGTAAAGTTCAGCCTAAATTCGGTGCTTGGTTGGTAAGAGAGTGTCGGTTTTAGAGAAAGGTATTCTATGGTGTAGTTTCGTCCTTCCAGAATGTTAGAGGCGCTTTGACGGGCCCCAAATTCTTGTTCTAGAATAGCCCCATACTTCGAAGTTAAGTTGTATCGCAACCTGATCACATGGGCAGAATTGTCTCGCTCTTCAAACCCTGTAGTCAGAGGTGTTTTGCTCGCCTGCTCACTGAAGGTATAGTCCACCCCGAACTTTGAGCTTGCTCTGTTGAAGAAAAAGGTATTTCGAATACTGGAGGATTGCGAGATTAGATTTATTTCAGCTTTTGGATTAGCAAAGGGGTTAAAACGCTCTGCCTCCTCTTCTTGTCTGGTTTTACGTTGAATTCGAAAGGCAGTTTGATTACTGAAACGTGCAATGATTCTCTTTATCCCTTGTTCTTTTATCCATATTCCAGCAGGGTTGATATTCAAGCTTTGAGAGAATTGATTTGAAAACGCTCTTTCGTAGTCATCGGTGGGTGTAAATACCCTAAGATATCTCTCCCCATCTTCAGGACGAGCTGTTTCGAATTCGTTAAGTTCTTTGATTCCATTGTCATTGTAATCGATCCACGTAAATGGTCCTTGTCCGGTTGGATCAAGTATGTATATGAATTCTTGTCTCCGCTCTAAACCTGAGCCAATTTCGTAAAAGGTGTTGGCAGTGATGGTGTTTTTCCAAAATCTACCCCCATATTCCAATCGCATTAGGAGCGTTTCTTCTGGCTCTTGTTCCGTTGATTCTTCGTCTATAATTTCTAAAATCCTGTTTGATATAGTTGTTCGAAAGGTGTTTCGCGGATTTTGAAGAAGTGATAATTCGGCACCATAATGACTAGCGTGAGTGCTCTCAGAGAAATCATTAATTCCCGCTGAAAAATCTGTGCGCTCGCGGTAGAAGATTTTGTACCCAACTGATGATGTATCAAGATTAGACAAATAGAATTGCCAATCGTAAAACTTATATGCAGAATTTGAAAGAGTGTCACTGCCAGGAGAAAGACGAACGTTGTCCTCTCTCTCGTCTGTGAAGCCAATCTTGGTAAGCCACAAGTCTTTTTCCAGCAAAGATTTGTGTCTTGTAAACTTAGATTCAATGGCGCCATCAGTTTCGAGCACACTTCCAATAAACCAGCCCCTCAACCCACTTAAAGAGAGCGATGCATCGAGATTGTTTTTGATTCCCACATAATTACTTCCGGCATCAAATCTATCCAAAGAGTAGGCGAGTTCGTATTTTTCCTTATCCCTAATTCCAAGAGTTCCGGTTATGATGTTTTGTTCATGGTCTTCAAGTGTATCGACCANGTTCCAATTCCGGGTAAACTCTACTGAGCGATATGGTTCGATAGGTCTAAAATTATCTCCTCTTGACTCAAGCATTGCCTTAGAAAAAACTTCAGGGCCATCGGGTTTTGAGGAGAGGGGTTTTTGATGTTCAACTTTCGCGTAAAGGCCATGACTTAAGTTGTTCTTATTACCGACATCAGAAAACGTATTTTGGTCATCGTTCGAAAAGCCAAGCTCGACCATAGCAGAGGTATATTCGCTAAAATTAGCTTTGGCTCCGGCCATAAGAAGTTGGTTGCGTTTGGGAGAAACTAGTTGCCTGATTGGTGCAAAATCACCATTTCTAGTTATCCTTCCATTGATGGTATCGGGTGCCACCCACTCGAATATTCGACCAGAAGCGTCAAACCCAATTTGGGTGTAATCACCATTCCCGGCTCCCACTTCACTGAAGTTCACATTAAACATTGGCGAAGTAGATGCTGTAATCCTTACAAAAATGGAGTCATAGCCAAGAGAATCAATAATTGTATAAAGAACTCGATCATTGGTGTATTCAAAGACCTCCTCAAATCCTGGAGCGATTGCGAGCGATAAATCATCCCCGGCATTGGTCAGAATGAGTCGGTCTCGGTCGGTGAGTTCTTGTTGAAGGGGTTGATTTTTAGCGTCTTGTTCGCTGAAAAAGTTGATATAAAATGCATATTTACTGTTTTCGATACCTGTCGAGGTTTGCACAAGGCTACGTACGTAATTCGCATCTGTGTACTGGAACTCCACTGCAATGCGCTTGTCTTTATTGATCAGCTGGTTTGCTGTAAAGGTCAATTCGGAGGTATTATAATCAATTACGTAATCGTTTTGCTGCCCGCGCTTCATCTCTTTACCATCGATAAAGACTCTTTCTGTTCCAGCCAGTACAACGATGAAAGGCTCATCCTCGCCACCGCGCAATCGGTAGGGTCCTTGATTACCTTCTGAGCCCTGGATAATATTACGCGCAAACTTGCCGCGAGATACGGCGGCACTAGTTTGAGTGAATAGCTCATAATCTCCTGTCCCAATTTTTCGCCTCGTTTCGTAAGATGCTCCTTGTGCTCTCTTAAAGTAGGTTGAGAAATAACCCACAGGACGCCGAATGATAAAATCACCGGCTGTGAGCTTATTTTTATCATCGTAGAGTTGAATAAATACTTGATCAAATTCCTGGAGCTGAGCAGTATTACCTTCGGGCTGGATTGGTATGTTATCGTCTGTGACAGATGCAAGGACGTTGATCTGATCAGTCAATTTTCCATTTAGCTGTAAGCTTAAAGTGCTGTTTACAGTCAGGTCTTGATTATTTCCAAATCCTAGACCTCTTGAGATACTACCAGTCTTATTTAGTCGTGTGGATCCAAAGATAGATGATGGTATTCCTTCCGGGCGATAAGTGTATGGATTAGAATAGTAATCGACCCTTTTCTGAATGAGTGAATCAGATCTATGGCGGTATTTCCTCGTAAGATCAATAGACAAGACACGGTACTCTACTTCGATTAAATCAGGTTTTGCCTCAAAATTCCAATGAAATTTTGCCTCAGCAGGCAGAAGAGTGTAGAGACTATCTTCGACCCTTTTATCCATGAATTTTACACTGAATGAACTCGGGTCAATACTTAGTGTGTCAAGTGTAATGGTATCTTGAGACAAGGAGATCTGCTTTTTTCTCAGGGATCCAAAATCCTGAGCAAAAGCCTTCAATCCAGCACCTGTTAAGAAGGTGAGGATAAGCCCTAAGTGCGTCATTCTCCATATAGAAGAAGCGCTGGGAATAGGGAATCTTTTAACTTTGAGCGACTTTAAAAACATCGATGTGCCCAACGGGGCTCCAATGATTACGCAAATTGAACCTTAAAATTATATCATACAACGTGAATGGCATTAGAGCAGCCATTCGAAAAGGACTTTTTACTTGGCTTCAAGAGGAGGACCCAGATGTGCTATTAGTACAAGAAACGAAGGCCAAGCCCGAACAAATTGATGTTTCTGAGTTCAATGGCCTAGGGTACCACGTGTATATGCACAGTGCTGAGAAACCCGGATACTCTGGGGTTGCTATTTTCAGTAAACAAAAGCCAAAACAGATAGCCGTTGGTTGCGGAATCGAGAAATTTGATAAAGAGGGAAGGGTTTTGAGAGCAGATTTTGACAAACTGTCCGTACTGTCCGCATACTTCCCATCTGGAAGTAGCAGTGAGCAAAGGCAATCTTTTAAAATGGAGTTTCTTCAAGACTTTACATTCTTCATCGATGAGCTAAAAAGGGAACATCCAAATCTGATAATTGGAGGAGACTTTAACATTTGTCATCGCGAAATTGACATTCACAACCCCATTTCTAATAAAAAGAGTAGTGGGTTTCTTCCCGAAGAACGTGAATGGGTTTCTCGTTTTCTAGATTCAGGTTTTCTAGATTCATTTAGATATATGAACGGTGATGTGACTGACAAATATTCATGGTGGACATACCGGTTTAACGCGAGGAGGAAGAATTTGGGCTGGCGCATTGATTACCATATGGTGTCGCAACCTTTGGAGAAATCTATCGTTAAAGCCGATATATTGACAGATGTATCTCATAGTGATCATTGTCCCGTTTCTCTTGAACTTGAATTAAATGATTAATCTCTTCAGGTATTCACTTACCTCAATTTTTATTATTTCATTTTTGCTGCTCGGAATTAATAGTTGCAAGAATGTGAGCGACAAGGACCAATCACAAAATGGATCTGTCAATCACGAATTGAGTGGAGGGCTTTTTAAAATGAGCCTTTCAGATGATATACTGAGTATTTTTCCTCACAATCTGATTGATGCAGCAGCATTTAATTTGATGAATCAGGTATATGAAGGACTGTTTGTTCTCGATGAGAACACAAAAGAATTTAAACCGCAACTAGCCGAATCTTTTTCAATAAGTGACGATGGAAGGGTTTACACTATTACTCTAAGAAAGAATATTTACTTCCACGACGACCCTGTTTTCCCAGAAGGTGTGGGTAGAGAGGTTAAAGCATCTGATGTCATGCACTGCTTTACGAAACTATGTGAGCCTTCAGAGTACAATGCGATGTACCCTTACGTGATTGATGTCATCAAAGGGGCAAGATCTTTTTGGCAGGACAAAATTGATGGAAATAAAGGGCAAGTAAAACCGGAAGGATTGAGACTCATTGATGACTACACGGTCCAAATAGAATTGGAAAACCCAACTCCAAACTTTCTGGCAATATTAACACATCCTTGCTGTTGGATCTTTCCAGAAGAAATTTATGAATATGAAGAACAAATCAACAATTGGTGTATCGGTACGGGGCCTTTTAGGGCCTTTACCATTAAAATGAATGATGTTGTAATTTTTCAAAGAAACCAGAAGTACAGAAAAATAGACGCTGAAGGTCGATCGCTCCCCTATTTGGATGCTGTGAGGTGCAACTTTGTGGCTAATGAGAGTGATCAACTTAATGCATTCTTGGATGGTAACCTTGACTTGATTTTTAGTGTTCCAAGAGATAATATTCAACAATTGTCGGTAGCATCAGAAAAACAGAATGCTGACTACACCCTCCTAACTATTCCAGGAATGAGAGTGGAGTACTATGGATTCCAGCACCGGAGTGAGATTTTTAGTAACAAGAATGTACGAAAGGCAATAAATTATGCTATTGACCGCCAATTCCTTGTAGATAGTGTACTAAAAGGATTTGGTGAACCCGCATACTATGGGTTTGTACCCCCTTCAGCCCCTGGCCACGATGCCAAAAGCATCGATGGCTACAGATTCAATCCTGAAAACGCAAGGAAATTACTGAGCCAAGCCGGGTTTGACGAAGCGCAAAATTTTCCGGTCTTGACTATTCAAATAAATGATGGTAACCCGACTGCTCTGGAAGTTGCAGAAGCGGTACAATCTATGCTCAACGAAAACTTGGGTATCACGGTGGAGCTGTCTATTCTGCCTCGTGAGAAACACTACGAGGAAATAGAACTTGGAAAGGTGCCAATTTGGAGAGATGGATGGGTTGCCGATTATCCCGACCCGGAGAATTTTTTGAAACTTTTTCACGGAAAGTTGGTGCCAGAAGATTCCGTGAAAGCATCATATTTAAATACAGTAAGGTTTAGCGATGCACAATTCGACAATTATTTTGAACGGTCTACGCGTGAATCCGACACTTCATTAAGGAGAGATTTATTGCTTAAAGCAGATAGCATTGTTATTGAGCACGCTGCAGTAGCACCCCTTTATTACGAGGAGTGGGTTTGGTTAGTAAATAAGAGGGTTGAAAATCTCGCAGTAAGCCCAATGGGTAACCTCGATCTTACACATGTCTACGTAACCGAGAGAGATTAAGAACCATTTGACAACAAGAACTCCTTGGCTACCGGGAGCACCGTTTCAAATACAGGTATTTCAGTCTCTGGCTCAATGAGGTAGGTGTTAATTTGATACCCATCTCGATATTCCATTTTTAAGTCCTGAAAATTCGGAAATGTACCCGTTATTCGCTCGTCAAGAAATTCGGTCATTACATCTTTATAAGCTTCACCTTTGTAAGGTCTTCTGACAAAGCGATATCTATATTTGTATATCCTTGTTTTTCGATTATTCCGCAAAAGAATCAATCCTCCTTGGCTGTTTGGGCTTAATAAGCCTACAGGACTAATATTGATGCGTTGCTTTACCATTTCCTTTTCTAAAAGCCCTATATGATATGTAGAAGAGAGTCGTTCAATGGCAAACTCTACAACGTCATTCAATGTTCCTATCACTCCGTCATCTTCGAGCCTTTCTCTTGTTAAAAGGAGCCGTTTAAGGTTCACCCCGACTAAATTGGTTTTAATCTCACTTTCGAGATTAAGAACGTTTTTCTTGTAGAATCTGAGTCTCCTTAAATGAACCTCTACATCGGAGAGATAAGGAAACAGCATACTCCGCCCGAATCTATTCTCAGCCTTTGAGGTAAATGCAAGAATCTGATACGTTTTGTATTCATAGTCGAACACAGGTTCTATTAACCAATTGTCGCTTAAGGTTCCCATACCTTTTAATACTGTCTTGGTGAATAAAAGTTCAAACAAAAAAAATAAGCCTTCATAAAAGGTAAGAAATTTGCAAAAGAGATCACAGTCTATAAAACGCAATATTATGCCAAAACCGTACTTAAAATTACTTGGAACAATGATAGCCGCCGTCTTATTCACATCATGCGTTCCAAATAGAAAGTTCATGGATGTCTCTGAGAGACAGCAAGCTTGCGAAGTAGAAAATGAGGAACTAAGACGCGAAAATGAAAAGCTCAGCACCGAAGTCAATGAGTTTGACACAAAATATAACGTAGCAGAGAGAAAGATTGATGCTCTTAAGTCGGATACTGCTGTTCTCGGAAATAGCATGCGTATCCTCAGAACGCAGTATGACAAGATTAATGCCCTGAATGATCAGTTACTCGAGAAAACGGCAACGCTAAGAGAGGGGACAGAAGCAGAGAAGAAAACGTTGATGGCGGAATTGGATGCTGTGAGGATATCGCTTCAAGAGAAAGAGGACGCCTTAAATCAGCTAGAACAAGCACTTAATTCAAAAGAGGAGGAACTGATGCAGAGAGAGGCCAAGTTGAGTGAGCTTAGATCAAAAATTAGTGAAAAGGACTCTCTTATGAATGCTCTAAGGCAGAGTGTTTCAGATGCTTTACTGGGCTTTGAAGGAAATGGCTTATCCATAGAAAAGAGAAATGGGAGAATTTACGTGAGCATGGAAGCAAAGTTGCTCTTTGCGACAGGTGAAACTGCGGTTGATGAAAAAGGAATAGAAGTGATTACCGATTTAGCCAGAGTGCTAGGGGATCGTGATGATCTCGATATCATTGTGGAAGGGCACACCGACAACGACGAGTTTAAGCGAACAAAATACCCAAGGAATAATTGGGATTTGAGTGTCTTGAGAGCAACTTCGGTTATTGATATAATGCTGAAAAATTCAAGTTTGAACCCGGCGTTTTTAGTGGCCGCAGGCAGAAGCCAATATCAGCCCGTAGACTCTGATAATAAAGCGAAAAATAGAAGAATAGAGATCATTCTCTCTCCCAAGCTAGATGAACTATTGGAGCTAGTGAGCGACTAGCCGAACATATGGGTGAGCATATCTCTGACATGCGGAACGGTAAGCACGGTTTTTGAGCTTAGCGAATCGCCAGCCTCATGGTGTTTCGAGATAAAAATGGATTCGAAACCAAGCTTCTGAGCTTCACTTACTCTGAGCTCGATTCGGTTGACCGGTCTGATTTCGCCAGAAAGACCCACCTCCCCAGCAAAACAAGTTCCTTTTGGGATGCTTAAATCTTCACTAGAAGAAAGAATTGCTGCCACAACGGCAAGATCAATAGAGGGGTCTTGAATTTTAAGTCCCCCCGCGATATTCAGAAAGACATCCTTGTTGCCCAGCTTGAAGCCACACCTCTTCTCTAGAACTGCTAACAGCATATTAAGTCTGCGCACATCGTATCCAGTGGCAGATCTTTGAGGGGTTCCATATACTGCTGTACTCACAAGAGCTTGAACTTCTATCACTAATGGTCGAATTCCTTCAATTATCGCCGCCGCGGCAGATCCACTTAAATTGTCTGCGTATCCACTGAGTAAAAGTTCAGATGGATTTTCGATAGGCACTAATCCAGACCCTTCCATTTTATAAATACCCAGCTCATTGGTGTTTCCAAATCGATTTTTTGTGCATCGCAATAGACGGAAAACATGATTTTGATCTCCTTCGAAGATCAAAACCGCATCCACCATATGCTCCAGCACTTTTGGGCCAGCTATATTTCCGTCTTTTGTGATGTGTCCAATCAAGAAAAGCGTAACGTTTTCTTCTTTGGCAAAGCGCATAAGACTGGCTGCACTTTCTCTTATTTGACTAATAGAACCAGGAGAGGAGTCAATCCAGGAAGCATTTAGTGTTTGCACCGAATCGATTACGATGAAATCTGGTTTGATTTCTTTTGCCTGATCAATAATATCATCTGGATCTGTTTCAGTTAAGAGGAAACAGTTCTCGTGAAGGGCACCAATTCTCGAGGCTCTGTTGGCTATTTGTCCTTTGCTTTCTTCTCCTGAAACGTAGAGAATTTTACCGGACGTATATCTTAGAGCCGTTTGAAGTAGAAGGGTAGATTTTCCAATCCCAGGCTCACCAGCAACGAGAATTAAGGAGCCCGGAACCATTCCTCCGCCCAAAACTCTATCTGCTTCTTTGTCACCTGTGAGAGATCTTGATTGATAATGCGCCTCAACCTGGTTAATTGGAATAGATGAGCTCTTCGTAGGTCTTTCACTTATTCGGCCACTCTTTTTTTTAAGGATCGTCTGCTCGACGTAAGTATTCCACTCTCCGCAAGAAGAGCATTTTCCTTCCCATTTTAGTGAACTGTGACCACAGTTTTGACAGACAAAAACTGTTTTTGTCTTAGTCATTTTTAGATTTTTTAATTATAGCAGTTGTACTATATCCATCCACGAGAGGAATAGTTGCGGTAATTTTTGCATTTGCACGTTGAATATCGGACCCCACAACGTAAGTTTTGGAACTTTGGTTTGTTTCGTTGGGATCATAGTCGCCCCCCTTCACAAGCACATCCGGACGGATTGACTCTATGAGATGATAAGGGGTGCTTTCGCTAAAAATTACCACCGCATCCACACATTGTAATGATGCTAGGACCATAGCTCGATCTTTTTCTTTGTTAATTGGTCTTTCAGGTCCTTTGTTGAGCGTTCGAACCGACTGGTCAGAATTTAGTCCCAAGATCAAATAGTCGCCTAGTTCGCTTGCGGCATTTAAGAGCGTGACGTGTCCTCTGTGTAAAATATCAAATACTCCATTTGTAAAAACAATTCTTTTGCCTTTAGCGCGATTTCTTTGAGTCACTGCACTGAGGTTTCCCGAATCAATAATTTTATCCTCAATTCTCTGGAGTCTGGACATGGAATTTCTTTTTATTGAGCATAGGCATGGCCAGCATACACAACCCTCCAACTATAACGACCATTGAGGTTTGAGAAAACCACAAAATCCAACCAAGAGCAAAACCGCTTTGGGCCGAAATATCATAAAGTAACAAGGCCTGCATAATTCCTACGGGAAAGGCTCCAATCCCGCCAGGGATAAGTACAATGGCAAAACTTCCTAAAACGAATGAAGCAAACATAGCACTAATTGGGGCATTAGATGTTTCTTCTAGAGCATAAAAGCAGACACTAAACATGGTAATATACAGAGTCCAAATAGCAGCCGTAGCCAGCAGATATAAGCCTCTCTTTTCCATTTTAAAGATACTCCTTAATCCTTCAAGTAATTCATTTAAGAATCCTTGAATCTTCTTGATGAAAGGGGATTGCGCATACTTTTTTAGCACCCAAATACTGAGAAAAAGAACTCCAAGACCAAACCCAACAAGTATGTATATGATAGAATTTCCAATTGAACTTTGGGCAAGACCATAGAGCTTTACGGCAAAATTTTCTAAGATTTCATACTGAAGTAGAATTGTTCCTGCAGTAATAAACATCAATATAATGAAGTCTAATGCTCTTTCTGAAAGTATGGAGCCAAATGATTTTTGAAAGGGGATGTTCTCATAATTTGCAATGGCAGCGGCACGACTCAGCTCACCCACTCTAGGCAGAGCAAGATTAACGATGTAGCCAATCATCACAGCCATAAAATTGTTTGCCGGTCGGGGTTTGTAACCCATTGCCTCTAGCTGGTACTTCCATCGGTATCCTCTAATCCAATGACTTAGCAAGCCCATGAAGAATGATAGAATTACCCAAAAATAATTTGCCTTTTTGAAGGCCTGAAAAAGTTCTTCTCGTTGCTCTACGGTAAGTTGATTGTAAATGTGAATAACCAGGTAAAGCCCAAGCCCAACAGGTATTATAATCTTCAAGGCTTCAATTAGTCTTTGCTTAGCCATTTTCACAATCCATTCAGATCATCATGTTGTCAATTAGTCTTACATCCCCAATCTTCGCAGCGAGCAGGGCTATTCGACTCCCCGGATTTTTTTTGGGGTTCACACCAATAAGGCTTTCTGGGTCCAACACTTTAAAATACTCAAGATTAATTCCTGAATATTGTGATAAGAAAAGCTTCCCAATTTCCTCTAGTTTTTCAGAAGTTTCAGAAGTCCCTTTTTCCGCGACCAGTTTCAATGCTTTTGATAAGTTCGCTGCCAGAATTCGTTCCGCATCTGTCAACCTTTTGTTGCGTGAACTCATGGCGAGACCATCATCTTCTCTCAAGGTCTCGCAGCCAATAATTTCCACACCTAAATTGTAATTTTCGTTCAGTTTTTTGATAACCTGAAATTGCTGAAAATCTTTAAGTCCAAAGTAGGCTTTTGTGGGCTTCACGACGTCAAATAAGCGCTTTACCACCGAAGCTACACCATTAAAATGGCCAGGTCTGAATTTACCTTCTAGATGGTTTTGGACACCACCCAAATCATAAGAGTGCAGATCTTCTTTTGGATAAATCTCATTTTTTGAAGGCAGAAAAAGATAATCAACCAGAGCTTTTTCGAGCAAGGTTTTGTCCTTTTCTACTTCTCGGGGATAATTTCTAAAATCTGCTGGATCGTTAAACTGAGTGGGGTTGACGAAAATAGAAACAACGGTTATTTGATTATCTCTTTTAGACTCTTTAATCAAACTTAAGTGCCCTTCATGCAGCGCTCCCATGGTGGGGACAAAACCCACGGAAAGCCATTCAGACTTTCCGATTAGAGCCTTCATTTCTTCAACAGTTTTTACTACGATCATCAACTACTAAACTAATGGGATTCTTGGGCTAAAACAACCGCGCAAAGGCGGCCAAAGCTAACGAATAGATTGAGAATCCGATAAAAATTAGTTATTTTTGTGCACTCTAAACAATCCCAGACATTTTATGAAGAAGACGAGAGTTTTGTATGTGTCGCAAGAAATTACACCATTCTTGCCAAAAAACGAATTGTCCGAAGTTGCACGAAATTTACCGCAAGGCATACATGAGAAAGGTAAAGAGATAAGGGTCTTTATGCCCAAGTATGGCTCAATCAACGAAAGAAGACATCAATTGCATGAAGTCATAAGGCTATCGGGAATGAACTTAGTAGTGAACGATACAGACCATCCTTTGATCATTAAAGTTGCTTCTATACCGACAGCCAGAATGCAGGTCTATTTTATCGATAATGAAGATTATTTCCAGAGAAAGGCAGTCCTAACTGATAAAGAGGGTGAGTTTTTTAAAGATAATGATGAAAGGTCAATCTTTTTCTGCAGGGGAGTCTTAGAAACGGTCAAAAAGCTCGGGTGGGCACCAGATGTGATACACTGTCATGGATGGTTTACCTCTCTTATGCCACTGTACTTAAAAAAGTTTTACAACGACGACCCTCATTTTGCAGACGCTAAGGTCGTTTTCTCTGCATATTCAAGAGATTTTGATGGCACCCTTGATGAAAGGGTAGCTGAAAAATTAAAATTTGACGGTTTTGAAGATGCTGATTTGGAAGGTTTGGCCGGAGGCAAGGTAGACTTTGAAACATTAACCAAATTTGCATTTAGATATGCAGATGGCTTAATTGAAGCAAGCGATGATTTGCCAGAAAGTATCCAAAGTGAGATTAAGAATTCATCTAAACCGAAGCTTACATACTGTGATCCTTCGAATTGCGTTAAGAATTACAGCGAATTCTATGACGATATTCTCGAAGACAGCTCTATCTTGGCAGAGTAATAATCGCATGAGAAATATGAGATATTGGGATAAGCGGCCTGTAAATCTGGTCGCTCTCTTTTTTTTTATCATGCTTATCAGTGCTTGCGAAAGGCCTGAGGAATCCATAGGTATTGACCTCCAGCCAGAAGAAGATATATTGGGGGTATCAGGTATAGATACCTTTAGTATTAAAGCCTTTTCCTTGGAGGAAGATTCGATTTTTACGGATAATGTTGTGATTGGTTTGATTGGAGCCTACACAGACCCAGAATTTGGATTCGTTAAGGCAGATCACACTACCGAGCTGCGACTTACCAGTTCGAATCCGCAATTTTATCTTCCAGGATCATCGCTAGAAAATTTAAGGATAGATAGTCTTATCTTAAACTTGTCTTTTGATCTTCTTAGCAATGTCCCTCTGTACGGATCTAGCGGCACTCAATATTTCCAGGTCTTTGAGGTCCTCGATTCGTTGGATGCCAATGCTGAATATTACAGCAACGAAACAGTAGAGCTTGGAAGTGAAGACCTTGTTTTAGAAGGGCACAATTTGCAAAAGCCAGACTATGTTTCGGACATCTTTATTGACACTGTCCAAATTTTCCCCGCCATTCGCATTCCTCTGAAAAAGGAACTGGCTCAGAGAGTTTTTGATGCAAGTGCAGATGGAGGAATTTCCGCAACCGAATTCGTTGATCTAATAAAGGGGCTTCACATTACAGTTGATGAGAACGCAGCGGGTGTGGATTTATCGAGAAGTGGAATAAATTTAATTGATGTAACAACGGGATTTTCACGATTGGAGCTATATTATTCCGACAGCTTAATTAGCCCAGATGGTTCTAGCAGAAGAGATACTGCGCTTTTTTATGATTTTGAGATACGAGTAGGAACGGGAAAGTTCAATAGATTAGAGCATGATTTTTTGCGGGGCGGAAACCCAAATATGGTTCGTCAGGTGGTTTTTGGCATACCCGATGGGGGAAAAGACCTTTTATACGTTCAATCAGGGGCTGGAACAAAGCTCCGTGTTGACCTACCCTACATTGAAGAGCTCCAAAAAATTGATGGAATTGCTTTAGCTAAAGCAGAACTAATTTTGCCGGTAAACGAAGTCAGTGGTGGCAGGTATATTGTCCCAGAAAGGTTACTTTTATTCGGGCTCGATGAGAATGAGGATGCCTTCGTTTTAGACGAATTCCTTCAAGATCCAACAAGCTTTTCATTTATTGATGGTGCTTACGATGCTTCGAAAAATCAGTATAGATTTATCATCACTAGGTTTCTTCAGCAAGTATTGAGTGAAGACAGAGACTTCAATGGCTTTGAGATTGTGGTTCAAAGAGCCTCAACGACCGTAAACCGCGTGATTCTGAATGGCCCTCAAAATTCTGATGAAAAGCTTAGACTCGAAATAGTACTCACTAATTTTTAAACGAATCATGTGCGGAATTGTAGGATATATTGGAACAAAAAAGGCCTATCCAATTTTGATAAAAGGGTTGAAAAGGCTAGAATACCGAGGTTATGATAGTGCGGGGGTAGCAACCTTAGAAGGTTCAGATCTAACTGTCTTGAAGCAGAAAGGCAAAGTGATTGGCCTAGAGGAAAAAGTCAATGGATGGGGAGAGTTAGAGGGCACTATAGGTATTGGACACACTAGGTGGGCAACTCATGGACCCCCAAACGATATCAATTCTCACCCCCACGAGAGTGAAGATGGAAATATGGCCATTATTCATAATGGAATAATTGAAAATTATGGTGCACTTCGGGAAGAACTCACTAAAAGGGGGCACACCTTTAAGAGCGACACCGATACGGAAGTATTGATACATCTTGTTTCAAATGTTCAGAAGAATGAAAACGTAAGCCTTTTTGAGGCAGTTCGAATTGCTTTAGAACAGGTCATAGGCGCATACGCAATAGTTGTCCTAGATAGGGATAGTCCTCAGCAACTGATAGCGGCTAAGAAAGGCAGTCCTCTGGTAATTGGCTTAGGTGAGGATAGAGAATATTTCATCGCATCTGACGCTACCCCAATTGTGGAGTACACAAAGAATGTGATTTATCTCGATGACGAAGAGATTGCCATTTTGGACCGCGAAGAAGGATTTACGCTCAAGAACATCAAGAACCAAGAGAAAACACCATATGTCCAAGAGTTAGAGCTGCAGCTTGAAGTTCTGGAGAAAGGAGGTTATGAGCACTTTATGCTCAAAGAGATATATGAGCAACCGCGATCGGTGAGAGACTCCATGAGGGGGAGATTGAGGATCGATTCTGGGCAAGTAGAACTTGGAGGAATTGGAGATTACATTTCAAAATTTGTGAACGCTGACCGCATCCTTATCGTTGCATGCGGTACTAGCTGGCACGCGGGAATGGTAGGAGAGTATCTCTTCGAAGATTTGGCAAGGATACCCGTGGAGGTAGAGTATGCTTCGGAATTTAGATACAGAAATCCAGTCATTTATGAGAACGATGTGGTGATCGCTATTTCTCAATCTGGAGAGACGGCTGACACGCTTGCGGCTATAGAATTGGCTAAATCAAAAGGGGCAACCATTATTGGAATTTGTAACGTCATCGGCTCTTCCATTCCGAGAATGACGCATGCGGGCTCTTACACTCATGCTGGCCCAGAAATAGGTGTTGCCTCGACTAAGGCATTCACCTCACAAGTTGCGGTACTTTCCTTAATGGCTTTGCATGTTGCCAAGCAGAAAGGCTCTATACCTGAAAGTCGTTTTCAGCGCCTGCTGATTGAATTGAATAGCATTCCTGATAAAATTGAGAAAATTCTCAATTCGAACGAATTGGTTAAGGAGATATCAGAAAAATATAAAGACGTTCCCAATGCACTATATCTAGGAAGAGGATATAACTTTCCCGTTGCTCTAGAAGGTGCACTTAAACTTAAAGAGATTTCATACATCCATGCTGAAGGATATCCAGCCGCTGAGATGAAACATGGGCCCATTGCCCTTATAGATGAAGCTATGCCTGTTTTCGTGATAGCTCCGAGGGGCGGGTCTTATGAGAAAATTGTTAGCAATATACAGGAGGTTAAAGCCCGCAAGGGAAAGATTATTGCTATCGTGACCGAAGGTGAAGAGCAGGTGAAGAAAATGGCTGATCACACCATCGAAATTCCGGAAGTTGATGAGTGTTTAATGCCGCTTCTTACCGTTATTCCTCTTCAATTACTCAGTTACCACATAGCGGTGATGAGAGGATGTAACGTAGATCAACCCAGAAACCTGGCGAAAAGTGTAACAGTGGAATAAGGAGAAATAGAACGGGTGAAAACACTCGACCTCTTAGCTGCAATTGTCTGAATCTTCCCCATAATGGTAACGGCTGCTTCTGAGGTTAGAACGACTTCAGGAGAAGCAGCTGAAACTTTGGCTATCGAGCTACTTGAAGAATTAGAGACAGTGTATTACAACTTATTCGAGTTGGATAGTGCCACCCTAGAGTTCGGCGGGATAGTCAGAACTGGACATGAGAATAAAAAAAGCCATGAGGTAGAGACTCATGGCTTTTAATGATCTAGATGGATAAGCTATTCTACAATCATCCCAGCACCAACAGTTTCATTGGTCGCTTCGTCAATTAAGATTACACTTCCCGTAACTCTATTTCTAGAATATCTGTCGTAGAATAAAGGAGATGTGGTTCTGATACGAATTCTAGCTATATCATTCATTTTAATATCCTTGTCATCTTCTAGTCGATGTAAGGTATTGATGTCTACTTTATACTGAATCTCTTTAACGATGCAGCGCGCATCTTTTGATGTATGTTTGATAGCATATTTGCCATTAGCCATAATGGGTCTCTCACTCATCCAACAAATCATCATATCCACATCTTGACTGACTTCTGGCTGATTGTTTGGTCTCACGATCATATCTCCTCTGCCAATATCGATATCATCATCTAATCTAAGGGTAACACTCATCGGGGCAAAGGCTTGATCAACTTCACCAGTGAAGGTGTCAATCGCCGCAATTTTTGAGGTAAACCCAGAAGGAAGAATCACAACATCATCTCCTTTCTTGAAAACTCCACCAGCCACGCGACCGGCATAACCCCGATAGTCGTGATACTCTGTAGACTGCGGGCGAACTACATACTGAACAGGAAACCGGCAGTCTATGTGGTTCTCATCTCCTGAAATGTGTATGTTTTCCAAGGTGTACATCAATGTGCTGCCTTCATACCAGCCCATATTTGTAGACTTGTGCACCACGTTGTCACCCTTGAGCGCGCTAATAGGAATGAATCGAATGTCATTCACCTCCAGTTTCGAACTGAATGCTTCTAGTTGATCTTTAATTTCTTCGAAACGGTCCTCATTATAATCCACAAGATCCATCTTATTTACACAGTAAACAATGTGAGGAATCTTCAGCAATGAAGCAATAAATGAGTGTCTCGCTGTTTGTTCCACTAGTCCATGTCGAGCATCAACCAAGATGATTGCTAGATTAGCTGTTGATGCTCCGGTGACCATATTTCTAGTATATTGTATATGGCCAGGGGTGTCAGCGATGATAAATTTCCTTTTTGGAGTGGCAAAGTATCGGTAGGCTACATCGATAGTAATTCCTTGTTCTCGTTCTGAACGAAGTCCATCAGTTAGAAGGGCTAAATTTACCTCTGCTTCTACACCACTTTTTTTTGAGGCTTGCTCAATGGCTTCCATCTGATCTGTAAAAATACTCTTAGAATCGTAGAGCATCCTTCCGATAAGTGTTGATTTTCCGTCATCTACACTTCCCGCCGTGGTGAAGCGCAGCAAATCCATATCTAAATATCCGTGTTCTTTAGTCATGTTTAGTTAGCTTAAAAGTATCCTTGTTTCTTGCGGTCTTCCATTGCGGCCTCGCTTCGCTTGTCGTCGGATCGGGCTCCCCTTTCTGTTACTCTTGTTGCGGAAACTTCTTCAATGATTTTTTCGAGATCATTTGCGTGAGATTCCACCGCCCCAGTGCACGTCATGTCTCCGATAGTCCGAAACCGAACGGTTCGCATTTCGGGAATTTCATTTTCGCGTCTCTCGATATACTCAGTGTCGGCGAGCAGAACTCCGTCCCTTTCAAAAACCATTCTCTCGTGACTGAGATATAGATTAGGAATAGCGATGTTTTCAAGTAAAATGTATTGCCAAACGTCCATCTCTGTCCAATTAGAAATAGGAAACACCCTAAAGTGTTCTCCCATATTTTTCTTCCCATTGAAGATGTTCCAAAGCTCAGGTCTTTGGTTTTTTGGATCCCACTGTCCGAATTCGTCTCGGTGACTAAAAAAGCGTTCTTTGGCCCTTGCCTTTTCCTCATCTCTTCGACCACCACCCATGGCGGCATCGTACTTGCCCTTTTCAAGCGACTCAAGAAGGGTAACTGTTTGTAGAGCATTTCTACTCGCATTGAACCCTTTTTCTTCCACTACCTTTCCTTCGTCGATGGATTGCTGTACCGACCCGACAATAAGTTCTGCGCCAGTTTCTGACATCAATTTATCTCTGAAATCTATAGTTTCGGGAAAATTGTGCCCCGTATCCACGTGCAAAAGTGGAAACGGCACTTTTCCGGGAAAGAAGGCCTTTCTGGCTAGATGAAACATAACGATAGAATCTTTTCCCCCGGAAAATAGCATTACCGGATTTTCGAACTGAGCAGCCACTTCGCGTAAGACAAAAATGGACTCAGATTCGAGTTCTTTCAAGTGTGTTAGACTGTAAGATTGCATCAGTCGTATTTGATTTTAGTTGATATAAAATTCAATAGTTCTTCGGCAGATTCTTCTGCTGTTTTATTTTCGGTATAAATGGTCATTTCTGGGTTTGTAGAACCTTCAAAAGGAGAATCAATACCGGTAAAATTCTTGATTTCACCTTTTCTCGCTTTTTTGTAGAGACCCTTAACATCTCTTTCTTCACATATGTGCAGTGGGGTGTTAATAAAGACCTCATTAAAACTCTTTGCGCCTATGATATCCCGAGCCATCTCGCGAATAGCAACGGTTGGGCTTACAAAACAGTTGATCGTTACTATACCACATGCATTAAACAACTTATTTACCTCCGCTATCCGCCGGATATTTTCCGTGCGATCCTCTTCTGTGAAAGTAAGATTCTTATTAAGGCCGTGCCTTACATTATCACCGTCTAGCAATTGTGTAAGGTGGCCTTGTTCATGAAGCTTTCGCTCAACAATTTTCGCAATGGTTGTCTTACCAGAACCCGAAAGTCCTGTCATCCAAATCGAAACAGCCTTTTGTTTAAGCAACTCTTCTTTTTCACCCTGTTGAATTACTTCGTCGTAAATGGTGAATATGTTATTTCCTCTTTCCTTCATGGTGAATTCAGGCGCAAAAATAGGTAATACTTATCTGCAAATGAAGCGAATAACGTTTTGGCAAAATTCTCATTTTATCTGTTGGTGCTTTACCAAACGCGATTTACTAATTAAGGTTACTCATTGTGGTTAATAATATGGTGCTCCTTCGGAAATAAACAAAGACTATCGCTTTTTGAGATGGCTACTATCTCAAGTAATTCCAGTAGTACTTTCTAAAAAAATTGACAAAATCATAGGATCCTCGAGGCTGCTCTTTTGCATTAACATGCCATGAATTTGGAAACGAATAATCCCACTCACCCATATATGCTGAAAAGACTTTAATTGCTCTCTCTTGTGCCTTTTCAGACGCGTAGTACTCAGAGAAATGCATTTTTTTTTCGCTTGTCTTGTTGAATTTGGGTAATTCTCGAACGGGTTCGATTCCAATTTTCTCCAAAGCTTGAGCGAAGTCTTGTGTGAGATTTTCAAATCTCATTACAAAATTGAGTTTGTTGTGATTAACAATACTCCATGCGCTGTAAGGTAAGGTGAAAAAGGTTAGAAAGAACTCTTCAAAGCTCGCATCATTTTGAATTACAAAATCTCTTCTTCTTCGCTCAACCCCGGGACTGATTAATTTTCTCAGCTTCCCGTGTTTGAGCTTTTTATCTACGTAATTCTTGTGGTTCGTCTTATATTTAAAGTACTTACTCACCACGATATCCATTGGGTTTCTTATGGTAGAAAAGGCAAAGTATTTCTTTTCTTCGGAAGTCGCCTTACTCAAAAACTCCTTGTATTGGGCATGCTTGAATAAGATTCGCCTGCCATCGTAATTTTCCATTAGCTCGGTAGCTACGGCTGAGCATCCCGTCTGAGGGTACTCCACAAAAACATATTTATGCTTGTCACTTATAATCATAGAATATTTCTAGATTAATTCTTATTTAGCGTCTTTTCGAATGTAGTATTTTTTGGAAGTTTAGCTCAAGATTTATTTCCATCTTCGTCTCAATTTGCACAATATCCATGCAGAATAGATTCTCGAGTAAAATAACCAAGGCCCTACAACAAAAAGATTTCAAAGAGGTCTTCACCGGTGGAGCCGTTGCATTTTTATATAGAATCTCAACCATGGGTGTGAGCTATCTACTCCTATTTTTCATTTCAAGAAAACTTGGTACGGAGGGAGTCGGCATTTTTAATATATGCCTCACAACTTCTGGAATTCTAGTGATGATAGGCTGTGTTGGATTCAATACTTCTATAGTTCGTTTTGTTTCACAATACAGATCAGAAGGATATAATGTTACAATTCGCCGACTTTATTATCACATAGTTAGATACTCCACCTTTGTTTCACTAGGCTTGGCTTTGGCACTCTTTTTTATCGCTCCACTTTTAGCAAAGTCTTATTTTAATGATTCAAAGCTCGTTGATCCATTAAGAATCACCGCGGTTATTGTTCCGCTGATGGTTTTATCTACCATTAATGTCGAGTTTATTAGAGGGCTTAAGATGGTTCACATTAGTGAGTACTTCAGGAATCTGAACATTCAAGTGGTCACGCTCATAGGTACATTTACAATGGCCTATTACGTTCTCACACCTGAGACTCCCCTAAAGTTTTACGCATTAGGAGCTTTAATTTCTCTTCTTTCGGGCCTAGTGGTTATTATGAAGTATTTCAAGTCACTTGATTTGAAACGGAAAGACGGGGAGCCAGTTTTTTCTTTCAAGACCCATTTGATCATATCCTACCCAATGATCATTACCGCTTTCGTTCAACTGATCAATGGAAAGGTCGACATACTCATGCTTGGCTACTTTGATTCAACAAGTTCGGTGGGAGTATTCAGCATGGCATTTAAGCTATCGGTAATCACCAACTTTGTAATTGGTGCCCTCAAAACTATTGCGATGCCAAAAGTCTCAGAGCTTTTTTGGGCTAAGAAAATGAATGAACTTAATAGTGTGCTGCAAAAATCGACAGCACTTATCTTTCTTTTTGCCTTCCCGATTTCTGTGAGCTTATTTCTTTTCCCAGAATTCATCCTTTCACTGATAAAAGAGGAGTTTGTAGCGGGGAGTGCCACGCTGAGAATTTTTGCGGTTTCGCAACTCATTAATGCTGGATCGGGTATGGTAGCAGTTTTCTTGAATATGTCTGGGAATCAAATTTTCTTCACTCGTGTGGTGATCGTTACCACCAGTTTGAATATTATTTTAAATGCCATTCTAATACCCAAAATGGGTATAGAGGGAGCCGCGGTAGCTACTTTTGTAAGTACGGCTGTATGGAATGTAGTAGGTGTAAAATTTATTTACGACCGCTATCACATCAAGACCTTTTTCAATCCTTTAACTGTGATCAAGCTGCTCAAAAGATGATTACTTCCAGTGACTTAGATCTCGGGAAATAATTTTTGATAGTTTTTCAATGTCCTCTTCGTAATGTTTTTGGAGAGCCGATCTTGATTCTTCTGACATAGGATTCTTGGTGAGCAGTGAACTCATCACTCGATCTCGTATTGATTGGGCCTTTAGCTTGGTTTTTTCTGGCAAAGCTCGCCCAATAGCTTTGAATGCTCGGTTATGCCTCAGAGCATTTACGAGCATTTTGTTCTTCGGGATTCCACTAGGGTTTGCCATTACTTCCCTCAAGTCTACTATCTCGTCAACTTCTAAAAATTGACATAACCTCGACATCGTACTTTTTGCATCTTTCAAATCTTCAGTGAGATATACTTGTACATTCTTGAATGCATTTAAATAGGCTTGGACAGAACGAGCATATTCTCCATACTTTAGGTAATCAAAACCCCATCTTTTCCTTTTCCAAACTTCTATCCCATTTGGTGTTATGGCTTCTTCAAAGGAACGAGATTCAAATCCATTCCTAATCAAATAAGTATAGTGTGAATAGGCTCTAGTGACGGGGTTTCTTAAGATGATGATGATCTTGACATCTTCCAGTTGTTCACCGTAGAGCTTCCGCATATTGGCAATTGATATGTCATGCATATACAGGTAAGAAGTAGAAGCATCACCGCATTGTTGAACAGAGCTCGCTGAGCTATACAAGGATAAGTATTGATGTGTATCCCAAATGGGAATCTCATTGAACCTAGTATCTTCATAATTGGGTTCAACTCCGCCAAAACTAAAATAAAACGGTTCTTTTCTCTCTTTTGGAAAGAATATTTCGGGGTGCCCAGTTAGTTGCTGATAAAGTGTCGTCGTGCCACTCTTCGCCGCCCCAGGAATTATAAAGTCCGGAAGCCTTCTTTCCTTACCATCTATTTTCGTAAAATACATTTAGCTTTGAATCAATTATTTATTCAAATTTATTTGAGATCAGTAACCTTTACGGAACTGCTGGGGTACTAGTTATTCAAAAGTTATGACGGTAGATTATCAAGGGCAGAAAAGAAACTTCCCGGATATCATAATTCTCGGTGCTGCAAAATGCGGAACAACTTCCCTCGCTTTTTATTTAAAGCAGCACCCAGATGTGTATATGCCAAGAAAGGAGCCTGGATTTTTTGCTTATTCTAATCGTCCAGCGCAAGAAATTCCTTCTGGAATTCGTGACCGTCAAATGGTGAATGTAGACAAATACACCGCTATGTATGAAGGTCATGGAGGCCGACTTATTTGTGATAGCTCTGTGGCTCATTTCACCAACCACGATCAAACTATTGCTAACATCAGAGCAGTGTACAAGAATGAAACTCCTCAATTAAAAACCTCTTTGGTGTTACGTAACCCTGTCGACCGCTCGTTTAGCCACTACCTGATGTTTGTGAAAAATGGCTTGGAGGAGCTTAGTTTCGAAGAAGCCATTCGCCCAGAAGTTGTAAAGTCTAGAATAGATCGGCAACTCGGATATGACTACCTCGGTGGAAGCCTTTATTATGAAAGGGTTAAAGCATTCCTGGAGGCGTTTCCGCAAACAAAGGTTTACATCACAGAAGACCTAAAGAAAAAGAAAATTCTCCTCCATGATTTCTTGGACTATTGTGGACTCAGAAAAGACGTAAATATAGATGTTGAAACTAGATTGAATCCAAGTGGCGTACCAAAAAACAAAGGATTAATTAGAATACTTCATCACCGTAATGGTGCCAAAGCCTTTCTTAAGAAAGTATTACCTGACTCAATTCAGTTCAAACTCACCGCAGCTAAGTCAAAAATGATTGAAAAGAACATTAGGCGTGTGGATATGAATCCTTTGACTAGAGCTAAAATTCTTGAAGAGGTTTTCCTTCCTGACATCGAAAAATTGGAAGGCCTTATCAACCGAGATCTCTCGGCGTGGAAAGTTTCGGAAAAAGAAATTCAGGAAGGAATCAGTTAGCGCTCCCAAGCAATTATTTTTCGTCCAATTAACGCTTCAAGTTTGGCAATATCCTCGGAGAAGTAATGATCTAATTCCTTTTTCATTTGAGGGGATAGAGGGGGAGATTTTTTTAAGTTGCTGTTTTTGACTCCCTTTCTGATTTTCTCCCTTAGTTCTTTGCTGAAAAGAAATCTAAATGCTGGCCTTAAGGCTTTTTTAAGTGCATTTTCCTGAGTAACCATTTTCTGCAGGGTTTTAAAGCGGGGTTCACCAGACGTGTTGTAGATTTTCTCCTTCTCTGCTTCAAAGTTGGGGTCTACTCCTAAAAACTCATAAAGCTCCTTGGTGACTTTTTCGCTGTTTTCTGCGTATTCCTCATAAATCAAGACTTTGACATGTTTAAATGCATTAAGGTACGCTTCCACTTGTTCTGCGTACATGCTCATCGACTTGTGGAACCACATAAAATCCCAATTTTCCGCTTTTCTTTCTTCTTCTTTTAGCAGAGAATCCTCAAACGAGCAAGTTTCGTGAAGATCTTTCGCAAAGTGCTTATAAGAAGAGTAGCAGCGATCTGTAGGATGTCGCAAAATGATCAAAATTCGCACATCTGGGTTCGTAAACTTTTTAATCAATGGGATAGCCTCTTCATGATGATAAAGGTATCCAGTACCTACCTCGCCCACCATTCCACTTTCGCAATCAGCGTACAGCGATTTGAATTGCTTCTCGTCGAGAATCAGCTCTTCATGTGGCCTTTGCTTTGGGTAAGGAAGGTTGTTATCCCGATATATTTCGCTCAGATAAAAAAAAGTCTCCTTCACAGGAATGGATATTTCTGGGTGTTGATTAATCTGATGGTATAAAGAGGTGGTTCCGGCCTTAGCCGTCCCTACAAAAAGAAAGTTTGGACTTGAGCTCATTCTTGAATGGACTGTCAATTTTGCCCAAACTTAAACTTAATTCCGCTTTTTTACCTTGATTAGCAGCACCTGCGGATTACATTTGTGAGGCGTCAAAAGAGTAAACCCTATTGAAAATCAAATAGCTTGTCGTCCTGAAGTAAGAAATGAAAGTCATACTATTGTAACCTGATTATTTCATTGGACGTTTACTGTAGTTGACCTCTTAAATGTATGTCCCTTTCAACCTTTATTTCTACAGAGCGAGATAGTGCCCACATAGCAGTATACAAGAGCTTTCCGAAGCTAATCTTATTGATATTTTTGATTGCTGTTATTTACCGGTCCTTCTTGGCCAGCATTCTCTTCAATGTTGAGCTTTTCCTCGAAACATTAATGGAGGGAATGGTTTTTCTGTACGTTGCCTTCAGACTGGCGAAGAGAGGATTAGAAAAGAATTGGTCTGTTAATCCCATAGAAATATATTTAGGGATCCTGTTTCTTTTTCCTATTCTTCCTGCAATCGCTGCTATCAAGGAGTTTGATCAGCCATTCTTGTACGGGCTGGCTACATACCGAGATTGGTACCTTCTCTTTGGGGGCTTGATGATATATAACATGCTCAAATCCGGGGATTTAGAGATCAAACTTGTAGAGAGGGCATTCGCAACGCTTGCTGTTATTTTCATGCTTTTTGGTTACTTCCTAACGGCTTTTGTTGATCCTCGACAGTTTCAAGATACAGCCATTTCTGGTAGCAATAGTGCAAAAGGAGAAGATGTTTATTACCGCCTGAATATGGCGTTATTCTTCTTTGGAGCGGTTTATTTCACGGTGAAAGCATTTTACAAAAAGAGTTTTATATACTTGTTGGTTGCAGGACTATTCATTTATTACGTCATCTTTATTCGGTTAGATAGAACATCTATCGCGGTAATGTTGGGTGGATTGGGTTTGTTCTTTACGACAGGAATTAGAGCCAGAAATCAGGCGCTTGCCCTAATGCAAGCCATTTTGCCAATAATGTCTCTGGCCTTATTGGTGTACTTTTTTGCTCCTCAGATTTATACTCAGTATTATGGCATGTTCCTCGACGTGCTGGATACCGCTGGTGCAGCAGGGTCAGGTTCGGTTGACGATGATGTGCGCCTCATGGAATTAGACATTGCTATAAGAGGAATTAAGGAAAACCCTTTCTTTGGTCATGGTAAGGTAAGTACCTATTTTGTAGAAAATGGTTACAGTCATTTTTATGGCTTTTTCTATACATCCGACTTGGGTTTTTTCGGTTATCTATTCTCTTCGGGTATAGTTGGATTGATCATCATTTTTGCTCAATTCTACTTCTTTTTTAAATACATATTTTCTATAAAGCACATCAAAAACAATGTATTTCTAGTCACTTTAAAATACACGGTTATTATACTTGCATTGGACGGCATCACCACTGAGTACCTGGTTCTTTATGCTGGCCAAACCATTTTGTTGATAATGCTTCTGAGGTACTTCTATGAAGAGGATAAGAAGATTGGGCAGAGACTTCTTTTAGAGAACGCGAAAGGCTCGAAATAGAAAGAATAAGATATGAGCCATAAAAAATCCCCAAATTTCTTTGTGATCGGAGTGGTCAAGGGTGGCACAACTTCTATGTATCACTATCTAAATCAACACCCTGAAGTATATCTTCCGCCCATTAAAGAGACCAACCACTTTTCAGCTAAAGACATCTCAAAACAAGACTTTCTTCCCGGGTATGCCCAAGATGTTTCTATCAATTTGGACAAATACATCAAGAGTGGGATGAAGGAAATCATCCACATTGCACATGTAAATGAAGACACTCATTATGAAGGTATTTTTTCGAAGGTAAATGATGAAAAAGCCATTGGTGAGATTAGCAATTCCTACATGATTTGTCCGAGCGCTGCCCAAGCCATTTATGACTTTAATCCTAATGCAAAGATTCTCGTCATACTAAGGAATCCTATTCGACGAGCTTGGTCTCAGTTCTTGATGAATCTCAGAGAGGCCAAGAGCGAAGCGGCTGATTTCATAAAAGAACTCCAAGAAGACCATTCCCAAAATCCCAAAGGTTGGGGAGTTAATCATCAATATTTGGAGTTAGGAAAATATGCCGGACAGCTAAAGCGATACTTCGAGCTTTTTGGACGCGATAATGTTTTGCCCCTGTTTTTTGAAGATTATAAGAGTCAGCCAGAAAACGTTCTTTCAGAGATTTGTGATTTTCTTGAAATTGATTCGAAGTTTGAATTCGACTTTTCTGAAAATAGTAATTCTGCTGCCTTACCCAGGAATCCGGGGTTAAATAGAATTCTTGTAAAATCTGGAATCTTGACCACGGCCAAGAAATTGACTCCCAAGCCCCTGAGGCAAAAACTAGCGAGTGCTCTTTACACTGATAAGAACATGCCAACCCTCAGCGACGAGGATAGCGATTGGCTCAGAAACTACTATACAGATGAGGTAAAAAGCCTTTCTGATTTACTAAATGTAGATGCCTCCGAGAAGTGGCCTCAATTTGCTCAAAATCATGAGTAGTGAATTTTACGATACAAATTTGCCAGTGGTATTCATCGTTGGAAACTCCCGCAGTGGTACTACTATGATGATGAGAATCATGAACAATCATAGCGTGATTCACTCAATCAATGAGCCACATTTTTTTGAGAAAATGTGGACGCCTAAAGATGATGGGAAACCAATAGGGCGGGACGTGGCTTTTGGACTCTACGCAAAGCTTTTCACCTGCCAGAGAGCGGGGTTTTTTGAGCCAGTGGATAAGCATGTTTCTAAATACACCAAAGAAATTAATGACCTTATTCCAAAGCTTGGCGACCACCCTACGAGACTAGCGGTGTATACTTCATTTTTGAAATACGAAACTGAAGTAAACGGAAAGTCTATTCCTTGTGAGAAAACGCCACAAAATGTTTTCTACCTGAAGGAGATCTTAGCCAAGTACCCAAATGCCCGAATCATTAATATGGTGCGGGACCCTCGGGCGGTTATGCTTTCGCAAAAGCGCAAATGGAAGCGTAGAGCCTTAGGTGCAGACTTTATGACCAAGAAAGAAACGCTCAGACTCCAAATCAACTATCACCCGCTGGCTGTGAGTAAGCTTTGGAATGCTGCCATCTCTGCGGCCAAACCGTTTGAGAGCGAATCTAGATTTAAGACCGTGCGGTTTGAAGACATTCTCAAAAATCCTGAAGAAACGGTAAAGTCTATTTGCAAATTTGCCAACTTCCCCTACGAGCCCGAAATGCTTCAAGTGCCTCATGCAGGTTCTTCCAGTGAGGCAGATAAGAAATCTGAGCTAGGAATTCGAAAAACTAGAGCAAAAGGCTGGCTCGAAAAAGGACTCACTAAAACCGAAATAGAAATCTGCCAAAGTACTTGCGGTGCGCTCATGGATGAGTTCCATTATGAGCCCATCGAGGTGAAAGTAAATTCTATTGAATTGGTTTGGAAGTACTTTATTTTCCCTTTCAAGATGGCTCTCGCACTGCTCATTAATCTAAATCGGATGAGAAGTATAGCAGATACACTCAAAAGAAGACTATTCCAATGATTAGAAGATTAGAAATGCTAGGTTTCAACTTTTATTCCGCAAAGGATGTCAAGGTTATCGCAGATTTTGTCTACAATGATCCAGCGAATGAGAAAGACGTCATTCCGTTAATGGTAACACCTAACGTGGATCAGATCGTCAAATTGGATCGGAAGGAGAACCACGCCTTAAGAGAAAGACTAAAAAGAGCTAGGTGGATTCTACCTGATGGTCAACCGGTAATCACATTGAGTAGAATCAAATTTGGAAAAGAAAGAGGGCTTGAGGCAAGGCTTACAGGAAGCGATTTCTTCCCAGAAATGTGGTCTATTCTAAAAGAGGATACTTCAAAACGAGTCCTTTTTGTTTTGCCGAGAGAGGATCTAGGTGATCGTTTCGTTGATGAAAGAGAGAATACTGTCTACTATGCTCCCCCATTTTTTAAGCTCGAGAGCAAAGAAGAGTTTGAGGAGGTAATGACTCATGTGATGAGCTTCTTTGGCGAGAACCCGCCGGAGTACGTTTTTGTGGGTCTTGGCTTTCCCAAACAAGAGCATATTGCCTTGGAGATTTTTCGAAGAGCCGAAGAGAAGGGAATAGCCTTGCCAAAAACCTTTTTATTGGGCGCATCCTTTGAGTTTTATTGGGGTACCAAAAAGAGAGCTCCAATGTTTTATCAGAAGGCTGGAATTGAGTTCGTTCACCGGATTATTTCAGAACCTCGAAGATTGGCTAAAAGGTACCTTTGGGATGACCTTCCTTTTTTGGGGATTGCAATTGCTGAGCTGAGGAGGAAACCCTGACTTAGTTGCCAAATCCATTTCTCTTTTGAGGGCGTAAATGGTTCTTAGTAAAGTTTAAAATGCTTTTTCTCCCTTTAAAACTGAAAATAGATGAACTGATTTTCTAGATTCTGACCTAGAAGTACAATGATTATCAGCATGGTAACAACATATGCCCAATTATATTTAAACTTTAAGTCAGGCTTGAAAAATACGGTGAGCCACAGGAGTAAACTTACCCCTATTGCCGAAACAAACTCATCTTTATAGAGAGAGAGTATTTCATGGAAGTTTAAGTTGAACTCTGTTATAATCTTCCACTGAACCTTGTGAGCCATCTCTAAATCAACAGACCTGAAATAGACTGCTTCTAGCAGAAGTAGGTTTAGATTAAAATATTTCATTATCTGGTAGGTGATCGAATTAGAACGGATGGCCTTTACTAAAGAGGTCTTTCTTAATATTCTTTGGATCACTATTATGCAGCCATTTACAACACCAAAAACAATGAACGTCCAGTTGGCGCCATGCCAAACCCCGATGAGTACAAGTATGAATATGGTCCATAACATAAGTGCTCCTGGCGATCTATTATAATTGGAAAGTGGGATAAAAATGTAGTCTCTTATCCAACTGGTGAGTGAGATATGCCAATTAGCCCAATAAGAGATATGATTTTCTTGCCAGAGGGGTTTCTTAAAGTTTTCCATGAGCTTGACACCCATTAATCTGGCGGAACCAATAGCGATATCCGTATATCCTGAAAAATCAGCAAAAAGTTGAACAGGGAATAGGAATGCCGCCCAGTATAGTTGGGTCCCCGTGGTGCCATCAACATTTGCATAAATGGCATCAACATATTGAGAAACGGTATCTGCGACTACGAGCTTTTTAAAAAATCCCAAGAGGATTTTATTAACCGCATACTTAACATCTTTGGTGATGACATTCGGTTCTCTTTTTAACTGAGGTAAAAGTCTATAAGATCGCTCGATAGGACCAGCCACCAATTGAGGGAAATAGGCTACGTAAAGAGCAAAATATCCCAGATGAGTCTCAGGTTCAGTTTTACCATGATACACATCAATGGTGTAGCTGAGCGTTTGAAAAGTGTAAAATGAAATACCTACCGGAAGTAAGATATCATAATATGTGAAATCAGTAAAAATATTGTATCGCGACAGGATAAGGGAAGTGTTCTCAGTGAAAAAATGGAAGTATTTGAAGTAAAAAAGAAAGCCTAGATTAACGAATAAGCTCATCAAAAAATACCACTTCTTCTTTCTCCTTTCAGGGGTTTTTCCGATTTGTAAACCGGCGTAGAAATCCACCATGGTAGAAATCAAAATGAGGAAGATATATTGCCACTTCCAGCACATGTAGAAGTAGTAACTCGCAGCTAGCAATAACACCCACCTGTACCGCCTTGGAAATAGGTAGAAGGCGACCACGACAAGTGGAAGAAAGATTAAATAATCAAGCGAGTTAAAAAGCACTCAAAACTAAATTGCGGTGGTTTTTAGTTCAGCAGATGGGCTAAATCATCATTGAGGACCGCACAGAATCTTCTTGCTCCTTCTAAGTTGATATGGCTAGAGTTTTTGAAGCAGCTATCTGGAAGAGGGAAGTCCGAATAATCGAAAGCATACAAATTCGGGATGTCTTCGTTCCAGTGATCCATCAATTCGTAGAGCTTTTCTCGATTCTTCAGCCCGGCCAGTTCGCTTGGGTGATGCGGCGTAAACACCATCAATATATCTCTATTTGGATGGGATTTGACCATATCCTCGAATTTCTTGATTCTATCTTTGTTATAGGCAAAATCAAGACTTATTTGGAGTTGATCTAACATTTGGTCTTCCATATAAGTTAATGGTTTTCCAGACGCCGCTCTTGTTTCTAGTTCTTCTCTCTTTTCGATCATTTTGTAGCGACTGTCTGTAAATCTTCGGAGCAATCGATCTCCAGGATAGTAGTCAATAAATAAGCCCCCTCTATTGATGATTTTATTAGGGGTTTCTTTTCGGTTCAAAGATCGAATGTAACGCACATAGCTGCCATAGTATCTCACTCCAGGAACCAATTGAAAATTGTCTAAACGATCATTTGCTGCAAGATATTCCACAACAGATGGATTGTTCTTAATTGGCATGAATGTGGCTAAGTCTATGGTATGCTGAGGTCTATGAACAAAAGAGCGAGCGTTAAATTCAATAATGATAGGAGCATCCTTATCTTTCGCCAGCTCTGTCTCTAGCAAGAAGAAGATCACATCAAAATTGCATTTTTGCATGGAGTAGTTGAATACCGTCTCTCCTAGAGAATCAGGAATAAAGGATGATCTCCCCTTTGAGCTGCCAAATACGGGAATTTCTTTAGGGTCAGTTTCTCCAAGCAATCGTTCTACCTTAAATGAATTGTCCAGATCGGTTCGCTTTGGCAAAACGAAAACTTCAAAGGACTGGTCAATTACCAATGCGATAACTCCTGCGAGTAGCAGTGGATAAAAGAAGAGTAACATCCCTTTTTTTGAGCCAAATGGTATCATAGCATTTTAGAATTGGAAGTAAACAAATTGGTTTTTCAAATCTTGCCCGAGGAATATTATCAGGAATAACATCGTGGTCACATAGGCCCAATTGTATTTAAACTTGAGTTTGTTGTTAAACAACACCGTCGTCCACAATAATAAACTAACGAAGACGGCCATCAAAAACTCCGATTTATATAAGGACAAGACTTCGCTTATACTGAAGTTGAATTCGGTAAAAATCTTCCATAGTATGTTGTGAGCCATGTCAATATCTACAGAACGGAAATACACCGCTTCTAGACAAAGAATATTGAGGTTGAGGTATTTCTGAAGTTCGTGCGTGATTTTATTGCTTCTCATGGCTATTGCAAACTTCGTGTTCCTTATCAACCTTTGTGTCAGCATAACGAGACCATTGGTGAGACCAAACATGATGAAGGTCCAGTTAGCGCCATGCCAAAACCCAATTATCACCAGTATGAGAACTGACCAAAGCATCAAAGCTCCTTTGGATTTATTGAGCCTGGCCAGAGGAATGTAAATGTAATCTCTTATCCAACTAGTGAGGGAGATGTGCCAGTTGGCCCAGTAAGCACTATGGTTCTCTTGCCAATTCGGTCGTTTAAAGTTTTCCATGAGTCTCACACCCATGAGACGAGCGGAACCAATTGCAATATCCGTATATCCTGAAAAGTCAGCGAACAGTTGGACTGAGAATAAAAATGCAGCCATGTAAAGTTGAGTACCCGTAGTCCCGTCCACATTGGCATAAACTAGGTTGATATATTGTGAAACGGTATCCGCTACAACGACTTTTTTGAAGAAGCCGAGCAAAATTTTGTTAACGGCATACCTGATATCATCCGATGTGACATTTGGCTCGCGTTTAAGTTGGGGGATGAGCCTTACAGATCTCTCAATTGGACCTGCTACAAGCTGAGGGAAATAAGAGACATAAAGTGCAAAATACCCTAAGTGTGTCTCCGGTTCAGCTTTGCCTTGGTACACATCAATGGTGTAACTCAACGTTTGGAAGGTGTAAAAGGAAATACCTACTGGAAGTAGTATGTCGTAGTAGGTGAAATCAGTAAAAATATTGAATTGCGATAGGAGCATCGCGGTGTTCTCAGTAAAAAAGTTGAGATACTTAAAATAAAAGAGGAAACCAAGGTTGACAAATAAACTCATCAATAAGAACCACCTCTTCTTCTTTTTATCAGGTGTTTTGGCAATCTGGATCCCCGCATAGAAATCTACCATTGTAGAGATTAATATGAGGAAGATGTACTGCCATTTCCAGCACATGTAAAAATAGTAGCTCGCGGCAAGAAGTAGCATCCATCTAAATCTGTTTGGAATTAGATAGAAGGCCACAACGACAAGGGGTAGAAAAATCAGATAGTCAAGTGAGTTAAACAGCATTTCGTCAACTAGTTAGTTCTGGTTTTCGGTTGTTTGCAATAGCGATTGAATGGTCGCGTCGTGATCGCTCAATAGCTTTTTCCAAGTATAATTTTTAGCGATCGCTCTAGAGCTATTTCTCAAGTTGTTCCATACCTCTTCATTGTCAAGTAGGGTAGAAATGGCACTAACTTGTTCTCCAATCTTTGAAGTACAAAACAAATCTTTTCCGCTTTCCACAGCGAGGCCCTCAGTGCCAATTGGGGTTGTTACTACCGGAATACCCCTGTACATAGCGTTAAGAAGCTTTACTTTAATGCCACTTCCAAACCTGAGAGGGATAACAAATACACGAGCCTTCTTAAAATAAGGCTCCAATTCTTTCACAAAACCCGTTAGTTCTACACTTGGGTATTTTTCAACTTTTGAGACTAATCTAGGATCAGGGTTTTTCCCAATGATATAAAACTTTAGGTTTGGATGAGCCCCGAGAATCTGTGGATATACGTTGTCCAAGAACCATAAAAGCCCATCTATATTGGCTTCCCAAGTGAGGGTTCCTACGAAGAGTAAGCTTTTTTCGGTTTCCCTAAATTCCACATCAGGAGAGTCTAATAAAAAATCTTCTCCCAAATGGTACGTTGGCGTCATTTTCGTTTTACTAACACCGATAGTTGCAAGCTCTTCAATATCGTTTGGAGCTGCCAATACCAGAGTAGCTCTCTTAGAGTATGCCTTTTCGGTTTTCCTGATCCTATTCGATTCTAGTTTAATCAGGATTTTTTTGAAAGGATTCTTTTCAATTTCAGCGAGCCGCTCCCACATCACATACTCTGCGTTGTGCTCATGTAAAATTACCTTTCCTTTATACGTTGAGGGAACATACTGCCCCATTTCATAATGATCAACGAAGATCACATCACAATCTTGAGCCCACTCCTCTGTCTTGCGTTTAATTTGAATGTTGAAATTCCTATAAACATTGAGAGTAGGAGCAAATAGATAACTTTTTAAAAGATTAAACGCCGTGCGCTTTCTTTCAAAAGGCACCATAAAATGATCTATCTGCGGAACTTTGGATAAGAATTCGTCTACTTGATCTTCCTCTCCAGGTTTGAGAGCACATATTACCTTCAAACCACTACTTGACCAGTGCCTAACTAAATTCCAAGTCTTTATTACTCCGCCGCTAACCGGAGGATAAGGAAGTTGGGTAGTGAGAAATAAAATTTTCATCTCCTCAACGGGTCTTTTTAAACTTTAGCAAACGCCACTTTTATTCTTTCGAAAATAGAAAGGCGTTTATTTTTCTCGTAAGGATTTCGCTTTAAGCTAAGTGAAGTATTTTGACTGAAGGAGCCTGTCACAATGCAGTTGAGCTCTTTCAAAGAGCCTTTGTCATGTAAATCGCGGATGTCGAGAAGATCCTGTACGTTAGTTCTTCCTTTGCGCGTTAAGATTATCGGGATATCTGTTGCATTTAGAATCGCCAGCGATCGCGCGTCATTTCCTATTGGGGCCAAGTCTACAATCACTCGATCGTAAGACCCTTTCAGATTTGTGAGGAACTCCCTGAACGACATAATCTCTGCTACGTTAAAAACCACTGTACCTAGGTTTAATACATCAATATGATTATTGGAAGTATTTTGAACCGATTCGCTTAAGGCCTGCGGTGAGAAGGAGTTTAGATCAGGAGCCGTTGCTGTTAACCTAAATTTCTTTCCGATGGATTGGTGTTTTAAGTTAGCATCAATGATCAAAACTTTAGAACCAGATGCAGCGTATTGTACCGCCAGCATAGAGGCTGTAAATGTTTTCCCTTCGGAAGGCTTCCAAGAACTTAGTCCCAGACTGAATGCGTCGGTTTTTTTCGTGTTGAAATTGTACACTAAACCGTTCATTTGGTTGGCGAGTGGAGAAGATGAGTATTCCTCGAGTTCTCTTGGCTTCTGAATCGAGCTGTAGAAGATCTCCCCAAGAATATTTGCGTTGGGGAGATGTCTTTTTACATCTGAGCTTGAATCGATGCCATTGCTGAAAATCCAAATAATGATGAGTAAACCAAAACCAGTCACCAGCCCCAAAAACAGTGCTAGAACAAATGTGATTGGAGCCCAAGGGAAAATGGGATCGACCGAAGTGAGTCTTGCCGGCTCAATGATTCTAAAGTCAGAGGTCATCGATACCAAACTTAGTTCTACAGTAGATTTTTTCTCCATCAGCGAAGTGTACAGCGTTTCGTTAATCCTAAACCTTCGTTCTAATTTGAGGAGTTGGCTCTCTTCAGCTGGAAATTCTTTAGTACTCTTATCTATGTCACTGATTCTTTTTTCTACATCTCTTAGTTTAATGAGGTTGCTCGACTTAAATCCTTCTACAGATTTTAATATAGTAGCTCGTTTTGAGGCAATTGCCCCTTTAATCTGCTGATAAGCAGGATTGTCTTGAGCGCCTTTGCTTTCAACTACCGTAAGATCCTGTTGAAGTTCAACTAATTCTTGGGTTAGACGGATGAGTAGGGCATCATCTACACCGAAAGCTTCTGGGGAGATCAGCGTGGAGTAATCATCATTTTCACGAAGATTTTCTTCAAGGTACGAGTAGTATTTATTCCTTACAACAAGCTCTACTTTTTGGTCTTGCAGGTCGGCAGTTTGGCTGAGCAGAAGCGTTCCTTCCGCTGTAATACTGGTGATGGAATTTTCTGATTTGAAATACTTCAAAGAGTCCTCACTTTCTTCTAATTCAAATGAAGTTCTATCAATCTCTTCGTTCAGAAATTCCAATGCCTTTTTCAAAGTAGCCGTTTTCAATTCCATTTGGGTCTCGAGAAAAACTTCACCTAATTCTGATAGAAATGTCTTTTGCCTTCCTGCGGAAAACCCTGAAAGAGATGCCGTAAATACAGTAGATTCAATGTCAACATTGATTACTTCCATTTTCTTGGCAAGTTCGAGGGTTTGCGTCTCGAGATCCAAAAGATTAAATCCAAATTCGTCTTTTGATAGGTCGCTTATTTGAGTAATCTGAGGGTTAAGCAAGGTGTCCTGTGGGATCAACCTGAATTTCAAGTTGCCAAACTCAACCCATTCTCCAAACTGGTAATCGCCCTCATAGAAGAACTCTTCGCTGGTTTCGAGATACTTACCCTCACCTTCCACATGATAGGAATTGAAATTTTCAAAGTCTACATAGAATGCAGTCTCATAAGGGGTTTCACTCTTTTCGAAAGTCATAAAAGTGGAGTCAAGTTCCACAAGAAAGGGCGAAGCACCGAAGATTTCTTGATTTATAAGGCCGGATTTGAAGTATTTGATCATTCCGGTCTTTTTCACAGCCTCTTCTATCAAAGGAAACGTCGCGAAGACTATCCTCTGATTTGTGAAGTAGTAAGACTCGGGCTTTTTATTAACAGGTTCTCCGGTTACAAGTACGGCAGGATCTTGCTGACCCTTGGGCTCCTCTGTGAGAACACTAGTTTGCGCTGTGTAGTAGGGCGGAACGGCAATCTGAAAAAGAACCCCGAGCGCGATCCAAATGAAAAGTGACACAGCAATTATTGGCCATCCTCGTTTTACGCGATTAAGCACGCCCCTAAAGTCGACCTCTTCCTTGCGGATTATTTGATTTTCGTCGATCATTAGTTATCGTTGATTAGTAAGTAAAGAGTAACTACGCTAACCGTCGCGGCAACAGCGTTAAATACATTCTGCACATCCCTTGTGGCATATTTCTTTCGCTTCTGTGGCTTTACCATTAAGATGTCATTGGGCTTCAGATAAAATTTTTCTGACGCCAATATGTTCTGGTCCGTTAAATCGACAGAGTACAGATGATTTTTCCCATCTCTTGAACGAACAACTTTGACCTCCTCTCTACTGGCGAAATCTGTAGCGTCACCGGCAAGACCCATTGCTTCAAAAATGTTTAATCTGTGATTATAAACTGGATATCGCCCCGGTCGATTTACTTCACCCAAAATGGTCACAAAGTAATTCAACATAAACACCTTTATCGCAGGATCGGAAAATACTCCGGAAGCAGCCTCTTTGATTTTAGATTCGGCCTCAAGCATAGTCATCCCTCCAACGTCAATCATACCAACTAAGGGTAGATCTAACTTACCTTCTTCGTCAATCGTGAATCCAGCCAAGATGGGTAGGCTTTGCACAATCCTGGTGTCATCCATGTAGAATTGGTCGATTTGACCAAAGGACTTGGACAATACAGGGTGATCGGATCGTACGTAAAGAATATCGCCAGTCTGTAGTTTGTAATCTACAGGTTCACTTACGAAAGTGGTATCTGCCAAATAATTGTGCGGTTTGGCTTCAGAATAATCTTGTACGTAAACTATTCGTTTGTTCGAGATACACGAAGCCAAGAAAAAACCTACAAAAAGGATCGGTAGAAATCGTCTGTGTTTCTTCATTTAAGGGGTAGTTGATACTTCAATTCGTTTTAAAAGATTGCTGGAAGCCACTTCATAGAAGTGAACCTTTAATTAACCCACAGTCAATCTTCAGTGCGTCATGATATCCCATTTATTCGAAATGGAGAGATGAGATGTTTCACTGCGTGCAAAAAACTTTCTGTTTTCATTTTTGAAAGGTTGTTCTTGAGCCAAACAAATGTAAAAGGAATTCCTTACGACGAAATTTATACCATGTCACTTTATTCCATTTTTACCGTATGCTTGATTTAAATCAAGTATTTTGTTTCATTCGATCAAATTGCATTACTCAATATATTTGCCTTCCCTGAACTAGTAATCCAAAATGGAATTTTCCCTTCAGACCATTGCTGTAGCGCTTTCGATTTTGTTTCTTATTGTGGTGCTTTATCGTGAGCTGATAAGGCCGGGGATTGCATTTATGATCGTTACCGTGGTTCTTTTGCTTTTCGATGTTATTAGCCCAAAAGAAGCGCTCAGTGGGTTTGCTAATGAACAACTTGCGGTCATAGTTATGCTGATGATAGTGAGTAACACCATGCGCAAAACAAACATACTTGATCGCGCACTTCAAAGTTTCTTTAAGTCTTCTGATAGTCGAGGATTGTTTATGTCGAAAATGACGGGCAGTGTAGGGCTAGCTTCGGCTTTACTCAACAATACGCCCCTTGTCGCGATGATGATGCCTTATGTATACTCATGGTCGGAACAGAAAAAATTGGCAGCTTCTCAGTTTCTTATTCCGCTTTCTTATGCTTCTATTTTGGGAGGTTGCGTCACCTTAATTGGTACCTCTACGAATCTTATAGTGAATGGACTAGCTATGGAATATGGCGAGGAGAGCCTTGAGATATTTGATTTTGCCATTTTAGGAATACCTGCGCTCATCATTGGTGGCGTATACCTCTTTGCTTTTTCAAAAGCATTATTACCTAAAAATAAGACGGCAACAGAGGAAACTGCTGCTCGCGAATACTTTGTAGAGACTCATGTCAAACCAGGAAGTAAGCTTATTGGTAAATCCGTTCAAGACGCTTCTCTGCGGAACATGAAAGGGCTCTTTTTGGTGGAGATCAGGAGACAAAAGAAAGACATCACACCGGTACCACCGGATCTAGTACTGGAGAAAGGCGATAAACTCTTTTTTGCGGGAGACCCTAATGGAGTGGCAGAGCTAGCCAAGCCGTCCTTGGGTCTTTCATTGCCGCATGAATGTCAACTCCCAGAAGAGAGTCAGGCAAGGGTTATTGAATTGGTTATTGCGCCCCAGTCTTCTTTAATTGGCGAAATTGTAAAGAACACTGACTTTAGAAACCGCTACAACGGAGCTATTATGGGTATTCATCGCGGAGAAGAAAGATTGAAGGGGAAAATTGGAGATATTGAGCTTAAGGGGGGTGATGTACTTCTTGTTCTCTCTGGTACTGGTTTTATAAAACGCGTTGATGCTAGTCAGGATTTTTACATTCTTTCGCAAATGAAGGAAGTGCACAATCTCTCATGGTGGAAAACATCCATTGTTTTTGCGGGATTATTGCTCTCCATTTTACTTGCGGCAACTAATATGGTACCTCTGTTTATTTCTTTAATTGCCCTTATAACGGTGTGTATATTGCTCAAGCTTCTCAAAACAAAAGAGATAAAGGAGAATGCAGATATGAATCTAATCGTTATCATAGCACTTGGACTTGCTCTCGGAAAGGGAATGATTAATAGTGGATTGGCAGACTTTTTAGCCAATAGTGGACTTAATTTGCTTAAACCCTTCGGTGGCTATGGATTGATTGCTGGTATCTTCGTTGTTACGAATCTCTTATCTGCTTTCATGACAAGCAAAGCAGCGGTTGCCATCGTTTTGCCCGTAGCTCTTACCATTGCTCACGATCTGGGGCTGCCAGCTGAAGCATTTATTCTAGTCGTAGCCTTTGGTGGTGCGGCAAACTTCATTACTCCTATTGGCTATCAAACCAATCTAATGGTGTATACTCCAGGAGGATACACCTTTAAAGATTATTTCAAGTTTGGCTTGCCACTTACACTTATTTGCCTGTTAATTTGCACACTTGTTTTAAACTCATACTACAACCTCAATTAGAATTACATTATGAAAGATTTAATCTCTACTGCAATTAAAGCAGCTTATTTGGGTGGATTGGAAATTCTCGACGTATACGAAAGCGACTTTGCTGTAGAAACGAAAGGCGATAAATCGCCGCTGACCCTTGCAGATAAAAGAGCGCATGTAAAAATCACAGAGGTATTGGGTGACACTCTACCCATTCTAAGTGAAGAGGGAAAATCAATAGAATTTAAAGAGCGCTCTGCTTGGAGCAAGTTCTGGATGGTCGATCCTTTAGATGGCACCAAAGAATTTGTGAAGCGCAATGGTGAGTTCACCGTGAATATTGCTCTAATTGAAGATGGAAAGTCTGTGGGTGGAGTGATTTATGTACCTGTAAAAAAAGATCTTTATTTCGGTGCCATTGGATTGGGTTCTTACAAGGTTTCTGGTTTTGATGGTCAAACTTGTGATTGGGAGAATCTTGTTGCTGAGGCAAATAGCCTTCCAGTGGCTTCTGAATCATCTGCTTACAAAGCAGTGGGCAGCAGGTCTCACATGTCGCCCGAGACTGAGGCTTTTTTTAAAGAGCTTAAGAAAGAACACGGAGAGATTGAAGTTGTATCAATGGGAAGTTCATTAAAGATCTGCTTGGTAGCCGAAGGTGCAGCAGATGTTTACCCGAGGTTCGCTCCAACTATGGAATGGGACACTGCTGCAGGTCATGCGATTGCCAAAGGAGCCGGTAAGAACATCATGGACCAAACCACTAAAGAAGAAATGGCCTACAATAAGGAGAATCTTCTAAATAATTGGTTTATCGTAAACTAGAGGAGTAATTTCGAACAAAATTGAATAAGCTCTGCCCTTTTAGGAAGGGCTTTTTCAATTTAAAGTCGTTGTTGTTGTTACAGAGTAGCCGTACTTGAAATGGAGATCAAGGCTTCGTTGATTACTTTATCATCATCATTCATTATAGCATAGAATCCGTCGTTTCCCCAAATGTTTCTGGCTATATATGCCTTTATTCTTAGCTCAATAACTTCTTTGGATGATTTTATTCCCTCTTTGTCGGGACTCACGCCTCTGTCTTCGGCATATTTTACGAAATCATCAAAAATTGAACTTTTGAAGTCAAAATCCTTTTCAAAATCCAAGAAGTTCTCAAATTCTCCAAGCTCTCCCCTATGTGCGTCGGCATAGTCAAAACCAAATTGATTGAGGATTCCTCGATAACTCAGAATGCTTAAATATTCAGAAGCCCCAACGGTATCTAGACCAACAAAGACATCTGGAGTAATACCGCCACCTCCGTATACGATTCTACCTCCTGGAGTAACATATTCTAAGGAGTCGATAAAGCTGATGCTATCGGCAGAAACGAGTTCTCCAGTTTCAAAGCGATGCTCGTAGTCTCCAGCGTAGTCAATATCCTCGCCGTAAGGTTTCTGAATGCTCCTACCTGAGGGAGTATAATATCTCGCCACGGTAAGCCTCAGGGCCGAATTGTCTGGTAAGCTCATATGCTCTTGAACAAGACCTTTTCCAAATGACCTCCTGCCCACGATAAGTCCGCGATCATTGTCTTGTACAGCACCCGCTAAAATCTCAGATGCCGAAGCAGACCCTTGATCAATCAAAATGGCCAGTGGAATTTCCGAATACTCGCCCCTTTTTGATGCATAGTAGGACTTCTTTGGACTTGCCTTGCCTTCAGTGTATACAATGAGTTGCCCCTTTTGAAGAAACTCTTCGGCGATTTGAACTGCTGCGGTCAGATATCCTCCACCGTTTCCTCGCAGATCGACAAGCATTTCTTGCATACCTTTTTCTTGAAGTAGTTGAGCGCTTTCGATAAACTCTCCGTAGGTAGTTCTTGCAAACCGGCTTATCTTGATGTAGCCTACAGAATTATCTAGCATCTGTGCGGTAGCCACGCTATTGATCGGAATGGTTCCTCTCGTTATCTCAAAAGGAATAGTTTTATCACCTCTTAGAATGTCCACATTGACGATTGTTCCGCCTTCACCTTTGAGTCTGGATATTACATCGTCGTTTCTGATTCCCACTCCAGCGATGTTTTCATCATCCACGGCCACTATTCTATCGCCAGCCTGAATCCCGAGTTCTTGGCTAGGACCGCCATCTAAAGCAGCTACCACCCTTACCGTATCATTCTGAATCAAGAATTCTACACCGATTCCTTCAAAGTTTCCTTCGAGTGGCTCGGTGTAAGCGGCCATCTCCTCTGCGCTTATATAGTAGGAATGAGGATCTAAATCTTCGAGAATGGAAGCAATGGCTTTTTCAATCATTTGATTTTTCGCGACGGTATCCACGTATTCGCGATCAATGAAGCTGATAATTTGGGTAATCTTATCAGCATTGCTCGAGCTTTTGGTCGGCAAGAAACTTCGAGTTCCGTCATCAGAAAAGAATGTACCCAGATAGATACCGAATACAAGCATTGCTGCCAGCATCAATGGGTAGTAGATGATGAGTTTATTTTTATTGGAGTTTTGATTCATTCGAAATTTTCAATGTATTCTAGTTGTATTCCTGCTTCCTCAAGTAATTTTAATCCTTCACCATCTTTGTAAAGGCTTGAAAAAACTACTCTTTTTATTCCCGCTTGCAATATCAGTTTGCTACAATCTTTGCAAGGAGAAAGAGTGAGGTATAACGTCGCATCTTCGGCATTGTTGGTAGATCTAGCTACTTTAGTGATGGCATTGGCTTCCGCATGAAGCACATACCACATCGTTTTCCCATCTTCCCCTTCGCAGCGATTGTCAAATCCTGCTGGTGTGCCATTGTAACCGTCAGATATGATCATGCCATTCTTGACGATTATGGCCCCGACCTTCTTCCGTTCGCAGTGGGAAAGTTTTCCCCACTCTGCGGCCATTTTTAGATAGGCGATGTCATAGCGTCTTTGTTTTTGCTTATCGTCAAATGTCAAAACTCCGTCAGCGATCATTACGCGAAGATAAAACGGATTAGCCTGAAATGGTTGCTAAGGTTGACTGTAAAATTAGATGAAAAACAAAAAAGCGAGACTTTAAGCCTCGCTTTGTACCCAGGGTGGGAATCGAACCCACACTCCCGAAAGAACTGGATTTTGAATCCAGCGCGTCTACCAATTCCGCCACCTGGGCGTTGGTCGAATCGCCCATGACTGGAGCAATTTCGGAGGCCAAAATTACTCATTCAGGTTAATCAGCCAAAGAAAACTGCAAAAGCCTACATTTGAATTCAATATTTCTTTGCAACACAACACCATAATCGTAGCTTTGCAGCCCTTTTTAAGATGAGCCCTACAGTAAAAATATTTGCCGGCAGCGCTTCCGAAGACCTAGGAACGAGAATCGCTCGCGCTTATGGAAAGGAATTGGGAAACCTCAAAATGTCTCGCTTTAGCGATGGCGAATTCCAAATATCCTACGAAGAAAGTATCCGTGGAAATGACGTTTTCATTATTCAGTCTACTTTTCCGCCTTCAGATAATTTGATGGAGCTTCTTTTGATGGTTGATGCTGCCAAAAGAGCTTCTGCCAAAAGAATCGTTGCCATTCTACCTTATTTCGGTTTTGCCAGACAGGATAGAAAAGATAAGCCTCGAGTCGCAATTGGCGCAAAACTCGTTGCCAATTTACTCACGGCTGCTGGAGTTGATCGAGTGATGACAATGGATCTCCACGCCGATCAGATTCAAGGGTTTTTCGAAGTACCGGTTGATCACCTTTTTGCTTCATCGATTTTTTTACCCTTTATCCAAAGTCTGGACACCTCAAATGTGATCATGGCCGCGCCCGACACCGGAGGAACAAAAAGAGCCAATGCTTACGCGAAGTACCTGAATGTAGATATGGCTATTTGCTATAAGCAGAGAAAAGTGGCTAACCAGATCGAGAGCATGACCGTGATTGGAGATGTAGAAGGGAAAGATGTTCTTTTGGTCGATGATATTATTGATACCGCGGGAACATTGACAACTGCTGCGGACATGATGATGGAGCGAGGGGCAAAGAGCGTGAGAGCAATCTGCACCCACGCGGTCTTGTCGGGGCCAGCTTATGAACGAATTGAGAAATCTACCATCAAGGAGTTGGTGGTCACTGATACCATTCCTTTAAAGCAAAAAAGTGACAAGATTAGAGTTCTCTCTGTCGCTGAATTGTTCGCAGATGTGATTCACAGCGCGATCAATTACCAATCAATTAGTAAATATTTTATCGTTTCATAAATAAATACCAAAAATGAAAACAGTATCGTTGAGCGGTTCTCCAAGAGAGAACGTAGGGAAAAAAGATGCTAGTCATTTAAGAGCCGATGGAAAAGTACCTTGCGTACTCTACGGTGGCGATGACCAGAAGCATTTTTCCATTGACAGAATCCAATTCGATAAATTCGTCTACACGCCAGACGTATTTATCTACGAATTGGAAATTGGGGGAGAAAAAATAAACGCTATAGTGCGAGATGTTCAGTTCCACCCGGTAACTGACGAGACGTTGCATGTTGATTTCTTTCAATTAATTGATGGAAAAACTGTTAAGATGGAGCTGCCATTGAAGCTAACAGGAAACGCTATCGGTGTTAGAAATGGAGGGCGTTTGATGTCTAACTTCCGTAGAATTAAAATTAAAGGTATCCCAGCAGAATTGCCTGATGCAGTTGAGGTGGATATTACTAAGCTACGTATTGGTCATTTCATCAGAATTGAGGACTTGAAGCTCCCATCCGCAACCATTATGCACAATCCCAAATCGGTAGTTGTAGGAGTTAAAATGGCGCGTGGCGCAGTCGATGAAGATGAGGAGGGTGAAGAAGGTGAAGAAGACTCAGAAGGAGAAAGTGCTGCAGAAGCTCCAGCAGAAGGATAAATTTACCCATCCGATACCGTGAAGTATCTCGTAGTCGGTTTGGGAAATGTGGGCGGTAAATACGAAAATACCCGCCATAACATTGGTTTTAAAGTAGCCGACGCTCTTGCCGAGCGATCGGCTACTTCATTTTCACAAGAAAGGTACGGTGAGATAACTTCCATCAAGCACCGAGGCAGAACAATCATATTAATGAAGCCAAACACATTTATGAACCTCAGCGGTAAGGCCGTTAACTATTGGCTTCAGAAAGAGAAGATCCCTTTCGATAAGTTGATTGTTGTCACCGACGATCTCGCATTGCCTTTCGGTAAACAGAGACTCCGACTCAAAGGAAGTGATGGTGGCCACAACGGATTGAAGAATATTAATGTCACAATGGGCAGGCAGGATTATGCTCGCTTAAGAGTGGGAATAGGAAATGAATTCAATAAAGGGGGGCAAATAGATTATGTGCTTGGAGAATGGAACGCAGAAGAGCTATTACAACTTGACGCTCGAATCAAAGTTGCCGTAGATACTTGTCTATCTTTCACCTCCATTGGAGGCCCACAAACCATGACAAATTTTAATAACAAATAGTTAACTCGCGCAGCTTCTTAGAGGTTCCTTTTATTAGGTACTTTTGCGCACCTAATTTAAATTCTATCGAAATGAAGAAAATCTACTTCTTAATTATGGCTTTGCTGCTTCTTGCTTCCAAATCAGGAAGTGCGCAGTCAGATTTGATCATTACAGGTGTTGCAGACGGCACTTTGACTGGGGGCCTCCCCAAAGTAATCGAATTCTATGTCGTCAATGATATTCCTGATTTGAGTGTTTATGCATTTGGATCTGCAAATAATGGTGGTGGAACTGATGGCCCAGAGTTTATTTTTCCAGCTGATGCTGCTACTGCAGGTGATTTTCTTTACGTGGCTTCTGATGGAGGCCCTGAGTTTGAGACCTTTTTTGGTTTCGCAGCTGACTATGAGAGTGGCGCCGCCGCTATCAATGGTGATGATGCAGTAGAACTCTTTACCGGAACTTTTGCAACTCCTGATGATGCCGCTGTTGTCGATGTTTTTGGAGAGCAAAATGTAGATGGAACTGGCACAGATTGGGAGTACGCCGATAGTTGGGCCTACCGTTTGAATGGTACTGGTGCAAACACAGGAATTGGAGTTTCTTTCAATATTGCCGAATGGAACGTACCAGGCCCCGATGTTCTCGACAACGCATCAACAAATGCCTCTTCGGCAAACCCATTCCCTCTCGGAACTTATTCTCCTGAAGGTGATTCTGAAACCGAAGCAACTATCCAAGAGATTCAGGAAACAACGAATCCTGACGGTAACTCGCCGCTGCTCGGAAGTTTTGTGATTACTTCCGGTATTGTTACCGCCGCTTACGATGAAGGTTTCTGGATTCAAGATGGAACTGGTGCATGGAGCGGACTTTTCGTTAGACAGGATTTGCCCACACCAATCGTTGGCGATGACGTTACGGTAACGGGTGTGGTTCAAGAAAACTTTGGCCTTACTCGACTAAATAACGTGACTGACCTTGTTATTGAGTCAAGCGGAAATGACTTACCAACAGCGGAAATTCTCACTACTGGAACGGCGGGTACAGAAGAGTTTGAGGGCGTTTTAGTTCAACTTGATGCAGTTACTTGTATCAACGATAACCTTGGCTTTGGAGAATGGTTGGTTACCGATGGTACTGGCGACTACCGAGTAGATGATTTATTTTTTGACGCTAGTCCAGTTCAGTTTAGCGGTTATGATCTTGTTGGTATTGCTCACTTCAGTTTTGATAACTTTAAGCTTCTTCCAAGAGATGCAACTGATGTTTCAAACAATGCTGATGCGACTTCTTTGGGACTTTCTTTTGATTCAGGATCTTCTAATGTTACAGAATCATCAGGAACGGTTTCATTCGAAGTTCAAATTGTCAACCCCGCAATGATGGAGACGACGGTTGAAGTAGCCGTTACAGGCGGGACCGCTGCTATCGGCACCAATTACAACTTCACCGACCCTACATTGCTGACTTTCCCAGCGAACAGTACGATGTCCCAATCTTTCGATGTAGAGATAGTTGATGACGCTGATCCCAATGATGACCGTACGATTGTTCTATCGCTACAGAATGCAACAAATGATGCCACTTTTGCTACATCAGAGCTGACGATCAACATTGACGATGACGATACTGAAATTACACTGACTGATATAGCGACTGTCTCAGAGGTTGATGGACAAGGGGTTGCAATTAACGAGGGACTTGAATTTACTGTTGGAGCTATAGTCTTGGGCGTAAACCTGAGACCAGCTGGGCTGCAATTTTCTATGGTAGATCAGACCGGCGGAATGGGTGTTTTCTCAGCTGCCCCTCTTGACGACTATGTCGTATTGGAAGGAGATAGTATTATTATGACTGGAACGGTGAGTCAGTTCAATGGATTGACTCAAATGGAGCCTACGTCGATCACTTTAGTGTCCCAAGGAAATACAATTCCAGAGCCTACCGTGGTGACTTCTTTGGGTGAAGACACAGAATCACAATTGGTAAAACTTGAGTGTGTTTTCATTGTTGACCCAAGTGAATGGACAGGTTCCGGATCGGGATTCAACGTTACCGTCAGCGATGGTGCTAATCAGTTCGATATGCGAATCGATAACGATGTTGATTTATACACTCAACCTGCTCCAGTGGGTTCATTTGAATTAACTGGAATTGGCGGACAATTTGACTTTGCCGCTCCTTTTGACGAAGGATATCAATTGTTGCCAAGATCAAGCGCTGATATCGTAGCGAATGATTGTGGGATTATCGTTGCGCCTGTAAATAACGATTGTGCGGCAGCAACGGATATCGGTGATTTATTGAACGGTCCAGTTGGAGAGCCTCAGTTTTCTGAGCAATTTACGAATGCGGGAGCTACAGTAGCGGATACAGACGTGCCTTTCGGATTTGAGTGTTTCGGAGAAGACGTTCCTTCTTTAGAAAACAATGTTTGGTTTTCTTTTGAAGGAGATGGAAATACTTACTTTTTGGAAACAAACGATTGTAATGGTACAGCTACGGAATACATACCTAGCGGAAATACACAGATTGCGGTTTATTTCGGATTCTGCGGAGATTTTCAAATTGCACTGTCTTGTAATGAAGATGGGCCTAATGCTAACCCTGATGATTTAGCTGCTGGTATCGAAATTGAAACTGAATTTGGACTGACGTATCTAGTCATGGTTGACGGTTTTGAAGGCGTAGAAGGAGATTTTTGTCTTTCAATGACGAGGAGCCCATTGGCTAATGACGAGTGTGAAGGTGCAATTGACATTTCAGATCTTGTTGGTGGTGATCTCAATGACCCTCAAACTTCAGGCGTTACCTCCAACCTTGGAGGAACTTCAGTAAACGACCCAAACCCTAATGATGTCGTAAATGACTGCTGGATCGGAGAGCCTACATTGAGCTCTACCGTTTGGTACACCTTCGTGGGTGACGGGAATGAGTATTTTATCGAAACGGTAAATTGTAATGGGGTTATTGATTATATCGACGACGGAGATTCTCAGATGGCAATTTTCACGGGAGATTGTGGTGATCTCACACAAGTAGCTTGCAATGAAGATGGTCCTCAAGGTACTGGTTCAGAGTTCCCAGCAGGCATAACTCTAGTCACCGAGGCCGGTGTCGTCTATCAGGTAATGGTTGACGGGTTTGAAGGAGCTGATGGTGAGTTCTGCATGCAAATGACCCTTACAGATATCCTTTCTACTTTAAATCAGTCTGATTTTGAGTTTAAAGCTTATCCAAATCCTGCCTCCGATTTAGTGGTAATCGAATCTCCGATTGCCTTGAGCAATGTTAGTTTGATCAATGTTCTCGGTCAGGTAGTAAAAGAGTGGAACATGAGCTCGGCGCAGAGATTTGAGGTGGCCACGAATGACATCGAGTCTGGAGTTTACCTCCTACAAGCTCAGAGCGAAGGAAAAGTATCTACCTTGAAGCTTATCATCGAATAGGTTATTTGTCAGGAATTTAAAAATAGAAAGGCCCGCTGCGATTATCGCAGCGGGCCTTTCCGTTTCTTATTATTCGCTCATATCAGAGCTGACTCAAAAGAGTTTTAAGAGAGACTTTCTGATTTACAATTTCTCCAATTGAATCTATCGAAACTCTTTCTTGAGCCATTGAATCTCTCTCTCTGATTGTTACACAATTGTCTTTTAGACTTTCGTGGTCAACCGTAATGCAGAATGGTGTTCCAATCGCATCTTGGCGACGGTATCTCTTACCAATTCCATCCTTTTCATCATATTGACAATTGTGATCAAGCTTTAGTCTAGACATGATCTCTCTCGCCAATACTGGAAGTCCATCCTTTTTAACCAAAGGAAGCACAGCAACCTTCACAGGGGCTAAAGCATGCGGAATGTTCAACACGGTTCGCTCAGTATCGTCTTCTAGCTTTTCTTCCGTGTAAGCCGTAGAAAGCACGGCTAGGAATAGTCGGTCCAGCCCAATTGACGTTTCGACCACGTAAGGAACATAGCTCTCCTTGTCTTGAGGATCGAAATAACGAAGTTTTTTACCGCTGTGCTCTTCGTGACTGGCAAGATCAAAGTCAGTGCGCGAATGAATTCCCTCCAGTTCTTTAAAACCCATGGGGAACTTGAATTCGATATCACACGCGGCATTAGCGTAGTGGGCGAGCTTCACATGGTTGTGAAAACGATAATTAGATTCACCAAGGCCAAGTGTCTTGTGCCACTGAATTCTTCGTTCCTTCCATGTTTCGTACCAGTCTAGCTCGGTGCCGGGCTTCACAAAAAATTGCATTTCCATTTGCTCAAATTCCCTCATTCTGAAAATAAATTGCCTGGCAATAATTTCGTTTCGAAAAGCTTTACCGATTTGAGCAATCCCAAAAGGTATTTTCATTCGGCTGCTTTTCTGAACGTTCAAAAAATTTACAAAAATTCCTTGAGCCGTTTCGGGCCTTAGATATATTGCGCTTCCATCTCCAGCTACGGAGCCTAGTTCTGTTTTGAACATCAAATTGAACTGCCGAACATCAGTCCAGTTTTTCGAACCCGTTTCTGGATCGGCAATTCCTAATTCTTCGATTAATCTTTTTACTGCACCCAAATTTTCGGCAGCCATCGCTTCTTTGAAACGAGTATTAATCTCAACGATTTTTTTTTGGTTACGCAAAACGTTCGGATTAGTAGCGCGAAACTGCTCCTCATCAAAATCCTCGCCGAAGCGCTTCTTTCCTTTGGTGACATCCTTCTCGATTTTCAAGCGATACTTCTCTATATAATCTTCAATGAGCACATCTGCTCGATATCTCTTTTTGCTATCCTTATTATCAATGAGGGGGTCGTTAAAAGCATCTACATGACCAGACGCTTTCCATGTAGTCGGATGCATGAAAATAGAGGAGTCTAATCCAACAATTTCCTCATGGAGCCTTACCATGGCATCCCACCAATAGCGTTTAAGGTTATTTTTAAGTTCTGAACCGTATGGGCCATAATCGTATGCTGCACTCAGCCCATCGTAAATCTCACTACTTGGGTATACAAAACCGTATTCTTTGGCGTGACCAATTATTTTCTTGAGTAAATCGTCTGGTTGACTCATTTTGGATTTCTTTTGTCGGCAGGCAAAAGTAAATCAATGTAGACGATAATGAAATGTCCAATGAGTAACTTTGTGATATGATCCAAGTCGATAATATGCTCCTTTCGGAAGATTTATTCTCAGAGAAATTTCTCTGTGATCTCAGTGCATGTAAAGGAGCCTGCTGTGTGGAAGGAGATAGCGGAGCACCACTGGAGCCCGAGGAGGTGGGCATTCTCGAAGATGCGCTAGAAGCAGTAAAACCTTACATGAGGAAAGAAGGTATTGAGCGTATCGAAGAAGTGGGGGTTTTCACGATTGATTTTGATGGTGAGTTCGTTACACCTTTAGTCAATGGAGAGGAGTGTGCTTTTGTGTCTTTTGACAAAGATGGAACAGCTAAATGTGCCATCGATCAAGCGTATCGCGATGGTAAAACAGATTTTAAGAAACCCATTTCATGCCATCTTTATCCTATTAGATTATCTAAAATCAACGACTTAATAGCCCTGAATTACCATCACTGGCCCATTTGTGACCCCGCTCGTGCTTGCGGAGCAAAATTAGACTTAAAAGTATTCCGATTTTTGAAAGAACCTCTAGTGAGGAAGTTTGGAAAAAATTTTTTCCAACAGCTATTAGAAGTGGACAAGCTTCTAAAAGAATCATCAGATTAAACTTATGATTTTGCTGGCTTGATGCTCGTAAAAGTGACTATTTTGACCACACAGCTTATTTAGACCCCCTTTAAATAAGCCTGTCTGACAATTCTATGACAGTACAAATGGAGTCCGGTGTGACCTTTGTCTAGCAGTTTTATGTACGAGTTGAATCACTTTTACACTATCGCATTCACGCACAAGCGTTTACCGCTTGATGTGGTGGGTGGTTTTCATATTGATGAAGCCAATCAGACCCAAGTTCTCTCCACTCTAAAAGACAATTTAGGGCTGAAAGAGCTCATGTATCTGTCTACTTGCAATCGAGTAGAATTCTTCGTTGTCTCCGAGAGAGTAATCTCTGCTGAGCAGATTTTGGCGTCGGGAGTTTTCAAAATTGATGCGGAGGATGCCATTATCGCTAAGTCAAATGCTGAATTTCACCAAGGAAAAGAAGCAGTTCGTCACCTCTACAAAGTGACCTCTTCTTTGGATTCAATGGTTATCGGCGAAAGAGAGATCATCACCCAAGTGCGTAAAGCATACGAGTTTGCCGAAGAGAGCGGCCTTTCAGGTGATTTCCTGAGGCTGATCATGCGCAAGAATATCGAGTCAGCCAAAAGAGTCTTTACCGAAACGGCCATCTTTAGAAAGCCTGTTTCTGTCGTTTCACTTGCTTTTCATAGGTTAAAAGAGCTTAAAGTCGCTGAAGAAGCGAGGATGTTACTTGTTGGAGCGGGACGGACCAACAAGGCCATGGCTAAATTTTTATTTAAACATGGATACAAGAATATCGCCATCTTCAATCGAACGAAAGCAAGAGCGCAAGAAATTGCCGATCAAGTTGGAGGAAACGCGTTTGCCCTAGAAAATCTCTCATCTTATGAAGAAGGGTTTGACGTATTGATTGCCTGTACTGGCTCCGAAAAAGCGGTAGTTTCTAGAGANCTCTTTGATCATTTATGTGGTGATGAAACAAAATCAAAGGTATTGATTGATCTTGCTATTCCAGCGGATATTGAAGAATCAGTATTGGAAAGAACTGATCTTAAGTTGCAGCATATCAATATTGAAGAACTTCGTATTACTGCTGAGAAGAACCTCCAAGAACGTTCTCAGGAAATTTCAAAATGTGAAGCCATTGTCGAAGAAGGAATTGCCGAATTTGAACGGCTCCATAAAGAGCGCACCGTTGAATTGGCTATGAGAGAAATTCCACAAACGGTTAAGCAAATTAGAGAAACTGCGATGAATGCTGTTTACGCTAAGGAAATCGAAACCCTAGACGAGCAATCCAGAGAGGTTCTTGACAAGGTAATTTCCTATCTAGAGAAAAAGTACATCTCCGTTCCCATGAAAATGGCCAGAGAAGTAATGCTTAACGGAAAGCGGTGAGTAAGTCTGGTATTGTCATAGGCACACGCGGTAGCAAGCTCGCTCTATGGCAAGCACATCACATACAGGGCCAACTCGAAAAATATGGATACCAAGTAGAAATTAGGATTGTCAAAACCCAAGGTGATATCATCCAGCACTTGAGTTTTGACAAAATGGAAGGAAAGGGCTTCTTTACTAAAGAGATTGAAACAGAGCTTCTTGATAGAAATGTTGACCTAGCCGTCCACTCATTTAAGGATTTAGAGACCAATTTTCCTGATGGCTTGACCATTGGCGCTGTGACCGATAGAGCAAACCCAAGAGATGCTTTACTGATTCGAAAAGATAAAGTCGATTCTCTACAAAAATGGGGTTTCAAAAAGGGAGCTCTCGTAGGAACTTCTAGCGCAAGACGGAAGGTTCAACTTTTAAAGTACCGGCCAGATATTAATATTGGAGACATTAGGGGAAATGTCCCCACTCGAGTGCAGAAATTGCGCGATGGGAATTTTGACGCCATCGTTCTTGCTAAGGCTGGACTTGATAGATTGCAGCTTGACGTATCCGATTTTCATCTGCATGTTTTTGATCCCAATGAATTTATTCCAGCACCCGCTCAGGGGGCATTAGCATTGCAGATCAGAGAGAACGATCAACGGATGGAAGAAGCAATCTCAAAACTTCATCGTGAAGACATTGCCACTACCACCTATATTGAGCGAAAAGTATTGAGTCTATTCAACGGTGGTTGCCAAATGCCATTAGGGTCATATTGCGTCATGACAGAACTCGGTCAATATGAGTTGCGTGCTATGATGGCGGAGACTTTAAATAGCAAACCTGTTAATGTCTACCTAAGTGGAAATTGTCCTGAAAATCTAGCCAGAAGGGCGGTGAAAGAATTAAAGTCAAAAGCCCTTGAAGGTATTTCTTAGTCGGGATAAGCCTAGCAAGATTCTTGCCGATAATGCAAAAGAATTTGGCTGGGAGTTGACCTGTTTTTCCTGCATCGAACAGAAGCTGCTTACATCTGATGAGCCACCTGGAGCCGATTGGATTTTCTTTTATAGTCCAAGCTCAGCAAGGCTTTATTTGAACAATTTCTCGAGAAGACAATATCGATTTGGTGCACTCGGAAATGGAACGGCGAATGCTTTAAAAGAGTCAGGAATTAATCCGGATTTTTTGGGGTCGTTTTCTTCGCCACAAAAATCGGTAGAGGAGTTTTCTTGGAACTTGAAATTGAATGAAACTATCGTTCAAGCCAGAGCTGAGGACAGTTTTGAAAGACTGAAAAATGCGATTTCATCGCAACAAATCATCGATTGGCCTTTTTATAAAACAACCACTAAAGAGAGCGTCCCGAAATTTGTGGCCGACTATTATATCCTTACCTCACCTTCCAATGCAAGAGCTTATCTCCACCACCACNACTTTCATCAACAAGCCAAGATTATCGTTTTTGGCGAAAGTACCTTGGAAGTGATTCCGAAAGAACTTAGTTCAAGAGTTGCGGTGACTGAGTATCCTGGTGAGGAGCACGCACTGCCACTCATATGGTAAGGCTGTTTTTGTTTGGATGAATTGCTTTTGAGGCTCAACCAAAACCAAAACCATGCGACCTCCTATTCGGATTGTTTTTTGATTGCAAAACCAGGCTTAAATTGAGCCATTTTGATTCATTTAGTCAATGGCCCTGAAGCCACCTTCGAAACCAGCTGCACACTTGTCGATGCGCGCCAGGCTCTAGCAAAGACGATTGGTTTAATAAACAAAACGTTCTCTAAACTTCCACAGAGCATTGCAACAGACGAAATACGACTAGCGAATTAGACAAAAGCGTTCTCTCCTGTAATATCTAATCCCGTGATAAGCAGGTGAATGTCGTGCGTTCCTTCGTAGGTAACAACAGACTCTAAGTTCATCATGTGGCGCATAATAGGGTATTCATTTGTGACGCCCATACCACCGTGAATTTGCCGTGCTTCTCTAGCCACTTTTAAAGCCATTTCAACGTTGTTGCGCTTCGCCATTGAGATTTGTGCACTTGTTGCTCTTCCCTCATTTCTGAGTTGGCCCAACCTCAAAGTCAACAATTGAGCCTTAGTGATTTCTGTAATCATTTCGGCAAGCTTCTTTTGCTGTAGCTGAAACCCTGCGATCGGTTTACCAAATTGGTTTCGTTCTTTACTGTAACGCAAAGCCGAGTCGTAGCAATCCAAGGCAGCACCGATAGCTCCCCACGCGATTCCGTATCGAGCACTATCCAAGCAGCTCAGCGGAGCTCCAAGACCTGATCTTCCAGGAAGTAGGTTTTCCTTTGGAACTTTTACATTATCAAACACTAGCTCCCCGGTAGCGCTTGCGCGGAGGCTCCACTTTCCTTTCATCTCTGGAGTGGTAAAACCTTCCATTCCTCGCTCTACCAAAAGTCCGTTGATTCGCCCGTCTTCGTTTTTGGCCCAAACCACAGCTACTTGTGCGAATGGAGAATTGGAGATCCAAAGTTTTGCTCCGTTCAGAAGATAGTGGTCTCCTTGGTCTTTGAAGTTGGTGATCATACCCCCTGGATTAGATCCGTGATCGGGTTCAGTTAATCCGAAACAACCGATGTATTCCCCTGAGGCAAGTTTAGGCAGGAATTTCTGTTTTTGCTCTTCGGTCCCGTATTTCCAAATAGGATACATTACTAATGAGCTTTGAACAGACGCCGTAGAACGCAAACCACTGTCACATCTTTCCAGTTCTTGCATAATAAGACCATAAGCGATTTGGTCCATACCAGCCCCACCGTATTCTGTTGGAATATATGGACCGAATGCCCCGATTTCGGCCAAGCCAGGAATCACCTGACTGGGAAATTCAGAGCGCTCGTAGTAATCTTCAATAATTGGCGAGACATCTTTCTTTATCCAGGCTCTCGCTGCATCTCTGATGAGTTTGTGCTCGTCTGTGAGCAACTCATCCATCTCGTAATAATCGTGTCCTTGATATTGATCGGTGCGCATAAGTAAGTGAAATTTTTTCGACTGCAAATGTAAGCATATTGTCAATCAAAATCCCGACTTTCGGCAGTGTAATGGAACCAATTTTAAGGGAAACACCGACCCTATTCGAGCCATGGATGACAATTGTTTTTTTAATATCCCTGGCAGCGCTTGCTTATATCAGGCTTGTCTACCCTCGGCGTTTTGGACTCCTGGCAAAAACGGCGTTCCGTTTGCAGATCCTCAGACAGGTAATGCGTGAAGAACTCCTGTTCTCTCACCGCTCTTCGCTAGTGCTGTTTGCTCACTTTATTGTGATGACATCCATCATTATCTACGCGGCGGTGAATTACTTCGGGGTGATATCGACGAGTCAAACTGGAATTGCCGTTTTTTTGATTATTCTGATGTCAGTCTTAATGGTGTATCTGCTAAAATTCTTATTGATGGGATTCTTGAAATGGGTCTACGCAGATCGAGGGCTGATTCGAGAATATCGATTCGAAGTGTTTTCTATTAGCAAAATTTTAGGGCTCTTTTACCTCCCGATCTCCATATTGGTGGTCACTCAAAATGTAGAACGCTTAAATTGGATTTTTCTTTTTGCGGCTTTTTTATTCTTGATTTCGGTCATATGGAGAACCATTCAAGGATTGATAATGAGTTTTTCTTACACTGTTTCTCCGATCTACATTATTTTGTACCTTTGCACCTTCGAAATTTCCCCTTTTGTATTGTTTATAAGCTTCTTCTTATAGAGCCATAAAGTCAAAACAAAGGGTAATCAAATTGAAGGAATATGGCAGATAAAGTGAAATCTATCCTGATCTCTCAACCTAAACCAGCTTCTGACAAATCACCGTACTTCGAGCTTGCTGACAAATATAAAATTCAAATTGATTGGAGGCCATTTATTCACGTAGAAGGGGTGCCAGCAAAAGAATTCCGTCAGCAGAGAGTAAATATACTTGAGCACTCAGCCATCATCTTAACCAGCCGAAATGCGGTAGATCACTTCTTTAGAATGTGTGAAGAGACCCGGGTAAATGTGCCAGAATCTTTGAAGTATTTTTGTCTTTCAGAGTCCACAGCTTACTACCTCCAAAAGTATGTGGTATATAGAAAGAGAAAAATTTTCCACGGGAAACAGAAATTCGAAGATTTGATGGAAGTGATCAAGAAGCATAAAAACGAAAAGTTTTTGCTTCCATGCTCAGACATTCATAAGCGCAACATCACTGACCTTCTCGATAAATACAACATCAAGTATTCCAAGTCGATCTTTTACCGTACTGTTTGCAGTGATTTGTCTGACCTAGCCGATGTAAACTACGACATGCTGGTGTTTTTTAGCCCTTCGGGAATTGAATCCTTGCTCAAAAATTTCCCTGACTTCAAGCAAAATGCAACTAGAATCGCAGCCTTTGGCACAACTACAGCCAAAGCTGTGGCAGATGCAGGTCTTACATTAAACGTTCATGCGCCGGCACCAGGATTTCCTTCCATGTCTATGGCCATTGAAAGCTATATTAAGAAAGTCAAGTAATCTTTTAAACGAGACTCTTTGAAAGGCGGCCATTTGAGCCGCCTTTTTTATTATTGTAGTCCTATGAATTATACATTTTCTAAGGCCGAACGAATCTGCTCGAAGTACGAGATAGATGAGCTTTTTGATAGGGGGAAAACATTTAGATCACGGGTCTTTTTACTTAAGCTCGTTGTGCAAGAACATGCGGAATGGCCTCATCAAAAGTATTTGGTTGTTGTTCCTAAGCGAAGAATTAGAAAAGCGGTTCATAGAAATCGCATTAAACGTCGGATGAGAGAAGTGATCAGGCTCAACAAAAAACTACTTCAAAATTATTCCAATAAAAGGCTTTTGATTGCCGTTATTTACCAATGTAATTCTGAGGTTTGTTACAATTCGCTGGAGAAAAATTACTCCCTACTCATCGAGGAGATGACGACATTCATTAACAAGACTTAATTGCCAAATGATGCTAAACCTAGGGATTCAAAGGCTTATCTAGTGTACTTTTAAAGTTTAATTGACACAAAATGAAATTGAGGGCAAAGAAATTAGTGATAGCTGCGGCTCTTTTTACGGTCGCACTTTTGGGTATTCGCGCAGTTGTTCCTGGCGATAACCTTTTCGAGGTATCAAAAAATCTGGAGATTTTCGCAACACTTTACAAAGAGTTGAATCTCTACTATGTAGACGAAACACAACCTGGAGACTTAATGAAAACGGGTATTGATGCCATGCTCGAATCGCTCGATCCTTACACCAATTATATCACAGAAAGTAATATTGAAGATTACCGATTTATGACCACGGGTCAGTACGGAGGAATTGGCAGCTTGATCAGAACCGTAGATGGGGAAGTTTTCATCTCTGAACCTTACGAGGATTCGCCAGCTCAAAAAGCAGGTCTAAAGGCTGGAGATAAGCTAATTAAAATTGATGGTGTTTCTATAAAAGGTAAAAATCAAGAACAGATTAGCTCCCTTCTTAAGGGTCAATCAGGTACAGACCTGACTGTAAAGTATGATCGCTTTGGCGAAGTTGATGAGGTGACCTTAAAACGTGAGGATATAAAAATTCCCGATGTACCATACTACGGAATGATTGATGAAAAGGTAGGTTATATTAGCCTCAACAGCTTCACGCAGACGGCGAGTAAAGAGGTGAGAAAGGCATTTGTGGAATTGAAGAATGAGCATGGGATGCAAAAGCTCATTTTTGACTTACGTGGCAATGGCGGAGGATTACTTGGAGAAGCGATTAATATCGTAAACTTCTTTGTACCAAAAGGCCAAGAAGTTGTAAGAACCAAAGGAAAAATACCTGAATGGGATAAAACTTATATTGCTTTAAATGAGCCTCTTGATGCTGAAATCCCCCTTGTTGTTTTAGTTGATCAATCTAGTGCATCTGCTTCAGAAATCGTCTCAGGTTCGCTTCAAGACCTAGATAGAGCGATTATTATTGGGAATACATCCTTTGGTAAAGGACTAGTCCAACAAACCAAAGATCTTCAGTACAATAGTAAACTAAAACTTACTGTTGCAAAGTACTACATACCTAGCGGCAGATGTATTCAGAAGCTTGATTATTCGCACAAAAACTCTGATGGGATTGTAGAGGCGGTTCCAGATTCTCTCCTCAAAAAATTTCAAACGCTAAACGGGAGAGAAGTCATTGACGGAAGAGGAATAGAACCTGATATTAAAGTCGAGAATGAAGAGTTTCCGCACATCCTAGTAAGCCTGCTCACAGAAAATTTATTTTTTAAGTATGCCAACGAGTATGCTCGTGATCATACGCAAATAGCTAGCGCAGCCGATTTTGATCTCTCAGACGAGGAATATTCTGATTTTGTGAAATACCTCAAAGGCCAAAGCTATCAATATACCACCGATACTGAGAAGGAGTTTGAGAAGCTTGTCGATATAGCGAAAGAGGAGAAATATTACAGCATTACTGAGGAAGCTTTCAATAAAATGGAAGAGGCTATTAGTTCCAAAAAGAATAACGATTTGGAGCTTTTTAAATCCGAGATTGAGCCTATTCTCGAAAATGAAATAGTGTCTAGGTATTATTTTCAGAAAGGAAGAATAGAAAATAGCTTAGCCGAAGATCTTGCAATTGACTCATCGCTACAAATTCTAGCCAATGCTGATGAGTACAGTAAATTATTAAAGCCTTAGAATTTGCATTTCATTATCAGGAGGAATATACACCAATACCAGCTGTATGCCATCTACTTACTTGCGTTTGGAATGCCAAATCTGAATCTGTTAATGAGCATTGGTACAATGCTCATTCTCTTTTTCTGGATTATTGACCCAGACCTAAAGAGCAGATTTAAAAGACTTGCAGTAGATAATCCTGCAACATGGATGATCGGTCTTTATGCCATTCATCTTTTCTGGTTGCTGGGCACAAGCGATTTTGAGTATGCAGCCAAAGACTTACGCATAAAACTTCCTCTCTTAGTCCTTGGGATCACTATTGGGACAAGTTCGCTTTCTAGAGATGAATTGAAAAAGGTCTTCGGTGCCTTGGGAGCTGGTGTTACAGTCGCTTCTTTTGTAGGCTACTATTTATACTTCGCCGATCCGATGATAAAAATGGATCCAAGAAGCATGGCTCCAGATATATCCCATATCCGGTTGAGCCTAATGGCTACTGTTTTTATAGCAGCAGGTGTCTACTTTTGGAAAGACATCGACCGCAGGTGGCAAATTGGTACTGCTTTAATTCTCCTGAATACCTTCTTCTTCTTATACACCTTACAAACCTTGGTGACTCTGGTTGTATTTGCAGCGGCTACGAGTACAATAATATTTTTCAAGATCACCTCTAATATGAGTTCCAAAGGCCGAATAGCTTTGGTGACGCCGCTCCTAGTCATTTCGGTACTCTGTCTTGTCAGTCTTCGAAAAAGCTACTCTGAGTATTTCGAACTATCTAAAGATGCCCTCCCTCTCCTCGATAAATCCCTTTCGGGAAATGTGTACCAACACCTTGATTTATCTCAGATTGAAAACGGAAATTATGTTTACGCCAATCTTATTCCGGCCGAGATCATTTCTGCGTGGAATCGCAGAAGCTCCATAAAGATCGCAGAGAATTCACCTGAAGGCGACGATAATTATGCCAGATTAATTAGGTATCTCACTGCCAAAGGAGTAGCTAAGGACAACGAAGGAGTAGAAACCTTAACAGAAGAAGATATTAGAAACATTGAGGTGGGATTTCCCTCACCAGTTTATGCGGAGAAAGAGGGGCTGAGCTTGAGAATTCATACTTTTCTTCATGGTACTCATCTTTACCTCGAAAAGAACGTGGTAGCTGGTTCTTCTTTCTACCAGAGGTTCGTTTACTGGGCTGTTGGAACCAGTATTGCAAGGGTCAACTACCTTTTTGGAGTGGGAACGGGAGATGTAAAAAATGTATTCAAAGATGCTTATGTGGATTTCCCTGTTTTTATCGAACCTAAATATCAGTTGAGAGCTCATAACCAGTATATTACTTTTTTGGTGACTTTTGGAATAGTGGGCTTATTCTATTTTTTAATCATGCTCGTTGGATTACTGAAAAAATGGAAGACCATTAGTCTATACACGTTTTTTGTTGTTGCAGCCATGGTTTCGTTCATCAGTGAGGATACGCTTGAAACTCAAGCTGGAGTGACATTTTTTGCTTTTTTTCTAAGTGTTTTTAGTGCTGCAGACAACACAAAAGGAAAACCATAACTTATTAAAGTGCTGAAGGCTGATAATATAGGCGTGCTAATAACGGGCAAGAGGATCAATCAATCTAATAAGGAACTTCTTGACGCTGCTCGCCTTATGAATGAGGGAGATGACTACTCAGTAACGATTCTTTCTAGAAAATCAAGGAAAATCAGAAGGTTTGCAGAAGAGGCAGGATTAAATACTTGTAGCCTCAAAAAGATTATTGATCAAAGAGATTTTAATGCTTCTTTGAAGTTTAGTGAGTTACTGAAAGAAGAAGAGATATCTACGATCATATTTAGAGATTTTGAGTCTACTGGATTGCTTGTGTCCACAAAATTCCTACTCAAGGGCAGGCTGAGGTTAGTCTTAGTTCAGGATCAGCATCTTAGTGATATAGATACCGATGTATTGAGCACATTTAGGTTCAATCAAATTGACGCATGGGTTACTCCTGTAAATCATACTGCTAACAGTGTTAAGGCCTTAACTAATCTATCCCCAAGAAAAATACACGTGTTTAGTATGCCCGTGCCGAGGAAGCCTTTTTCCTTTGATGAGGATGATCGAAATATCAGGAAAACCATCCTCTTTGAGCATCCAAATTATATAACGGTGGGTTGGTCCGTACCCAGGCGAAGAGATCTATTGCAGAGAACAGGGAGAAGTATTTTACAATTGCTTCGAATGGGCACGGGAGTTAAAATTTGTCTGAATTTACGCTACCACTCAGAAGGAGAGTTCTTCGCCGAAATCCCAGAACTTAAATCCTTCAGCAAGGAAATTATAGTCACAGAATTTGACACTCAAGACGCGGATATGTACGGCCATTTAGACTTCCTTTTTGTCGATGTTGAGTTGGAACCCTTTTCAGGAATTGTCAATAGAGCCATCATTGCTGAAGTTGTACCTATTGCCTCAAAATCTCTAGTTTCAAATGAGCTTTTGCTCAATGGAGAATTGGGTATTCTCACTTCTGAATTGGGGACAGAGCCGGTTCCTCGCAATCTTTCAGAATCGACTATCCTTAGTGAGTTTAGAAGTCGTTTGAATGATTATGTTGGTATTCAGTTTACAAAAAAGCGCTTCAAGGAAAACCTCGAAGCGCTCTTAGAATCTTTACCTGCAAAAGCAGATGCTCGTTAGAGCGATTTAATCCATTTTCCAGTTTTCAAGGAAGTTCCATCCATTGTCTGGAGATTGTAGATATACATACCATTTTCTAAATCAGTCGTGCTGATTTGATGAAGTCCTTCTCTCAAAATCAGTGTCTCCACCTCTTTTCCAGTGATATCAAACACCCTGAAAATTGCACTCTCTGATGTGTATTCACCTGATAGCTTAAATTCTAAATTGAAATCTCCACTAGAGGGATTTGGGAATACATTAAATAGTTCTACGGCGTCGTTTTCTTCTGCTAAAGAAAGTACACCAGGTTCTATAGTGAGGCAGTAATCTTCAGTCTCCCCCCATTGGTAATCCTCACAAGCCAGCACATTTTCGCTAGTCACAGGAAAACCAACATATTTCATTGAAACCCGCATACGTGTAGCGCCTAATTCGGCATCTTCAGGTATGATAAATTGGCCAGAAACAGGATTGGGTGAACCCTCCTCTGATTCAAAAACAATTTCACTGGTAGTGAATGTCCCGCTGTGATTAAAGTCGATCCACACTTTGAAGTATTCATCATATTGCTGACCCGAAAACCCAGGGTTCAATTCAACGTTATAAGTTTCTCCTTGGCTCAAGAAGAATTCAAAATCATCGAATAACACATAACCTCCGTTATTGCCAGTGTCAAAAGTGAAGTCGCCAATTGAAACACTTTCTATGTATTCCTCTGAACTATCTTCTCCAAGACTCGTGCAGTATTCGTTATCTGTGCATGCTCCACAACCTTTCGTTGTGATGGTTGTGCATGAGCTGTAGACTATATCTCCGCCTTCTTCACAAGCTGATCCTACCTCAATTGCATAAGTGGTGCAGTCGCTTAAAGTATCTAGTACGAGTTGGCCGTCCGAGATACTATCAATCACAACCCAGATTTCACTGTCTTCAGGTTTAAACCTCAGAGTAGAGGGGTTTTCTGTAAGATTGGTCCAAGTAAATGTGTAAATGGTGTCATTTTCTAAACTGCTCTCGAGGGCTAATGGGGGGATACAAATATCATTCTCGCCGAAAGTTTCCAAAATCTCAATCAAGCTGTTGAACGCATTAATTCTGCCACCGGTAACGGTTTCTCCTACCAGTGCGGGAACAATATCCACACCGTCAAAAAGAGCTTGCCTCACAAGATCTGCTCCACCTTGAGGATCGTCGTTGACGAAGTCGGAGAATCCCTGACTAGGTGCTGAATAAAGTAATGCAATCACACCAGCAGTCAAAGGTGAAGCGAAAGACGTCCCGGAAGTCGATGTGACGCCGTTTGATCCTTGAGTGGTGACAACATTATCACCTGGAGCTCCTACATCGATAGTAGTTTCTCCGAAGCCTGAGAAAGTTCTCACATCAGCTACGTTGGTAGCTGTTACGCTTACCATATAATCACTAGGTAATGCGGTGGGTATATCTCCTTCTACATCAACATTTAAGGGAGAATTGGTAGTGGCACCACAATTAAGTACTCCGTGAACCCCTAGCGAGTCGTAAGTATTATTCCATAGTGGAACCGAGTTTGGGTTACCTCCGTCAATTCCCCAAGAAGCATTGGTAGCCACTACAAATGCACCGAACTCGCCATTTGTTTCATTGTAGAGCTTTCTCATGTCTAGTGGATAACTGTATGCTTCTATCACTGAAGATTCATTGAAAATATTTTCGCCTGATACCGACATGATTTTAACATCCCAATTTGCTCCAATAACTGCAATTTCATTTCCTCCGGTGGCACCAATCATCCCCATTACGTTAGTTCCGTGGGCTCCGTTTAATACTGATCCGCCATCACTGTTGGTATTTACATCCCAACCCAAATAGTCGTCGACATAGCCATTGTTATCGTCGTCGATATTATTGTTTGGAATCTCGTTGTAGTTTCTCCAAGCGTTTGCTTGAAGATCTGAATGGTTTAGATTACCTCCTTCAATCACACATACCACAATGCTGTCTCCATTTGCGGTTAGTCCCCCTGTTGTGATTGTCCATGCTAAGTCAGAGTCGATATCCGCATCGGGTATACCTCCCGACTGGCCTGTATTATTATGATGCCATTGCTGAGCGTATTGAGGGTCGTTGATCTCGTTGCATCTTCTTTTCACTAGGTGATTGAACTGGGCATCAGTCACCCTTTGGTCTTGCTTGATAAGCTCAAGAAAAACGCCTGCATCTGGTCCATCTTCAAAAGAAAAATTATGAATCCTCATCGTTTTGGAAACTAATTTTCCTTCTTGGAGCCAATTATAATCAGCTGCTATTTCCTGAGCGGTGAAACCAGCTTCGAGTTGGATGAGCATTTCTCCTTCTTCACGGGCCATTTGCCCTTTCACGTTCGCCATTGTAAAGGCCGCGAACCCGGCCATTAAGAGTATAGATCTTAATCTCATTTGATGGTGGTTTTAACGTTCAAAATTTTCTCGCATTACGAAGAACGTGATTTAACAACTGAAAAGTTCTCGCTCTTGTTTATTTTCTTGGAATTCTATTCTTTGAAGAAAACCCGTTTCACTCGGTTTGAGACGTTCGTTAAGATTTCATAAGGGATAGTTTTAGCAGAAGTCGCTAAGTCGTATATAGAATTTTGCTGGCCAAATATCTCAACCTCGTCTCCTTCAATACATTCAATACCAGTAATATCAATCATTGACATGTCCATGCATATGTTCCCAAGAAAAGGGGCCTTTTGTCCCTTTACGATGACGTGACCATTTTTATTACCAAGTAATCTTGGGATGCCATCGGCATAGCCAATGGCTATTATTCCTATCCGTTTGTCGGCTTCGGTACGTTCATTGGGTGAATATCCAATTCCTTCGTCTCTAGGTACTTTTCTGATTTGCGACAAGGTTGTTTTTAATCGAGCAATTGGTTTAAGATTATTTCTGAATTTCTCATTAGAAGATAGGCCATATAGTCCCAAGCCAAGCCTTACCATATCGAGCTGCCCATATGGATGACGCATAATCCCATTTGAGTTTAGAATATGTTTTAGAAAACTCTGAACGCCCAATTCTTTCAGGTGATTACAATGTCTTAGGAATACCGTGATCTGGTTTTTACTGAAAGAGTCAAATTCTTTGGCGTCGCTTGCTGCAAGGTGAGAGAAGACCGATTTTACAGTGATCAAATGGGAATTGCTCTTTAGAGTTTCTGCTAACTCTGCTATATCCTCTTCGTCAAAACCCAGTCTATTCATTCCGGTATTCATTTTAATATGAACCGGAAAAGGAGTTTTCTCTGAATGGATCTTGAGCAGTTCTAGAAAATTCCTGAGGGTTTGAAAGCTGTACAGTTGAGGTTCTAAATCCCTTCGGATCATGGCATCGTATGCAGCCGATGAAGGATTAAGCACCAAAATGGGCAAAGTAATCCCAGATTCTCTAAGGGAAATCCCTTCATCAGCGTAAGCTACTGCCAAATATTCCACTCCATTGAATTGAAGTGTTGCGGCAATTTCGGCACTCCCGCTTCCGTAGGCAGAAGCCTTCACCATTGCCATAATTTTTGTAGAAGGCTTAAGAAGTCCTTTGATATAGTCCAGATTATCGACCATCTTATTGAGGTCAATTTCCATAATGGTCTCGTGCGACTTTTGCTCGAAACGGTCAACTATTTTCTCAAACTTAAAATGGCGTGCACCTTTTATCAAGATACTTTTATGTTCTAGCTGACGCGTGTCAAAGTCAATGAGAAACTCTTGAGTTGAGATATAAAAGGTGCTGTTTATATCCTGAAATGAATTTTTAAAGGCGCTCAGATCTCTGCCTATTCCAATAAATTTAGTGACGTTTCTCTCCGCGATATTTTTTGCGATAGCTGGATAAAGCAACTCGGGTTTCTCAGTTGTTTGGAGGATATCACTTAGAATCAAAACTTGCTCTTGCCCCTTTGATTGCATCTTCAAAAAGTCTAGAGCGATGTTCAATGAGGTGAGATCTGAGTTGTATGAATCATTGATAATGGTGGAGTGATGGATGCCCGCTCTTTTTTCCAGACGCATAGCTACCGGACTCAGGGCTGCCATTCTATGTGAGATTTCTTTAGCTGAGAGGTTGAGAAGTAAACAAATCAACCAGCAATGGCAAGCATTCTCTATAGATGCTTCATCGATAAAAGGGAAGGTGATAGAAGATTTTTGTCCGTCGAAGTTGCCTTCCAATTCTGTTTTCTCCTTTGACNGATTTACCTGCGTAATTTCAAGATCTGCTCCTTTGCCTCCCCAAGTCAGTTTCTTTTTTATCCTGAAACCGCTCAGTGCCTCTTGAACTATTGTATGGTCATAGCAAGAAATCACCACTTCACAATTTTGGAAGAGCTTAGCCTTTTCAGCTGCTTTTTTGGCAAGGCTGGAAAAATTCTCTTGATGAGCTTCACCGATGTTTGTGAAAATACCGATAGTGGGAGAGACTATTTCGGCTAGCTTTGACATTTCTCCTTTTTCCGAAATGCCACACTCAATGATCGCCATTTGATGCTTTGGCTTTATCTGCCAAAGTGAAAGCGGCACACCTACTTGGGAGTTGTAGCTTCTTGGGCTTCGAATGATGTCAAAATTTGAATGTAGCAATTGGAAAAGCCACTCTTTCACGATTGTTTTACCATTGCTACCTGTGATCCCGATTACCGGTATTTCAAAGGCGTCACGGTGGATTGATGCCAGCTTCTGCAAGGCGAAAAGTGGATCTGCAACTCTTAAAAAATTTCCTTCCGGAAATGGAGTTGAGTCAAACTCAGCAGAGACCACGAAGTTTCTTAACCCCCTATCGTAGAGATGAGGGATATAATTGTGCCCGTCGTTTTTCTTTGACTTAATCGCGAAGAAGAGGGAGTGCAGATTTCCTAAATATAGGCGGCTGTCAAGCAGAAGGGCATCAATTGAGCAGGGAGAAAATGAACCCTCCACTTCGAGAATTCGAGCAATGTCTGAAATGGTGTAAGCAGACTTATTCATTCGATTCTGAAGAGGTAACTTCCTTCGATTTTTCAGAAATGTATGCTTCTCGGCTGAGCGGCTCATATCGATCTAGTTCGCCAAGTTCTATCGTTGCTGAGCCACCACTTATGCGGTGAGAGTAGTTGGCGAGCTTACCTGTTTTCACGCAGATAGCGTGGACCTTGGTTACATATTCAGCGACAGCCAATACATAAGGCATTGGACCAAAGGGATTGCCTTGAAAATCCATGTCAAGGCCTGCAACGATGACCCTAATCCCTTGATTTGCCAATTCATTGCAAACGTTGTGAAGATTTGTGTCAAAAAACTGCGCCTCGTCAATCCCTACTACGTCGACATCCGATGCAAGAAGTAGAATATTCTCAGAAGATTCAACTGGCGTGCTTCTGATGGAATTCTTATTATGGCTCACTACCTCTTCATCGTCGTACCGGGTGTCAATCCTGGGTTTGAATATCTCTATGCGTTGATTAGCAATTTTAGCTCTGTTTAAACGACGCAATAACTCCTCAGTTTTGCCCGAAAACATTGAACCGCAGATGACTTCAATCCAACCACCTCCTGGTTTTTTTGCTCTAACATTATCTTCTAAAAACATTCTCTAGCGAGCGCAGGGATTCTGGCAATATGCCTTAGTTTTGTTATCGAACAAATTTAACATTAATCGATTGCCCCGGCAGAGACTCTTTACGTTGGCGATTTGTTAAATTATGAACACGAAGAAACCATTCATGACAATTCAAGAAATCATTAAGCAACTCCGCAGTTTAGGAGATCAGTTAGAATCAGGAGAGATTTCTAATGATCAGCTCATTGACATGACGTCCTTGAGCCATGATTTGTACGAGCGAATGGTGATTCTCCGGCACAAAGCNTATGAGGAGATTGTGAATGCTGAAGAAGAAGTTATTCCTGAAGAACCTCTTGAAGAGGTGGCAGAAGTCGAACCGGAAGAAGTCATCACTGAAGAAGCGATGGCAGAGGAAGAAGAGATTGAAAACGAAGTTCGCGAGCCGGCAGCAGATGAAGAAGAAAGGCCGACTATTCCCATTGGGAATGCTGAAATTTCTCCAAATCAAATTTCCTTAATAGATTCCATTGAGGAGATCAAACAAATGGAGCAAAGCATCAACGATAAGTTTAAAAATGGTGCCGATGAGAAGTCGTTGGCTCAGACGCTTCAGCAAATACCCTTAGAGGATTTGATGAGCTCCATTGGAATAAATCAGAAGTTTAGATTTATCAGTCAGCTCTTTAATGAAGACCAATCTGCTTTCGAATCTTCGATTAATCGATTGAATAGCTTCAACTCTTACATCGAGGCTGATGAGTATCTTCAGAACACTTTGAGCGAACAATACGGTTGGGATTTGAAAGACTCTGCGGTGAAGGAACTGGTCGATTTAACCCAGCGGCGATATCTATGAGGATAGCTCTCTTCTTTCTTCTAATGATGGTGCATTGTTGCGCTCTCGGCCAGAATATGGCTGAGCTAAATCGAGATCTGACCACCCTTACTTCGGCAAAATTTGCCGGTCGTGGTTATGTGCAAGGCGGATTGGCGAAAGCTTCAAATTACATTCAAAGTAGGCTTGGCAAGATGGGGGTGGAGAGCCAAACCCAGAGCTATAGTTTTCAGGTGAACACTTTTCCCAAAAAATCCAAGCTTGCCTTTGGAGATGTCAAATTATTAGAAGGAGAAGACTATATCATCGATCCTCGTTCAGGAAGATTTCAAGGCGATGCGGAGCTGGCTTATATCGATTCTGCCTCACTGATGTCTGGAACTTATACTGCGCATCAGAAAGGGGAAGTTACGGTGATCAACACAAAAGGCATAGATACTCCCGATGAGGTAGATGTTCAGTATGATTTCGTGAAGAAGGCCATAGAGATTTCGCCGGTAATTCTGCTTAAGGAAAAGCTGACTTGGTCTGTTGGTCAGCAGACCCATGAATACCCAATCATAGAGATTTTGGAAAGTTCTTATCCAGCAGATTCCCATTCTATTTCGATCAAGGTCAGTCCAGAAATGATCAATTTTGAAGCAGAAAACGTAATTGCCAAAATCGATGGTCATCGCTCAGATAGTTTAGTTGTCTTTTCGGCTCATTTTGATCATCTCGGTAAAATGGGAAAAGCTTATTTCCCTGGAGCGAGTGATAATGCTTCTGGTACCTCAATGGTCATCGATTTAGCGCGATACTATGTACAGAACAAGCCGGAATTTGATACCTATTTTATCTTTTTTTCGGGAGAGGAAGCCGGCTTGAGAGGTTCTTATCACTTTGTAAATCATCCAACCTTCGACCTTGCCAGAGTCAAGTTTTTGCTCAATCTCGATCTTATGGGATCTGCAGAAAAAGGCATTACGGTGGTAAATGGAAGGCTTTACGAGGATAAAATGAAAGATCTGGCAGCTATAAATACAGAAAAGCAATTTGTCCCGAAGATCAAGCTCAGAGGAAAAGCGGCAAATAGCGATCATTACTGGTTTTCGGAAGTGGGCGTTCCTGCAGTATTTATCTACACCGAAGGAAATATTGCTGCTTATCACGATATCTATGACACTGCCGAGGTGGTAGATTGGGCCAATTATGATGGAGTGTTTACCTTGCTCGTGGAATTTGTAAAAACCCTCTAACCTTGTCGAAGCTTTATCTAGTTCCTACGCCAGTTGGCAACCTCGGAGACATGACTTTTCGGGCTATCCAAGTGCTCAAGGAGGTGGACGGCATTTTGGCGGAAGACACCAGAACTTCAGGGAAGCTTCTAAGACATTTTGAGATTGAAAACTCCATGATTCCCTTCCATGCACATAATGAGCATCGAATGCTGAAGAGAGTGATCGAACGGCTTCAAAAAGGCGAGACGTTGGCTTTGATAAGCGATGCAGGAACACCAGGAATTTCTGACCCTGGATTTTTACTTGTAAGAGCTTGCGCTGAGAATGGAATCGACGTTGAGACACTTCCTGGGGCAACCGCGGTAATTCCGGCACTTGTCAATTCAGGATTGCCGGCTGATCGATTCTGCTTCGAGGGATTCTTACCACCCAAAAAGGGAAGAAATAAAAGGTTGATGACTCTGGTCGATGAGGAAAGAACAATGATTTTTTACGAATCTCCGCATCGCATCGTGAAGACACTTGTTCAATTTGCTGAGTTTTTCGGTGAAGACCGCCAAGCCGCCTTGGTGAGGGAGATTTCAAAAATTCATGAAGAAACTGTCCGAGGAACTTTAGAGGAACTCGTGAGAAGGTATTCCGATAATCCGCCTAAAGGCGAAATCGCATTAATTATTCAAGGCAACAAGGCGTAATGAGAGCAGTATTCTTAACCTCTTTTGGAAAGGCCGAATCATCATTCGAAATTCGAGAAACCCAGAAACCAAAGTTCAAAGAGTCGCAGGTATTGATAAAAGTTGAAGCCTTTGGGCTAAATTTCGCCGACATTCTCGCGAGAACAGGGATGTATCCCGAAACGCCACCCACGCCTTGCATCATTGGTTATGAGGTGGTCGGTAGAATCGAGGAAGTAGGTCCGGAAGTTCCGGTCGAGCTATTGGGAAAGCGAGTTATTGCCCTCACCCGTTTTGGAGGATACGCTGAATATGCCGTTACCGATTATCGGGCTCTTGCAATTATTGGTGAAGATGCCGATGCCCCAGAAGCATTGGCTTTAGGCACTCAAGGAACTACGGCCTATGTCTGTCTCGAGGAGAGCATGAACCTATACCCTGGAGATAAAGTTTTGGTCCATGCTGCAGCTGGGGGAGTCGGTTTGATGCTCTGTCAGTTGGCGTTGAGCAAAGGCTGTATAGTTTTCGGTACGGCGAGTCAACCCGAAAAGCTGGAGTATCTTAAAAGTATCGGGGTTCAGCATCCAATCAACTATCGCAACAAGGATTATTCCGCAGAGATTTCGAAGATTCTGGGAAAAGAAAGAATTGACGCTAGTTTTAATTCCCTAGCCGGGAAGAGTGTGAAGAAAGATTTGAAGCTTTTAGGAGCAGGAGGGAAGTTGGTGATTTTTGGAGCTGCCTCGAGAGCAGGAGGCTCAAAAGGGATACTGTCTGGTTTGAGATTGCTTTGGCAAACTGGGTTTTATACTCCACTGGCTTTTATCATGAGGTCTAAAACCATTATCGGGATCAACATTTTGAAATTGGGAGATTACAAACCACAATTGGTTGCGGATTGCATGAGTAAAACGGTTGCCCTCGCGGAGCAAGAAGTACTAAAGCCGAAAGTGCACAAAACGTATTCAGTCGATGAGCTCGCAGAGGCCCATTCAGCTCTAGAAAATAGAGGCACCATTGGAAAAGTAGCTATTCGTTGGAACTAGGCCATTTTTTCCAAAAACTCCTCTAGCTCTTCCTGGAGGGTTTTGTTTTTATTGCCTATGAATTCAATGACGTGGGGATCTTCGGAAACTTTGATCTCTCTCAATTTCAGTGGGTGATCCACATAAAGCATCTCCATGTCTGGAATAATATCTTTTAATGTATAAGCTACGTCATTCACCGTGAGATTCTGGTCCACGAGATTATACAACTCGCTAGTTTTATTACTGATTACTAGTTGCTCTATAAAGTCAACCACCCTCTCAATGTGTACAAAAGATCTTGTCTGCTCTCCAGAACCATTGATTGTTACTCTTTTCATGTTCTTAGCCTGAAAAACAAACCGATTTATGACAGAATCAAACCGCATACTCTTGGAGTAGCCATAGACATTACCGCACCTGACAATTGACACCTTCTTTTTCGATGAAAGCCTAGTTAGATGCTGCTCTCCTTTCAACTTTGAAATTCCGTAGAAGGTGCGAGGGTTGGGATGTGTTGAGGTATTTACGTGTTCATGACCCGAACCATAAACGCTTGCGCTGCTCATGTAAATGAGTTTTTCAGCAGTCGCTTCCTCAAAGGCATAAGATAGTTCTGCCGTACCCCAGTGGTTGATCTGATCAAAAAAGTGTGGGTTCGCATCGGCAAAGGGTGTACTTGCCTTTGCCGCCAAATGGATAATTAAATCAGCTTTAGCAACTTCTTTTTTGAGCGTATATGTGTCAAGGAGGTCAGCTTCGGCAAAACTTAGTTTTTCATTAAATCGCTCAGGGCCAAGGAAAAGATTATAATTCTTGCGGCTTAAATTATCATAGACACGAACAGATTTGATTCGAGAGTTTTGCATCAATCGGAGGCTGATTTCAGTGCCTAAATATCCAGCACCACCTGTTATGAGAACTCTCATTTATTTTCCTAAATCTGTGTGCAAACCACACTCCGTTTTATTGAGACCAAACCATCGAGCAGCTCTTGGGTCGCTTAAATTAGTCTTTCTAGTACAAGGCATACAGCCTATGCTTTCGTAACCTACAGAATCTAAAGGATGTCGAGGTAAATCATGTTCTTTGATATAGGTGTAAATGTCCTTACCGCTCCAATCTAGCATAGGATGAAACCGCACTGCAGCATGCTTTGCCCGCTGGTACGTTTTCATATTTCGTCGATTCAAGTTTTGATCCGCTCGCACTCCGTTTACCCATACATCGTATTCTTGAAGGAGTTTGTCGGTCGGTTCCACCTTGTTGAGATAACAGCAATAATCAGGGTCAGAGGCAAAAAATAATCTCCCACTGGAATCTTTTTGCTGATGCCTCGATTGTGAAGAAGAAATGGTCCTTATATCCAATGCCAGTTTTTCGGCTAGCTCATCTCTAAAAGCAAGTGTCTCGGGAAAGAGAAATCCTGTGTTTAGACAATAGATGGGTATTTTAACACCACTTTTACTCACGATATCGAGTAGTGGAATTGAATGTGTTTGGAAAGAAGAAGTTAGGAACATTCTTTTTCCGAAGTCACGCATCTTGACCAATTCTTCGATAATGTCCTGAACCAGCATCAAAGCAAAACTAAAAAGACTTTGCTTTATATGGACATGTAATATGTCTATGGCATCATAGGACGACCAAATATCTGATATAATTATGTTCAAGCTTGAAGTGAATTTATCTAGCTTTTTCCTCAAATAATTCTTTTCGTTTTCGTTGCTCGTTTTGGAAATGGCCAATTCCAGCTCCGTCAGAGCTGTTTCTCCTTCACCTTTCAGATAAAAGTACTCAGCTTTGAGTCCCTGAAACAAGTAGGTTCGCTGTTCCAAACTGGATGGCTCAATTTCATTGAGAAGTTCGAGCGCCTTTTCAAAGTCTTGTAGTTGCCGGTAGACCTTTGCCATGCTCATTTGATTCATAAAACTCAGCCTCATTTTGTGCAGCAGTTTATACCATTGGAGGATACTCTTCCAAGTGGTGGTTGCAAAAGAGACAGCGTTGACATGCTCTGATGCGATCGCCGCCTCAAAATGGTACATGGAGAATTCATCGCTTTTCACCACTTCAAACATGGAAGCATGACCGAGACAGATTTGATCCTTGTCCCAAGTGGATCTATCTTGATCTTTCAGACTTACCACTCCGCCTTGTTCATTTAACTTGGAATCTAGTCTAGCTGAATGAAAACAGATGAGGCCATTGAGTGCATATACATCTGGATGTTTCACGGCAGGATGGACAGCCATGAGCTTCGTAAGCTGGGCTGCTTCTGCACAAAGATCCTTCCTAATGAGTTGGTTTTGATTGGTCGAATGAAACCCCCTTCATTGAAAATGAGGTAGATTACGGATAGGGCTTTGTTTCGTCGTTGGGTGAGGTTTTGACTAGTTGGAATTTCAAATTTGAGTTTATTATGTGCGATGGTCTTTCTTGCTCGACTCAGTCTCTTTTTGATGGTTTTTTCTTTGATCAGCAGGGCACTAACTATTTTCTTCGTGCTAAATTCCGAAACCGTTTTAAGGGAGGAAGCCATTTGGTCTCGGCTGTCAGGAAAAGGGCTGCAGGCGGTAAAGATCATACGCAGTTGACTGTCTTCAATTGCGCTATCGAGAAAGAGTTCTTCAATTGGCATTGCGGTTGAACCAAAATCTAGTTTGGTTTCCCGCTCTTTTTCCGATTTGATTTTTCTGAAAAGATCTAAAACACGGCTTTTAGCTGTGGTGTTCAACTAGCCTTCGGGATTTTCTGGCGGATTTTTGGCCAAACCTTTGACACTTGAATGAAGGTGTCTTGGACAGCATCTTCTGCTGTTTTTAGGTGCTTTAGCCCAAAGATTCTGGTGAGAACAGCGACCATCTTTCCGCTGTGGTGGCGGAAAAGATGGTCGATCTGTTGTTGATTTGTTTCCATTATTCAAAAACAATGACTTCTCGCACCTTTACGGTTCCGTCGAGGTCGTAGTCTGGGAAATTTGCGGCGATTTTGGTGGCTTCGTCAACATTAGCAGCTTTCACAAGGAAATAGCCTCCGATTAATTCTTTCAGTTCTGCCGCCGTCACATCGGTTACTGTTTGGTCAGAACCGGATATTCTCTTGATTCCATCTGCGTGAAGGGCTTCGCCGCCTTTAGCAAAACCTGTTTCGGTCAACTTGGCCGACCATGACATCTATTTTCCCATTCTCGAATGAATCTCTTCTGGAGAAAGCCCAAGAGTTCCGTAGTCAGCTCCGAGGAACCATAGCATCTAGTCTTTCATGATAATTTGTTTTTAGGATGATTGATTTACTCAGTTGACGAACCTGAATTTCTAGTTGGGGACAGAAACATGAAAAAACTTGAATTTTTTTTGAAACTCTCGCTACTACTTAGTCTTTATAGTTTGTAATGGAGCTTTTCGGCGAATGCTTTGTTCGAGTGAAATAATTGTTTCGGTGCGCAGAATTCCGCTTACCCGTTGAATCTTTTCGTTAAGGACTAATCTGAGGTTTTCCGTGTTTTTGCACATCACCTTTAAGAATATGCTGTAGCCTCCAGTGGTATAATAAGCTTCGGTGATTTCATCAATTTGGTTGAGTTCATCGATTACATTATCGTAAGATGCTCCCTTATCGAGAAAAACACCAATAAATGCGGTAAGGTCAAAACCCAATTTGATAGGGTTAACGACGATTTCGGTACCTTTTACAATACCTGCTGCCTCCATCTTTTTCATGCGAACATGAATGGTTCCGGCCGAAACGATCAGCTTTTCGGCGATTTCTGTGTAAGCGGTGCGCGCATTCTTACTGAGTATTTCGAGAATTTGGAGATCTACATTATCAATTTGGTAATCGGCCATGCTTTGAGATGTTGTTGATTTTCTATTTCGTAACGAAAACTAAGTTAATTACGAATATGATAAAAAATTTATCTTTTCGTAACGAAAATAACATTAAAAAGGTATAAATCATACCTTGCTATCAAATCTTGTAGGGTGATGAAACCGGCAGACATGCCCTCCTGTCTCGAGGGTGGAGATAAAGGATAAATCGCCTTAGGCGGCTAACTGCTCTTTGAAGGTTCGAATCCTTCCCCTACAGCCAAAAAAAGGCCTCCCATGCGGGAGGCCTTTTTAATTACCAAGGTTTGATGGAATTACTTAGTTACAGTAGTCATGGTTGGGGTATAAATCCCAAATGTTAATCCAGCGATGAGGCCATTGACGAATGAGTGTTTCACCTCAACAGTATAATTTTCGGCTCCGTCAGCAAGCTCCGCAGCATCCGATACTCCAACAGGTGCCAAGCCATAAACCACGTAGTGATTCCATGCAGTTATCTCTTTGGATCCTTGAGCGCCTTGTCCAACTGTAAATGTGTATGTGTAGCAAGAGCTGAGCATTAATAATCCAGCGCAGGCAAATAATAGACTTTTAAATACTTTCATTTTACTTAAATTTTTTCCCTACTCGTATGGCTTTTCGGTTACGCCTCGTTTAGATGGTTTCAGATCTCCATTGATATTTTACTCACTTTTAAAAATACCCTTCCCTAAGAAATAAGCAGCAAAAGATGCCAACCCTAGGATGAGAAGTAGTCCACTAATAAAACCCTGACCATAAGGAGTAATTCCTTGATCAGCTACCAGAAAAATCCTTGCCAAGTAAATGATAACGAGGAAAATGATGATCAACGAGATTCCGAAGCCAATCTTTCTCATAGTAGGTTATCCTATTGAGGGGTAAAAGTATTTATTTCGTTACGGTAGTAGTAGTAGGAGTGTAAATTCCAAAAGTTAAGCCACCAACTAATCCATTAATAAAGGAGCGCTGAATTTGGATATCGTAGTTCTCCGTTCCGCCTGCCATCTCTTCGGGATTTGAAACTCCTACTGGCACTAATCCTGCGATGATATAATGGTTCCATGACGTCGTTTTACTGTTACCCGTAGCTCCGCTCCCCACAGTGGCGGTGTAAGTGTAGCAAGAGCTCAACAAAGCAATTCCTGCAATAGCGAAAAAAAGATTCTTAAAGTGTTTCATAATTATGATTATTTCCTACTCGTATGGCTTTTCGGGTTCGCCTCGTTTGAATGGTTTCTGAACTCCATTTTCAAGGCAATAATAGGAAATTTTAGATTTTGCTTTCGCATTTGGCTCTTTCAAATAAAACAGTTGCTCTTGATAAAAGAGCAACTGCGGTATATTTGAAAGCTTTCGGAGAAAGCTTATTCGTAATAATTGTACTCGATGGCAAAGAAAATATCGCTTATATCGTAAAGGTCTTCAGTGATACCAAATTGCTGCTTAACTTTTATGAAGTTGATTGTTCCTTCCATGTAAGCGAAGCCTTCAGGAAGTATTTCCACCTTGTTAGTGAGCTCGAACACCCGCAGTGGTGGATCATTTGCCTCGTAGTCGGCATCGTCAAAATCAATAGAATTGTATGTAATACTTCCTGCAAAAGGGCCGTCAAGGAAGCCCTCGGTATAACTCACTGAAGGCGGTTCTTGAATACCTATGGCGTACTCAACGGTATTATATTGCTGGAATGGCATTTGTAAATTATTAGGCTGGGGGATAATAATTTCAAGAACACGTTGGAAAGTTCCATTGGGTGTTGGCACTTGTTGGGTACCAGTCAACCTTCTGAATGGTGCACCTGTAAAAACACCTTCCGTAGGGCCAAGTACCAATGAATTTGGAACGAAAACAGTGTCCGGAACATTCGAGATACAAGGGTCGACAAATTGTAGATTGAATGAAGCTTGATCACTGAAATTAGAGCTATTTACCGTTGCTATTAAGAATTCTGGACAATTAGGGCAATCTGGGCCTCCACAATCAGTTAGCAGTTCAAAACCATTCGGGGTGCCATCGTAACAAGATTCACATTGTACGCAGCTTCCATTATCGTAAGCGGGGATTGGCCAATCGACGCAGTCTACCTGTAGTTCTGGTCCATTCCTAATCCCATCTGTGCAGGTTGCGCAAGGAGGACAAAGCGTGGTAGGATCATCATCGCAGTCTACACCTGTTTCAGTGCCGTCCTGATAACCATTTCCGCAAGAAGCAACCGGATCGCATGGCGGACAAAAATTATTAGGAATATTATCACAATCTATTCCAGTTTCATTACCATTTTGTATGCCGTCAAAACAAGTAGGGATAGGACAGTCAGGGCAAGAAGTAGTGAAATCGTTATCACAGTCAGGACCTGTCTCGACTACGACGATGTAGCCTAAGGGGAATTCACAAGAAACCTCAACATATTCTATATGAACGTTTTGTATGCCGTCATCGCATGTGGGCATGGGACACTCTGGGCATCCAGGTGCACCACAGTCAATTCCAGTTTCTTGACCGTTTTGAATTCCATCGCCACAAGTTGGTGGTGGACATGGAAGGAGACAATTTGACCCTCCGCAGTCAATACCTGTCTCATCTCCATTTTGGATTCCATCTTCACAAGTGGCTACGCAGAACGTGTCACAAGGTACTCCACAGTCGACTCCTTCCTCAAGAACCAATCTCCAGTAAATTCCTCCTGCTAAACCAACACTATCGTTGGTGGCGAAGTCTGCCTGAGTCAAATTAGGATCAGGTCTCCAGTGCGCGTTTCTGATATTGTCGTTGCACGTTGCGCAAGGCGCACAATCTTCACCACCGCAATCAATAAACTGTTCGAGACCGTTCAATTCTCTGTCATCACAGGTCGGTAGGCACTCTTCGCAGGGTCCTCCACAATCAATCCCTTCTTCACCTTGATTTTTTACTTCATCAAAGCAAGTTGGCTCAATTCTATTATCTTCATTTCTGCAAGCTGAAAATGCTAAAGCCATGCAGGCTGCAACAAAGAAGTGTCTCAAGATTCTAAATTTCATCTAGGTAGGGTTGAAATACGGTAGTTTGCCGCAAAGTAATTACATTTTTCAGACGCTCAAATATAATTAAAGTTGTTTCCCATGGCTACTACTGCAGATACTTCATCTCGAATCTAAACTCTGATGATTGAAAACCTAGACCTCAAAAGCAGCTCAAGATATAGATGGAATCGACCAGAGGAGATGAATAATCTGGACATTTCAAATTTAATGGAGGCATATCCCAAACTCCATCATGTGATAGCCAAAGTATTGGTCACCAAGAAATTAAATTCCCAAGAATCCTTGCGGAGCTACTTTTCTAGTAGCATAGAGGAGCATCTTGGTAAGATGCAACTGAGAGATTTAGATAAGAGTGCCGAAAGGTTGATCCAAGCCGTGAGCAGTCGCGAAAAAATTAGGCTTTACGGAGACTACGATGTGGATGGCACTGCTTCTGTCGCTATGATGAGCCTTTTTTTGGAGTCGTTAAACGTCGATTTTGACTTTTACATCCCGGACAGATATTCTGAAGGGTACGGAATAAGCGATAAAGGAGTAGAAAGTGCCATTTCAGAAGGTGTCGGTCTATTTGTATCCCTCGATTGTGGAATAAGGGCGGTAGACCGGGTCAACAAGTTAATGCAAAATGGTATCGATGTAATTATTTGCGATCACCACGAACCAGGAACAGAACTCCCTCCTGCTTATGCCATCGTTAACCACAAGCAAAGAGACTGTGAAAATGAAAGCAAGATACTTTGTGGCTGCGGTGTTGCCTTAATGCTGCTACTCAAAGTTGCAGAACTCATGGATCTAGACTTAGAGCCGGAACCTTTCATAGAATTAGCAGCCATCGCTACATGCGCCGACATCGTCCCCATAAAAGCTGAAAATCGTGCGATTGTAGCGGCAGGTTTAGAAGTGATTTCGAATAACCCAAGTGTTGGAATTCGAGCTCTGCTCAAAAATGGGGGCTTTAAACAAGGCCCGGTAAGAGTGTCGGATGTCGTTTTTAAAATCGCCCCGAGAATCAATGCAGCAGGAAGAATGCATCACGCCAGCTTGGGCGTTAAGCTGCTCACGGCTAGCAATGAAAAAGAAGCGGAAGAGATAGCTGAGCGAATTGAAAAACTCAACATCGCCAGAAAAGAAAGAGATGCACTAATCACCACCGAAGCGCGTGAAATGCTTTATGAGGAAGATCCAGAACTAGAGAATACCACAACAATTCTTGCCAAAGACAATTGGCATAAAGGATTGGTGGGGATCGTCGCATCGCGGATGATGGAAATAGCCTATCGACCTACAATCATCCTTACGGAGGTGGACGGATTGCTGACAGGAAGCGCTAGAAGCACCTCAAGTTTTGATCTGCACGAAGCTCTGAGCTCTTGCAGCGAACATCTCCTAAAATTTGGTGGCCACGCTGCGGCGGCTGGACTTACGCTAGAGGCAAAAAACTATCAGTTATTTAAACATTCCTTTGAGTCTTACGCTCAAAAAGTTTTAGGCAAAGGCAGCAAGCCACCAGAGCTCAATATTTCGCTTGAAGTCAATTTTGATGATTGGCACAATCAAGAATATCAAAACTTCTTTGCTCAGCTCAATCGGCTTAGGCCATATGGACCAGAGAACCGGCAACCGGTGTTTTCCACCCCGAAATGCATTGCCCATAAGGTTAATATTGTGGGATCTGAGCATTTAAAGTTTTCGATTGCTCAAGCAGACGGAAACAAAAGAGATTTGCCAGTGATTGCCTTTGGTTTTGCTCAACATTACGATCAAATGGCCTCAGGGAGGGAGTTTGAAATGGCCTATACAATCGAAGAAAATACTTGGAAAGAAAAAAGATCTATTCAGCTCGTTGCTAAAGACTTCAAGTTCACTTAGAGTCGGGGTTGGAGATGATATGAATATCCCTTTGAGGGAACGGCACGGTAATGCCCTTCTCTCTAAACTCTCGATCTACTTCAAATCTGATTTCGCTCTGAAGCGTCTCCACCACCCAGGTTTTCTTTGCCCAGAAGAATACCGTAAAGATTAGCGCACTGTCTCCAAAATTGTCAAATCGCACGATAATCTCTCGGTTTTTACTCACATCAGGGTGTCGAAGAACGCAGTTGTAAAGTACCTCTTTTACCAAAGCAGTATCACTGCCGTATTTCACCCCAACTTCAACATTAAATCTCGTCAATTCTGAGCCATGACTCCAGTTGACCACCTTTTCGCCGATGAGCTTTGAGTTGGGAATGATGATGTACTTCCCATTGCGTGTGATGACTTTCGAAGTACGAATATCGATTTGCTTCACCTTCGCCACGAGGCCATCCACCTCAATCACGTCTCCCACTTTTATGGGTCCCTCAAAAAGGATAATTAGCCCTGAGATTAAATCGTAGAAGAGATACTGAAGCCCGAATCCAATACCGACCAATAATGCGCCAGCACCAGCTAGAATCAACTTCATATCGATACCAATGCTCGTGAGCCCAACCAAAATCGCAAAACCGTAAAGCCCGTACTTGGTCAGTTTGAATACCGTGTATTCTTTTCCTTCGTCGACCCAAGCCTTTCGGGAGAAGTTCTTTTTGATGATGATTCGAACCAGTCTTGCGAGAATCCTGGTGATCACCAGAATGATGATGAGCACGAAGACATTTCCCACGGATACGTGGACCTTTTCTGTGGTGAGCAAGGGAAATGCAAAAATCGCATTGAGCAAAGGCATCAATCCGAGACTCATCACGGCGGCGATTACGCCAAGCAGTCTGATTACATTTTTTCCAGCTTTTAAGAAAAGAGCCTCTCGTTCCTTGTCAAATACATCGAGAGCTCTGATTTTTTTATGGACAAAGACTCTGTAGAATCTGAGTATAAGCCGGGTAATGAAAATGATGAAAATGAGCGACAACAACTTGCCCACGGTGATATTGAGCAAATCGGTTTGGTAGAAGCTATAGTTAAAGAAATCGCTCATCGATCAAATAATTGCGCTCCCAAAAAATTCGCTCAACGCCACCTTCATTTGGTCGAGCTTCATTTTTTCTTGGAGATGCAAATGTAATTCTTCCTCGTTCTCAGTTGATTTTATGGCATCATCAACTTCACGCATCGAGGTTTTAACTTTGTTGAGTTTGAGCCTCATCAAGGGATCAAATACGGTTCTTAGTAGATCTTTCTCTTCGGTGTCGGTGTATATTTTGTGTCGCTCAGCCCAATTTTCGCTCAGCTCATATGGAGAAGAGATCATGGCGGCGATAGACTCGCTTAGTTTTGGGTTGCGCACGAGGTATTCAGAAGACGGAAAGTTGCCGTTTTCGCTAAAATGGCTTTGGTAAATATCGACAATTGACCGGTAGACCTCCGTTTGAAAACCGATTTCATCTTGAGTAAGGTCGTGCAAAATGTATTCGGCGACCTGCACTTTCACCTTCTCCTCTTCGCCTTCTTCTGATTGGAGCTCAATCTCTATTTCCTCTGAACCGTAATTGATGAGAATCCGTGCAATCTCTCTTTCCCAAATGGCAACATCTTCAAGTGGAAGCGTTCCTTCTTGATCTTCGATGTGTTGAGGCTCATCCTGAACGATCTGAGGGTCAACGCCGGCCTTCTTTAGCGTGCGCTTCCTCAAGAACTTATTGAGCTCACTCAACAATGCCTTTTCAGGAATTTCAAGATTCTTGCTGCAGCGCTGCACGTAGATACTCCTTGTGATATTATCGTCTATGAGAGAAAGGCTCTCTACAATTCTTCGGGTGGCCTCAGCGCGCTTTACAGGATCATCTTCGTGGCCATCGAGTAAGACTTCTATCATGAAGTCAGTGAAGTCTTTAGCCTGAGTGTTGAGGTAATTCTCTAGTTCAGTTTGTGACGATTCTCTCGCAAAGGAATCAGGGTCATGCCCTTCCGGAAAAAGTAAAACCTTTACTTGAAGACCTTCCTGGAGCAGCAAGTCTATTCCTCGCAGTGCGGCATTGATTCCGGCTTTATCTCCATCATAAAGTACGGATACATTTTTGGTGTATCGCTTTATTAATCGAGCTTGCTCAGTGGTCAGTGAAGTACCCGAAGAAGCTACCGCATATTCTACGCCGGCTTGATTGAGTGAGATCACATCGGTATAGCCTTCTACCAAGAAGCACTTGTCTTCTTTGATGATGTTTTGCTTGCCTTCGTAAAGACCGTAAAGCGTTTTGCTCTTGTCGTAGAGTTCACTCTCGGGGGAGTTGATGTACTTTACCTTGTTGTCGCTTTTCAACGTCCTTCCGGCAAAGGCGATGCACCGACCACTCACATTCCTGATGGGGAAAATCACTCGACCACGAAAGAAGTCGTACTTCCCGTAGTTTCCTTCTTTAGTGAGCCCAAGATTGAGGAGGTGTTCCTCTTTATGGCCAGCATCTTTTGCAGCTTTTAGCAGAGCATCATTTTGATCTAGGGCATAGCCAAGTCCAAACTTTCTGATCGTCTTATCTGAAAAGCCTCTCTCTCGAAAATAGCTAAGTCCTATGCTCTTTCCTTCCTGAGTTTCCCAGAGATTATTTTCAAATTCCTCGAAGGCGAATTTATTGACCAGCACGAGGCTTTCCCTCAGACTTTGTTCCTCCTTTTGCTTTGGGTCCATCTCCGTTTCTTCGATTTCTATCGAGTACTTATCGGCGATGTAGCGCAGCGCTTCGGGGTAAGTCATATGCTCGAGCTCCATCAAGAAAGTTACCGCATTTCCACCTTTACCAGAACTGAAGTCTTTGAAGATTCCTTTAGCAGGAGAAACAAAAAATGAGGGAGTTTTTTCGTCTGCAAAAGGGCTGAGTCCTTTAAGATTGGACCCCGCTTTTTTCAATTGCACAAAATCTTGAACGACTTCTTCAATGCGAGCCGCTTCAAAAATTTTGTCTATGGTGTTTCTACTTATCAATTGATTCCTAGCGAGTCAAGTATTCCCTCTCGTTCGTCTTGGGGTAGATCCATGTCAAGGCGAAGAGTCCTCACCCCTGAAGTATCATAAAAAGACCAAATACCGGTGGGTTCGTCGTTGTAGTAAAGCCCTTGATACCGCATCATACCGTTTGGGTAGTAGCTCACTGCATCTCCCTGACGGTAGCCATTGCGGTATTCTGATTCACTCCATCTGAGTCCATTTGCGTAAAAAGATTCCCATCTCCCAAGTCGTTTTCCGCCTTGACTCTTTCCTCTGATTTTGACCGCACCGTTAGGGTGATACTCGATCACATCTACAATTTCCTTAGAGGTTTGGTTTGTGGCAACTTCTTTTTTCGTTTCTGAAGGGGTAGAGGCTGGCTCGCAGCCAAAAATGAACAGCGCGAAAATCAGAATAACGCGATTTAGCATAGTTGAAACGAGATTTACTTTTTACGTTCGATCGTATAATTAACGAGGGCTTCAAGGGAGTTTCTAGCCTCGCTTTCTTCAAAAGTATGAAGAATTTCTAAGGCTTCATCTCGGTAGGTGAGCATTTTGTCTCGGGTATATTCTATGCCGCCAGATTTGATCACATAGTCGATCACTTCTGTCACCCTTTCTTTGTTTTCGTGGTGGTTTTTTACCGAGTTGATCAACCACTTTTTTTCCTTTCTATCTGCTTTTGACAAGGCGTAAATCAATGGCAGAGTCATCTTTTTCTCCTTGATATCAATACCGGTCGGCTTACCAATGTTTCCCTCAGAGTCATAGTCAAAAAGATCATCTTTTATTTGGAAGGCTATTCCGGTCTTTTCGCCGAAAAGGCGCATCCGTTCCTGTCCTTCCAGATCGATCTTTGACGAATGTGCTCCGCTTTGGCAGCACGCAGCAATGAGGGATGCAGTTTTCTGACGGATTATCTCGAAGTAAACCTCTTCGGTAATGTCAAGTCTGCGCGCCTTCTCCATTTGCATCAGCTCGCCTTCAGACATTTCTCTCACTGCGGTGCTAACAATTTTGAGTAGCTCAAACTCTCCTTCGTCGACACTCATCAGCAAACCTCGAGATAAGAGGAAATCTCCCACCAGAACGGCTATTTTATTCTTCCATAGGGCATTTACCGAGAAAAACCCTCGGCGGAGATTGGCATCGTCAACTACGTCGTCGTGGACTAAGGTAGCCGTGTGCAGCAATTCGATGAGTGAAGCAGCCACGTAGGTGCTGTCGTTTATTCCACCGCAAAGCTTTGCGGAGAGAAAGACAAACATCGGTCTCATCTGCTTGCCTTTCCGTCTTACGATGTAATGAGTAATTTTATCCAACAATGGAGTATTGCTCTTCATGGATGCGCGAAAGCGATCCTCAAATTCATCCATCTCTTTCGAAATAGGCGCTTTGATTTCGTTTACTCCTGCCATTTGATCTGGCAAATATCACCATTCAAATTCACTCTACACAGATTAAATTTAGGGAGAGGTGACTTTGATGTACCTCGTCTTGTAACCTTTATATGCGGTTAAAATTTCAAAGTCATTACCTGAGTAGCTGTGTTCAGCGTTGAGGTAGTAGTTATCGATCCTTTCCGGAGCTATAGAACCCTTTACTACTTTATCCTTCCCAACGACACAAAATGAGATCGTCATATTATTCTCGTTGTTGAGAAATCGGTATTCACCATAATCGTTTGGAGACAATGCTGCGTTTCGTATATGTTCATTGTAAAAAAAGATCAATTGATCATTCCACTGTTTAAAAACGTAAGAAGCGTATCTTCCACTCGAACGAGAGTACGACTGATATTTTGGAATAATTACATTGGCTACAATCTGCGAGTTAGGTTTTATGGTCGAAATCAAGATTTCCTCGTTGTAATTTATTTGCACCGTGCTGTAGACGCCGGTGGCTGGATTGAAAATCGTTGATTGTCGTTCATACCTTTTTTCACTTATGAGAGATATGAGCCCATCTTTACTCAGCGCCGAATCATCCAATTTAAATAGCCCCAGTGCATCTTCTGAATTACGGTTGTAATTTCTGAAAATGAGTCTAAAATCTCTATCAAAAGGGGATAAGCCAGTCTGTAATAATTCGCCATTTTGAGAATTAATGACTACTGAAAATGTCCCAGCCATTGATGGCTCAACCATATTGCTGTAATAACCCGAAAGCCAGAGGTTGGTATCGGGAGTCATAGTAAGGTCGAGTTCGTAAAACCACTTAGAGCCAAGGGCAAGTGCCTTTTCCTTTACCTGATCCTCTTCGGGACTGTAACTAATTAGTGCGTAAGAATCTGGCAAGCTTCTGACTTCTGACTCGCTTTTGAGTGATATTATACCATGAAAATCACCATTTGAGCTCAATACGGCATCGTGCAACAATACTTCATCTGCTCTGTAGGGAATTTCTACTTTCCTCGCATCCAATAGGCTCAGGTTAGCGTCAAAATAGCGGAGGGTGAACTTTTCATTTTTTTGAGGCTCGGTTTCCTCAGGAACGAATAGAGCCACCTTGTCTTCATCCTTGCTTTTGAAAATGAGAAATCCATTTTCGGACAGAAGTGCTTCCCTATTTGCAATCCCCAATACGATAGGTTCTGTTGGAATTTTTAATCCCTCGCTGATGGGATAAGCCATGATGTAAACGTCTGTACCCTTAGGATCTTCAGCGGTGGCAATGAGAAAGCTGGCATTTTTGGTAGTCATTGGATAGGTCAAAACGGGATAGCGACCGCTCATTTCTTGCGGTTTAAAAACCACGCTAGCCATTGTCTTCAGACTATCAGTATCGATTTTTTCAATTATAAATTGGCCCTTTTTCCTATTGAAGCTTCGCAGAGTCAGGAAATAGTCTTGGTGGTGACCAAACACTTCCCAAAGCGATTGATTTCTTTTCTCGTCAGATTCTGGTCCGATAAAAAATTGGAGACCATCACCCTTTTGCGCTGAACATAAAAGTCCTGAGAGTACCGAAATCCAAACAATGAAAACTGACCTCAAGCCCATATAATTCTCTCTATATTCGCGGCAAGCGCAAAAACTGTGTCAAAGTGAAAGGAAGCCATAAATATATCCTCTTCTTCCTTACCCTCATTACTTTAAGTACTTCCGCGCAGGAAGATAACGAAGACCTTCCCGACTTTTATATTCAAGACTCAGTCTATACC
>JAKVAV010000010.1 GCA_022448105.1 Flavobacteriales bacterium | reverse complement strand
CAAATTTAAGCCGTTACTCCCGCTCGGTAAGGCATGCCTGTTTTAATCACCGCGTGGGTTCTACTTAGGAGCTTGAGGGCTCCCTTGATCAGTATCCTCTTAGGGTCTTTCCCCTGATGGCTTCTCCAATATGTTTGCAATATTGGATCGTGGTGTAGCGCTATTCACGAAGCTTCCGCGAAGTAGCTACGCAGCATGCGGTTGCCACGAAAACTGATTCGTGTACTGCGGTAGTTATCGCCGCTTTGATATAATCCAAGACACTGTCCTACGGAGGAGGCGCATGATTATTTAATAAAAACAAAAATTATCAGTCTCCCCCAACACCTCATTCAACAACAAATACACCTTAACTTTAACTGAAATCTGTCCTAAGGATGGGGGAACTATATACTTTCAAAAGAAAATAATTATATCCCGATAGTGAGGGACTCTTTTAACGGCCAGACTCTTTAATGAGTTCTTCAATTTTTTCGGCCGTATCGAGAACAGTTCTTTCAAGCGGTATGGGCTCCCAATTAAAAATCGTTTTGGTCATAGCAGTATCTCCTGTGAATTCTTTTCCTGCAAAAGTTTTTACACCTTTCATTTCACTGTTGAATAGTCCAATAAGCTTAATGAGAAAAGTAGGAATAATTTTGTCACTGACCTCGTAGCCATGACTTTTTAAAATCTCCGGAACAGCACTGTATTCAACGCCTCGATTCGAAGCAACTATAAATCGATGCCCTTTTGCTTCTTTATTTTCAAGAGCCTTCACGTGAATCTTAGCGACATCGCGAACATCAGATAAGTTGATGCATCCCTTAAACATTCCCGGTATTTCACCCTTTAGTATCCGCACAAAAAAGCTCATGGACTCGCCATTTAGATTTTCATCAATTGGAGGTCCATAAACTGGTCCGGGATGGATGGTCACTAACTCAATATCATGCTTGTTGGCGAAATCCCAAGCGCCCTTTTCAGCAATGGTTTTGCTTTTGATATAGGGAGTTGCTGACATACTCTCCGTATTCGTCCAAGTGCTTTCATCCATGTTGGGCATACCTTCCAGCTCTCCCAACATGGCCGCTATGGAAGATGTCAAAACCACTCTTCTGATCCCAGCTTTGTGCGCTGCTCTGAGGGCTCGGCTTGTTCCTCGCACCGCCGGGCGGATCAAATCTTGTTCATCCTTTGGCACTTTAGAGAAATAAGGAGAAGCAACGTGCATTAGGAAATCACAACCCACAGCTGCTTCATTCCAACCATCGTTGGCCAAGAGGTTTAGCTCGCAGAATTCTAATTTATCTTCAATATCTACATGTGCAGCGAGAGACGCTCGAATGCTGTCGGCCTTCTTTAGATTGCGCACAGAACCTCTTACGGTGTATCCTTTCTTGAGAAGTTCCACCGCACAATGGAGACCAATATAACCTGAGATTCCGGTGAGAAGTACTTTTTTCATGAAGGATGGTTGTGCTTAGTCCAAATCTAAGATGATTTTCAAATCGTGGAACAAGAACGGTGAAATACTTTAGTCATTCAGAACAGCAGACTATTCTAATATCTCCTTCACTCTTCCCACCTGACCGTCTTCAAGCTTCACTTTGATTCCGTGAGGATGGGCAGGGGATTTGGTCAAAATGTCTTTGACTACTCCTTCGGTTAATAGACCAGTTCTTTGATCTTTCTTAAGAACGATGGCAACTTTAAGCCCAACTTTTATATCTGCTCTGCGCGTGCCTTCCATCTATTCAACCGTTATCGTTTCTCCATTAAAAGCAGCGAAATCTCCTTTTCGCATCTTCTTCCTTTTTTGTAGTTCAACTTTTCCATTCACTTCCACCATTCCTTCTTGAATGACGAGGTGTGCCTCACCGCCAGAGCCGACAAGTCTGGTGACTTTAAGCAGCTTGTCTAGGGTAATGAAATCGTAGTTTTCACCCAGATGAAATTTCTGTCTTAACATGGGCACAAATATAAACTGATGTACAGGCTTTATAATAAAAAACGATTGCCTATTCTAAACCTTATACCGTGCTTAGCTGTCTATAATTTTTATCAATTAGAATCGGATTCGCTAATGCGCTCGATAAAAGCAGCATTTCTGCTGATACTATCCTTCTTTGCCACCGCCTTCATGGCTGTAGGACAAGACTTTCAAGTAACTGGATCTATTTCAGACTCCGACAAGAATGATCCCATTTCCTTTGCTGCGGTTGCCATTATCGATGCTGCGACAAATGAGATTATAACGGGAACTTCTAGTGATATTGACGGTAAGTTCAATATCTCTTCGGCAACCGACAAGATCAAAATTCAGGTAAGTTTTATCGGTTACCTTGATAAAACGATGGAAGCACCGGAGGCTCTCGAAGGAAAGATTGACTTCGGCATGATACTGCTCGAACCTTCTGCTCTCGGACTTGAAGAAGTAGAAGTAGTGGGAGAGAAGTCTGAAATGGAATTCAAGCTCGATAAACGAGTATTCAATGTTGGGAAGGATCTTAGCTCCACTGGAATGGGAGCTCTCGAAGTACTCGATAACGTCCCTTCGGTAAATGTAGATATCGAAGGTCAGGTAAGCCTACGGGGAAATGCTGGTGTCCAAATATTGATCAACGGAAAGCCATCTGTCCTCGCCGATCCTGAAGGAAATGCTCTAGGAACCATCACCGCAGATATGATTCAGCAAGTGGAGGTGATTACCAATCCAGGTGCTAAGTACGAGGCAGAAGGAACTGCGGGAATCATCAACATCGTGCTAAAAAAAGACAATAAGAAAGGACTGAATGGATCCATATCTGCCAATACCGGAATTCCTGACAACCATAGCCTTGGCGGAAGTATGAACTACCGTACGGAGAACTTTAACTTCTTTACCCAGTTTGGTGCGGGATATCGCTCATTGCCGCGTTTCCGCGAAAGCGAAAACCTTGACCTCACCACGGGAACACTTCTCGCATCAGAAGGAGAGGAGTTCCGAAATGAAGCCTTCTACAACATTACTTTGGGCACCGATTACTACCTCACAGAACGAGATGTGATCACTTTGTCAGGAAGCTTTGCCTTGGAAGATGAAGATCAGCCTAGCGAAACAGAGTTTTCCTTCTTCGGTGAAAATGATCAGCTAGAATCACTCTGGAGGCGGGAGGAAACTACTACGGCCATCAACCCGAAGTATCAGTTTGATTTCAACTACAAGCGAGAGTTTGCCGATTCGGAAGACCACACCCTTCAGTTTAGTTCTCTTGGAACTTTCTTCGGAAAGGAGACAGAATCTAGTTTTGAGAACACTCCGCTTCTCGATGCTGAAATAGATCCGGATCAAATCACGGAGACCGATTACTTCGAACAACTTTTCCTCTTTAAGCTCGATTATCAAAAACCGATAGGCGAGAAGTGGATCATGGAAACAGGAGCGCTCTATGAGATCAAAGATGTAGGAAATGATTTCGCCGTTTTCAACGAAGTGGATGGAGAGTTTGTCCCTGATTCGAACTTCACAAACAACTTTAAATACAATCAAGATGTGCTCGGCGTCTATGGAACCATTGGCTACGAAGCGAACGGATGGGGTGTAAAAGGAGGTTTAAGAGTCGAGAATACTGACTTAAGAACTTTCCTCACCAATACCAATGAAAGCAATGTTCAGAATTTCACAAATCTGTTTCCATCCTTTGCTGCGTCTTACAAGTGGAGCGAAAAGTTCTCCATGCAGACAGGCTATTCCCGTCGAATTTACCGACCGCGGCTGTGGGACTTGAACCCTTTCTTTAACATCCGCAACAATTTCAACATCCGACAGGGAAATCCTGACTTACTTCCTGAGTACTCTGATTCTTACGAGATTACCGCCATCTTACTTCTGGGCAAAGTCTCTTTCAATTCCAGCATTTACTATCTCTACACTACTGAGAAGATTGAACGAGTGACATTTTCTGAAGACAATGTCAACATCACCAAACCTTTGAATATCGGCACTCAAGACAAAATGGGAGTAGAGTTCAACGTAAAGTACAAGGCCATGGATTGGGTGACAATGAACTGGGACTTCAATTGGGGATACTTCAATCGCGATGGAGATTTTGAAGGGCAAAGCTTTGATTTTGCAGATGACCAATGGTCTACTGAACTCACGGCCAAGTTTAAGTTTGAATATGATGTTGATTTAGAACTAACTGGAAATTATCAATCAGGGTTTGAGACCATTCAGGGAAGTCGTTCGGGATTTGCCTTCGCCAATATGGGATTGCGCAAGAAATTCCTCAAAGGGAAAGTAGTAGCCAATTTCGCTATTCGAGACATATTCAATTCGCGCATCCGCGAAAGCTTCGCCAATCAGGTTACTTTCACGGCGTATGATTTTTCACGTCAAGGAACGTTCTACACCCTCGGCATTAGCTATGGCTTTGGAAAAGGGGAGGCGATGACTTATTCCGGAAGGAGGAGGTAGCTGTATTTACCGAATTCACCACCTGTACGACCTCTTGAAAGTTAAAATTCTGTAAACCAGTTCTTAAAACAAGTTAATCGCTCGGTTTTATACAATCCGATTCCTTACCTATCGTTCACTTCTCTTATCTGAAGATTTGAAACCCATCTCAATCGACTGCAATCGATTGAGATAAAACTGCAAGGAATGAAGGAACAAAACCGAAAATTGTCTCAAAAGAGGGACAATGATACTAGTGAAAAATTAACGGTATTGTGGTGGTTCTCCACCGCGATTCCCGAAATCATTAAAGACTGTACTTCCGATAGAAACAGAGCCAAGATTATTGGCGCTGGAGTGCTCTTTACCTGGCTTTACGCCACCATAGCATGGATCTACTTTTGGTCCATTAGCATAAAGAATCCCTTTATTTACATCTCCCTCGGGATCTTTATCGGCTTTGGTATTCTCACCATCGATCGGATGCTCATCTCCTCGATGGGTAAGGGCCAGAGGAATTTTGTAGCCATCGGATTTCGGGTGGCGCTAGCCATGTTTCTTGGAGCTTTTATCGCTCAGCCTATTATCCTCTGGATGTTTGAGAAAGACATCAACGCTGAAGTGGCGATTCTCCACGGCCAGAAGACTCAAGAAAAGCGCACGGCGCTGGAAGCGCTCTTTGCTACCGAAACGAATGAACTCACCAACCGGAGAACCCAAATAGCCGACGAGACCACCGCGCTGTACGAAGACCTTCAATCGGCCGAAAGCGACTATCTGGAAGAGATAGACGGAACGGGTGGATCGGGCAAGTACGGAATAGCCGGTATAGCCCGCGAAAAGAAAAGAGCTCTTGATCGGGCTCAGAAGAGCTACGATCAATACCAAGCCAGCAGTGCTGGCGATCTTCAGCGCATCGACACCCGACTTGGAGAAATCACTCAAAGGATCAATGAGGAAACTGATGCCTTCAAAGAGCGCGAACTCGACACCGGATTCCTAATTCGAATCGAAGCTTTGCAGAGTCTATTCGACAAAGACGAAACAGGAGCCCTCGCCGAGAGGTATTACCTCATCCTCATCATCCTTGTGCTCTTCGAATTGATTCCCATAATAAGCAAGTTGTACTTGCCTACTGGATCATACGACGAAAAAGTGAGGTTGAGAGATCAGATCGAAATTGAGCTCGCCAAATCAAACACCGAGAAAGAGCTTTCACTCAAGGAACTCTACAATCAGAAAGCCAAAGAGGAAGATTCGGAGTTGATCAATAATCTGTTCGCCAATATCTCGGTAACCCGAAAGGCCAAAGTAGAAGAGATTGTCAAAAGCTGGCGAGCTTCTAGCGATATCTCTTTCGATGAGTTGTGGAATGAGATCAAAGAGGACTTGCTAAGTAAGAAGGAGGGGTAGGTTTTGATCCTAACATCTTTTAGGTTTTCGATACTTGTATTGACCAAAAACCCTGTGATATCGTAGGGTTTTGTCCAAGATCGCTTAAAAGAAGACGAGTCCGGAAACTATCGAATTTTACAGAAATACCTCCTTTTAGTCCAGATTAATTGCCTCTTTCATCTATGTTAAACAGATAAATGACTTAGCTAAATTTGGTTTTCGACAAACTGGGATAAAGACCAGCTTAACTAATACTGCTTCTAGAATGATAATTACGAGCTGCAGCAACAATCACGACATTACTGGTGAGTTTCGATGGTTTTTGTCGGGCCCATTCCTTGAATCAAAGCCAACTAACTCAGCACATCACTCACTCTCCATAAAATGAAAAGCTCAACGTGCGGGGACCTTTTCAATTAGCGTTTTCAAATTTGAGCACCTAACTAGTGGGGCATGCGCTTTGATATGGCTTGTCAAATTTCCTCGCCGAACCATGGTTCTTCTAATTTCAAATTTTTAGCCCGGTAAAGAAATTTCAAGTATTGATTAGATTTCACTAGTCTTGGCTTACCATCTTGAATATTAGTCAAGAAGATATTCCCCTCCACCTCGTTCAAAACTCTCCAAACCTCTTTTCAATGCAGTTATTCTTCTTCCGACCTTACGGTCTACAAAACGATGAACTATTTCCTCTATAGATTTACCTGTAAGCCAGTGCAGCCAACAGCTGAGATACTGGTAACCATGCTTGCCTATCTCGAGTTTGAAAGCTTCGTGTCTACCGAAGTTGGAGTGGAGGCTTATATTCCTTCCAACTTGGATTCGGAAGAAGAAGTAAAAGATCTCATTCAAACTTTGGAAGGAGAGATCGATTACCGTCGCGAGGAGATTGAAGATGAAAATTGGAATGCTCAGTGGGAGGCTGATTACGAACCAGTTTGCGTAAAGGACAAGTTTAGGGTCAGAGCGCCTTTTCACGAGGTTGACTTAGCCTTTGAACATGACATCCTTATCCAGCCTCAAATGTCATTCGGTACTGGGCACCACGAAACCACCTGGCTCATGCTAGATGAGCTGCATGATCTTAGTCTCAATGGAAACTCTATCCTCGACGCGGGCAGCGGTACTGGAGTGCTGGCTATAGCCGCCCGAAAACTCGGCGCTAATCGCGTTCTAGCCTATGATATTGAAGACTGGGCTTTTGAGAATACCATTGATAATATTGCGTTAAATGAGGTTGAAATTGAAGTGCTGAAAGGGGATGTTTCCGTAATTGGAGAATCCATTTTTGGCGTGATTTTAGCCAACATCAACAAAAACGTACTTATGAGCGATATGTCTGCCTTCACCAAGGCCCTTGAAACTGGAGGTCATTTAGTGCTTAGTGGTTTTTTCAAAACCGATGTAGAAGAACTTACTGTAGCTGCTGCCGATCTTGGCTTGGAAGTCGCCGCAGTCAAATCAAAAAATGATTGGGCTTTGCTCAATTTGATAAAAATAGAACTGCGATGAAATACCTCCTTATCATCCTACTTTTTTTAGGATTTTCACTTAGCTCATTCGGTCAGATCCGCCAATTTACGCGTGAGAAGCAAGCTTTTGTAGATGAGCTCACTGACCTACTTGAAGAAGCCGATAAGAAAGAAGCTCGCGCCCTCATCGAAGGGTCTTTTGCACCATTTTGGGTCAACGGAGACATCTACAATGCAGAGCATCAAGAGAAGATTTACGACATCGCTGATCTTATGCTCAAGAAACGGCTTAGGCCTTTTCCATTTTACAAGTCTTTCCTCGTTTCTATCATGTCTTTTCCTGGTTCACCCCAAGAAGATGAGGGTTTTGATACTTGGGTAGAAATCATCAAAGTATTGGAAAAAGGCAGTAAAAAGAAGCTGGAGAACTTCCTCACCATGACGGAGAATCTCTTTGTTGACAATGTTTTCTATCAATCCGCTTCAACCACATGGAAGGGGAATAACGCTGGTTGGTCGTTCAAACTCGAAGGAAAAGATTACCGAATCGTTTTTCCAACAACCGACCTGATCTGTCGAGCAAAAGGTGATAGTTCTGTAATCTATTCCACCGGAGGTGAATTCGATCAGCAGAAAGAAAAATGGTTTGGGAAAGACGGTAAGCTCACATGGGAGAGGGCTGGGCTTGACCCAAGCGAGACCTACGCGGTCATTCAGAATCCTTACACGCTGAATATCCGATCGAGTTTCTTTAAGCTGGACTCGGTGCAGTTTTTCAATACTTTTTTTCAGTACCCGCTGCTCGGAACTATGGAGGATAAAATCCTCGCCAATGTCACCCCAGAAAAAGCAACTTACCCTCAATTCTCCTCTTACGACAAGAGGCTTTCTATCGAGAATATCGTCGACAAGGTTGACTACAATGGAGGTTTTAGAATGGAAGGAGCCAACCTTCAGGGATTCGGTTCCAAGGCAGAGCCCGCAATGCTCACTTTTAAGCGCGACAACCTGCCTCAGCTCGTTGCTATGGCTGAATATTACACGATAAAGCCCGACGCGGTTTCCTCTGCTGATGCCAAAGTGATGATTACCCTGAATAACGATTCAATCATTCATCCAAGCTTGCAGCTACGTTATAAAAATGAAACTCGATTACTCACCCTTATTCGAAGCAATGAAGGATTGAGTAAGTCGCCGTACTTCGATACTTATCACGACCTGGAGCTCTACTTCGAAGCGTTTTATTGGAATATCGATGATCCCATTATCCGAATGGGGAACCTCTACGGAAGTACCGAAACTCGAGCAGCTTTTATCTCTTCCAATTTTTTCAAAAAGGAAATCTACCATGAACTCACGGGCTTAGATCGCATCAATCCCTTGTACGCTTTGCGCAAATACGCCCGAAAAGTCAATTCAGAAACCTTTGGTGCAGGAGGATTCTGCGATGACCTTCGGTTTCAGCTAGAGAGCTATATGCCGCGCCTCATCGAAATGGCAAACCGAGGATTTATCAACTACGACATTCCCACTCAAACCATTGAAATCAAACAAAAGCTTTTCGATTATATCGCCGCTGAAGCGGGAAATGTAGACTACGATGTAATTATGTTCAACTCTGATGTAGCTGACGGCGATAATGCAGAACTCAACTTGGTCAATTTTGACCTCGTCTTGAAGGGAGTAGATAAAATTCTCCTTTCAGATTCTCAGCAGGTGACCATCTTTCCAAAGAATGGACTGGTCAATGTGCGTAAGAACCGAGATTTCAATCTCGGAGGAGTTATTCGCTCTGGAAAGTTTGAGTTCTACGGAGAGGAATTCGCCTTTAATTACGATAAATTTCAAATTGATTTGGTGACCGTAGATTCTTGTCGACTTTATGTTGAAGATTTTCGACCTGAATATAAGAGCTTACGCAGAGTTAAAAACGTTATCGAAGGCATAACCGGTACGCTTCAAATCGACAATCCATTTAATAAGTCTGGTCTTCAGGAAGAGTTTACAGAATTCCCCATTCTCACTGCTGATAAGGAATCTTTTGTCTATTACGACAACTCACAAATTCAGCAAGGTGTCTATGAGCGATCAGAAGTATTTTATGAGTTAGAGCCATTTACCCTCGACAGTTTGGACAACTTTGCGACTGAGCAAGTTGCCTTTCAAGGTCGCTTCGTTTCTGGTGGTATTTTTCCAGAATTGGACGAAAGTCTGAAGGTGCAAGAAGATTACTCCCTAGGTTTTGTGCGCTCAACTCCACCAGGCGGGCTCCCTCTTTACGGGAGCAAAGCCACTTTCACAAAAGATATTATCGTCAACTTTAGCGGTATTCAAGGAAATGGTGATTTGGAGTACTTTACTGCAACTGCAAGTTCGGAGCAGTTTACTTTTTTCCCGGATAGCGCCCGAGGAATTACGAGCTCCTTTAAAAACGAGTCGGTCTCCAGTGGTCAAGAGATCCCAGAAGCCAATGCAACGGAAGTCGATCTAACTTACTTGCCGCTCGCTGACAAGCTTTCCACCGAAGTGATCAAAGAACCAATCAATATGTTTGATGGTCAAGCTATGGCCAAAAAGGGCGTGCTCGATCTAACTCCGAAAGGGATGACGGGCAGAGGAATTGTGGAGTTTTCGGGGGCAGAATTGGAATCTGATTCAATCGTATACAATTATCAAACCTTTGACGCGGATACTGCTGATTTCAGGCTCTTGGCTTTATCAGAGGCTAATTTGGCATTCAAGACGAATAATGTAAACGCTCACATCGATTTTGAGAACAGAGTGGGGGAATTTAAGTCGAATGATGAAGAGACTACCGTAGAATTCCCAGTAAACGAATACATCTGCTTCATGGATGAATTTAAATGGTTCATGGACAAGAACGATATCTCGCTGGAGACTTCACGGGAGATGGCCTCCGACTTTGTGATTGATACTGATTTGGATATGAGTCGATCTAATTTTATCAGCGTCCGAGAAGATCAGGATTCGCTCAACTTTATGTCGCCCAAAGCCATTTACGATTTGGATACTTATACCATCACAGCCGATCAGATACCCTGGATACGCGTTGCCGACGCCAAAATCACTCCAGATAGCGGCAGAGTCATCATTCGCCGAAGAGCTCAAATGGATGAATTGGTAAATGCCTCTATCTTGGCGAACTACGTTACTCAATATCACACCATCAATGATGCCCAGGTGAAGATTAACTCTCGCAGTGATTATAAAGCATCGGGCAATTATGCCTATGTTGACGAGAACAAGCAGGAGCGTCTTATCACCTTTGAATCTATCGGAGTTGATACATCCTTGCAAACGGTGGGTGCTGGTAAAGTGCTCTCTATCGATGAATTCTTCTTAAGTCCACACTTTGAATTTCAAGGGAATATCAATCTTAAATCTAATGATAAGTTTCTCACATTTGATGGAAGTACACGAATCATCCACGATTGTGAGCGTCTTTCCAAAAATTGGATGAAGTTTGAGTCAACTATTGATCCTAACAATGTGCTTATACCTGTTGATACTGCACTTACTGACGACAGAGGAAAACTGGTTGAGATCGGCCTTATGGCCGAAAAAGATCCTTACATCGTCTACGGTACCTTTCTTTCGGAGAAAAGGGATGAACAGAATGAAAGTATAGTTACCTCGCGCGGATTTTTAAAATTTAACAAGCAAGACCAAGCCTATGAAGTGGCAAATACAGATAAGCTTAATCAAAAAACTTTACCAGGGAATTACGTTTCTCTGAAGGTAGGGAGTTGCGCAGTCACGGGACTTGGACAATTAAATCTTGGAGATAAGCTGGGACAGTTTGGGCTCGATTCATACGGAGAACTTAATTATGATCCGGTAGAAGACAAAGTTGCGATAAACTCTTCCGTAGCATTAGATTTTTACTTTAGCGATGCTGCTCTCGAGGCTATGGTGAAGTACCTTACTAGTGTTTCTGACCTGAAGCCGGTAGACTTTACTAGGTCGCGCTATGACTATGCCATTCGAGAAATCATGGGACTTGAAAAGTCTGATAAAATCATTTCAGAACTAAGTCTAAGCGGAAACATCAAGAAGCTCCCAGAAGACCTTAAGAAGACCATCTTTATCTCTGACGTGAAGATGGTTTGGGACCCGATCATGGAATCTTTTATTTCTGAGGGTGACATAGGTATTGGAGCCTTTGGGAAAAACCAGTTTTTCAGAACCATACCTGGAAAATTTGTTGTAGAAAAGAAAGCCAGTGGTGATGTTGTACACCTTTACCTTGAAGTGGATGATGCCAATTGGTATTACTTTACCTACAAAAGAGGTGTGCTTCAGACCTACTCTAGCGACAAAGCTTTCAATGGTATTTTGCTCGAGGAAAAAGAAGATAAAAGAAAGCAAGCTGGGGAGAAGAAAGAAGACAACTATATGTACATGTTGGGATCGAAAAGTAAGCGTAGCATTTTTCTAGATCAGTTCGCATTTTAGTATTGGCCAAATAATTGGTTTCTTCGTTGAAACATTCGCCCGAAGCGCTCGTATAGGCGATACCTTTAAACTATAATTTGGCTTCAAAAATCAAATACTCCCTGTGTTTGGTTGTGCTGGGCCTTTTAACGGCTTTTCGCACTACCGCACAGTACAGCGAGCAAGACCTCATAGACGAGGCTAATTCCCTTTTTGAAAAAGGAGAGTATGCTGCGGCAATGCCATTGTATTCGCAATTGCTCAGTCTCAATCCGACAAACCCAACGTTTAATTATCGATTTGGTGCCACTGCACTCTACGGGGATGCTGAGAAAAAAGAAGAGGCTGTAAAGTTTCTCAAATTTGCTGCGGGAAAGACGGAAGTTGACGAGGATGCTTGGTACTTTTTGGGAAGAGCTTATCATCTTAATTACCTTTTCGCGGATGCTATAAAAGCTTATGAAAAATATAAATCTTTAGCATCAAAAAGCGATCTGGAAAAAAATGAGGTAGATTTAAATATTGCCATGGCTCGAAGTGGTCAAAATCTACTTTCACAAATCAAAGAGATCACAGTTGTGGATCGCAAACCATCTTCTGAGGAGTCCTTTTTTAGAATCTATGACCTCTCTGACATTGGTGGTAAAATTCTTGTGACTCCAGAGGAATTACTCTCCGAAGAAGATAAGAAGAGAAAGCACACTTCATTAATACATTTCCGCGGAACGGGAACCACGGTATACTTTTCAAGTTACGGAAAGTCCGGCAAGAATGGATTGGATATATACCGAGCAGAAGTCTTGCCCGATGGAACTTTTACAGAACCAACCCCCGTGGTAGGACCGGTAAATACTCCTCATGATGAGGATTTTCCATACCTGCATCCCGACGATAAAACCTTCTACTTCTCATCCAAAGGACATGGAAGTATGGGAGGATTTGACGTCTATAAATCTGCTTTTGATATTGGAAGCGGAGTTTTTAGTAAACCAGTTAATCTTGACTTTGCTGTCAATACTCCAGATGATGATCTCTTCTACATAGCCGACTCATTAAATGAGATGGCTTATTTCGCTTCGGCAAGAAGAAGTAAACAGGGTGAGCTAGATGTTTATAAAGTTCTGGTAAAGAGCGCTCCATTAGACATCACCTTAATAAAAGGTACATTTATAAACCAAATAAACGCTGACAAAAAATTAGCGAAGATTACAACGATTGACGCTGCTACTAATGAAGAAGTAGACGTACAATTCACCGATCCAGAAACCGGAGAGTATGTCTTGAGTTTTCCAAGAGGTGGGAAGTATAAATTCCTCGTAGAGGAGAAAGAAAGCGACAAGATTCATGCTGGTTTAGTACATGTACCCAATTCTGATGGAGTGAATGCCTTTCTGCAAGAGATGGAGCTCATATCTACAACAGGAGTTGAGAAGCTTCTTATTAATAATTTGTTTGACCAATCTTATGAGGGTGATGTGCTAGCATTGGCACAAAAAATGCTTCGTCAGAGAGCAGCACTTGATATCAACTTCGATCCATCAGCTCAGCAAGAACAAGGTGGAGATATGGTCTCAAGCTCCGGCAAGGATCCCTCCAAGGCCTATGCAGATGCCGGTTTTGGTGGGGGAATGAACAATGAAACCATCTTGGAACAAGCCGAAGCCCATGTAGAGGAATTAAAGAATAGACAAATTCTCTCTGCTCAAATTGCCTCCGTGGCTGCTGATTCTGCAGAGGCTTATTTTGCCGAAGCACAAAACAAGCATTCAGATGCGGAATTTCTCGTCGATAAGGTAAGTGCTGCTGGCGGCGAAAATAAAAATGCCGATATGTTTGAGGCAGGTATTAAAAAAGTAAAAGGAGAAACCGCTCTGCGCTCAGCTTTTAACTCCAAGAACTTATCCGACCGCCTGTACGAGCAATCTATTCAGGCTGAAGAAGAATACAGAAAGGAAAAGTTGAGGGTAGACGTAATGCGCGAAGCCATTGATTCAAATGATTACGATGCAATTTTGGCAAGTCTTCAAGAAGAAAAAGCCGCTCGAGATGAGGTTGGTTCTTCGAAAGAAAAATTTGATCTAGTACAAGACTTTAGAAGAACTAGCTTAAAGATCGGTGAAGAAGCGGACCAACTTGTCTCGCGAGCACAGAGACTTCGAAATCAGGAAGAAGAGATGAACAAAACCCTGATCACTCGAAGAACCCAGAGCACGAAGATGAAAGGGAAGGCCAAAAAGGCCGTGGATGAAGAGATTGTTATACTTGAGTCAGACATTGAGAGTATGCGTCGCAAATCAGAACGCGCATTTCAACAGGCTCAAGAGGCACAGGAGTCGGCAAAAAACTTCAGAGAAGAGTATCTCATTCTTGAAGAACTCTCGGATGGATTCACCACTGACAGAACTATTCCGGCAGAAGCTCCCTCCGTTACGTGGAGTGAGGAAGATCGAGCGACTCTAGCTGAAGAATTGGCCAACCTGGCAATCGACAATGACGCCATCACAGCCTATGCCCAGGAGAATCCTGCGGCTTTCCAAGAAATGCCTTCAGAGGCATTTGCGATGGAATTTAGGCGCTCTTTCGGTGCGATTGCCGGATTGCATGAAGCAACCGAGGAATATGCAGAAAGTGCTGTCTCTAAGAGCGAAACTGAAGAAATTCAAGGGGTTTCCCAAGAGACACCATCAACTAGCAGTGAAGAGACCTTAGAAGAATTGGCCTCGAATATTGATCCTGAAAAAGAAAATTTTTCTCAAGATCCAAAAGACTCAGGAGCAGGCATTAGCGAACCTGCTATAGGTCTTGGTATACCTGCTGGGGCTGTGCTAGCTTTAAGCGAAAATGCGAATTCTGAAGAACCTGAAGCAGTTCAAGAATATGGAGAAATAGATTACGATGAATCCCTCCCTACTGAGAAAAGAGTCGAAGCTGAAGAATTCAAAATCCAAGCCGCTGAAGACTGGATAGCGATAATCGATGAATCTATTGCTCAGCTGGAAAGTGGCGCAGGAGGTGAAGAAGGCGCTGAAGAACAATTAGAAGACTACAAGAAGCTTAAAGCTCAAAAGGAAAATGAAATTGCCCAGAGAACTGCATTAATAGAGAGCTGGTATGCTGACACCTTTGGAATGAATGAAGAAGCAATGTCGAGAGCTCAAGCAGATGTGGACTCCTTGAGCCCCTCATTGGTTGCTCGACTAGAGTCTAAAATTCCTGATTATTCTACCGAGACCAAATCAATAAAGGCAGTAAGCCTTATTGATAGGGATTACCTACCTGCACTCACAGAAATTGAGATTTCTGGACTTAGCGCTCCAGAATTAGCTGAAGAACGCATCAGGCTCAATCAACAACTCATTGCCCATATTGATCAGATTATGACTCAAGGCATAGAGTCAGAAGTTAGCGATGAGGATCTTTTGGAAATGAGAAGGATTAAAACCCTCGAAATAGCAGGGGATCAAGAGGTAATGGAAGGACTGGCTGAATTCAAACCAAGATCTTCAGAGGCCAAGGAATATGCCGATTTAATCCATGAAGTTATTTTAGAAGAAGAACCTCAGCTCAATGCTGAAATTGTTGCAGGAGAAGAATACACTGAATTAAGCCCCGCAATCGTGGCTACCCTAGAAAAGGAGTACAGCAAAGACTTAATTCTTCCCGACTACACCGCAATGGTGAATGAAGCTGAATTGACCACAAATCCAGAAGTTGCATCAGCTCAAAGAATGAAGATAAAAGAAGAGTTTTTGGTGCAACTGCAATCAGAGATTACTCTCTACAAGGCAGCAATCGACGGGGCAGAAAATCCGAATCCTTCTTTGGTGAACAGATATGGCGTTCTTCTTACCGAAAGATCTGATATGATTGACGATCTGAATATCGAACGAGCTCAAGCAGTAGAAGGGTTTTCGCTAGATCCAGTTATTGCATTTGCTTCGGCAGATTCCGTGATAAGTTCTATTGAAAATGGGACTCTCTTAGTTGAGATGGGACAAGAACCGAGTCAAGAGCAATTGAACTCTGCTAATGACATAGTCACATCCCAAATTGACGAGTACATAGATTTGTTGGACAACCCTGAAATCGAAGTTGATAGAGATCAGCTACAACAAGAAATTCAAACCCTTGAAGCGTTTCAGAGAGATCTGCTTGCTTTGAATTCAGAAAAGAATCAGTTGGTTGGTTCAGCAACCGAGAACTTGGGAAGAGAGGGAAGTAATTCTGAATCGACTTCGGTTCCTTCTTCCGCAGAAACCGATGAATTTGCTACTATCCTTTCTATTTCCGAGGGTTTTGTCTTTGATTTTGACACAAGGTCAAATGAAATTAAAAATGACGAAGATCTTGAGAAAAGAGAACTTGAAGCATTGGCAAGTCTCAACGATGCCTTCGTTGAGTCGATTGATTTTAAGATTGATTCACTTCAAGGTATTCGAGATTTGGGAAGTGAAAGATTCAGAAATATTGTTAATGAAGAAATTGCGGAGCTGGAAGCCCTCAGTGCAAATAAAAAGCAAGAATCTGATCGCCTTAGAGCTGAGGTAGAATTATTGTCTATTTCAGATGGAGAGGAAACCACTGCCTCCAATTCTTTAAGTACAGATGATCTAAGGTATAAATCACTAAATGCGTCTATTATTCAAGACAATTTGAAAGTGAAATCGGATTCTGTCAATATCCTGCGGGAGCAATACGCAAATGCCACCAAGAATAAAGAGAAGAGAAAAATCCAAGAAAAAATGGATCGAATTGATGCGGAGCTCGTCGAGGGTACGTTCCAAGCAAATATTGCGGAAATAGAGTATTATCAGACTGAAAACGAACGCATCCTTTCGCAGATTGATCTAGACAAAACCAGCAGGAAAAATGAGATTCTCGCTTTAGAAAACCAATCCGAGCTATTGTCTACAAAAATGATGAGCTCGCAAGATCAACAGAGTATAAAAAACCAGAAACTGCTGATCTTAGAACTTGCAGAAATAAATAATGAGCTCATCGCTTTTGACCGGGCCGCCGATGCGATACCACCAAGTGCCGCATTAAGTGAAGTCAGCACAGCACTTTTGCAATCTGAGAGTCATGAAGGTCTACCAAATAGAGCCTATATGACTTCAATGCAATCTGAAATAGTGAAAGAAATTTCAGATGAGGAAAGGCAACTTATAGAATCTTCTGATCCATTATTAAGTGCGGATTACACCTTTGGATCTTCGTCCAAAGCAGAGCTTAAAAAAGAACTTATTAGCCAGAAAACCAAAGTTGATGATATCGGCATGAGCCTTCTTTCTGAGACGCCTTTGCAACTGGACTACCTCGCTGCGACGATAGCTGCAGATAGCTTGAAGCATCTCGAAAATCTGAGCGCCCAATTGGCTGAATCAAAACAAGCAGAGGCAATAGAGAGATCAAGTGAGGCCAATAGACTCTTTGGAACACTTACCGGCCAAAAGTCTAGCAATGACCAAGCCAAAATTCAAGAACGAGCCAAAAAATTAGAAACTGAGGCGGAGGTGCTTTATAAACAATCTGCTATAGCTGCGGAAAGGGCTGAGGCTATTCGCAATGAAAGATCTGCTAAGGAGCAGGAGTTGGTTGCTCTTTCGACGGAGCTTTCCTTTAAAGAAAGGTCCGCATTAAATCAGCTTTTGCGCACTCCAGCTTACAATATTATTTCATCTGAAGAAACAGTAGGGGCTGAGCAGGCTCAAATTCAATCTTCGCCAGAATCAACCTCAAAAGAAGAAAATATAGCTGATGTTCCACCTTCAAACGAGCTAGGAGAAAAAACAATAGAAGCAGCGCGTAAAGGCTCATCTATCAATGAAGACGACGAATTGACACTGGCAGAGAAGGAGAATTTTAAAAATGAACTCACGACTTCTGAAATTTCCGATGAATCGTCTCCGAAATCCTCTACCGCTCTTGCTGACATTAAAGGCAATTGGCTAGCGATGGTTGAAATTATCGCTGAAAAGGAGGATTTCTCTGATGTTAAAGAATCTATGTTTGTGGAAGCAAACAACAGTTTGTATTCCGCAAATAACCCCATTCCTCTTGATCCCGTGATGCCTTCTGGACTTATTTTCCAAGTTCAAGTTGGCGCATTCAGGAACCCTATTCCGCAGGACTTGTTCGGAGCTTACGCGCCAATTATGGGACAAAAACTTGATAATGGGATAACCCGTTACCGTGCCGGTCTTTTCAAAAAATATGACGAAGCTATTCAAGCCCGTGATGAAATTAGAGTTAAAGGATATTCGGACGCATTTGTTGTCGTTTACGTGGATGGGAATAAACTCACCGGCGATCAAGCCAGAGATATTGTTGCTCGAGCAAAAACGAATGAAACGCTTACGGTTCAGTTAGTTTCTGGTGTTTCGAGTGACGCACCTATTGTAGAAGATGAGGTCCCTATTACTACGGAGGAATCTGTGATTTCTTCAGAGTCAAAAGGAGTAAAAACACCAGATTACTATAACGATCCTAATGCTGCTGATGCTTCACAGGTAGAAGTTATTAATGGGTTATTCTACACTGTGCAGGTGGGGGTTTACAGTAAGCCGGTTAAACTTGACAAGCTGTACAATCTCACGGAGCTCAATAGTGAACTCACTCAATCTGGTGTAATCAGGTATACCTCAGGACGGTTTGGGGATCTCTCTGCTGCTTCAACTAGAAAAGCTAGGGCAATTGAGAAGGGTGTAGAAGATGCATTTATTACGGCGTATTATAATGGGAAGCGAATTTCCCTCTCAGAAGCTCAAAGAATCCTTAATGAAGTAGGAGACGAAGCCCTGACTGATGAAATTACAGGTGGCGCCACTAAACCAGCTGTTCAGCAAAATGAGGGTGATTCTTCTGGGACTGGGAATGGTCAAGGCGAAGGTTCATCAAATGGAGAGTCGTACGTGGTGATTATGGGCACTTTTGCTGGAGCAGTTCCCGAAGAATTAGCCAATCTTTTTCTTGAAAACGAAGATTGGGGGATCAGAAGAATTGAATTTCCAGGTGCTGGAGCCATTTACCTCACTGAGGAAATGGAATCATTAAAGGATGCTCGAACGCTTCTTGAAGAATGTAAGCGACTGAATATTGGGTCAGCCTCTATTGGTACTATGAAAGACGGGCAGATCACTTCAGTTCAAATAGATTAGGTTTTTACTGTAGCCTTGGTAACGGTATTTCTATATTTGTGGAAAATTCCGAGCCGATGGCCGATATAAGCACACTTGTAGAAGAAGAAGTTGTCGTTCTTGAGGATGAGGTTCTTGAGGAAAATAAAGAGATTATTCTCTACGATGATGATTTCAACACTTTTGATTTTGTGATTAACAGCTTAATAAAAGTATGCAAGCATTCAGCGATTCAAGCCGAGCAGTGCACCTATATTGTTCATTATAACGGCAAATGCGGAGTTAAGAAAGGGAATTACGCTAAGTTAAAGCCAATATGCTCTGCTTTGTTGGAACGTGGTCTCACTGCTGAAATCATCTAAGATGAGATTTTCACTTTTCACAGCGCTAGCAGTGGCTTTGTTGCTAGAGTCCTGCAATACGGTCCCAGTAACAGGCAGAAAGCAGCTTAAACTTTTGCCAAGTTCGCAAATGCTCTCCATGAGTGCCTCAGAATATGACAGTTTTCTGAGTCAAACCCCACCAATGCCAGACGCCGATCCTCAGGTGAAGAATCTTCGTAAAATTGGTAATGATATAGCAGTTGCCACAAAGAAATTTCTTGACGAAAACGGACATTCAGGACTTGTTGATGATTTTGATTGGCAGTTTAATCTCATTGATGATCCTACCCTAAATGCATGGTGTATGCCTGGAGGGAGAGTGGTTTTCTATACGGGGATCCTTCCCGTTTGTGATAATAATAATGGTATTGCTGCTGTGATGGGACATGAAGTAGCTCACGCTGTTGCTAAGCATGGAAATGAACGGATGAGCCAGCAATTGGCCCTTCAAGGTGCAGGATTAAGTCTTAGCACTATTTTAGCTGAACAACCACAGTTTACCCATGATTTAGCTCTACAAGCTTTCGGAGTAGGCTCTCAATTTGGTATTCTTGCATACTCGAGAAAGCACGAAAACGAAGCAGATAAAATGGGGCTTATTTTTATGGCAGCTGCTGGTTACGATCCTCGTGAAGCCTCAAAAGTTTGGGAGCGTATGTCAGCGTTAGGAGGAGAGCAACCTCCAGAATTCATGAGTACTCACCCAAGTCATGAGACAAGAATACTAGAGCTTGAAGCTTTTATGGATGAGGCTTTAAAGTATTATCAACCACGGAAATAAATCTTTTATGATGAGAGATGCCTTATTGCAGGACTACTTTAAAATGGGAGTCTCAGTTACTGTAGTTCTTTACGGTTTTGAAGGAGGCAAACTTCAGGTTTACATACAAAAAATCAGTACTAATCCTTATGCGGGGGCTTGGGCATTACCCGGAAAGCTCATTCTAGCGGAGGAAGGCTTGATTGAAGCAACAAAAGGAATTGTAAAAGAGTCCATTGGGAATGATGATATTTATTTGGAGCAGCTGAATGCTTTCGGCGAAATATACCGTCACCCCCTTGGTAGAGTTATTGACGTTGCGTTTTACGGTCTTTTGAATATGAAGAAAGACGTAGTCAACCAAAGAGCAGACAAAGAAAACACCTGGGTTGCGGTAGAAGATATACCCCCTTTGGCTTATGACCATAATGATGTATTGAAGTTAGCGCTTCAAAGATTAAAGAGAAGGTTGGTGAACCGTCCGATCGGTTTCAAACTCTTGAATAAAGAATTCACCTTAACAGAGCTGCAGCAGCTTTATGAACAAATTCTAGGACGAGAACTCGACAAGAGAAATTTTAGAAAGAAGCTTACCAAATTGGGTATTCTAACAGCCGAAGGTCACGAAGATACTTCAAGTCCTGGCAGAAAGCCTCGTCTTTTCAGGTTTAACGAGACTAAATACAATGATTACATGGAGCAGGGATTTTAGTGTGCCTTACCTCGAGCTAGCCGCTATGTTTCAGAATTTATTCTCTTGGGGAGATTGTTGCGGACAAGCAGGGAAAAGGCTACAATAAACATGGCAATGGCCACCCAAAACCCTCCGAAATAGATCATTAGAGCGACAATTCCTGATGCGGTAAAAGCTCCAATCGCTGTTAAAAACCATCCACCAATGACGTTTATAACGCCCGCCACGCGATAAGGAGCGCTTCCTTCACCCCATGCTCTGTCGGCCAATGAAGCGCCCATAGCTACCATAAATGATACATATGTAGTAGAAAGCGGGAGTTTCAAAGAAGAGGCAAAAGCAATAAGTATACTGGCTATCATAAGATTGACGCTCGCACGCACCAAGTCAAAAGCAGGCTGATCTTTGTCAACAATTCTTAGCGATCTGAATCTCCAATTAATCAAAGTTATAATTTGACGAGGCAGTATCTTATTAAGAAAATGAGCAATGGCATTTGCAGATCGAATGATACCGTTCGCTACTAGATTCGGTTTAAATCTTTCATCCACCGATCCTTGCGCTCCGAGATCTACGGAAGTATCGGTGACTTTTTTTGCTTTAGCCGAAAACCAGAGAGTAAGTACCATAATTACTCCCGCCCCATAGAGCATCAGTGAAGGGGTAGGAACTGCTTTCGACAGGTTTGACATCATGAAATCCTCGGCCGCAAGACCAGATTCCATCCACATGAGGTACGACTGGTATCCACTAATTGGGACCCCAATAAAGTTGACTAAATCGTTTCCTGCAAAAGCCATGGCCAGCGCAAATGTGCCTAAAAGGACAACAAGCTTTAGAGGATTTGCTCTGAACAGCTTTTGAGCGGAAAAAACGAGTATAGAAGATGCAATAAAAGTTGTAAATACAATACTCCAACCGTTGCTGTTTACAAGAGCTGCAAATTCAGGTGTGACAAATGCCGCACCTTTAATTCCCTTTACTAAAAGAAAGAAAACAATGATAGCGATGGCGAATCCAGCGAACAGCGACCCATACTTCTCCAATCTGCTTTGATATCTAAAGGTGAAAAGCAGTCTTGTAAAAAATTGAACAAGTGCACCAATTGAAAAAGCCACGCCCACACTAAGAAAAATACCTGCAATAATCTGAGAGGCCTTTTGATAATTAATTACTTCCCAAATCGAGTCGGCAATCGTGGGATCCGCATTTAATGTGAGCAACCCCGTAACGACTGAGGCACCCAGCAGCTCAAAAACAATTGAAACTGTAGTGCTCGTGGGTAAGCCAAATGAGTTGAACAGGTCAAGTAGGAGAATGTCGGTGATCATTACAGCGAGGAAAATCACCATCACATCTGCGTAAGAAAAGAAGTCAGGATTGAAAATTCCTTTTCGTGCCACTTCCATCATTCCGCTGCTAAAAGAAGCACCTACAAAAACACCAGCCGCTGCAATGCCCAAAATAATGCTGCGAGGAGCAACTTTAGAGCCTATCGCCGAGGTAAGGAAGTTTACAGCGTCATTACTGACACCAACCATCAGGTCGGCAATAGCCAAAACCAACAATGCAATTACCAGTACGAGGTAATAATCCATTAAAAAGAGTTCAACTTATGCAAATGCCTTGTTCTCAATTCATATCAGCAGAGGGTTGTTCACCAGCTTTACTATGAATCCTGCTTTTGCAATTCTTATTAAAATCACTGCGCAACAAAAGTGCCGCAAGATTAATGAATTGTTATCTCAATCCTCATTAAATAGCGATAAATATTTTTCTACCTGATGATCAATTGGTTCGCTCCATAGAATCATCTATCATCACAAGAGCCATTGACTTTGATTTTAAGTCACCATATCTTTGATTAAAGCACAATTGTTATGACAATTACTGAATTTAACTCCTTAACGTTTGATGGTAAAGCCTCCCTGCTAACAAAATACGGAAGGTATCTCGATGAACGTAATACGCCAGAGGGAGCTAAAATTCTCATCCACGATCTCTTTGGATTTTACGTGGAGGTCAGTTATAGATTTGATCGCAAGGTTCAGTATATCAGAGCTGTAAAGAATATTTTTGAATCAGAATCCTACCTTGAGAGCATTAATCTACTTCATTTAAATTGACCCTTGGGTTTTTGACTGTATCGTTGATTAGGAGAACTGTCCTTTTATCGTAAATCCATTCTTGTACAGAAATCATTTTCATGGTCTCAGCATCAAATATTTCTCCTCGTTTATTGATGGCCTTAGGGTTGCCAAGAATTTCTTCTAATTGGTTCGACGACATTCCTTCGTAGACGAGACCATTTGCCTTTTCTTCTAATGGTGAAGCGCAGGCAAAAAACAAGGCAAAAATCAATAGGTAGCATTTGGATTTATGCATTCTTAATAAGACTAAGTTGCTCTTTTAATGCATTAATCTCCTTTCTGACTTTGGCTATTTTCCTTTCGATATCTTCTTTGAGCTTATCCGCCCCTTTGGATGCAGCGAAAAAGCCCATATTGTTTTCGAATTGTGTAATATCTCCTTGAAGTTTGGCAATTTTGTTTCGGATGAAGTCTTTCTCCTTCTTGAGAAGAAGATCACTTTTGTTAGAGCTTTTGATGGATTCTATTTTTTCTTCCAATCTAACCCTTTTCCTTTCGTTGGCGTCCATATCCAAAGCGCCATACTTCTCGTCAAGTAGCTTTTTGTAGGTTGATCCGATTCGATCTTTTTCGCTAAACGGAACAAAACCTATTTGCCTGTATCGATCTCCAAATTCTCGAAGTTTGGCAATGCTCTCCGGTCGTTTTCCCTTCTCAGGTTGCCAGGATTCTATTTCTTTGAACAATTCTTCCTTAGCTTTGAGATTCTCTTGTTCACGTTCTCCACGGCCGGCTCTGTGCTGATTTCGCTTTTGGAAAAATTCATCGCACGCTTCTCGAAATTGGCGCCAGAGCTTATTCTCATCTCTCTGATGAGTTGGCCCAATCTCCTTCCATTGTTTTTGAAGTTTTATTAATGCATTCGATGTTTCTTTCCAATCATCGCTGTCCTTTAGCTCTAATGCCTTTTGGAGAAGAGCCACTTTTTTCTCCTTATTCTCAGCTTGAACTCCACGAAGGGATTCGAAGTGTGCTCTTTTCTTAGTAAAGAAGGTGTCACAAAGACTTTTGAATTCCTTCCAAATCTCACCAGATTGCGCTTTTGGCACAAAACCTATCATTTTCCATTCCTTTTGAATTTGGATGATGACATTTGATTTCTCTTGCCATTTTTTTGCTGACTTTAGCTCGAGAGAAGCGATGTGTCGCGCTTTTTCAAGAAGGAGCTTTTTGGATTCTAGATTCTTCTCTTGCTCTAATCGTCGACCGTCGTAGAATTCCTGAATCTTACTGTAAATCCCTCTCGTAGTCTCCCAAAATTCTCCTTTGATCTTGTCCCATTCTTCTTTGAAGGTTGGCCCAATTTCGTTCCAGCGATCTTGATTCATTCTGACCTCAACTTCAAGGAGTCTAATATCGTTCTCGTCGAGCAATTTTTTCTGCCTTTCCAGAATAGTCATTTTCTCGTCGAGATTATGCTTCAAGTCGAGTTCTTTGAGCTCTTTGTAGATGTTTATATTGTAAAAGAACTGCTCAACGTACTTGTTGTACTCAATGTTTAATTCTCGATAATCGTCATTACTCACCTTCGGTAAAGCCTTCCAGTGCTGCATTATGTCATTGAAACGGGCAAAAGCCTTTCCAATATTCTCTTCCTCTGCAACCAAATCTTTCATCTCAGCGAGAATCTTCTGGGCCTCATCAACGGTATCTTTCTCGAGCTTGGCATTTGCTTCTTTGAGTGCTTTCACCTTATTGCGAAACGAGGCGGTTAAATCTTCTAATTCCTTTCTTGCTGCCACTAGCTCAGGATTCTCAGCCTCTTCTTGTTCGGGAAGTGATTCGGATGAATCTTTAACTTCTTCGCTCTCTGCTACTTCTTCATCGCCATTAGCCTCACCTTTTTCCATACCCTGCTCTTCAGTGGCAAAAGCTTCTTCTGAATTTTTAGAATCGTTTGCGATAGATTCACTGGCCCAATCTGATTCTTCTTCTTCTTCTTCTTTGTCTTCTTCATTAGAAGAGTGCATGGCTGAGATACCATGGTCAAGTAGGTTTTGGTATTGAGATCTTAGCTCAAAAAACTCTTTTTGATTTGATAGCACATCTTCAGAGTTTACCAGCTCTTTCAGACGAGTAAGAATTTCAGATTTCATCTAGACGAATATTTCTCGATTACCAATTTAGGGAAATAAGTGTGAGAATCACCAGAAAAATGAGCAAAGCTATAGGCAATCTCAGACTTCATTGATTAACAATGGTTTCTTCTGGGCAGGTTCAAAACTTAATTCCCATAAAAGAGACATCATCGATTTGCTCCAGTGAGCCCTTCCAATCTTCAAAGGCTTTTTTGTAAATGAAGGATTGAGCTTGCATACTGTATTTGCAATTGGCATTAATTAGTTCTGAGAGTCTTTTCTTTAAAAACTTTTTGTTGTTTGGCCCACCAAACTGATCGACAAAACCGTCACTAGTTAGGAAAAGCGAATCACCTCGGGATATTTTAAACGTTTGATTCGTAAACTTTCGATCAAGATCGTGGTGTTTGCCCCCAATTGGTTGACGATCACCACGAATCATGTTCAACTTTCCATTCATCCAGTAAATGTCCTGGTAAGCTCCAGAAAAAGTAATGCTCAGATTTGAGACATCGACTTTGACTATCCCTACGTCCATTCCATCGCTTGACTGACCTTCAGTTTTTTGTCTCAAGGTTTTTATGACTTCTCTATTGAGTCTTTCTAGAATAAGCGAAGGATCCGTGATTTTCTCACTATCAACAATTTCATTTAGTAAGCTGTGGCCAACAATTGACATCATTGCACCGGGAACGCCATGACCTGTGCAATCGGCAAGGGCTAGAAGATATTCTTTTTGGGGTTGAATTTCGTGTAACCAGATGAAGTCGCCACTTACGATGTCTTTTGGTTTACACATGAAGAACGAATCATTGAAGATTTTTCTCAAGTGATCTTCTCCCGGAATGATTGCCTCTTGAATTTTTTTAGCGTAGTTGATGCTATCTGTTATAGTGAGATTATTTTGCTCAACTATGGATGCTCTCTTTTTGTACTGCTTCTCAGCGAGTTTGATTTCGGTGATATCTTCTGTGTAGATATTTATGAAATTATGCTCTTTAACCGGTTTAAAGCGAAAACTGAAAATTCTATTTTTTAGTTCAAGGTTAAGTTTTTGCTCTTCGTTGAGCTTGAAAGCCATCTTAATGGTATTCAATAGAGAAGCCTTTTCTAAAACACCATCTACCCGGGCATTCCATATCTTGAGTAACTCTTTTCCAGAGTCATTCGCGAAGAGGATTTTCCCCTCGTTGGAAACTCTAATGAGGGCATTGCTATTTACCTGAGCGAAATTTGCAAGCTTGCTGATTTCCGCTTCAGCTCTCTTTATTTTGGTAATATCAGCGTCGACAAAAAGCAGGCATTCTACCTTCCCAGATTCTGAGAGAATAGGAGTGACGGTGGTACTTGCCCAAAATTCTTCTCTATTGGAGTCGTATGACTTGGCTTCATAGGTGATGGTTTCTTTGGTTCTATTAATGGTCTTGATCACTTCGTTGATTTGCGCATAACGGCTAACCTCAGCGATTTCGCGTCCTACAAAGTGGTTTAATTCATCTTTGGTGAAGTTATTTGCAGCTCCATTGATGTTTAGCCACTCTATGATCCCATGACTATCGGTCATCACAATAAGGTTATCGCTTTTGCTCAGAACAAATGAGACACGCTCAAGCTCTTCGTTTCTTTTCCTAGCAATCTCAGCATACTCCTTAAGCTTTTGCTTGGACATTTCTTCATGCTTGAAAATCTTGTTCAAGGTTGTTTTACCAAAAGCTGCAAGGCTGCCAATGACAAGGAATGCCAATAGCAATCGTTTAAATAAAACAGCTCTGGCATTACTCAATTCCTCTTCAAGCCCTTCTTGAATTACCAGGTAACCTGATAGATCTTTTAGATTTCCGAAAGATATGGGTAAGGCATAAAATAATTGGTCTTTTACTATTTCATTGTCTAAGCCGAAACTCACCTCTGATAGAGGACGTTTGCTCATGATCAATTCTAGGCCAGGGTTTTCGGTACCGTCGATAATTTGCCCTTCCGCCGAAATTATTAAGGGCTCTTGATTACCCTCGAAGTAAATTAAGGTCAGGCTATTTTGCAATTCATTGAGCCTATTTGTGATATCAATTTGTCTCGAAATCTCATTTAGGATATTTGCCTCAGACTGGTAGAAGGGAGTATAGTGATCACTCGCCAGAAGTTGGGAGTGATTCTTAACTATTGACTCTAGTCTGGTGAGTTCTGCTTTCTCTAAAGCTGATACAGTATCAACATAGGAAAGACTAGAAATTATGGCAGTCGCCATTATCAAAACACCCAGAACGAGTGAAAAAATCTTGAAAGTGATCTTCGTTATTAAATGAGACATAAGAGGATCTTAGGAATCCTACCTTACGGCTAATCTCTCTTCAAGGTTCGTTCTTAATACGTGAAAATTTGACTTTGGGAGGCTATTTTCATTTGGTTTTGAATGCGGAAATAGCATTTCGAGTGAATTCACTTAGTACGAGTTGACCGCTCATAGCGGCCCTGTCCGCAAGAAGACTATCCCAATTTTCAGTTCCTGACCAAAAATTCTCTTTAAGACCGGCCATAGCTTCAGGATTGCTGCTCGCCAACCTCGTGGCTAATGCTTTTACTTCAGCATCAAGTTTCTCAGTGTCGGCAAACACTTCGGCGAATAATCCATGTGTCTTTGCCCACTCTGCGCTGCGCCAGCTGGAGGCGTCAATGGCAAGTTGAGACATTCCTGACAATCCAAGCTTTCGCTGAACCGCTGGTCCAACAACAAAAGGTCCAATACCAATTGCCAGCTCACTGAGCTTTACCGAAGCAAACTTGGTCGCTAAACAATAATCTACCGCTGATGCTAGTCCAACTCCACCGCCAACGGTCTTTCCTTGGATTCGCCCAATGATAAATTTTGGAGCTTTTCTCATGGCATTGATCACTCTAGCAAATCCCATGAAGAACTCTTTACCTAAAGCTTCGTTTTCAATGGCCATGAGCTCATCAAAACTGGCGCCTGCGCAAAATGCTCTGTCGCCGGTTGATTTGAGAACAATTACTCTGGTATTCCCATCTTTGCCAGCTTTTGTGATGGTTTCTGCAAGCTTTTTTAATACCGCGCCGGGAAGCGAGTTACTGGCGGGATGAAAGAATTCAATCGTTCCAATGCCATTTTTGGTGGTTAAGGAGACTTCTCCGTTTGGATGATCATTTGGGTTCATTCAAATTTTTTTTGGATGTTTTTTGAAAAGAAAATGAGCGTTTTCAGTCTTGGTTTTTCTTCTTGACCATGGTGAGAATTGTTGCTATGGCCACGGTTTCGTCGCTTTCATCGTATACGTCGACAAGAAACTTCACGATTCCTTTGGCTATGTCTTCTTCGTTTTTCTTCTCTTGTTCTACTTTCTCTTTTACCGTTAGCTTCACACCAATGGTCATTCCGGGGTAAACAGGTTTTGTAAATCGACATTCCTCGATTCCGTAGTTCAGTAAGACGGGTCCTTTTCTAGGTTCCACGAAAAGGCCAGCTGCTTTGCTTAGTACAAAATACCCGTGAGCCACGCGTTGCTCGAAGATGGTTCCTTCGAGGGAAGTCGCATCCACATGAGCGTAGAAATTATCACCACTCACATTGGCAAAGTTTGAAATATCACTTTCAGTGACGGTATGCTTCGCGGTAATCACCGTATCTCCAACTTCGAGATCTTCGAAATGCTTTCTGAAAGGATGAATTTCAGTTTCGTTCTGTTTGCCACCGACTTGGTACTGATTCGTAACATGGGTTAGGGTGGTCGGAGACCCTTGAATGGCGGTCCGCTGCATGTAGTGGAAAACTCCACGTTTTCCACCCATTTCTTCTCCACCACCTGCACGACCTGGTCCTCCGTGTGTCAATAGCGGCATGGGTGAACCATGACCAGTACTTTCTTTTGCGCAGTCTCGGTTTAGTACTAAGATTCTTCCGTGATGACTGGCTGCTCCAAGCACAAACTCTTTTGCATGGCTATCATTGTAAGTCGCCATAGAACATACGAGAGAACCTTTTCCGAGCTTAGTGATTTCTACCGCCTCATCAAGAGTTCTATATGGCAGCAGCGTACTGACTGGTCCAAAAGCTTCAATTTCGTGAGTGGATAGATTATTCAGAGGGTCATTATTCACTAAGAGGAGAGGAGAGATGAAGGCACCATTTTCCGTTCCGTCACCTTGAGCATCGACTTGGTCCATGCTTCCATAAACCAATTCAGAGGTGGCCAGCAGTTCTTCTACACGGTCTCTGACCTCATTCACTTGCTCTTTGCCCGCAAGGGCTCCCATGCGTACTCCTTCTATTTGTGGATCTCCAATGGTCGTTTTCGAAAGCCTATTGGCCAAAGCTATTTGAACATCTTCCAGTTTATCCTCAGGTACAATTACTCGTCTAATCGCAGTACATTTCTGACCGCATTTCACCGTCATCTCTCGTTGTACTTCTTTAATGAAGAGATCAAATTCTGGACTTCCTGGTTCGACATCCGGTCCTAAGACACTTGAATTTAGCGAATCGGCTTCCATATTGAAGGGTACAGCTTCTTCTACAATTCTCTTGTTTGACTTGAGCATTTTGCCCGTATCTGCTGATCCAGTGAAAGTGACAATATCCTGAGACTCTACATGGTCAATGATTCCTCGAGCCGATCCGCAGATCAATTGCAGCGCACCTTCTGGAAGAATCTTTGACGCGATAATTTCTCTGACGACTACTTCTGTCAAGTATGAGGTAATGGTTGCTGGTTTTACCACGGCTGGCACTCCCGCGAGGAAATTTACCGCTACTTTTTCCAGCATTCCCCAAACGGGAAAATTAAAAGCATTGATGTGCACCGCTACACCTTCTTTTGGCACCATGATGTGATGTCCGATGAAGGAACCTCCCTTCGAAAGAGGTGCAGCTTCACCATCGACATAAAAGGGCTCATTAGGAAATTGTCTTCTGAGGCTTGCGTAGGCAAAAAGATTGCCAATTCCACCTTCTATGTCTATCCAGCTATCGGTTTTGGTTGCTCCCGTGGCATAAGAAACCTGGTAGAATTTATCTTTCAAAGAATAGAGATGCAATGCCAACGATTTCAGCATGAGGCCTCGCTCCTGGAAGGTCATTCTGCGCAAAGCAGGGTTACCCACTTTTCGCCCGTATTTTAAGATGTCATCAAAGTCGAGACCAGTGCTGTCAGCAACGGCGACTTCCACGCCGTTGATGGCATTGTACAATATTTTTCCGTCTCCATCTCCGGGAGTCCATTTTCCAAGAACGTAATTTTCGAGCCTCATGTAAGTGGTAGTTTGAGGATGTGAAATTAGTGAAATAAAAAGGAGTATAATCCTGATTAACTTATAGAGTCGACGATCTTTTGATAGTCATTTACAGACTCCATTCTGATGCGGTAATTCTTTGGATACTTACTTACGACCCGTGCTTTTTCTTCTTTTCCGTGTCCAAGATTGAATCCATCAAATTCTACCATAACCTTTCCTCTACCTGAGAAATTCCCGTTAGCATCATGGCATTTGAGAAATGAAATCGATTGGTGATAGGAGAGGACTACCTTCCTTGTTTCACTTTGTTTTCTCCACAAAAACCAACCATGATCGGGAATGAATTTTTCTCTCTTCATTTCTCCGATTCTGTAACCAGGTGAGAAAACCTTTGAATGATTGTCCAATCCCGATAAAACTTGATGTCCGAAATCGCTAAGCAGAAATACCTCATTTTTTGTGTTTAAAACAGTTCTATCAGTCACATTTGGAATTCTCCCTTGTTTGAGGTGTGTTTTTTTAGACTTCATCTTCTTTGATGATCCAAGCTTGCGTATAGCTGAAATGAAAAATCCTTCCCCTTTAGTTATGTGCGGCAAAAAGCGGTAGCCTTTTACTTCTTCGCTAAAAGCTTGGATAATAGTTTCATTAGGGTGCAAGGGTATTTCCAAAAACTCTATGTCGTACTTGCGTTTTAGCCAAATCAGATTCTCCTCGTTTTCTGATAAATTATACGTGCACGTGCTGTAAATGAGAATCCCCCCTTCCTTCAAGGACGGCCAAATGTCGTCTAAGATATCTCGCTGGCGAACAACACAAGTTTGGACATTTTTTAATGACCATTGATCAATTGCTGAAGTTTGTTTTCTGAACAAACCCTCTCCGGAACAGGGTACATCTGCCAGAATTAGGTCAAAAACCCCTGAGCTTTCTCCCAATTGAGCTGGACTGTAATTTGAAATTGCGGTATGCTCATGTCCCCACTTTTGAATATTTTCAAAGAGTATTGAAGCTCGTTTGGGTACGATTTCATTTGACAGTAAAAAGTCTCCGTCTTCTAAAATAGACCTGAGCAGCGTAGATTTTCCTCCTGGAGCTGCACATAAATCGAGAACGGCAATCGGCCCGTTTGGTCTTTTCATCGACTGAATCACACGACTCAAAAACATCGAGGAGGCTTCTTGGGGATAGTAGGCGCCAGCATGAAATGCGGGATCTGCAGTAAATGATGGTCTATCAGACAGGTAAAAAGCGTCATTGCACCAGGCTATTTTTTCGAATTTGACACTGGGTCTTGCCTTGAATGGATTCACTCGAATAGAAACAGGAGCATTTCCTTCGAGAATGGTGTCGACTAGGTCTTTTCTTTCATCTTTGCTCAGCGGAAGAGATTCAATAAAATCTTTCGGTAAAATCACTCTGAAATTTCTGTTTCTACTCTTACTTCTGTTTCGGTGAGGGTTCTATGAACTGGACACTTGTCGGCGATCGAGCGAAGTTTTTCCAGTTGTTCATGATTTAAATCACCTTCTAATGTCATTTTTCTTTTGAATACATCCACCTTACTGCCTTTATCCTCTGGATTTGAGCTATCCTTTATGTGTGTTTTATTGTGATTCAGTTCCACCTTAACTTTTTCTAGAGGCCATCCTTTTCTATCGGCATACATTTTCAAAGTCATTGCTGTACAAGTGCCCAACGATGCATTGAGAAATTGGTAAGGGGTAGGGCCAAGTTCGTTGCCACCAACACTTTCTGGTTCGTCGGCCAGGAAAACGTGTTTTCCAGCTGATATCTCAGTTGTGAAACCATTATCGCCCAGCTGCACGGTAACGTTTTCGGTTGGCTCTTTTTGCTCTTCTTCGATAGTAAGATAGCGAGTGACCCAGGCACCAATCATCTTGGCCGCATAAGCTGCGTCGTCTTTGTCTGTCAATAAATGATTTGCTCCATCTAAAGTGATAAAGCTCTTTGGATGATGTGCCGCGGTATAGATCTCTGCAGCATTGTCGATGTTTACGATTTCATCTTGAGGCGAATGCATGATGAGGAGTGGTTTCTTCAGCTTTGGAAGAAAATCCACCGTTTTTTGAGATTCTACATCATTAATAAATTGCACTCCAATATTGAAGGGTCGTCCACCAATCTTCACCTCTGAAATTTTCTTTGTTTCGATCTCTTCTCGGCTGTCTTCAAATTGATGTAGAACATGTTTCGCCTCAAAAGGAGCGCCAATAGTACATACAGAATGTATCGTGTCAATTCTCTTGGCTGCGTGCAGTGCCGCTGTGCCTCCCAAAGAATGCCCAACCAAGAGCGTCGGGGCTTTATATCCTTTGGCTAAAAAATCAGCCGCTGCTTCGAGGTCAGATATGTTTGAGGTAAAATCAGTGTCCCCAAATTCTCCCTCACTCAACCCTAAACCAGTGAAATCAAATCTCAAAACTCCAAAACCGTATCGAGTTAATTCCCTTGAAATGAGCGTAGCAGCTCTAGCATTCTTTCCGCAAGTAAAACAATGGGCAAATATGGCAAACTGTTGAGCTGGTCTTGTTATCGGAAGCTCTAGTCGGGCGCTAAGATTTAGCCCAGACCTGTTCTGAAAATTTATTTCTAGAGATCTCAATTATTCGACCGTGTTTTTTTCGAAGGTAAAGGTTTAATTTATTCTGGTCTGTCTGGAGTTATACCTTTGAGGTATTAATATTTACTTCAATACATGGGAAGATTTTTGAAATACTTTTTGATTTTACTGGTGAGTATCATCCTTCTTCTTTGGGTTTACATTCAAAGTCACCAGCCTGTACTGCGCGGTAAGCTAGAGATTCCTCAGTTAACTTCTCAGGTAGATACCTATTTTGATGAGTATGGAATACCCCATATCTACGCGGATAACGCTAAAGATGCTTTTCGAGCATTTGGGTATCTCCACGCCCAAGATCGTCTCTTCCAGATGGATCTGATGAGGAGAGTAGGGGGAGGGAGACTTTCTGAAATCATCGGTGATGATATGAAAGAAACCGATGCCTTTTTTCGAACGCTAGGCACAAATAGGAAAGCAAAAGAGGATGCGGTTAGATTTGAAAATGCTCCTCAGCAAATCAAAGAGATCACATTGGCTTACTTAGAAGGTGTGAACGAGTTTGTGAGAAACGGAAAACATCCTCTTGAATATCGAGTCCTGGGAGCTGATCCCGAGGAGTTTACCGTGGAAGATGTTTACTGCATTGCGGGTTATATGGCTTACAGTTTTGCCTATGCCCTTAGAACTGATCCATTGGTTCAAGACTTTTATGATAAACTCGGCCCAGAATACTTACGATCTCTCGATTTGGCTGTGACCAATGATATACTTCCGCTTGACACTTTGAGAGGAGACTCCGTGGTACCTGATTCACTGACTCCTCAACTGAGCTTAGTTCAACCATTCTTTCCTGATATGCTCCCGGTCCCTATGCTGCAAGGAAGTAACGGTTGGGCTTTGGGAGCAAGCAAAACCCTTTCTGGTAAGGTGATGCTTTCTAACGATACGCACATAAAGTATTCTGCGCCTGGAACATGGTACGAAGCACATATTGAGTATCCAGGGTTTGGTTTTTATGGAAACTTTATATCAGGTATCCCAGTGGCTTTAGTTGGTCATACGAGAAACCACGCTTGGGGACTCACTATGTTTGAAGATGATGATTCCGACTTCTTTGTCGAAAGATTTGCAAATGCCGATAGTTCAGCGACCGTTTACAAAGATTCTCTTGAGGCTCGGGTCGCCAAGTACTCTGAAACGGTCAAAGTTAAAGGAGGAGTTGATACGACTTTTACGGTTTATGAAACGATTCATGGAGTTTTAATCAACAACCACCTTCCGATTAAGTCCGATGTGCCGATCTCGATGTACTGGAACTACACAGCTCTGAACAATGAGCTATTGGAGGCTTTTCACATGATGAATCGAGCTGACAATCTCGAAGATTTTGAAAAAGGAGTGGAAATGATTGCTTCACCGGGATTAAATGTCACTTATGGTGATGCTTCCGGAAATATTGCTCAATGGTCGGCCAGCAAACTCATTCTGCGGTCTGATTCTTCTGACGGAAAGCTTTATGGTAAGGGCTATGCTTCGGGATGGAACTTTAAGGATTACTACAGTTTTGATGCGAACCCAAAAACCATCAACCCAGAAAGAGATTTTGTTCACTCTGCGAATCAAATGCACGATTCAACTGAAGGTGAACTATATCCAGGGTACTATGCACCTGAAACTAGAGCAGATAGAATTGAGGAGCTTCTAAAGAATCAATCAAATGCCACGGTCGAGAGTGCAAAAGAAGCGATGCTTGATCATGTTTCTGCAACTGAGGCAGATGTAGCTCATGTTTTGGCCGAAATAATTCGTCATTCTGGTGCAGTTTTTACAAATACGGAAGAGATGGCACTCGAAAAACTGGAGTTGTGGGGAGGGGCACATGATCTGCGTGATGTTGAACCTACTATTTATTACAAGTTCCTTTATCATACCCTTTTGAACAGTTTGCAAGACGAAGTGGGTGATGAAGTATTTCAAAAGTTATTTTCTACTCATTTGTTGAAAAGAAGCTATCCTAAGATGTTTCGAGAGCCTGCTTCTCCTTGGTGGGATGACGTAAAAACAAGTGCTAAGATCGAAACGAGAGAGAGCATAGTGTTGAAATCGTTTCAAAAGTCCGTCATGGAGCTGGAAGACGAACTAGGTGCAGATATCCAAAGCTGGACTTGGGACAGAGTTCATTCACTCGAACATCCACATGTTTTTTCGGCCGTATCAATTTTAAAGGAGTTTTTCCACGTCGGACCTTTCCCTTCGACAGGTGGAAATGAGACGGTTAATAATGCAGGGTTTATTTTCAACGGAAATGGCGAATACATTGCCCACTACGGACCAGCCATGCGCATAGTAATCGATTTTGCCGATATTGAGAATGCCGTATCCATCTTGCCGACGGGCAATAGCGGCAATGTGATGAGCCCTCATTATTCCGACCAAGCTGAAATGTATGTTAATGGGAAGTTTCGAAAAATGAAAATGAATAAGAAAGAGATTGGAAAGTCAAACAACCATCTCGTGTTATTGCCAGCCCAAAAAGAAGAATAGATACGTAACAAAATCGCTAATTTTCAGTATGAAAGGGGTAAAATCATACCCCTTTGATTCGGTTTAGAGCATTTTTCGTTCTCTGTCTAGCGCCATATACAGTGCTTGCTCAGCTTCAAGTTCACCTCGATCAAACGCCTCAATCCATTGTTCAAAACACATTGCTTGGAGACGGTGTTGATCTATTGGATGTCACGTTTAATGGGCAGTCAGCAGAACTACACAATATCCAAATTGGAACTTTTTCAAATGGAATGCCAGCCATAGGAATATCCGATGGCATTGTATTATCAACTGGAGACGCCAGTATTGCCCAAGGCCCTAATGATCTTCCGACAGCCTTCAGTTCATTAGACGAAAACGAACTAACGGTTGAGCCGGACTTATCCCAATTAATGGGTGAGAATATCGAATTGAACGATGTAGCCGCTCTTGAATTTGATTTCGTAGCTAGCGGGGATACATTGAGGTTTTCATATGTATTCGCAAGTGAAGAGTACAACGAACACGCTTGTTCTCCATACAACGATGCCTTTGGCTTTTTCATTTCTGGTCCTGGAATTGAAGGAGATGGTTCTTTTAGCAACAACGCGATCAATTTGGCTACGGTTCCAGATAGTGATGTTCCTGTTGCAATAAACAGCGTAAATAAGGGAGAGTCAGGAATTTTCGGAAGCAATGCCATATGCAATGCTACAGATATTAATTGGCAGGCCAACAGTCAATATTTTGTAGATAATGAATCCAATACCTCCCAAAATACAACGGAATTTGATGGGTTCACCAAGGTTTTTAAAGTAGAAGTACCTGTGATTTGTGGAGAAACATATCGAATCAAAATGGCCATTGCTGATGCAGTTGACGGCAAGAATGATTCTGCTGTTTTTATAAAGTCGAAAAGCTTCGCAAGCGAGAAGCCTTTAGAAGTTGAATATGTGGTTGTTAATCCGATAGATGGCTTAGCATCGGAAGGTTGCAGTCGTTTTGATTTCAAATTGTCCCGAGGAGATAGTAGTGACGTCAAGGTCATTTATATCGAGAGTCAATTTGCCGAAGCTAATCCAGATGTTTTCCCCGCTTTTCCAGATAGCCTAATTTTCTACGGAGCTCAGGGATACCTCAATTGGGAGCTGCCAATCACTTACAATAACTTGTTTGAGAGTGAGCGAATTTTTGATTTAACCTTTTTGCAGCCGAATGTCTGTGGATTTGATACTGCGAGAACCGAACTATTGCTTCCATTGACAGACTTTCCAGATTTAATTGTGGAGTATGAAGATGTAATTACCGTTTCATGTGATGAAACTGCTCAGGTGGATATAAATGTAGACGGTGGATTGGCTCCGTATACGATTGTATGGGACGGGAATTTCTCTGGTTTTGAATTTGCTATCGAAGAAGAAGAAGCCGCAGAGCTTGCCGCTGTGGTTACTGATCAGTGCAATCTACATAGCGAAAACATTTTGATTCTCTATCAACCAGAAGTATATGCTCCATTAAATGTTATAGCACCTTTAGAACTTGAAATTAATTGTTTGCAACCATTTCAATTTGCCCCTGTAATTACTGGTGGAAGAGGCGACTACTCATTAACTTGGGAGTTTGATGGAATGGTTTTATCTCATTCAAACCAACTAAATATTCCAACACCACAAGAAGGTCTTCTAGAACTTCAAGTTGAGGATGGTTGCGTTGATCCAGTATCGGTAGCCATAGATCTCAACCTCATTGATGAAGCAATAAGTGTCGAAATAGGTGATGATTTTGATGGCTTCTGTAATGAAGAACTGACGATTTTCCCCGAAGTTCAAGGTGGAATTGGCGGGAAAGCTTATAAATGGAAAAGAAATTATGCCACGGAGAGTTTTGAGCCGGCATTCAAATTTACACCCTTCACTTCCAGTGTCGTATCGCTTGAAGTTACCGATCAATGTGGCCAAAAAGGATATGATACACTTACCGTCCATTTACCTGACATACCTCTAGATATACTGATGCCAAACGACACTTCAGTTTGCCGGGGAAGAGAGTTTAATTATACGCCATCAATTTTGGGTGGCTTTGGAAGTCTAGCGTACGTTTGGCTCGAAACAGAAAGTGACTTACTTACATTGAATCTCTTTCCGACAAGGGACGCTACTTATACCCTTCAAGTGACTGACGAATGCCAAAAAACAGTCTTGTCTTCTATAAGTCTGAATTTGGTTGATGTTGAGGCTGATTTTTCTTTTGATTACAACAACTCTAATTATCCGCTAATCAACAATTCGCTTGCCGGACTATCCTATTTCTGGACACTTCCGGGAGGCGATACTAGCCAGCTTTTTGAGCCCGTTTTTGAACCCAATCTGGAAGATGATCAATTGGTAACCTTGGAGGTTCTCCATCCATCTGGCTGTTCCGCTACCAAAGTTGATTTTTATGAACCACCTCTAAATGTCTTTGTACCTACCGCCTTTACACCTGATGGAGACGGTCTCAACGATATTTTTAAGGCGGAGGGAACCTTCATTACGGAATTTGAGATGTGGGTCTTCGATCGGTGGGGAAATACTGTTTTTCACACCAATAACCCGGACATGGGTTGGGATGGTTCAGAAGCAGACGTGAATTTTGCCGTTGAAAATTCGGTATACAGCTACAGGATCGTCGCTAAAGGATTTAACGATCAGCTCATCGATAAAAAAGGCAGCGTTACTGTTGTTAGATAAGTCTATTCTATCCCATCTACTAGTAATTTACTCACGGCTGACGCTAGAGCTACGCCCATTCCACCGAATCTCACAGCGCAGTATGTTCTATCATCTAACTTTTCCAGTATGAACTTTTTTGAATTACTCATCCCCATTGTACCTGACCATCTCATATCTACGGTGAAATCTTCACCAGGAAGCACGACCTTTCTAAGTATCTCCTCTAAATGTTCTTGAATCAGTTCGGTGGTTCCCTCTTCTGTGGTTGATTCTCTGTCCAGGTCTAAATGCCGCCCACCACCGATCAGTACCCTTCCGTCGATATCTCTAAAATAGTCAAAACCACGGTCGTGATGAAAACAGCCGCTCCACTTTAAATTCTTTATCGGGCTAGTAATAAGTACTTGTGCTCTCTTTGGGTGAACGTCAATTTGAGGTAAAAGTGTTCGTGCAAACCCATTGGTTGTTACAATAACCCTTTCCGCCAAAATCTCTCCAATATTGCTTTCTAATTTAGCCTGATTGCCATCTGACATAAGAGATTTTATCTCCACACCATTGTATAGCTCCACACCGAGCTCATTTGAAAGAGCAAGCAAATTTTTCATCATTAATCCAGTATCAACTGTGCCTTCGAACTCATTAATTATCATGTGTTCAACATCGCCTAATCCCATTTTTGAGATTTGGTTACTGGCATCTTTGAAAGCTTGCTTGCGAATGCACTGTACCAACTCCGCATTAATATAGCTCAAACTGCCTAAGCATTCAATATAGAAATCCTTNGTTCCGTTTCTAAATATCTCGAAGCCCCCAGTTTCTCGGTAGTCTAGGTTTTGGTCTCCGACCAATTCTCTCAGCAGTTGCAAACCTTCATATCGCTTAGTAACGAGATCAAACACCGCATTTTCAGGCATATGCTGTAAGTCATCCAAAATTTCGCTTACACTGCCAAAACAGGCGAAACCTGCATTTCTGGTACTGGCACCCGAGGGAAGAGCGCCTTTTTCCACGACCGCTATATTCCAACGTGGAAATTTTCGTTTGAGATATATAGAGGTGGTTAATCCAGTAATTCCTGATCCAATGATTACAGCATCCCATTTTTGCATAAAATGCTTGGTTTCCCAGTAACTATAATTATTCATAATTCGTTAACAGAGTTAAACTTCCTAAGGTCAAAAGAACGAAGAATTTCTTCGATATTTGCGCCTCATTAAAGCACCTGAAAAAGCTCTTGGAGAAAAGAGAAATAGCAATGATATTTAAATGCCTACTGGGCATTGTTTTCTTTTTGGGGACCACTGTATCTGTTATTGCCCAAGATGACTTGAATATTCATGGTGTTGTTTCTGATGCGATGAGCTCTTCTAAACTCGGCGATGTCAAAGTTACCGTCAAAAAGGATGGATCGGCTCATGACACCTTTACGACTCGCGCTAATGGTAAATATGAGTTCTACCTCGATTGTGGATCTCAATATGAGTTTATTTTCGAAAAGGATGGCTACGTTGATAGATCTATAATGATTAACTCTAAGGGTGTTCCTTCCGAAATAATTGGTGCTGGGATCATCATGCCGACAGACATGAGCATGTATGAAATTACCCCCGCAATGGATGGAGCTGATTTGACGGTGTTTAACAAACCCATTGGTAAGGCATCCTATGATCCTTCTCAAGCAGATCTCGTATGGGACTTTGCCTACACTAATCAAGTTAAAGGGGAAATTTTTAAATTTATTCGAGACGTAGAAAAAAAGGCTAAAGAGCTAGAAAAAGAGGCTTCTGAAGAAGAGAAAGCTGCTGCAGAACTGGAAAAGAAATTTGCTGATTTTGTAAAAAAGGGAGATGCAGCTATGTCTTCGGTTGATTACGAAGATGCAGTACTGAACTATGAAGCAGCCATAGATCTTAAGCCTAATGATGGAGCGGTTCAGGCAAAACTTGGTGATGCACAAACAAAGTGGGATCAACAAAAAGCTCAAATGCAACTTGAAGCTGAATATTCAGCGGCTCTTGACGCAGGTGATGGCTTTATGAGAACGGAAGAGTACGACAAGGCCGTACTGAAGTATGAGGAAGCATTAAAACTGAGACCTGAAGAAAGCTACCCCAAAGACCAAATTGAAGAAGCACAAAGAATCATTGAAGAACTAGCTGCTAACAAGGCGAAGCAGGAGCAGTTTAACGAAATTATGAGTGAGGCTGATGCTTTCGTAGGTGAGGAAAAGTATCCTGAGGGAATTGCCAAGTACGAAGAAGCCTTGACTGTAATTCCTGGAAACAGCGAAGCTAAAAGCAAGCTCAAAAAAGCCCAAGAAGCATTCGCTAATCTTGAGGAAAAAGCTGCCAGACAAGCTGAATATGAAGAATTAATTGCTTCGGCAGATCAGGCTTTTTCTACAGAAAACTATGAGGGCGCAAAATCTTTCTATGAGCAGGCGTCAGATGTTTTCCCGGATGAAACCTATCCAAAAGATCAAATATCTGTCTGCGAGACTCGTTTGAACGCATTAGCTGATGCGGCAGAGAAAAAAGCGGAATTCGATGAGTTGGTTAATGAAGGAAATGAAGCTATTTCATCCGCAGATTATCAGAAGGCTGTGGACAAGTTTACCGAAGCGCTCACCGTCCTTCCAAATACAGAGCCAGCGGTTGCAAAATTGGCTGAAGCAAAAGCTCTGCTGGATGAGCAACTAGCTGATCAGCAAAAGCAGGAAAATTATGATGCCCTCATTAGTGAAGCTGACAATGCTCTTGACAATGAAGACTATGAGTTAGCGAAAACCAAGTATACCGAGGCAAAACAAGTTTTTCCCGAAGAGATTTATCCGACTGATCAAATCTCTAAAATCGATGGAATCTTGGCGCAATTGGCAGGTGAGAAGGCAATTCAGGAAGCTTACGATAAAGCAATGGCAGCGGGTGCAACTGCCATGGCAAGCGAAAAGTTTCAAGATGCAGTCGGGCATTTTACAGATGCGCTTTCTGCGCTACCGGATGATAAAGATGCCATTAAAGAGCTCGAAAAGGCGAATGAAGCCTTGGCCGAGCTGCAAGCTAATCAAGCGCAGCAAGAGCAGTACGATGGATTAATTGCCACGGCTGATGAAAAATTTGGAGCAGCTGATTGGGCTGGTGCGATTAGCAGTTACGAAGCTGCATTGGAGATTTTCTCAAGTGAGTTGTATCCGAAGGAAAGAATAGACGAGGCTAACGCCAACATCGAAAAAGAAAAGTCAGAGGCCGAAGCTGCTGAGCTTCAGGCTCAGTTTGATGCTATCGTTGCTGAAGGCGATAATGCCCTTACGGCTGAGGATTTTGATACTAGTATCGATAAGTATAAAGAAGCTCTAAGGCTCCTCGATAGTTCTGAAGTTGAAACCAAGCTGGCCAATGCGGAGGCGGCAAAAGAAGCTTTTCTCGAAAAGCAAGGGCTTCAAGAACGATATGATGATGCCTTAGCGAAAGCTGATGAATCTTTCCAAGGGCAGGATTGGACAAAGTCTATTGAGCTCTACCAAAAGGCGCAAGAAATCAAACCTGATGAAACTTACCCTTCAGATCAAATTAAGTTGGCTAATGAAGCCATAGCTTCAGCTGAGGCCGCCGCTCAGGCCGAGCTTCAAGCTCAATTTGATGGTCTCGTAGCAGAAGGAGACAAGTTTGTGGAGGACAAATCGTTCGACCTTGCGGTATCTAAGTTTGAGGAGGCGATTGATTTAATCGAAAGCGCCGAAGTTGAAAAGAAGATTGAAAACGCAAAGCGTTTAAAAGAAGAATACCGCAAGCAGCAAGGCATAGCAGAGCAATATGCAGATGCCATCACTACGGCAGATGGTCTTTTCCAAGAAAAGGCGTGGATAGAGGCTAGAGCGAGCTATGAAGCTGCCGCAGAGATCAAACCAGACGAGCAATACCCAAAAGATCAGATTGCCTTGATCGAGGAGACGATTGCATCTGAAGAAGCCGCGAAGCAAGCCGAATTGCAGGCTCAGTTTGACGGTTTGGTCGCTCAGGGCGACAAAGCCGTTGAAGACAAGAATTTTACCGAAGGAATCGAAAAGTACGAAGGAGCCCTCGACGTGATGGAGAGTTCAGAAGTTGAGGATAAAATTGCCGCTGCTCGCGAAGCTAGAGATCAATTTGAAGACGCGCGAGATAAGCAGGAAAGATATGATCAAGCCATTGCCGAGGCTGATGTTGACTTTTCACAGAGCAGTTGGTCAGCTGCCCGAAGCGGTTATGAAAATGCTTCTTCCATTTTACCAGATGAATCGTATCCCAAGGACCAGATCAAACTGATAGACGATAAAATTGCCGCAGAAGATGCCGCCGCATCAGCAGCAGCTCAGGCCGAGAGAGAAGCTAGGGTCAATGCACTAGTCGCCGAAGGAGATCAAGGTATGACTGAAGCTGATTTTAATTTGGCCGTTGGCAAATACGAAGAGGCTCTTGCTATAATTCCTGATCGCGAAGATGTGAGCAAAAAATTAGAGGAGGCCGAAACGGCTCTTCTTGCGCAGCAGGAATCTGAAGCTTTGGAACAAGCATATCAAGATGCTATCAATTCTGGTAACTCAGATTTCGAACGAGAGAATTGGGAATCTGCACGTAGCAGCTTCGAAGAAGCATTGAAGATTAAGCCTAGTGAACCTTATCCTCAACAGAAAATTGATGAGATAAATCAAAAGCTCGATGCTATAGCCGAAGCAGAAAGACTAGAAAGAGAAGCTGAGCTCAAAAAGGATTTTGATAAGCTCATTGCTGATGGGGATAAGCAATTCAACAAAACAAAATTTGANAAGGCTCTGGTAGAGTACGAAACTGCTCTAGCTCTTATTCCAGAAAGTTCGCTCGCACAACAGAAAGTCGAAGCTGCTAAAGAAGCCATAGGTGAGCTCGAAGCTGATCGCGCAGCAATGGAAAACTATAAAGCGGCCATCGATGAGGCGGACGCATTATTTAAAGAAAAAAGTTACGAGATGGCTAAGCTTAAGTACAGCGATGCTTCTGAGATTATGCCCAATGAAGAGTACCCGAGAAATAAGATGATAGAAATCGATCTTCTCCTCGAAAAACAACGTCTCCAAGAGTTAGCGAATGAGAAGGATAAAGTAGAACGTGAATATCAAGAAGCTATCAATCAAGGAGATGGTGCCTTTGCCTCAAATGACTTTGAACAAGCCAGGTCCGCTTATGAAGACGCATTGAAAATAAAGCCTGATGAAACCTATCCTCTAGGGCAATTGGAAAGGATCGATTTGAAAATTGAAGAAGCTGCCAATGCTGAAAGAGAGCGCGAAAGACTTGCTGCTCTCGAAGAGCAGAGAAGACTGGCCGAAGAAGAGAGGAGGGAAAGCTTGAGCAGGGTGAATTCAAACTCAGAAGATCAAGCAGAGCGGTTCATGCGAGAGGCTAGGGAAGCCGAAGATAAGGAACGCTACGAACGCGTTAAGAAAGAGAAGATTTCCCGCAAGGAAGACCTTTTGACGTATGAAGAGCAATCGCAAGAAACCCGAATGGCGAATTATCTCACTTTTGACGCTTACCGCAAGAAGTTTGGAGATCAATACGATGAACCCAAATCAATTCAGCAGACAAAAATTGGTAATTCCGTCAAATACAAACAAGTATTAATCGCTAACTCAGGAAAGCCCGTGCAACTCGCCAAGGCGAGAAACACCGAACAGCACGAGCAGCTGGCCACACTGCAGCTGGAGATTCAGCGATGGATGCGAGAAATGAGTGATGCAGAAAATGAACTCAATCGACTAGAAAGAAAAAATGCCGAGCAAGCTTTAGAAAATATTGAGGAGACGGCTGCAATGAACTACAGCGAAAGGGTAACTGCAAACAAGGTATTTCAAGAAGAGACTCAGCAACGTTATAAAGAGACTCAACAACTAGCTGATCAGCGAAAAGAAAATGCAAAACAAATTCAGGCGCAGAATGAGCAATATGGAGAATTTCTAGCTGATTTGGATGACAAGAGCATCACCCGCGCACGCAATAATAAGCAAGAACTTACCGAGAAATATTCTGGAAGAGCTAACTCCACTGATACTTTTAGATCAGAGCTAGCAGATAACTATCCGCAGGGAGTAACCGAGGAGAGTTCTACTCTGGGTAATAAGGTAATCATCACCCGTATTGTAGTAAGCGGTAAGCATGGAGATGAGTACAAGAAAGTCGTAGATAAGGCTGGCGAATACTACTTCAAAAATGGGGCGTCGATTACCGAAAACACTTGGAGTAGAGAGACCATTGAAGCTTTTAACCGCAACAAAGATTAATCAAATGGCTGGAGCTGAATCAAATGTGCATAGAACCGGTACCGTAAAGTTTTACATTGACGAGAAACTCTATGGCTTTCTTATTGACGATGAGTCTGGAGATGAAATTTACATTCCTGTTTCTGGACTTATCGACGAGATCAAAAAAGGCAGTAAGGTCACCTATATTCTAGATCAATCCAGCAAAAGGACTCAGGCGGTTGAAGTTAGAATTAAGAAGAAACATTTTTAGTTAGATTCCTCACTTTCCTTTTCCAACTCGGCCTTTTTGAATCGCTCAAGGAAGTCTCCAATTTGTTCAACTCCAATATCTTTGGCCAGGATCACCCTGTCCTTATCTAAAATTAAAATCTTGGGAGTAGAAACTATATCAAAGGTTTCTGTATACTTTAGACTTTGAAAAGTTGTTTTTCCTGAAGTAATCAAATTGGTCGCATATTCAGCACTTTCATAGGCCTTCTCGGGTATGGCAACATTGTAAAAGTTCATTTCATTTTTCTTTATGAACTTATTCCACTTTTCTGTGTGATCTGAGCTTACTGCATAGATGGCCAGATCTTCCTCCTTATATTCGTTATAGAATTCTACCAGCTTCGGAGTTTCTTTTTTACAATGACCGCAATCTGGATCGTAGAAGTAAAGAACCAGATAATCTGATTTTATATCTCTGTGAGTGCTAATCCAGTTCTGACCTGTCGTGTCTGCTAGAACCAAGTTTGGAGCCGTTTTTCCGAGCAGTGTTCCTCTTTTACCATCGGCCTTTTCTATGATCGTCTTGAGTTTCTCCTCGTCCATCCACGTGGCCAAACCCGTTTTGTAGTATGTGTCTACCATATGCACAAACACTTCATCAAGCCCCATAATCTTGGTCGTTTCAAAATTGTAGGTGATATAATGAACGGTATACTTAAATACTTCTGAAACAGGGTCTAGCTCATTGATTAGTTTATCGATAGTAGGGATAAGCGTATCTGCCGTTTGTATCACCGTTTTATTTAAAAAGGTGACCAGTTTGGAGTGATAGATTGGTGTGCGTACTATTCTCTCATCTTCCAGATCTATATGGTCAAAGTAATGATTCTTATACCAGAAATATCCGTTTTCTCTATCTGCTTTTAATTCTTCCGGGACCTCGGGGTCGATAGACATCCTAATTTCATGTGCCGCAAATTTATGGGGGTTTTTGGCGATAACATCCTTTTGATAAGTCAATACCTCATCATTCAAGCTTTTGTACCTTTTTTTGATCTTATCGCTCGCTTTTTCATCCCCCTCTTTTTCTTCCATTTCGGCGACTAAAGCCTCTCTCTCTTTCTTTTTTTCAGAGAGAAACTGTACATAATCGTACATGATTTTGTTGTTTTCAGATTCCATAACTTCCATCATCCCTGTTAAGTCGGAAGTGTCGGTTTTCATCGATATATTTTCTCCGTCTGCTATGACAATCTCAAAGTATTTCGGTCCAGGCGCTACGATTGCATATTTTCCTTCATTTTTCTTTTCTATTGCTTTGAATGAAAATTCTCCATTTGAGTTAGTCCGAGCTGTATCGGCGTAGTATAATTTTTCGCCGTAGTAATTGGCTAAATAGATCACCGTATCCTCCGCACCGGTTATCGAAAACGTGTATGGATCATTCTGCGCAAAAGCAGAAGTTGAAATCAGAAATGATAAAATAAGTATTCGATTCATCAAATTTTTAAATTTTCAGGTACTAAACAATTACCGTGCTACTTTACACGGTTTGTAGATCTTTTTTGAATTCGCTGGTAAAATGGAAGTTGAGTTCAGGGTAATTCTGTTGTTCGAGTTTTAATATCCAGGCACTGGGAGCGAGAAATACGTCATTTCCATCTTTATCTTTCACGATGTCGTTTGCTTTTATGCGAATGAATTCGTTCAATTTTTCCTCCTTTTCAGATGTCAGCCAGCACGCTTTGAAATAGTTCAAGCTTCGAAAGTCGCATTTTGCAGCATATTCATGCTCCAATCGGTACTTTATGACGTCAAATTGCAGTTCGCCGACAGTTCCAATAATCTTTTTACTTCCCAATTCACGAACAAAAAGTTGAGCCACCCCTTCATCTGTGAGCTGTCTAATTCCTTTCTCAAGCTGTTTTGTTTTCATTGGATCTCTGTTTTCGAGCTCCTTGAAAATCTCCGGTGAGAAGCTTGGAATTCCTTTGAAGCTAATTTTTTCTCCTTCGGTGAGTGTATCGCCTATTTTGAAGTTTCCAGTATCGTAAAGACCTATTACATCGCCAGGATAGGCCTCTTCTATGGTGCTTTTTTCACTCGCCATAAAGCTTGAGGGATTTGAAAACTTTAGGTTTTTATCTAATCTCACATGATGAAAGAACCGATTTCGTTCAAATTTGCCAGAGCAAACCCTCAAAAAAGCAATTCTATCTCGGTGTTTTGGATCCAAATTGGCATGAATCTTAAAAACGAATCCGCTAAATTTTTCCTCGAGTGGCTCTACTTCTCTTGCGTCGGTGGGTCTAGAAAGGGGTTGGGGTGCTACGTTGATAAAGGTTTCTAATAGTTCTTTTACCCCAAAATTGTTCAAAGCACTCCCAAAAAATACTGGAGCTAATTCTCCGCCGAGGTAAGTATCTCGATTAAACTTTTCATAGACACCATCAATCATCTCGACTTCTTCTCGAAGGGTGTCCGCTGGTTCATTGCCAATAAGATCATCCAATTGCTCAGATTCTAGATTTTCGAACTCAATCGCATCCTTCGCAATTTTCGTCTTATTGACTGAAAACAGTTTGAGGCTTGTATCAAAGAGGTTGTATACTCCTTGAAAAGTTGGTCCTATTCCGATAGGCCAACTCAGGGGTCTAACATTGATATTTAGCTTATCCTCCAGTTCATCCAACACATCAAAGGGATCCTTCCCATCGCGATCCATTTTATTGACAAAAATGATCACCGGGGTATTGCGCATCCTGCACACTTCCATCAACCTCTCCGTTTGAGCCTCAACACCTTTCTGACAGTCAATCACGAGTATTACGCTGTCTACAGCTGTAAGCGTGCGGTAGGTGTCCTCGGCAAAATCTTTATGTCCGGGGGTGTCAAGAATGTTCACTTGCATCCCCTGATAATTAAACCCCATTACAGAGGTAGCAACCGATATTCCTCTCTGACGTTCTATTTCCATAAAGTCAGAAGTGGCCGTCTTTTTAATCTTGTTGGATTTTACTGCACCCGCAGTCTGTATGGCTCCACCAAAGAGCAAGAACTTTTCAGTAAGCGTGGTTTTTCCAGCATCAGGGTGAGAGATAATTGCGAACGTTTTTCGAGTAGAAAGAGCTTCCTGTAATTTCATTCGTTGTGATTCCAAGTGCAAAAATAAGTAATCGCTCATGGTTGACCATTACTTTCTTATTTTCGTCTTCAAACCTGTTAAAATGAAAAGAGATTTACTTTGTTTAGTTGCATTCTTGATTGGCTCAAGCTCCTTTGGTCAAGGAATATATCTGGAGCCAGAGCCTATATTTATTGATAGCCAAACTGCACGTCTCTATGTGGATGTATCAAGTGCTGATTGCAGTTGTCCCGAGCTTCAAGACGCTGATCCAGATACCAATCCTCTTTATATCTGGAGTTGGCAACCAAGCGAAGACAGACCAGATCTCATTATTGATGGTCAACTTGTTAATGTACTCAATGGAAATTGGACTGATTCAAATGAAAATTTGAGGATGTCCGTTGATGAAAACAATCCTAATCTTTGGTACTACGATTTTCAAAATGTAACCCTATCTGAGTTTTATGATGTGCCTTCCTCTGATTTTGAAAATGGTATTTCATTCATTGTTAAAGAAAAAAATGGTAACCCCGACCCTGAACTCCCAGAGCAGAAAAGTCCTGATTTAAACATTCTGTTTAATTTTTCAACGCAGGGAATAGGTGAGTTTGACATAAGTTTTGAGACCATTGCCACAGGGATTTCCTCCCCCACGACAATAACCCATGCTAAAGACGAGAGAATCTTCGTGACCGAGCAGGAGGGAACGATAAGAACCTTTGATAGACAAGGAAATCTAGATCCCACTTTATTCTTAGACATTATTGACAGAGTAACTTCAGGTGGTGAGACAGGACTACTTGGTTTAGCATTTCCGTCTGACTTTTGCGAATCCGGTAGGTTTTATGTGAATTATACTGCCACTGATGGAGGTTTAGTGACAAGAATATCAAGGTTTGAGGTGGATGAAAACAACCCGCTCATTGGAGATCCTGATTCAGAAGAGATTTTAATTCAGTTTACTCAAGATTTTTCTAATCACAATGGCGGTCATATAGAGTTTGGTCCCGATGGATTCCTCTACATTGGGACAGGTGATGGAGGATCTGGAGGTGACCCCAATAATAGGGCTCAAGATATTACTTCATATCTCGGTAAGATGCTTCGTATAGATGTTAGTCCCGAGACGGGATATGATATTCCCTCTGACAACCCATACGTATCTGACGACTTCGGTCAAGATGAGATTTGGTCCTACGGACTAAGAAATCCCTGGAAGTTTGCATTTGACCGCGAGACTGGTAATTTGTACATCGCCGATGTCGGACAAAATGCATTTGAAGAAATAAGCTTCGAGCCGGAAGGGTCAATAGGAGGACGCAATTATGGTTGGCGCTGTTACGAAGGCCAATCTAATTTTAATCTTTCTGATTGCGATTCAGATGGTGAGTTTGTATTCCCGATATTCGACTACCCTCATCCAGGTAACTTTCAAGGAGCATCAATAACTGGAGGAAGAGTCTACCGAGGCATTTCTTTTGAAAATTTTGAGGGCTGGTACTTTTACACGGATTTGCTTTCAGGAGAGTATGGAGCAGTGGTACAAGCAGGAACGGAGATCTTTTCTCAAGAGTTTGGCGAAATTGGTCAGTCATTCATTACTACCTGGGGGGAAGACGCATGGGGTGAGATTTACTTTGCTAATGGGAATGGTATTTATAGACTGCTAGATCCTACCGATGAGATTCAAGATCCAGTTATACAAGATGGATCCATTCTTACATCTCTATTTTTGGGAGATTCATATGAATGGAGTTTAGACGGAAATATTTTTTCCATTGAATCCACAGGTTCTATTGAGATTACTCAGAATGGTACGTATACTGTTACAGTTTTTCAAGAAGGTGAATCCTGTGGAACACCAGCCACTATCGAAGTAAATTCGTTGGGATTAAATCGGATTGCGGCTAATAATCAATATTTGAAGGTATATCCAAATCCAGCCCAAAACCTCTTAGCTATTGAGCTTAAAGATGTAGAACCGACCTTAAGTGTTTTGTCTATTTTCTCAATAGAAGGGAGGTTGTTAAAGGAGATTGTAATTAATTCCAAAAAGACATTTGTAGATATTAGTACTTTGGACAGTGGAACATATTTAGTCTCTCTCGTCAATAAAGAAGGAAAAAAATTGGGGAATAAAATGTTAGTTAAAAGATAAAATACACGACTTAAGGACAACTTTACTTGTTTGATAGATTTTAATCATGATCGAATAGTCCGAAGGATGATGGACAAGAAAAAACTACCCAAGAGATGACAAAACGCGAAATTCTTATTTCTGCATCACGGCATCCATTCGATCTTTTGATCGTCAGATTGGGTAAAGAAGAGATGCAAAGGATGTCATGATCTACTGTGAATAACTCTTAAAAGTTGAGCGGTTTGATTAGGCCATTGTTGACATCTTTGGAACACAAGATCCTGATCAACATTACCAAAGACACTATTAAATTAACCGATGCAAAACCATACTGAAGGAATTCCTTACTTTCACACACCGATTGAAGTTATTTCATTCATGAATTTGGACCTAAAAGACCTTACCGCAGCACTATCTAATCCAAAGAAAAATTGGATACGCAGTGCTGTTTTCCTCTTTCTCTTTCTCCTATCGATAAATCCTTCTGAAGCACAAATTTATTTTGAAGACTTCGGTTTTGAGATCGGCTGCGCTAGCCAAGGTACTTTGGCGGATGGATTTGATCCTGGTCAAGGAACTTGGACGGTAACCGAGCTGGCAGGAAATGGAGTGCTCCCGAATGTTTGGTTCATTAGCAATTCTGTGCTGGACAACGGTCTTTTTTTTAACTGTGCGGATAATTGCTTAAATACCGGAGAAGGTAGCAGAACATTGCATATTGGAAATCCAAATCCTGGGGGAGATCAAGGCGCATTCTTTTTTGAAAACGGCGCCGGAGGTGTATCGGGGACATCAGTAAGGGCCGAATCACCGGTTATTGATTGCTCAGGGTCATTTAATAATTCGGTTACACTGCGTTTTGGCCACAATAGTCCTACGCCGGCCGATGTTGGTGGGATTTGGTACTTCAATGGAATTCTTTGGGAGTTGCTTCAAACTCTTCCAGAACCAGGTACGTGCAATGGAGGTTTGTCATTACTTTGGGACGAACTTACCATCCCTTTGCCACTCACGGCCAACGATAATCCTAATGTGCGTATCGGCTTCCAATGGGATAATGATGATGCTGAGTTTGGCGCTGCCCTAAGACCCTCCATTGCGATAGATTTTGTGAGGTTAGATGCAGGTGTTCCTCCGCCTTCGCCAGTGGCTAACTTTTCCGTGCAAGGTGGGATTACAGAATTTTGTGAACAGACCTGTATCACCTTTGTAGACCAAACAACATTTGACCCAGCGTCCGATGGAAGTATCACAGCAACATACGATTGGCAATTTCCAGGAGGAACTCCATCGACAAGTAATTTACAAAATCCAACCAATATTTGTTACAACGATCCTGGGACATATAGCGTTACCTTAACGGTGACTGACAATATCGGTGAAAGTTTACCCTTTACCCAAACCAACTTACTGACGGTTCAAGATTGTGGACCAGAGATTGTTGTTGATGTCGACAATTTACAGCCTTGTCTGGGTGAACAAACGGTTACCTTCAACACAGATAATTCTCTAGGAGATATAAATAATGCTACATGGAGCTACACATTTGTGAGCGACAATTTGGTAGAGCAGTTCCAATTGAATCAACAAAATCCTACAGTCGCACTCTCACAACTTGGATTTTATGATATCACCATAACCGTCACCGACATAAATGGAATAACAGAAACAATACAACTTTTTGATTTTATCGAGGTCATAGATTGTTTCGGCCCTGAAGTAGCTTTTTCGGTTTCTCAGCAAGTCATTTGCCAAGGAGATTGCATCCAGTTTACAGACGAATCGACCAGTGGCACCGAAATAATTGAATGGAATTGGACCTTCGATGGAGGGCAGGCAGAAGGCGAGGAAATCCCCGAAGTTTCGACCCAGGAAAATCCGAAGGTGTGTTATAATTTGGCCGGTTCCTATTGGGCGGTTCTTTCAGCCACTGACTTGGAAGGTCCAACATCGAGACCAGACAGTATATTAATTACTGTAGACCCATGTGCCGGTCCACCCCAAGCAGATTTTGCCGCTTCTGATACTGTAATTTGTCGCGGTGATTGTGTTGATTTTCAAAACCAATCGCTAGGCTTTCAACAAGAATACCTTTGGACGTTTCCAGGATCAAATACCTTAGTTTCAACGGATGAAAATCCCTCGGTGATATGTTACGAAATACCTGGAGAATACAATGTAACACTGGTAGTGACGAATGAGGTGGATATACCAGATGATGAGACTAAAATTGCCTACATTACCGTAGAAAATTGTGTTAATCCGCCAGTACCTAGAATTCACATAAGTCAAGACACGATATGTGCTGGTAAATGCGTGGACTACGTAAATGAATCCACAGGACTTAATTCTGAATTATTTAGGTACGAGTGGATTTTTCAAGGAGCTGTAGTCGGCAGCGAAACCTCAACCGATAAAGACCCTGCTAATATTTGCTACAATGAACCAGGTAGTTATGATGTTTCTTTAAAAGTAGTAAGGCCTAGCATCCCAGATAGTGCAACCCAAGTTTTCAGTGATGTGGTAACCGTTGTAAATACACCTGAATGCCGGCCTGTAATCTTTCCTAATATTCCAGATACTGTTTGTGCTGGACAATGTGCATTCTTCACTGCCGATTATTTAGACGCTGATTCCGTTCGCTGGACATTTAACGGTGGAAACCCAGAAACCAGTACCGCCTTTGAGCCCGGTTTGGTTTGTTTTGATGCCCCGGGTGAATACATTGTCATAGTGCAAGCATACAATGAGTCTGGAGAGTCTGTGCCCGAAGTTGTGACAGTGGTGGCCACGCCTCGACCTCCTTTAGATGCAGGTCCAGATTTGGAAATTAATGCTGGAACGGAAATTTCACTCACCGCGAGTCTTGCTGGTCAAATTCCCAACGGTACGTTTTTATGGCAACCATTTGAGCAAGTTGATAATTTTAGAGCTCAAACCGTATCGTCTTCACCGATAGAAACGACAGATTTTATCGTCTACTATGATGCAGATAGCTCATGCACGGCGATTGATACTGTTAAGGTTATCGTAAATTTTATTCCTGCGGTGGGTGTTCCTAATTCGTTTTCACCAAATGGCGATGGAATAAATGATGTTTTGAGAGTGCTTGGTCAAGGCATTGCCAGAATGGAATTCAAAATATTCAACCGCTACGGTCAGCTTGTTTTTGAAACTGATAATCAAAACGAAAGCTGGGACGGCACATTTAAGGACAAGGAACTGAATGCAGGAACATTTGTATATACTCTTGAGGTGGTTTTTGCTGAAGGGCAGCGAGAGGTTTACACTGGAGATGTTACTTTAGTCCGCTAAATAGAATTATGCGAAAAATACTATTATTCTTCCTTTCAATATTCGTTCTTCTCACCGCTTATGGTCAGCAGGACTTTCACTATTCTCAGTTTTTCACCTCACCCATTACCTATAATCCTGCCAATTCTGGAGCGTTCGAAGCAGACATCCGAGGTGTGTTAAACTACAGAAATCAATATGGTTCGGTATCAGAGCCTTACAAAACAATGGGTTTTTCAGTAGATGCCCCTATAAAGCTCTCTAATGACGCTTATGACCAAAATTTTATGGGTCTGGGGTTGACGGTCGTAAATGACAATGCTGGAGTGTTAGATTTTAATCAATTTTATGTAGCAGGTTCTGGAGCTTACGCCATAGATTTGGGGGGTACGCCAGAGAATCCAAATTTTATATCCCTAGGGTTGCAAATAGCTTTTATCCAGCGATCAATGAATTTTGGAAGCTCGACATGGGAGAGCCAATGGACGGGAGTTGGTTTCAGTTCGGGAAGACCAAGTCTTGAAGATTACACAGGAAAGATCACCGAAAGTAATGTATCCATAGGAGGAGGTATTTCTTGGTTCAATGCGTACAGTGATAATGCACGCATTCTAATTGGAGGTGCAGTCTTAAATGCAAACAGTCCATCAATGGAGCTCTTGGGTAGAACCGACGATCTATATAGGAAGTATGTAGGTCATTTAAGTATGGCTGTCGCTCCTGACAAACAAAGCGTGATTTATTATCCCAATATTTTCTTGATGTTTCAGGGACCCAATAGGATAATAGATATAGGTTCAGAAATCGAGTTTTCTATTTGGAACAGAACAGAAAAAACCACTGCCAGAAACAACCTGTCTGCAAACCTAGGCGCGTATTACAGAGTTCAAGATGCCATCTACTTCATCGGCAGACTGAACTATTTCGACTTTTCTTTTGGAATTAGCTATGATTTTACAGCCTCCCAGCTAACTGAGAACAATAATGGGCAAGGAGGAGCTGAACTGGTCTTAACTTACAGAACTCTGTTAAGTGGTCCAGGCTCAACACGTCAAAAACTGAGACGAAGCAAGGGGCTATAATTTTTAGATTCTCTTCATTTGACCCTTGATCATTTTTACCTGATCATCTAGTAAGTTTCTCGTGTCCAGCTTTTTTACTTCTGCCAAAAGATTAATGGCCTCTCTCTTTTTTCTCTTCATTACGGCGATACCGGCTAAGTTGAGCTTAGCAACTGCCTGATCTGTTTTCATGCGTAATCCAATCGACAGGGCTTTCCTAAAATATCTTTCCGACTTAGTTGCTCCTCGTGATTGGGCCTCAATCATTCCCAGCATGTAGTAATAATAGGCCTCCTGAGACTTCATGAGCTGGTCTGGGTGTTTGATTTTACTGATCGTCTTTTCTGCCTTGTCAAATTTACCCCTGCGCACATGGAGAAAAGTGAGAAGGATTAATTCATGTCTGAAAAGAAAAAGGATAACTAAGCCAGCTAGAAAAAAGAATAGAATTCCATTTCCAAAATTGCTCAAGGTGAATTGATATACACTCCAAGCCAAGAAAGCGGCGATTAAGACATACTTGATTATTTTGTTGAGCATGAGGTCAGTATTTTAAGGCCAGCAAATGTAGTGAGCTTTGGGCTATTTGAACTTTTAAATGCAATAAAAATAAATTTTGTAACAAAGAAGATCATGAATCGTCTGCCTTTTGAAATCCAAAAAACAAACAAACATGAATAAGCAATTTTACACAGTCATAGGACTATTTTTAATGACCTTTTCTACATTCGCTCAAAACGATATTATTTCATCTTATTTTGATGAATACGAAGGTCGCGAAGACATTACGACGGTGGTTCTCTCTAGCAAAGCGTTTGAGATGGTTAGTCAGATAGATATGGAAGAGGCCGAAATGAAAGAATACCAAGACATGGCATCTCATATCGAGAGTCTGCGTGTCATCGTAGACGATAATGATCAGTCAGGCATGCAAACTGCAAAGGCCGCTCTCAATAGACTGCCCCCAAATTTTGAAGAGTTAATTTCTGTAAAAGAGAAAGATAATCAATTTAAACTTCTAGTTGACGAGGAAAATGGTGTAGTCAGAGAGCTCGTAGGAATAGCCGGTGGTGAAAATATGTTTGCTATTATGAGTCTCACAGGAACAATGAGAATGAGTGAAGTCGGCAAAGTCACTCAGCAGTTGATGCAAGCAAGCTCAACCGCGCTCGAGGGACTTGAAGGAATAGAAAATGACATCAAAGTATATCCTAATCCGGTGGAAGAAAATGGGCAATTGCGAGTTGAATTTTCAGACGAATTATCTTCTTCTGAAGTGAGGATTTTCAATGCTGCTGGTCAAGAAGTAAAGTCCTTCAGGGCGAATGAGGGAATAAATACTATTGACATCTCAGGTCTAAACAAAGGAGTTTATATGATCAAAACAGACAACGACTCAAAAGAAGTAACCGGGAAATTCATCATACAGTAACTTAGCCTAAACAGGGGATTATAACCGATGCTGAAAGATGATTTTCAAAGAGAAGTGTTTTCACATCGTCATAAGATGTATCGGTTTGCCATGTCATTCCTGAAGAATGAAGAAGAAGCTAAGGACATTGTTCAAGAGGTATTGATGAAGCTTTGGGAAACCAAAAACGAGTTGAGCGAAATTAAAAATCTGGAAGCTTGGTGTATGACGCTAACAAGGAATAAATCCTTAGATGCTTTAAAGAGATCTGGGAAACGATTGAATGATCGACTCGATGTTCATCATGAACCAGCCCATTCGACAAGTGATACACCTCTGGATATTGTGGCAGAGAAAGAATCCATAGCCAACGTGAAAAAGTTGGCAGACAAATTGCCAGAGAAACAAAAGACAGCTTTCACCTTGAGAGAAATTCAAGGGTACAGCTACCTGGAAATATGCGATATAATGAGTATAAGCATGAGCCAGTGCAAAGTGAATATTTTCCGAGCTCGGAATACCCTGAAGGAGGAATTAACAAAACAGTACAGTTATGAGTGATTCACAACTTAATAAGCTAGAAGAAAAGTATTGGAACGGTGAAACATCTCTCGAAGAGGAGAGGCTCCTGAAGAATGCAGCCTCTCAAAAGGATCCTGCTTTGTCTAGAGAGATCGTTGATCTTTTCAAAGCTTGTGAGGACGAAACAATGGAATTGAAACTAGATGAGAGTTTCGATCAAGAATTTTGGTCAAAAGTGGAAGATCAACCTCGTGTGATCAAAGGGAATTTCGGCACTCTAAACTTTATCCGATACGCGGCGGCTGCCGTCGTGATTTTTTGTCTCAGTGCCACTATTTGGTATTCGCTGGGAGACTCGAGTAGTGAATCGCAAATGTCGGCTTCTTCTCAAGAAAAATTTGAGTCGCCTGAGGAAGCTTTTGAAGAGGCGAAAAAAGCTCTTTCATTTGCTTCTGCGAAAATGAACAAGGCAAAGAAACCAGTGAGGAAAATTGAAAAATTTCATCAAGCTACCCTGAGTGTCTCAGGGATGGATTGAAGGATGAACAAAATATTGAATTATGAAAACAATGAATAAAAAAACGGTTCTATCCCTGCTGGCAGTGGCGCTTTCGGCAGGCATCATGGCTCAGGACGCCATAGATAGATACTTCTCAAATTATGCTGATGATCCTGAATTTACCTCAATAGTCATCAGCAGCAAGATGTTTGGTCTATTCTCAAATATCGAGAGCGATGATCCTGATAATCAAGAAGTGCTTGAAGCCATGAAAGACCTTTCGGGAATAAGGATCATCACCACCGATAGCGAGGATTCCAGAGTAGACTATAAAAAGGCTATCAATAAAGTGGGATCTGATTATGACCTGCTGATGAGTGTTGACGAAAAAGATGAGAAAGTGCGATTCTTTGTGCGTGAAGAAGGAGATGATATCTCTGAACTCTTTATGATAGTTGGAGGAGAGGGAAATCTATTCTTGATGAGTATTTCGGGGCTAATTGACCTCGATAAAATTTCCAAAATCTCAAAGAACATGGATATTGGAGGAATGGACTACTTAGAAAATCTTGATGAGAATAAAGATTCTAAATAACTCGATTCTCTTCTTCTCAGGTGTTCTCATGCTTACCAGCTGTGCGGAAGTAAACCCTCCCAGCGAGACCCTCAATCAGTATATAGAGAGGGAAGAAATTGAAAGAGAACTGTCAGAATTTTATTTCTATCCCACTACGGTTCGAATGCTCGATAAATTCATTACCGCAGGGAAAGGTGGGGTTCTCGATGGTGTTCAGGAAGGAAGGCTCTTTTACGCCAAATATGATACGATGGATGTTCTTCAACGTGATCTCCCTGATTTGAGAAAACGCTTAAAAGATGAACGCTTTGAGCTTTTGGCTGAGTTTAGAATGGGAGCAACCAAAACAGTCGCTTTTGTTAGAGAAGATGAGGTCAATCGCTATGTTGTTCTTTTAGGTGGGCCAGAAGTCACCTCTATGTTGATAGAAATGAAAGGAGAAATCTCGATGTCGACTCTTAGAGGTCTCAACGATTTGAATTCGGAAAACGTCATGTCCTTGCTTGACTTAACTGGAAATAAACAAAGCAGAGAAAATAATGAGATTCTCGAAGATCATCCAAGCGATACGACAGAACCAACACTAATTGATTCCCTAAGGACCGAAGTATGAATGGCAATGTGCTCAGCATCGATGGGTTAACTAAAAAATTTGGCAAGTTAACAGCCGTGAATAATTTAGAACTGAAAGTTCCTAAAGGTTCTGTATTTGGTATTCTAGGTCCGAATGGCAGTGGAAAGACAACCACACTGGCTATGATTTTAGGGGTGATTAACCCAACGTCTGGGTCCTTTAAATGGTTTGAGGGACAATCTGGCCATCAGGCACGTAAGAAAATCGGAGCGATTTTAGAAGCCCCTTGTTTTTACCATTATTTATCTGCAAAACAGAATCTAGAAGTGGCTGCCACAATTAAAGAAGTCTCAGCCAAGCGAATAGATGAGGTGCTTGATAGAGTAGGGCTACTCAAAAGAAAAAATGATCCCTTCCGATCTTACTCACTTGGAATGAAACAGCGTTTGGCAATCGGATCAGCACTGCTTTCAGATCCTGAAGTAATGATTTTGGATGAACCTACGAATGGACTGGATCCCCAGGGGATAGCTGAAATTAGAAACCTAATTATCGATTTAGCCAACGAAGACAGGACGATTATCACTGCAAGCCACATGCTCTCGGAGGTGCAAAAGATTTGTACCGACTTTGCGGTATTGCGCACAGGCAAAAAAATCTACCAAGGGAAGGTGCAAGAACTTGCCAAAGAAAATAATCGCTGTGAGCTAATGGCCGAAAACGAAGAAGAATTGATCTCCGTATTGGACCGATTAAATATTGTATCCTCTCACAGAAGGGAAGGAGGAATTATGGTCGCCACCCTCATAGAAGGCAAAAAGTCTTCAGATCTTAACAGTATGATTATGAATGAAGGAATAGCCTTAACGCGACTGCTTCCTCAAGTAACTTCACTCGAACAGCGCTTTTTGGAAATATTGAAATCCGAAGAGAATGCTTAGACTAGTCAAAATAGAGTACCTTAAGCTAAGATCGAATCGCGCTCTTTGGATTTTGCTCGGGTTATATTTCGTTGCCATCACCGCCGTAGCAATTGGATCTGGAGCATTTTTAGATTACCTCACTAGGCAAGGTGCAGATTTCAGAGGAATTAACCCCTCTATACTGCCCATTTATGATTGGGAAGATATTTTCCATAATCTGGCCTATCTCGCATCGTATTTTGCCGTTTTTCCGGCCTTTTTACTGATCATTTCAGTGAGTAATGAATTCACCTATAAAACTCATCGTCAAAATATAATTGATGGATTATCCAGGACGGAATTTTTCCTTTCTAAATTCAGTTTTGCGGGGTTCTTAGCCATTGTATCGTCTGTGTTTCTACTCACATTAGGGACATTTTTAGGTTTGGTGAAGTCCCATTCGGGAATTGAAGCGTTTGGAACCAGTTTGGTCTTTATCCCAGGTCACGCTGTTCAGCTTTTCTGTTTCTTCCTCTTTTCAATTTTTCTCGTTCTTTTGATCAGAAAGTCTGGAATCTCAATAGTATTACTGTTGATTTACACACTAATACTTGAACCAATACTCGCCGCAGTATTGAAATGGCAATTGCCCGATCTAGGAGTAGTATTGCCACTTGACTCCATCAATAAAATAATTAGAATACCCTTCTCAAAATATATTTTGTTTGAGACACAAGACTACTTGGGATACATAGACCTGCTGAGGGGTGGTTTATGGGGAGCGCTATTTACGCTTGGCATTTTCCTTCTTCTGAAAAAAAGAGACTTTTAAAGCTCATCGCGAGTCACTTCCCAGGTTCTATCAGCGAGTAATCGTACAGAAGCTACGAAATGTCTAAAGGGAGGATTTTTACCCCATTCTCCAGGAGAAATCATGGAAAGAACAAAGGATTCCTCTTTTCGCGCGTACAAATGATATTCTGAACCAATTACCGGGTCAAAATTCATTTCAGCTGAGTATACAGCTTTGGAAACCTCCACTCGATTCTTGAGCTTCTCAGCCTGTTCGGCCAACAGGGCTATTTGCTCCTTGATTTGATCGAGCTGAATGTTACTCTGCTCCTCCATCGCCTTCATCGAGCGACTTTTGATGACACCCATCTCTGTTGGTGCAAAAGCGGGACTTCCAACAGTATGCGGGTAGGGGATTAAACCAGGTTTCTCTGTTATCTTATCTGCGTCAATAGGATTGACAAATTCTTTGTTCTGCTTACTGTCTGTCGACATCAGTTAAGTGATAGCTTCTTAAGGTGGGCAAAGGTTTTTTCATACTTCGCTATAATAGGTCCAGATAGTCCTCTACTCTCTAAATAACTCCTGTGAGTTTGAAAAAGGGTGTCGTAATCCTCTCTTTCCATAAGTTTGGCAACGGCCATAGCCCTAAAGGGAGTGAGATAACTATGACTAGACCATTTTGCAATTTTTTCAAACTTGTCATTGTACAAATGATCCAGCATAGATAATTTTTTGTAGTGATTCAAAAAATCAAATCCCTTGTGATCTAAAAAATCTATAATCATCTCGCCAACAGCCTCGAGGTCTTTTAAATTTCGACAGGGTAGGGCAGAAGCAATTTTGGCTGTATCCACGTACTTCCAATGCAACAATAAACTGTAGCTAGAATTTTGAAAGTAATCTTCAAGTCCAAATGTATTAGTGAGGGTTAGCTCTACCAGATCGTGACGAAGGCCAAGAAATAGCTTCGCATACAGCATGTCATGATCACCTGTTAAAGTAGCCATAACTACAGAGCTACCGAATGATGTTTTACGCTCATACCGCAAAGTATCCTTTTCCCGATATCGTTTATGATCGAAGTAGGGTTGGAGATATTGACTTAGCCGATATTTCGCTTCTTCTTGTAACATTCCACAAAACAACACGAGCATCTATGTAATGTTGACTAAATAGAAAGGATTTACCCCTTTTTCGATAAAAACGATAGGAGTTACATATGTATACAATAATATTACAGCTGTAAATCGACTTTTTGAGTATTAAACGAGTGTTAAAAAAACCTGTATATCAATATTATATGTGTATTATATAGTATGTATATTCATGTGCTTATTGTTTTGAAGTCCCTTTGATTAAATTTGTAACATTACATCAATTTACCATCTATGGACTTTCCAGAACGACTAAAAACTATCATAAGAGTCAATAATTTGACAAGCTCATCATTCGCTGATCGCGTTGGAGTTCAAAGATCGGGGGTATCACATATCCTCAATGGAAGAAACAAGCCTTCGATGGAATTTCTATTAAAAGTTCTTGAAGCATTTCCTAGGGTTGATGCGGGCTGGCTGCTCACTGGAAAGACTACTCAAAAGCTCAGTTCAGAGGGAGTGGGAGTTTCGGAGGAATCAAATACTCTTGATTCAGAAGGAGGTGACCAAATTGAAATAGCAAAGGATAAACAGAAACCCGTGCTTGAAAAAATTGTGTTTTTCTACTCAGACAGTACCTTTGATACATTCAATCCGATAAGCGAACAATGAAAGCCATTTTCCTAGACCGTGACGGAGTCATCAATCATGATCCGGGAGATTATACAACCTCCCTTACAGAATTTTTCATTTTACCCGATGTCATTTCTACTCTTGTTAAGTGGACTGAACTGGGATACGCTATCATTGTTATAACAAACCAAGGAGGAATAGCAAAAGAAAGGTATACAATTGAAAATTTCTATGATATTGATGAGTATATGAAGGCCAAATTCCTTGAAGCTGGAGTGAATTACGTTGAGACATACTTTTGTCCTCACCACGATGCTATAAGTCAATGCTTGTGCCGTAAGCCTCACTCAGGCATGGTACAAAAAGCACTAGCGAGGCATCGAATCGACCCCCAATTGTCAGTGATGATAGGAGATAAATGGAGAGACCTTGACGCTGCTCTAGGCGCTGGAGTTAGAGGAATAAAGATTGATGTCAATCAATCATTGGCTACCGTAGATTTATCGAAGTTTTCAAATTGATTTTAAATTCTTGAAGTATCTGCTCTATACCGAAGTGATTTTTGAAAGTTATGGCCATGCTTTTAAAGCTTTCAAGAATATCGGTAGGGGAAGCAAGCTATTTGAACTCAAAGACGGTTTAGTAGATTATAAACTCATGGGAACTGGTGCAGGAACCGGCTTTAGTATATGGCCTGATTTTAAACGATATGCGCTGCTACTCTTTTTTGATGCCAAAGAGTCAATTGATAATTTTATCGTTAAAAATGAGGTTTTCAATTGGTATATTGAGCATGCTAGTCAGCTGTTGGTGACGGTACTAAAACCAGTTAAAGGACACGGCAAGTGGGCTGGAGTGGTTCCGTTTCGATACGATGCAAATTCAATTGATTCAAAATCTCCCATAGCCGTGATTACAAGAGCAACTATTCACACCAAATCGCTTTTTGACTTCTGGCTCAACGTACCCAGAGTTGCAAGTTTTATGCATTCCGCACCCGCTCTTCACCAGGTGGGTATTGGAGAATATCCAATATTTATGCAAGCCACTTTTAGCATCTGGGAAAATCTCGAAGCCTTAAAAAACGCGGCTTACAAAAATACAATACACGCCGATGTCATTCGCAAAACCAGAGAACGACGTTGGTATAAAGAAGAGCTATTTGCCGAATTTAGCGTGTTGCAAATCAATGCAAGAGGATCGATATTCCATAAACTTCAGCCAATGAAGATCATGCCAATTTTGAAGTAGGCGGGATTTATGACAAAACTTTTATTTCAAAAATGAATAAGAAGGTATGGCTCCATTTTTGGTCTTATTATTCATCCAGATTATTTTGCTCAAAAATTGACTAACTTATTAACAAATAGCACGTATTAGAACTGACGAATAAGACCAGTTATGAAAAAACTTTTCTACGTTTTAGCATTCTCGACCCTTTTGCCCAATGCGGGAGTATGTCAGGGAGAATATATAAATATCCAAAGTCAAAACGCCATAGGTAGTGCTTTAATTGACAATGCTGAAAAAACAGTTATTGATCAAAATGGAAATATCCTTGTTTCCGGCACTTTCAGCGAAGAATTGGATTTTGATCCCACTGAAGAAACTTTTCTACTAAGCCCTCTTGGTCTTCCAGATGTATTCCTCGCCTCGTATGCTGCCNATGGCAATTTTAATTGGGCGTTTAACCTTGGGAGAATCAGTTTAAATAATGGAATGTCTGTGGGTGGAATTGCNGTTGACAGCCAAAACAACTTGGTGATGACAGGCTCTTTCTCGCTCAATGTTGATTTTGATCCAAGTGAGGAGAATGAAGTACTTTCTTCGGTCCTTGGGCGAGATGCATTTATCGCAAAATATAGCTCCCAAGGAGATTTAATATGGGTCAGGCAATTTGGAGGTCTTGGCTCAGAGTTAGGGACTGCCTTAGCCATAGATCAAGAGGACAATATTAGTTTAGGTTTGAGATTCTCCTCGGAGGTCGATCTAGATCCAGCAGATGAAAACGATGTTCTGATAAACCCAGTAGGCGGAAGTGATGCTTCTATTGTAAAGCTCGATTCAGACGGTAATTACCTCTGGTCTTACAACGTAAGCCCCGATGCAGATAATGAAACTGTTAGTGCTTTAGCGGCAACCCCAGATGGAAAGGTTGTATTGGGAGCCATTGTTCATGCAACCAATTCTGGTATACCTACGCAAAGTATGCTTGCAGCCGTTGTGAACCCTGATGGATCGGAGAGCTGGACTTACGACTTTATGAATTTAGGACAGTCAAATGTAATATCTCACATCGCTATTTCGCAAAATGGTGAGGACTTTTATCTCGGTGGTCGCATTCAGGAGGATACAGATTTTGACCCTTCCAGCGAATCGAGCGTAATCCAGCCCAATTTTGCTGACCCGTTCATCTCTAAACATTCTTTGGTTGATGGGAGCCTGGTATGGGCAACATACGTGCTATCAGACGCGCTAGACGACTTCTGCGCTGGCGTTCATGAGAGCAATGGCTTAGCATTTATGGCTGGTTCATTTGATGTACAGGCAATATTTGACCCCAATGATTTTAGCACAATAGAATTTTCGAATGGTTCTGCGGATGTATTTATCTCTGTTTATGACGCCGAAACAGGGGCTTTTATCGATGCTCAGACCTACGGAGGATCAGGCGCTGAAAGAGCAAACGACGCATATTTCAGAGGAGAAAATGGCCTGTGCTTAGTCGGGAACTTTAGTTCATCGTTGTCATTGTTAGAAGAAGAAATCATCAATGCACAAGGATTCGAGGATGGTTTTTATTCAAGATTTTCTTTTCTCTACAATCTTAGCGCTGAAAGAGAATTGCAAAAATCAAATGTCTCTGTCTATCCTGTGCCTGCAATAGATCAGGTATTCGTAGAATTAGGGCAAGAGATCTTTGGCAAGATTGAAATCAAAATCGTAAACATTGTGGGGCAGACGGTCTTTGAAGAGGGTTTCGTTTATAATAATGCAAGAATGCCAGTTGATATTTCTTCCTTGCCAAAGGGTGTTTATCTCACTGAGATCAAATCCCATAATTCTTCAGTGACTAAACGCCTAATCAAAAAATGACAACGAAAGAGGCCCTGCTCGTACTAGGGGTGGACTCAAGTCAGAAAACCGAGGATTTTGAGGAATTCTATCAGGAAGCTGTTTTTGAACAGGCTTCCTTTTTTATGCGCCGAGTGTTTATTCCAAAGTTGGCTCGAGCAAGGATCAAGAAATTAGAAGCAATAATCGATGCCGCGACTGCTCTTGGAATTGATGTTTTCGATGAAGAACTCAACCTTCAGGTAGAACTTACTGACGCAAAATCATACCCCGAACTGATTGAATCCTTCAATTTTTTCGAGACAAAAGTCAAACTACATCTCTCCAATGCTGTAAATGCTTTTGTAGCCATTAAAGCCTATGAAAAATGGATCCAGTTATTTGAGAAATATACCCTTTTATTTTTCAGCCAGTATGATGGAGTTGTCGAAACTGTGCCAACAAAATTGACGGAGGCTCCCATTTTTATTGACTTCAAATTGGCATCAGAAGGGGAAAGAAAAAAATTAATTACTCAGGAGTATTCTAGACTAAAGAAGCTATCCACTCTGAGCATTTAAACTTTCAGGGCGCGATCCATCGCTCTTTTATCCTGCTTCTCTTTTAAATCTTGACGCTTATCGTGATATTTTTTACCTCGTGCTAGAGCTATTTTCAACTTGACGTATCCTGATTCTGATAAAAATACCTTGAGCGGAACAATGGTGAGCCCCTTATTTTTCATGGATTTTTCAAGCTTCTCAATCTCATTCCTATTTAGCAGTAGTTTTCTATCCCTTGTGGTAGATATAGGGTTGTTGTAGCTAGCGGGCTCGTAAGGGGAGATATGCATTGACTTAACCCATACTTCACTCTTTTTAAGAAAACAATATGCCTCCGCAATACTCGCCTTGCTGGCTCGCACACTTTTTACTTCGGCCCCAGTAAGCTGAATACCTGCATCGTATTTGTCAATTAGTTCGTACTCAAACTTTGCTTTCTTATTTCTGATGTTAATCTCCTTAAAAGAAGCCATGGTGCAAATTTAAATCAAAAAAAAGCCGCCTCCTCATCGATAAGGAGACGACTTCTCGTTTGCGGTATTCTATTTATCCTTTGATAGAAGCGTAATTCTGAGCGACCTGGTTCCAGTTGATCACATTCCAAAATGCTGAGATGTAGTCAGGCCTTCTATTCTGGTAGTTTAAGTAATAAGCATGCTCCCAAACATCCAGTCCGAGAATTGGTGTGCCGTGAGGTCCTACCCCTGGCATTAAGTTGTTGTCTTGATTTGGAGTGCTAGTCACGTGGAGCTTTCCATCGCCACCTACAATTACCCAAGCCCATCCAGAGCCAAATTGTGTTGCAGCAGCGTTGTTGAAAGTCTCTTTGAGCTTATCCATTCCGCCGAGGTCTGAATCAATTGCTGATGCCAGTGATCCTGATGGATTTCCACCCCCATTTGGTCCCATGACATTCCAGAATAAGGAGTGATTGTAGTAACCTCCACCATTGTTTCGAATTCCAGCGCCGAGGCTGTCTACGTTTGCTAAAATATCTTCGATGCTTTTGCCAGCATACTCAGTTCCGTCAATTGCCGCATTGAGCTTTGACGTGTAGCCAGCATGATGTTTACCGTGATGGATTTCCATAGTTCTCGCATCGATATGTGGCTCAAGAGCGTCGAAAGAATAGGGTAAATCGGGAAGTTGAAATGACATAGATCAATTTTTAGGTTTGTAAAAGAACATTCAAAATTAGCATTGGTTTCGAGACAATGACTGTTTTTGCGATAAAGTGTTTTTATCGGTGAATAGATCAAAACTCACTTAGCATCTTTTCAATCATAAAGTTATTATCTGAGTTAATAGAAATCATTGGAGTTTTTAGCTGAGACCTTACCTTTGCAGAAATGTACAAAAGCCTACTCCGAAAAACTCTTTTCCAGCTCAGTGCAGAACAAGCCCATAATTTCTCTTTTGGCTTTTTGAAGTTCATTTTTCAGCTGCCCTTTGCAAAGAGCCTTTTTTATGCTTCTTTCAATGTAAATCACCCATCCCTTGAGCGCGAAGTTTTTGGAATCAAATTCAAAAACCCTGTCGGTCTCGCAGCAGGTTTTGATAAGAATGCTAGGCTCTACAATGAATTTTCATTTATGGGTTTTGGTTTCGTTGAGATTGGAACTGTAACGCCAAAACCACAAGATGGAAATGCTAAACCACGCTTATTTAGGCTGCATTCCGATGAAGGATTGATCAATCGAATGGGTTTTAATAACGACGGAGTCAAGAAAGTAGTAGGTCGATTGAAGGGCAGGTACACCTCGGTTATCATTGGCGGAAACATCGGAAAAAATAAGGTTACCCCAAATGAGAATGCGCTAGATGATTACTTGGTTTTGCTCAACGAGCTTTACGATGTGGTTGATTACTTCACGGTCAACGTTTCCTCACCAAATACACCTGGATTACGCGAATTGCAAGAGAAGGAACCATTGACAAAGCTGCTTAAAGCCCTTAAAGAAGAAGCGGCCAAGAAATCGTTCGGCAAGCCAATACTGCTCAAAATAGCACCAGATTTAACCGATTCTCAGTTAGACGATATTGTCGATATAGTAATGGAAACACAAGTCGACGGAATTATCGCCACCAATACTACCATTGATCGTTCTGGACTACTTACACCAGAAAAAGAAGTGGAGAAAATGGGGGCGGGTGGATTGAGTGGAAAGCCTCTATCTCATCGATCAACCGAAGTAATTAGATACATTCACGAAAAGTCGAAGGGGTCGATTCCGATTGTGGGAGTGGGAGGAATCCACAGTGCTAAAGATGCTCTCGAAAAACTAGATGCTGGAGCTTCCTTGGTTCAACTTTACACTGGATTTGTTTACGAAGGGCCAGGATTAGTAAAGAGGATTAACGAAAAAATCATTGAAAATGCTCGAACTAGTTGAATGTCCTCGCGATGCTATGCAAGGCATTAAAGAGTTTATCGATACGCAGAAGAAGATTGACTACATCAACCTGCTGATAAGGGCAGGTTTCCACACCATAGACTTTGGCTCCTTCGTAAGTAAACCGGCCATTCCCCAAATGGCTGATACTCCAAAAGTCCTAGAGGGTCTCGATACCGGTGGGCAAAGCAATCTTCTAGCTATCGTAGCGAACAAGAGAGGGGCAGAAGAAGCTGTGGCCTTCGATCGGATTGATTATTTGGGCTACCCATTTTCGATATCCGAAGAGTTTCAGAAACGCAATACCAATGCTACCCTTGATCAATCCTTGACGCGGCTTGAGGATATCGTTAATGTAACCGCTCAGGCGGGGAAAAAACTAGTGGTCTATCTATCGATGGCTTTTGGAAATCCATATGGAGAAGCCTGGAATCCCGATATCGCAATGAACTGGGCAAAGCGTCTAAGTTCAGAATTCGACATTAAAACCCTTTCCCTTTCTGATACGATAGGTACCTCTAGCGAAGAAAGCATTACCGAGCTTTTCAAAACGCTCATTGCTGAGTTGCCGAAGGTGAAAATCGGAGCACACCTACACACCACTCCATATACTTGGCGCGAAAAAGTAGATGCGGCGTACAAAGCGGGTTGTAGAAGGTTTGACGGTGCGTTGAAAGGTTTTGGAGGGTGTCCGATGGCAGAAGATGAACTCACTGGAAATATGCCCACCGAAAACTTGCTTAGCTACTTTGATGATAAGGGCATCGAGACCGGTATTGATCGAGATATCATTGATCAATCACTCGTTAAAGCCGTAGATATCTTAGCTAGCTAGACACTTCACTTTTTAGTTCAATCACCGTGATTTCCGGGGGCATTCCCACGCGACCTGGGAAACCAATATACCCAAAGCCACGATTCACGTATAGGTGTTGCCTGCCCTCGGTGTACAGTCCTCCCCAACGCGGGTAGCGGTATTTAACCGGACTCCATTTAATGATGCCGGGAATTTCGACCCCGAACTGCATTCCGTGAGTGTGGCCAGCTAGCGTAAGGTCAATTTCAGTCTTACCCATAACTTCAGCGTCCCAGTGGGACGGATCGTGAGACATGAGCACTTGAAAACGACTGGAATCTGTTCCATCAGTAGCCTTTCGCAAATCCCCGTATTTGCTAAAGCCGCCCATTCCCCAATTTTCCATCCCGATGATTTCAAAAGCATCCCCGGATTCGTTCCTGAACTCTGTCCAGTCATTGGTCAGCAGGTTAAAGCCCATTGCCCTATGATATCCTGCCAGTCGCTGGAGATTTGCTTCCTTCTCAGATTCGGAATCCCATTGCACATAATCTCCGTAGTCGTGATTACCAAAAACGCTGTATTTGCCATACTTGGCTTGAAGTCCGCCCAGAACATTTTCCCAACCCTTCACTTCATCGGCGTAATTGTTGACCATATCGCCCGTGAAAAGAATAAGGTCGGGCTTGAGCGAATTTACCAAATCAACACCTTTCTGAACGGCATCGTAATTATTGAAAAAGCTGCCAATGTGAATATCTGATAGATGCACAATTTTAAACCCATTGAATGACTTTGGGAGGTTGTTGAAACCAAGTTCTACCTTCTCTGTTCTAAATCGGTATCTGCCACGCCATATCCCGTAGAGAATCCCGAAGAAAGGTAGTGCAGCTAGTACCCAGCCGATTCTACTGATAAACTGCCATCTGCTAATGCCGCTGGTAGAAGAAGTTGCTGTTTCAGTTGGTTCAAAACTTCTAACAAAAAAAGCTGTAATTCTTCTAAGTAAATGGATGATATCGTCTGTCAGATGAAAGATGGCGGCAATAAGCTTAGGCATAAAGAACATGAGTAAAACGCCAAACCCCATGAAGAAAAAGTAATAATCCAAATTTGCTTGAGCCTGTCGGTAAGTGGTCATTGCATAAAATAGCGCCACGTAAAGCCCAATTGAAATAACCCAATAGACGATTTGAATCGTAAGTCGCCAGTAGTTCTTAGTCCAATCAGACATGATGAGCCGCAGAGACTTAAAAGCATATAAGTCCACTACAAGGAGGAAAACGATAAAGAAGAGGAGGGGAAGGTAATTTCTCATGGAATAGGTTCGAGCTTTATAACTCTGGGCTGACAAGTTTGTTGTGCAAAGTTAGTAGGCTACATATCCATCATTATCTATACCTCCGATTTCTTTTAAGGTGATTATTTCAATTTTGTCCTTCGATGCACTTCTCTTTGATAAGGGGAACTCTTGCATCGTAGGGGCGGGTGCCGCAGTTTCTGCTTGAGCTTTTAACATCTCCTGAGAACTTATGTTGCTCGCTTGGTTGTCGAGTGAAAAATCATTCACACGAATCGACTCGTTCTCATCATATGCGGCAGCGGTCATTTCTTCTTCTGGATAGCCATTGTCATCCATTTCTAGTGATATAGCCGGTTCATCTGCTCCGAAAACAGACTCTCCTGCTGTGATTTCAAAGTTTTCAGTAGTCTCAATTTGAGCAATTTGAGGAGTTTCATCTAAATCTTTAGTTTGCTTAGGATCTGGAATAACTTCCACCTCTTTTTCAATCAGTACTTCTTTTGGTGATTCTTGATTTTTCCTTTCGGATTTCGATTCGGGCTCAACAGAAATATCCTCTGTTTCCTCGACCTCTTTAAAGTTCTTTATGGAATCGAATCTTTCTGCATTCTCAGCGATGAGTGACTCTTGACTACTCTCTACTTCAGGCCAAAAGAAGTAGACGCCGAGCGCTACACCGGCAATTAAAGCAGCATATCTCCACCAAATCACTCCCCCTTTTTTCGATTCTTTTTCCTCGAAAGCATCCATCAAGGCTCCTTTCAACTCTGTGGGTGGTGCAACGTCATCTTGTAAAGCTTCAATGGAAGCAACGTGAGCTTCTCGCAACTGATGATATGCTTCCTTGGTTTGAAGCTCCTGCATCACAAAATCCATTTCTTCCAAAGTCAATTCAGAAAATGACTTTGAGGAAATGAGGTCCAACAATCTTTCTTCTCGATTTTCCATTATTTCGGATTAAATGATGCCAATTGAGTAGACAGCTTCCTCAAGGTGTAAAATAGCTTTGACTTTACGGTTCCTTCTGCAATACCAGTCGTTTCTGCTATTTCTTTGATACTCAGATGATGCTTAAACCGCAGAATGAATATGCTTTTTCGTTCTGCGTCATATCCATCTAACTCCTCTTTTAGCGCTTTCTTAAAAGCTCTTTTGTCAAGTTCATCGCTGGTTTTACCACTTTCTGATGTGAGGGAAACTGCCATTTCGTTTTGGGCTCTCTTTCTCACTTCTTCATGACGGTAAATGTTTTTGCACATATTGTTGGCGATGCTAAAAATCCATGTTTGAAAAGATCTCTCTGCATGGAATTGACTTGCCTTTTCTACCAGTTTTAGAAATAGTTCTTGAGTCTGATCCTTTGCTAACTGTTCATCTTGGTAGAGCATCCGGTAGAAATAATTGTAAAGTCTACCTGAATAGCGGTCATAGATCTCCTCGAAAGCTTTTTTATCGCCTTCAGCTGCTCTTTGAACGAGCTTTTCATCCGTAAGACCATTATTCACCATAGGCTACTGCCCTTGCTTGCTGATGTAAGCTTTTAGTTCGTTCGCTTCTTTTGAATTTCCGCTCTCTTCAAGCGCTTTTTGTAAATATGCATAACTACTAATTAATCCCTTGTCAGCAGGGTTTTTGGCAATTGATTCATCAATTTTTTCGGCGACTGCTTTGGGCGAGTTTCTTTGAGACGTCGTGGAGAACCCAAAACCGATTCCCGCTACCTTAAGTCTAGATTTAAAGGGTGTAATCACATTTTTCTGGAGGGTAGGTGCAAACCAAGCGTTCATCGAAGCAAGCGGGGCTTCACTTAAAGCACATCCTTGAATGAACTTATTGTCCACGTCTATTTCAACGCCTTTTTTTTCAATTAACTGTGCGTAACGAACTGCAATCAGATCCTGCAATCCGTTAGTCAATATCGATTCAAACCCCGATGCGGAGCTGATTGCCGTTAATCCCCATGATTTGGTGACATCAGAAATCATTCCNTCCCGTACAAGCCCTTGCAGGTACTTTAATTCGAGATCTTCCTTTTCCAAAGCATTGGCAGCCATAAACTGATAGGCGAGTAGCATCTTATTCTGGTCTGAAATAGAAATTAGGGCATCGAGATTTTCTTTTGTGCAACCGCCTTCCAAAAAACGAATTAGCTTATTTCCCCAAAAAGACAGAAAATCCTTTTTCAGAGAGCTGGAAATGGATTGTTGTCTTTCATTCGGTTTTGGAAAATACTCAGCTGGGTTTTGGGATCTTTGCTTTTTGTATTCCAAATGGTATTCAAGCATTAGCTGCACTTCCTTTGCCTGACCCGTGGTTTCTTTTGCAAGATCAACGCTATTGTAGTTGGAATATCGCTCCAATTCAAAGGGAATACTAGCATTTTGGCTGTAGCTAAAAAAGGGATTGAGTACGAAAAAAAGGACTAAATATTTCATGATTTGATTAACTGTACACGCAAGTTTAGGTAGCGTTCAAATTTATTTTCGAAAAATAAGAAAGTAGCCTTGAGTGAATCATAGTGTACCAATGAAAAGTCATCATTACCTTTGGCAGTAATGGATAATTCGGACCTAGATAAGCTAAAAGCAGCGCTAGATCATGTGCATGATTGGCCAAGCGTATACCCTTTCAAATTTATCGTGCCTAGCGACAATCAGAAGATTGCTCAGGTAGAAGCACTATTCAATTCAGAGACAGCTGAAATCACCCTGCGACAGTCAAAAAATGGCAAGTATACCAGTGTCAGCGTAAAAGAGATTATGACCAACGCAGAAGAAGTACTCCGATACTACGATAATGCGCGTAAAATTGACGGATTAATCGCACTGTAAATGGAAACTTTGCAACGATTCCTGCTGGTATCGGCGGTCATTCTTTTTGTCATCGTCTTCTACAAATGGCTCAAGAAATACCTTCGACGAAAAGATATTAGCGATCCTTTCCCTTATGTTTTTCCTTTTGAGGAAGAATACCTGTCCAAACAAGAAACATTGAAGTTTGACATGCCTTATGAATCACATGTCAAAGCCGAAGTATATTCCGAATCAGGAGAGTGGATGTTTACCGCCTTCGACCAACAAATCGGAAAGGGCATTCACCAAATGGCTCTTGATCTTTCTTCGCTCCCAAAGGGGTCCTTTGAATTGAAAATCACTTTCCCAAATCAGACCATTCGCAGAACGATAAGAATGAAATAGCGGTCTTTAGATAGACCAACTAGAATAGATTGTTTTGCTAACTTTCGCCACCACCAGATTTATGAAACCCATTATGAAAAGAATCTCATTAATCATCCTCGTCGTATTTCCTTTTTCGCTTCTCGCTCAAGTAATGACGCCCGAAAAACTTTGGCAACTCGGCAGAATCAGTGCTAAAGGAATCTCGTCGGATGGGAAATACTTGGTATATTCAGTCACCACTCCAAATATCGCCGGCAATACTTTTGATTCGAAGACCTTCGCGGTTGAGATTGCAACTGGCAATCCATATGCAGGAAAAGCCCCTGATTCGTTACTGGACGACCCAATGCTATCAGCAGATGGGAAACACCTCTTGCTGGATGATCGCGCTCAAGTAAGGCAAGTCAAGTCTTCTGATCTTTACAAAGATCTCGATAAAAGCGAAGCAATGATTTATGATGATCTCCATTATCGCCACTGGGATGAATGGGATTATGGGGATTACAATCACGTGATGATTAAAAATCAAGCTACCGGTGAGGTGACGGATCTCCTGAAGGGCATGCCTTATCATACGCCGACCGTACCTTTTGGCGGAAGCGAAGACTATACTTGGAGTGCAGACGGCAGCAGGGTGGTGTATGTATGCAAAAAGCTTTTTGGGACGGAGTATGTGAATAGCACCAATACTGATCTCTATAGTTACGATGTAACTTCTAGAGAGACGACCAATTTAACAGAGGCAAATAAAGGATATGATACGCATCCCGTTTTCTCTGAAGATGGCCGATTGGCCTACCTCTGCATGCAAAGAGATGGTTATGAGGCTGACAAAAACGATATCAAAGTCTTCTACGACAGTGTGGCTGTGAATCTAACAGAAGATTGGTTTGGTACGGTACGCGAGTTTATTTGGAGCGAAGATTCAAAGAAGATTTACTTCACAGCTGCTATTGCTGGAACCGTGCAGCTTTTTGAATTGACTGTTCCTTCAAAGGCAGACGGAAAAAGCGAGATTACCCAGATTACTGAAGGTCAGTTTGACATGTCGAGTCTGGTTGGCCAAGTGGGCAAAGAGATCATCTGCGGTAGGAATGATATGAACCATGCTCGCGAATACTATGCAGTGAGTATCAAGAAAGGAGAGATGCGGCAGCTCACTTCCGTTAATACGGGTACTTATTCTGAGCTTTCTCTGCCAGAGGTGAAGAAGCGAATGGTTGCTACAACAGATGGCAAAGAAATGGTGACGTGGGTCATCTACCCGCCAGATTTTGATCCTGCTAAAAAGTATCCGACCTTATTGTACACGCAAGGTGGTCCTCAGTCCGCGTTGAGTCAGTTTTATTCATTTAGATGGAATTTTCAAATCATGGCCTCACAAGGCTACATCGTGGTAGCGCCCAACCGCAGAGGTATGCCAGGATACGGAGTAGAATGGAACGAGAATATTTCCAAAGATTGGGGAGGGCAAGTGATGGATGATTACTTAGCCGCTATCGATGATGTGGCAAAAGAGCCATACGTCGATAACGATCGGCTGGGTTGTGTAGGTGCAAGCTATGGCGGGTATTCGGCATTCTTTCTAGCAGGTATTCACAAGGGACGTTTTAAATCATTCATTGCGCACGATGGAGTATTTAATCTAGAAAGCATGTACGGCACCACTGAGGAACTATTCTTTGTCAACTGGGATCTTGGAGGACCGTATTGGGACAAGTCAAATGTTGCTGCCCAAAAGTCGTACGAAACGTTCAATCCTAAGAATTACGTTGCAAATTGGGACACCCCGATGCTCATCATTCAGGGAGGAAGAGATTACCGGGTTCCAATTGGGCAGTCTTTAGAAGCGTTTACCGTTGCTCAGCAAAAAGGGATTAAAAGCAGACTCCTTTATCTGCCAGATGAGAACCACTGGGTGCTCTCACCCCAGAATGGATTGGTATGGCAACGAGAGTTTTTCAAATGGCTCGACGAAACAGTAAAAAATTCAAATTAAGGGCTTGTGACTCCCATTTCAGCAGTCATCATAACGTTCAACGAAGAGCGAAACATTGGCAGGTGTATAGATAGTCTTCAAGAAATTGCAGAAGATATCGTGGTCGTGGATAGCTACTCTACAGATAAAACAGAAGAAATCTGCCGGAGCAAAGGCGTACGATTCGTTCAGCACCCATTTGGTGGATACATAGAACAAAAAAATTATGCACTCACTCAGTCAAGATTTGATCATGTTCTATCACTTGATGCGGATGAAGCGTTAAGCGACGATTTACGGAAATCGGTATTATCTGTAAAGGAAAATTTTAATGAGACGGGCTACGAGATGAATCGCCTCACCAATTATTGTGGTAAGTGGATCAAGCACACCGGATGGTATCCTGATCGTAAGCTGAGACTATTTGATAAGCGAAAAGCTCGCTGGGCTGGACGCAATCCTCATGATCGATGCGAGCTAGACAAAGGGAGCACTACAAAGAGAATTGAAGGAGATATACTTCATTATTCTTTTTACACCATCGATCAGCATCTTGAGACCATCAATAAATTTTCATCGATTAAGGCGGAGGTGATGTACGAAAGAGGCAAAAAGGCTCGCTGGTACAATTTCCTTGTGAACCCTGCATTTCGGTTTTTCCGAGATATGATTTTGAAAGGTGGATTTAGAGACGGCTTCTACGGTTATGTGATTGCGCGTAACTCAGCTCACAGCGTTTTTCTTAAGTACGTAAAACTCAAAGATCTTTATCGGCAAAGAGGCTGACGTCTGTCATATTTTAGCAGGAATAAGGTCTTTAATTGTTAATACCATAAACCATCTACACGAAAAGTTTTGGAAAAGGGATCAGCAATAGTGAACCAAAAAGGCCTATTCATAGATCAGCTCCGTGCTCGTCTTGATGCCTCGAAATAACAAGACGAGTTTTTGCCAGAATTGCGAAATTGAATTACGGACAAGGTTCTCAAGGACTTCATTTCTCATGTTGGTCTCATCGACAGCACACCATTCACTTACTCGAATTTTTTGATGTAATTGAGTGATCTACTGGTGATGAAATTTGCGGGGGAACAAGAGCACTCATTCGTGAAGTGGTATAATTAATAACACATTCCATCGATGAAGATCAACATATCAAAAGCACCACAATATTTCTGGATTCCGTGACTTCGTGTAAGGTATATGCACAGGAATTGTTAGACAAAAACATTGCCGAAGGATTAGACAATATGCATCGAGATCCGATTAATGGTGGAGAAGCTTTTCCAATTGTTGTCACCGCAAGTTTACCTGAAAAGGTAGTTCATTCAATTACTCGCAACTATTAAAAAGGCCATTTTCAAGCCTGTTTTTAAACTACTTTTGGCACTTTATTCACAGGGCTAAAGAGAAGCACAATCAAGAACCAAAAAGCATCTCTTCTTTTCATCTTCATCACCATTCTGGTTGATGTGATTGGTATCGGGATTATTATTCCTGTTCTACCTACGCTTATCACTGAACTTTCTGGTGAAGGTTTGAGCAAAGCATCTCAGATTGGAGGATGGCTCATGGGAGCCTATGCTTTAATGCAATTTTTTTGCGCACCTGCACTTGGTGCTCTAAGTGATCGACACGGAAGGCGACCAATTATCTTGATTGCGCTTTTTGGGCTAGGAATTGACTATGTTTTTCATGCGTGGGCACCAACACTTATATGGCTGTTCGTAGGAAGGATATTGGCCGGTATCAGCGGTGCTAGCTTTACGGTGGCTACGGCCTACATTGCGGATATCAGTGCGCCCGAGAAGAAGGCTCAAAACTTCGGCCTCGTTGGGGCAGCATTTGGTCTAGGTTTTATACTGGGTCCAGTAATCGGTGGTTTAACAGCAGAATACGGAGTGCGAGTTCCATTTCTCGTGGCTGCTGGTTTGAGTTTGCTCAACTTCCTTTATGGTCTTTTCATTCTTCCCGAATCGCTGAAACAAGAAAATCGCATTAAGAGCATTGATTGGAAAAAGGCAAATCCCTTTTCAGCCTTTAAAAACTTCAAAGCTTTTCCTGCGCTCCTCGGATTTATGGTTCCTTTCTTTTTGATCTACATAGCGGGACATTCGGTACAATCTACCTGGACCTTTTACACCATGTACCGTTTCGAATGGGACGAAGCCATGGTCGGCTATTCCTTAGCCTTGGTGGGAATTGTAGTGGCCATTGTTCAAGGCGGTTTGGTAAAGGTGGTGGTAAGAGCTTTAGGTGAGCAGCTCACCGTTATCATTGGGATGGCTTTGTGGTCTTTAGGGCTTATTCTTTTTGCTTCCGCCAATAAAGAGTGGATGATGTTCGCCTATATCTTACCGTACTGTCTTGGTGGTGTGGCGGGCCCTACAATGCAGGGAATCATGTCAAACATAGTTCCCGAAAATATGCAAGGTCAACTCCAAGGAATCCTCACCAGCATTATGAGCCTTACATCGATTCTAGGTCCACCATTGATGACTTACATCTTTTACCTTTTCTCTGGCGACAAGGCTTTATTTGACTTTCCAGGAGCGCCTTTTGCACTGGGAGCGCTTATGATGGTGGCCGCATTGTTCATGACTATACGGCCTTTAAATAAGGCAATTTCAAAAAGTTAGTGTTCATGGCCCAATGTATTTCAATGTGCATATAATCAAATATTTAAGTTGATTTTCAAGCCCTTCTCTAAACTTTTCGTCTTCCCAATCCTTAATAGAAATAGAACTCAACCAAATTAATCAACCAGACTCCGTGAAATATGATTACGTCATAGCTGGTGCTGGCTGCGCAGGTCTCAGTCTTTTATACCGCATTCTTTGTGATCACCAGCTCTCCAATAAGCGCATCCTAGTCATTGATAAAGATGAGAAGGATAAAAATGACAGAACCTGGTGTTATTGGGAGGAAGGTAAAGGTCTATTTGAGCATGTTGTGGCGCATCAATGGCCCACACTAAGATTTACCAATACTGAATTCACTAAAGAGTGTCATTTGCAGAAGTACCGCTACAAGATGATCAAAGGACTAGATTTTTACAATTATGTGAAGGCTTTTGCAAAAGGATTTTCGAATGTGCAATTCTCGAAGGAGGCTATTCAATCCTTAAAGATGGAAGGCAAGCTTTGTAAAATTCGAACCAAAAAAAATAGCTACGAAGCAGATTATGTCTTCAACTCTACCGGACTTTTCCATCCAGAAATGTCTGAGGAAAATACACTGCTCCAGCATTTTGAAGGTTGGGTGATCAAAACCGACAAGCCTCAATTTGATAGCTCTATTGGGACCCTGATGGATTTTAGCCTCGAGCAAACTCACGGCACCACCTTCATGTACGTTCTTCCAACTTCCGAAACGGAGGCTTTGGTGGAGTACACGCTTTTTAGTCCATCGACGTTGGAAAAGGAAGAATATTCTAGAATGCTCAAGGAGTACATCAAGGACACCTTGAATATTGAAAACTACCAAATTAAACACACTGAGTTTGGGATCATCCCAATGTCTCTTGCCGAGTTTGCTCCCGTGGTACAAGGTCATGAACGTATCCTAAATATTGGAACAGCTGGAGGAAACACCAAAGCAAGCACTGGCTACACCTTTCAATTTGTACAGAAATACACTTCTCAAATTGTAGAGCAGCTTTTGAAGAATGAATACCCAGCGCCTAAGCTTTCCTTTAACCAAAAGAAGTTCAAGTGGTACGACAGGACTTTGCTTCAAGTACTCATTGATAAAAAGATGGATGGCAAAAGCATTTTCTCCTCAATGTTCAAGAAAATCGACGCGGAGGATATACTTTCTTTTCTCGCCAATGAAAGCTCTCCACTGCTTGACCTCAAGATTATGAGCAGTGTTCCAACACTTCCATTTTTGGTTAGTGGATTCAAGCAGCTCCGGTAGCTTGCAAACCATTTCAAGGTTATTCTTTTATTCCGTTCGTATAACTGCGGGTGATTCATACTTTTAAGCCGCTAAAACTGATTCATGACCAGTGATTCTATCCAGGTGATTGAAGTGGTTCAATTCAATCCTAAGATAAAGACTTACGATTTCTTCTTCACGGCGTTCAATTTTCTGCTAACCCTCATTGGAATACCTCCACTTTTATTTTGGTTTTTGGGACTTGGGCAGTACTTTACGAAGCCGTGTTACAATGGTTTGACCTCTCAGCTAATGGAAAGGCATTTGGAATTTAAAAAGGGAGTTTTTTTCAAGGTCAACAAGACCATATCGCTAGAGAATATTCACGATTTAACCTTCGTTGACAATCCCATATTGCAATGGCTTGATTTGAGAATATTGAAAATCGAAACCGTTGGACACTGCAATACTCAATGAGTGGATATGAAACTTACCGGAATTGTTGATGCCCAAAATTTCAAAGACAAAGTTCTCGATCAGATGGAGCGGTTCAATAACGGAGAGGCAGGCCTGATGAGTTCAATGCCTTCTTCAATTGAAAATGTTGAGTTGATGGAGGTTCTTCGTAAAATTAAAAAGCTATTACAGGACCTTTAAATAAGAACTACGATGCTTATGATACGCCGAGTCGTAATATTTCTGTTCAGTCTGATCTTGATAGTATCTGGCTGTTCAAATCCTGAAACGCATAAGTCGAAAGAGAATCAGAAGTTGGGTGTTTTCATGGGCATGAAGCCATCATACACTCCACAGCTCCTTGCTCCAGACTTATTGGCTTCCAGCATGGATGAATACAATTCTGCCTTTTCACCAGACGGAACAGAGTTTTTCTTTACTTCTTATCTCCAGCCGAATCTCGGCATCATTTCCTATACAAGAATGAATGAAGATGGAACTTGGATTGCTCCACAAGTAGCTAGCTTTTCAGGAGTGTTCTCAGAATATGATCCGCTCTTTTCTCCTGATGGAAAAAGAATCTATTTCTCTTCGGAAAGGCCAGGTCCTGTGGACAGTACAGCAAAAACTAGAATTTGGTTTTCTGAAAAAAAAGGGGGTGCTTGGGCTGAGCCCGTTTTAGCAATTGAAGATTCAAGCGGAGTCTATCACAGTTCGGTAACAAGTGATGGTCATATCTATCTCAATATCTGGGATACTGGCGATATGTATAAAGTAACTCAATCTGACTCAGGGTATGTGATCTTTAGGTTAGACTCAGTTTTGAATACAAATAATAGTGAGGCCGACCCCTTTATTTCGCCAGATGAAGATTACATGATTTTCAGAGGGTACAATGATTCGTTTGGAAGAGGAGATCTTTACATTAGCTACAATATTGACGGAAAATGGTCAGAAGCCCAAAATCTCGGAGAACCGATCAATTCTACAAGTCACGAAATGTGTCCTGTGGTATCTCCTGATGGTAAGTTCTTTTTATGGGCTAGCGGTCGGAGATTAAACGATTTGAATACCAAGCCTGGGACTAAGCTTTCCGAAATTCGGATGCGCTCAAACTCATATGACAATAGAAGGATGAATCTTTTTTACATTTCTGCTGATTTTATCAAAGAAATGCAGCCAAAGTGAACAAGTCAAACCAAGATAATATGCTTCGAGAAGATCTAGTTTGGAAGGCAGCTGGTCAACTTAGCATAATTGTGTTTATCAGCTTGGTCTTCATGCTTTCAGGATTTAACCTCTCAGCCCAAGGTGTTTTCGAACTCGAAAAATCATACAAATCTCTTTACGGAATTGAGAGGCTTGAAGCTCTAAACAAAATCACTGAGCACTATTTGAAATCAGGCGAAAGCAAGGCATTCAAATACGCTAAACAAGGGACTAACTTAGCCGACAAAATTTTCACGGAATCAAGCCCTTACACCGAATCAAATCAGCTGAGAGAAAGAACTTTTGCTTACCTACTTTTCGGGGAAGTCTTGTTTTCCAAAAAGAACTACTTCGACGCTAAAACTAGCCTTGATGAAGCCTTTAAGCTAGCAAAAAAATACGGCCAAGAAGATCTTGCCGTAAGAACTGATAGCACTCTTAAAGTTATAGGAGCCCTTATTGAGTCTGGCGAAGTAAAACCTTCACTTCTTGATAAGGCGATTGGCGATTTAAAAATTGGCCAAAGCATTAGCGATACTAAGAACAGTCTGCTCATTTTAAACGAGATCAAGCAAGGAGATGTGCATGTAAATCGAAGCAACTATGCAGCGGCAATCGAGCATTATAAAAAGGCCATTCAGTTAATGCAAAATGAAGGGCAGGATGATAGAGTCAGAGAATATCAAATAAAAATTGGATCACTTCTTGATTCATTGAACCAACACGAGCAGAGCTTGGAATTAGTGCAGAGCGCACTCTCCGAAAATCCATACGAACAGAAGAGTAGTATTTCTAATCCAGATACATCCATTTCAGAATCCAATTCATCTGAAAAACAATTAGATATCCTGAAAAGGGGTCGCGATAGCCTAAAATCTATAGCGGTTGAGTTAGCAAGTAAAGAGGATTATGAGGCAGCCCTCGCCTATGAAAAAAAGTACTTCGAGCTCTCCCTAAAAATTGAGGCCGACAGCATTCGTTTAAGAGAAGAGAACCGAAAGAAGGAAACAGAAATTTTACTCTTAAAGCAACAGAAGCGAATCGCCGATCTCAGTATTAAGGAAACTGAACAGGATAAGAAAAGGCAGGAGAACGCTAAGAACGTTGCCCTCTTCGTGGGATTGCTTATTCTCATAAGTGCTGTGGTCATTTTCTATTTTTATCGAGCAAAAAAGGGTGAACATGAAACGTTAATCGTCACTTATAACGAGCTAGACAAAACCAAATCAAAGCTGGAATCCGCGGAGAAGAGAATTACTTCACTTCTCTCCGAACAGGTTTCAGACGAAGTAGCCAAGGAATTAATTCATGGTTCATCTCAGGGGGTGGCAAAAAAGAGCTTTGCCTGCGTAATGTTTTTAGATATTCGCGGCTTCACACCATTGGCTGAGAAAATGGCTGCTCAAGAATTGATCGAGTTTCAAAACAATGCTTTTGGGGTCATGATCGATACAGTAGAGAAGTATAATGGCACAGTAAATCAGTTGTTAGGAGACGGTTTTATGGCAACATTTGGAGCACCGGTTTCCCATGGGAATGATTGCCAAAATGCTTTGGATGCATCCAAAGAAATAATCAAAGACCTCGAAAAGCGGATCAGCGAGAAGGAGATCCCCAGTCTTCGGATAGGAATTGGCTTGCACGCAGGAAATGTGGTTACTGGAAATGTTGGGGGAGCTTCGAGAAAACAGTATTCCGTTACGGGTAATTCGGTCATTATTGCCAGCAGGATCGAACAGCTCAATAAAGATTTTGATAGTCAACTAGTTCTGAGCGAAGAAGTATGGCATGAGTTGGAGCACAAGCCTAAAGTGGAAGTAGAATTTCAAAAAGTAAAAGTGAAAGGAAGAACTGAAGGGATTGAAGTGGCCTATTTCAGAAATTTAGAAGACATCGTCTGATCAATGTTAGAATATTGTATTATTATCAAAGATGGTAATATCTATTGCATAAATCGATGTCTAACATGTCAGAATACATTCTAGCACTCGACCAGGGAACAACGAGCTCAAGGGCTATTATTGTCGACCATTCGGGGGAGATCAAATCTATCGCCCAAAAGGAATTTAAACAGCATTTTCCAAAATCTGGATGGGTAGAACACGATCCGATTGAGATTTGGTCTTCCCAAAAATCTGTTGTTGCTGAAGCCACAGCCAAGTTGAGAATTGATGTCTCTGACATTGCAGCCTTAGGAATTACCAATCAACGCGAAACCACCATTGTTTGGGACAAAATGACAGGGCATCCAGTTTACAATGCTATCGTTTGGCAAGATCGCCGAACCTCGCAGTATTGCGATGAGCTGAAGTCTCAGGGATATTTTAACGCAATAAAAGAGAAAACTGGACTGGTCATTGACGCCTATTTCTCAGGGACAAAGATTAAGTGGATTTTAGACAATGTTGAAGGAGCTAGAGCTAAAGCTGAAAATGGCGAATTGGCCTTTGGTACAGTTGATTCATGGTTGGTATGGAACCTCACTAAAGGAGATCTGCATATTACCGATGTTACCAATGCATCTCGTTCCATGCTCTTCAATATTCATACGCTGGATTGGGATCAAGAGCTTCTGGATTTGATGGACATCCCGAAGAGTATGCTTCCTGAAGTAAAATCGAGCAGTGAAGTATACGGAACTAGTAGCTGGGATATTCCGATTGCTGGAATAGCGGGTGATCAGCAGGCTAGCCTATTTGGCCAGATGGCTGTTGATCCAGGAGTGGTAAAGAATACATATGGAACAGGCTGTTTTCTTATGACCAACATCGGCCAAAAGCCTATTCCTTCTGAAAACAATCTTCTTACAACGGTTGCTTGGCAAATTGACGGGCAAACGACGTACGCATTGGAGGGAAGCATCTTCATTGGTGGAGCTGTCGTTCAATGGCTCAGAGATGAGATGGATTTCATCCGAAAGTCAGAAGATATCGAAGCTTTGGCTAGAACCGTGGACGACAACGGAGGTGTTATTCTCGTTCCTGCTTTCGCAGGATTGGGAGCCCCACACTGGAACCAATACGCGAGAGGGCTGATGGTAGGCATTACCAGAGGAACGACGCAAGGACACATTGCCAGGGCGGCACTCGAAGCAATTTGCTATCAGTCAAAAGATGTAATGGAAGCCATGCAACGAGATGCTCAAATTCCGATTGCCGAATTGCGTGTTGATGGTGGTGCTTCCATCAATGACTCTTTGATGCAATTTCAATCTGATATTCTCGATATCGACGTCTTAAGACCAAAGAGCCACGAAACAACAGCACTGGGCGCGGCATATCTAGCAGGTTTAGCAGTTGACTTTTGGACTATGGACGAATTAAAAGATCAGTGGGGTGTTGATAAATCTTTTAAACCTGAGATGAAGGAGAGAGATCGCAATGAAATGTATTCCAGGTGGTTAAAGGCTGTCGAGTTATCAAAAGATTGGATTAAATGAATCAAGATCTGCGATGAGAAGAGAGGACATGATCGAGAAGCTTCGAGCTCATGATGGCCAAGAATGGGACATTGTGGTGATTGGTGGCGGAGCCTCTGGACTTGGTGCAGCATTAGATGCTGCTAGCAGAGGATATAAAACCCTTCTTCTAGAAAAAGTAGACTTTGCCAAAGGAACCTCGAGCCGCAGTACAAAACTCATTCACGGAGGTGTGAGATACCTCGCCCAAGGTGATATCTCGTTGGTTTACGAAGCACTTCATGAAAGAGGACTCTTGATGAGAAACGCTCCTCATTTGGTGAGCAATCAGTCCTTTGTTATTCCAAACTACGATTGGTGGGAGATGCCATATTACACCATTGGTTTGAAAATTTATGATTACATGGCTGGTAAGCTGGGACTAGGTCCCTCAGAAAGCATTAGTAAAGAAGAAACTATCGAGAAGATCCCAAACTTAAAAACTGAAGGTTTGAGGGGCGGTGTGATCTATCAAGATGGTCAATTTGACGATTCTAGGCTTGCGGTTAATTTAGCTCAAACAGTGGCCGAGCAGGGTGGTGTGGTGATCAACCATTTTGCCGTCAAGGCGCTCACAAAATCAGAGGAAGGATTGATTAGCGGAGTCGTAGGAGAAGACTCAGAGACAGGAGAAGAATTTCGCATTTCTGCGAAAGCCGTTATCAATGCAACAGGTGTCTTCGTGGACGACATACTCAAAATGGATGAACCAAACTCTAGAAAAACCATAGTACCTAGCCAGGGAGTTCATCTTGTTTTAGACAAAGAATTCCTCCCTGGAGAATCTGCCATTCTAATTCCTAAAACAGATGATGGGAGGGTACTCTTTGCTGTTCCTTGGTGCGGCAAAGTGGTTCTTGGTACGACTGATACACTCGTCGATACTCCATCGATCGAGCCTCGAGCCCTCAAAAAGGAAATCAAGTTTATCCTTAAAACGGCGGGAGATTACCTGACTCGGGTTCCTAAGAAAAAAGATGTAAAATCTGTTTTTGCTGGATTAAGGCCTTTAGCTGCTCCAAAAGCTGATGGAAAAAAGACAAAGGAAATCTCACGGGGCCATAAGATTGTGGTGGGCATGTCAGGTCTAGTAACAATCACCGGAGGCAAGTGGACTACCTACAGAAAAATAGGAGAGGATACGGTCAATCAAGCAGCAATTTTGGCCGACTTGGAAGAGAAGTCTTCAGTAACAAAGTCTCTAGCCATCCATGGCCACTTGAAAGTTCATGATCCAAATCTAAAGTACGCTCATTATGGAATCGATCGCGAAGAGCTCATTGCTTTGGCAGAGGTAAATGAAGATTTTAACCAATTACTTCATCCAGACTTGATCTTTACCAAAGTCGAAGTTGTTTGGGCAATTAGAAACGAAATGGCGCGAACTATTGAAGATGTTCTAGCAAGGCGAGTGAGAGCTCTGTTTCTCGATGCAGAAGCAAGCATGATTATGGCGCACTCAGTCTCTGAGATAATGGCTACCGAATTGGGGTGGAGTGAAAAAAAGAGAGAATTAGAATTGAGGAAATATCTAGACCTAGCCGAGGGATATTTGATAAAATGAAAACATCAATGATAAGGTAAGCCTCAATTTTCACATCTTCGCTGATATTATGAATGGATACCTATTTGAATTTATTGGCACAGCGGTGCTTATACTCCTCGGAAATGGAGTAGTGGCCAATCTCGTGCTCAAAGACACGAAAGGAAGTGATCTTGGTTGGGTGGGGATTTCCATCGCTTGGGGCTTGGCCGTTTTCGTTGCTGTTTACATCAGTGCTGATAGTTCAGGAGCTCATTTGAATCCGGCCGTAACGATTGGGCTTGCTGCTGCTGGAAAGTTCGAGTGGAGCTTAGTTCCTGGATACATTTTTTTTCAAGTTCTTGGAGCAATGACTGGTTCGCTTCTTGTCTGGTTAACTTACAAGAAGCAATACGATTCTACGACAGACCAAGAAGCATTACTCGCCACTTTCTCCACATCACCGGCGATAAGAAATCCAATTTGGAATATGGTCACTGAAACAATCGGAACGTTCATGCTTGTCTTTGGCGTTTTCTTCATCGCGGGAGGTAGTTTTTCCGGAGAGCCGGTTTCTCTGGGGTCGCTTGATGCCCTGCCCGTAGGCCTTTTGGTGACAGTGATTGGATTTGGGCTGGGCGGGCCGACTGGGTATGCTATTAATCCCGCACGCGATTTGGGTCCGCGCATTATGCACGCTATCTTACCTATTAAAACAAAAGGCAATAGTGATTGGTCTTATTCATGGATTCCCATTTTAGGACCTATTATTGGCGCTGTTTTGGCCGCAGCTATTTATCTTTTAATAGAGTCATTTTAATCCAGAAATATACATTTCTCGGGTTCTGAACTTCTTTTACTATGTGGTTACATGCTTTTACATTTGATTAACAATTCAAATCATCTGTGGAGGTAAATTGAAGGAAATTCTAAAAAAGCATAGCATTATGAAAATTCGATTTTGTCTTCCAGCATTCAGTTGTCTTGCTGGCCTTATAGCATCATGTTCTAACGCTCAAACCAATTCTTATTCAAAAAACGAAAGGGTAGAAGCGGAAGTGTTTTCAATTACTCAAGCTGTTGAGCATGTTGAACCCGTAGAATTCTATTTAGAGATAGGGTCTCGTTTTTGGCCAATTTCAAAATCAGAAATGGTCAACTTCACTGAAGTCAAAGATTTCATCGGCGAAGAGGAGTTTAATCGTCAAACCCGACTAGAAGCCACCTCATTGGTCGCCGTAGAAAATGAGAAGCAAACAGATATTCGCTATTCAGGAGATTCAGAAAAGCTAACCGATGAGCAAATGGAAGTGCTTAGAAATGCCGAGTACGGTCAACACTATTGTTTGAAGACTTTTTTTGAACCAAGGTCAGCAAAAGAAGAAGCTGAAGGGTGTAATATTTACAATCCACATTTTACTGTTGCTCCTGAAACCGGCGCTAGCTATCCCTTAGGCGAAGAAATGATCTATGATTACCTAAAGGCAATGATTAAAGATGAACTCGATGGAGTTTCCGAAAAGGATCTTTCTCCTGGGATGTTCAATTTTATCATCAACGCTGACGGTTATTTGCAGAGTGTAGAACAGAATGGCTCTTGCGGAATAAAGGCTTTGGATGGTCGGCTAAAAGAGGCTATCAGCAATCTTCCAGCTAAATGGGTCCCCGCTCAAAACTCCAAGGGCGAACATGTGAGCCAGGAACTTGTCCTTTACTATGGTTTGAGGGGCTGTTAGATGGATTAACGCTCCGTTTCTTGATAACTGTCTTTGAAAAGACAATCTTTAACATTCCTAGACTTGATATAAACACGACGGGTGTAAATCTGTTACTCGTTTTGATTTGAGCTATATTTATAAATGCGAAAAAACAACTTAGGAATGAAATTATATCATGGAATCGGAGCGTTTTTAATGCTCTTTCTGCAATTAAGTGCTGTTGGTCAACAAGATAACCTAGAGCTCATAAGGGAAAGGCTTCAAAAATCCCCGTATGATTTGAAAACAGAGGATATACAAAATCTTCATATCGATGCTGAGCACACCTCGTCTTTGAGTGGCGTACATCACATGTACATGAATCAAACATTTGGAGGGATTAGAATAAAAAATGCTACCATAAATGCGTCGATAAACTCAGACAATGAAGTAGTTAATCTGGTGGGCAAGCCAGTTAAGAATCTAGTGAGTAAGGTCAATTCTACGGTGCCTACGGTTGGTGTTCAACAAACAATCGAAGCCGTTGCTGGTAGATTAGGAATCCAAGGTGATATTTTTGTGACTTCTGAAGGAAATGGACTTTATTCCTTTGAAATCGAAGCAGGAAACTACCGACATGAATCAAAAGCAGAATTGGTTTATTGGTTGACAGAAGAAGAGGAAGCAGTTCTTGCATGGAATTTTAACATTGACCTTCCTGACCAAACTCATTGGTATGATTTCATTGTTAGTGCAGAAAATGGATCTGAACTCAAAAGAATTGATTGGCAAATAAATTGTGCTCATCCCGAAGCACATGGCTCAAATTCAAACCATATTTGTCAATCGTCTAACATCAAAAGGGCCTTGAGAACAACGCTCGATGGCTCTTCCTACACCGTTTTTCCCTTTCCTGTCGAAAGCCCTAATCACGGTGTTAGGGAAATAGTATCTGAACCTGCACTACCGCAGGCATCGCCATTTGGCTGGCATGATACCAATGGGCAGCCAGGCCATGAATTCACGATAACAAGGGGAAACAACGTTTATGCTTATGAAGATGCCTCCGATACTGATTCTCCCGGATCAAGTTCTGAAGGTGGAAATGATCTCAATTTTAACTTTTCATTAAATCTAGCTAACGATCCAGATTCATACCAAGATGCGTCCATCACAAATCTATTTTATGCAAATAATGTAATTCACGATTTGCTCTACGTTTACGGATTCGATGAAGCATCTGGAAATTTCCAAGACAATAACTATGGAAATGGAGGCTTGTCAAACGACGAAGTTCGAGCAGAAGCACAAGATGGAGAGGGATTTGATAATGCCAATATGGCAACACCCGGCGATGGGTCGAATCCGCGAATGCAAATGTTCTTATGGAATTCTGGTGTGGCTTCGGGTTCTTTTACAGTAAATGCTCCGATAGCTATAGAAGGCTCCTATCTTTCTTCAGCTGCTTCAACTTTTGGACCTGCATTTCCCTCCGGAGGTCTTACCGGAGATGTAGCCCTCGTGATTGATGATTCGAATCCGGTAAACAATGGATGTAGCGATTTCGTAAATGCTGCAGAAGTAAATGGTAAAATAGCATTGCTCTTTAGAGGTGGTTGCAATTTTACGGATAAAGTACTTTTAGCTCAGGAAGAAGGCGCTGTAGCCGTCATGATCATCAATAACGTAGTTGGCGAAGATCCTATTACTCCNGGCGGAACGGCGGATGGAATAAATATACCNTCTCTGATGATCAGTTTTGAGGTGGGCCAAAATATAATTGACGAGCTGGACAACGGAGAAACCGTAACAGTTACCTTAGAAGACTCTGATGGCAGCACACTGAAAGACGGAAGTTTCGATAATGGGATCATTATTCATGAATACGTTCACGGCCTCACCAACCGACTTACAGGAGGTGCCAATAATTCTGGCTGCTTGTTTGCCGACGAGCAGATGGGCGAGGGTTGGAGTGATTACTATGCCATCATGATGACGATGGATTTATCAATAGAAAATCCTGTCTACAGACCTATGGGAACCTTTGCTTCAGGAGATCCGGTAGACGGTAATGGAATTAGACCAGCGCCGTACGACACCTCTTTTGCTGTAAATGCATTCACGTATGCCAACTTACCCAGTCAAAATCTATCCATTCCTCATGGCGTTGGTTTTGTATGGTGCACCATGCTTTGGGACATGACTTGGCTGCTCATTGACGAATTTGGTTTTGACCCAGATTTGGTCAATGGTACGGCCGGAAATAATATCGCTCTTCAGTTGGTAACTGAGGCGCTAAAACTTCAGCCTTGTGGCCCCGGTTTTGTCGATGGACGTGACGCGATTTTGCAAGCAGATCAAATTCTCTATGATGGAGCTCATGAATGTTTAATCTGGAAGGCTTTTGCCAAAAGAGGACTGGGATTGAGCGCTGATCAAGGAAGTTCTGCGAGCAGAGCAGATGGAACAGCTGCCTTTGACATACCTTCTTTCTGTTTTGAAGCTGTATCACCTCCAACCGCAGCTTTTTCTGCTTCTACAGACGTAACGTGCACAGGTGTGGTTTCTTTTACCGACGAGAGTATTAATGTGCCCCAGACTTGGTTATGGGACTTTGGCGATGGCAACACTAGCGAAGAACAAAATCCCACACATGTATATCAAACGTCTGGAGAGTACACGGTAAGTTTAACGGTTACCAACACTCTTGGAAATGACGAATTGATCCAAGAAAATCTCATCAATTTCTCATTTCCGGAAAACCCAGAAACTGAGAATGCCTTTGGGTGTGTAGGTGAGCAAATTGAATTAACGGGTACATCAACTGACGGAAATGATGTGAGATGGCTAAATGGTCTGGGAGAGCAAGTCGGACTCGGTGAATCCTTAAATGTCACCGTTGAAGAGAGCCCTCAAAGTTTCTTTGCTCAAAGCTATAGTGAGCTCCCAGAAATAGGTTTTGTAGGTCCCGAAGACAACGATTTTGGGACAGGAGGGAACCATGGAACCGATTTTATTGGTACGGTTATCATCGAAACATTTCAGCCCGTTATTATCAGATCCGCTCTCGTTTACAGTGGTGAAATTAGTACCCGACAAATCTCACTTTACAATGGCGTGAGCACTGAGGTAGTTCCTCTTGAAACCATCAATGTAGACGTAGATTTTACCGGGGCAGGGAGAATTGATCTGAACATAGAAATAGATGAGCCTGGAATTTACAGCATTGGCTTAAATGAAGCTGAATTCTACAGAAATAATGCTGGTGCAAATTATCCTTATGATTTAAACGGTGTTGCTTCAATTATTGGGAGTTCAGCTGGCGAGGATTTTTACTATTACTTCTACGACTTAGAGCTGACAACCTTAGGATGTTTGAGCGAGCCAGTCGAGGCAGTTGTTGAACCAACGGGTGAAGCTGACTTTTCTTTTGAAGGAACTGACTTGACCATTGATTTTACTGATAATTCACCTGAAGGCAGTTCATGGTTCTGGGACTTTGGAGACGGAAATACTTCTAACGAGCAGAATCCAACCCACACCTATGAGACTTTCGGTGAATATTCAGTTACATTAACTGTGGATGGAGGTTGTAGCATCACAATTAATGTTCCAGTCGGTCTGACATCTACCAACAACCAAGCATCTGATTTTGGATTTAGTTTTTACCCAAATCCAACCCGTGATATTTTAGTAGTAGAGAACGAGCTATTCGCCACTAAGCAAATGAGCGTGAGACTTGTGGACGCAACTGGTAAGCTGGTTGTGAATGAGCAATTCGTGGGAAGTAGAATCGAAGTTGGGGTTGATCAACTGCCATCAGGAATTTATTTCTTGAGAATGATGAACCTTGAAGACAAGTCTATCCTGTGGACTGAAAAGGTGACCGTAATGGAATAAACCTTTCTTGATTTGCTAAAAGAGCTTTAAAGCGATTTGGGGTAAACTTCGTCCTTGAGTTTACCCCTTTTTTGCGCATTATCATCAGGGCGGTTACTACTCTGAATTCCAATGTTCACCTTCTAATTTGCTCCTTCTAAGTGACAGAATAATATTATTTTGCTCTCATGTTTATTCGGTTTCGCAAAAGTTTAGCATTGACTGCGGTCGCCATGCTTGCATTCATTAATGTTTTTTCAGAACATATTACAGGAGGAGAACTTACCGTAAGACAGTTAGGTCCCAACTTGTTTGAGGGAACGTTATCACTATACAGGGATTGCGCTAGTGGCGGTGCGCCCTTCGATCCTACTGTAAGGTTAACTGTATTTGACGCGCTAACTAACGAAATTTTACTTGACCCAACAGGTACGGCTGATATTCCAGAAGCGTGGATAGTTTTTAGCCAAACTGGAGACTTCGAAATACTTACTCCAGAGCTTGGCAATTCTTGCTTTACCCCAGATGTTTGTTTGGAGATAGGAGTGTACAGAACGCAATTCGAGCTCCCTGATAACCCGAATGGGTATTACTTGGCCAAGGAGAGGTGCTGCAGGAATACAGAGAGTTTAAATATTCCTCAGGTAAACGAAATTGGTTTTGTATTTACCGCCGACATTCCAGACCCCGCCGTTTTTAATTCTACACCGGTCTTTGGAGAATATCCAGCTGAGGCATTTCTCTGTGTGAATGGTCCAAATTTAATAGACTTTGGTGCGACTGACGCAGATGGCGATTCGTTAGTATATTCTTTTACTGAGGCAATACGAGGAAGCTCGACAAATTTTGCCCCAGACCCTCAAATAGCCTCTCCTAAGCCTTGGGCGGTGGTACCTTGGGAGATGGGATATTCTACCGACAATCAAGTGGGAGGGACTAACCCTATGACCATAAATTCAGAAACCGGTTTGATCACGGCTCAACCTGACTTGCAGGGAGTTTTCACTGTGGCTGTTCGAGTAGATGAATATCGTGACGGTATCTTGATCGGTACCATACGAAGAGAATTACAACTTTCATCGACTCCTTGTGAGTTTGATTTCCCATCGGTAATCACAACTCCTGACGATATTTTGGAATTTGATTTTTTGGTTGGCCTGGACAGCTGTATCACCATCACCGTGACGGATCCAAATGAGGGAGATTCTCTATTCGTATCTGCTTCCGGCCCTTTATTTGATGGAACCGTAGAGCCCATGGCATTCTTTACAGATTCTGCCGGAGAGTCGATTGTCGTTCAAGATTTTTGCTGGAAACCATCATGCGAAAACCTCAACAATGGTCCGTTTCCCGTTACATTTACGGCCTTTTCGACTGGATGCGCAGCCGAACCATTTATCACCGAGCTAACTATATTTATAGACCCCTATATCGATGAAGACGAAGAAACGTCTATCATTGGACCTTTTCCTGGTGATACCGTTGAGGTCAACCTTTACGATATTGGTTCTCATTGCTTTGATTTTGAATTCCTTGATCCCAATACTGCTGATACTTTGATCGTAAATTTGGTGAATAGTGAACTGGAAAATCAGGATGTCCAACCAGAAATAGATCAAGGTCAAGTTGTCTTTCCGGTATGTTGGAATGTGGAATGTGAAGACGTGAGACCCGAGGATCCTTATTTTATAGATTTCACAGTCACCGCACGGAATTGTGAAGTAGACGAAACCGTAGAATTCTCAGTTCCCATAATTGTTTTTGTACCTGACGACATTGAATCTCAATTTTCGTTGCAAACTGATGAATCAATAGTGATCACAGCTCCAGATACTGTGAGATGGGTGCTTTATTCATCAGATAGTTTATCAATTCCAATTACGTTTAGCGATGCTAATCCTTTTGATACACTCACTTTTTTCACTCCTATTTCTGAGATTTTTTCTGCTCAAGTTCCTCCCGCTCAATTTGACATTGACACCATTCGGGGTCTTGGTTTGTTATCGGCAAACATTCATTGGCAGCCGACTTGTGATCAAGTTAGGGAGGAGCCATATTTAATCAATTTCACCGGACAGGCAGAAAGCTGTGAAACTTCCGCAGCGAGTGAGTTTACCGTTGTTTTGTTTCTTGATCTCCCACCGGAAAGTCCGCCGAGCATTGCAACGCCAATGCCCGGGTTTAGTGTGGAGCATTCGATCGGAGAACAGCCAATAGAATTCGATGTTTTGGCTAGTGACGTCGACCCTTACGATACGCTGACCCTTAGTATTAGTGCTTCAATAGAAGCGTCCTCTGGTAGAATTCCTGTTTTTGAAGGTATCCTCAGTGGAACAGGTAGTGTTTTGGGCGATTTTTTTTGGGCGCCAGACTGTCCTGATGTAGAACCCGAACCTTACATTTTCAATTTCATTGTGAACTCTTCCAGCTGTCAAAAGTCAGTAAATAGAAGTATTGAGGTTCCCATATTTGTCACTACTCCAACTTTAGGCGTGATAGAACCGATTCAAAACATTTTTACTCCAAACGGGGATGGAAGAAACGAGGTTTGGACCATAGAAAATAAGGAAGACCCTTGTTTACTTAATTTCAATTCGGTCGTGTATGATCGCTGGGGTAAAGAGGTGTTCCAGTCTAACGATCCCGCCTTTATGTGGAATGGTGACTATGCGAATGGTAATGAAGCATCACCAGGTCAGTATTTCCAAATTATTGAATATTTTTATAAAGATCGAGGTTATAGTTACAACGGTTCTATTACACTTGGTCGATAAAAAATATAGACTAATAGATTGAAACCATATACTCGACGTAGCGTATGAGTTATAGAGCAACTTAGTCTCTCCCTTTAAGCATCAACTTGTGATGCTTACCATCAAAAAACGCGGCAAGCCCTCGGACTTGCCGCGTTTTTACTTTTACTAGTTAAACTATTTCTTTTGTAGTCTTGTCCAAGTTTCAGTTCTGCCGAGCAATCCGAAAGAATCAATGCTCCCTCGAAGTTTTAACTTTTCCGGATTTTCTAGCTCCATGCTTCCGTGGTAAGTCTTACCGGATTCTGCATCGTAAACTGAACCATCCACCCATTCACCCTCCTCAAATACGAAATTCTTCATGATCACCATGTGAAGAATTTCTTTGCCCTTTTCGTCTTTTTTGGGATTTCCATTTTTATCATAAGGCTCCTCTAGCCAGGTGATCTTTCCAAAAAATTTGCCTTTACTCTGATATATTTCTACATATGCATCTTTGCTTGCTACCATCCAGACGCCCTCAACATCTTTAGCTGATTGAGCCGATAGTGAAAAGGTGAAAAAGGCTAGAAAAAGAGTGCTAAAAAATTTCATTTGATTCGTTTGAATGTATTTTAATAGATGGTTTAGTACTAATTTTCAACTAAAATAGGTCTCTTTTTTGTATATTCAGGAAATTCACTTTGCCATGGTCAAAAGTTTTACTGGAGTAAGAAGGGCTCCAAAGAAGGAAATACAGCAAATAGTTGCCGAAGATTACATGACTTCAAAACTGGTCACCTTTCGTCCTGATCAGAATATAGGAGAAGTCTTTGAAATGCTAATCAATAAGAACATTTCTGGAGGCCCCGTTATTGACGAAAGTGGTAAACTCGTAGGAGTTATTTCAGAAGGAGATTGCCTAAAAGAAATTGTTAGAGGCAAATACAATAACTCACCAAATAAAGCAGGAGTGGTTTCTGACCACATGGTAAGCGATGTTCACACGATATCGCCCAATATGCCCATCCTCGAAGTAGCCCACCAATTTTTAGAATTAAAGGTAAGAAGGTTCCCAGTAATGCGAGAAGGTAAGTTAGTTGGGCAGATCAGTCAGCGAGATGTCATGAGAGCGGTCAGGGAGCTGAAGCATCAAACTTGGTGAGGCCTGAGTAAAAAAGTATAAGTTTTTGCAGTAAACTTTGCTACGTCGCCCATAAAGAGTACTTTCATCATGGGCAAAAAATTATTTAAAACTTTAGAATATTAATGGGTAGATCACACGAGTCTTTCAGTAAAAGAGAAAAAGAAAAGAAAAAACAAAAAAGGAAAGAAGAAAAGCTCAAGCGCAAAGAAGAGAGAAAAGAAGAAGGGGGCAGCAAGAGCTTTGACGATATGATTGCCTATGTCGATGAATACGGTAATATAGTAGACACACCGCCAGATCCTGCAGCAAAGGAAGAAATTGAAGCCGAAGACATCATCATTGGCATCCCCCCAAAGGAAGAAGGTGATGAGGATGAAGTGAAAGAGGGAACCGTGTCGTTCTTTGACGATTCCAAGGGATATGGTTTTATTAAGGTAAAAGGATCTCAAGAAAGCTTATTCACTCATGTATCGAGACACGAAGACGAGATCAAAGAGGGAAATAAAGTATCTTTTGATGTAGAACCAGGCGACAAAGGACCCGTAGCCGTAAATGTGCGGGTAATAACTTAATTATTGTTCTTTTGATTTGTGAAGGTCCACCTCGTTTTTTGGGGTGGACCTTTTTTGTAAATGATTTCTGATCTTTAAGTTAAAATACTGGTTTATGAGTTTACCTCTAAAACTTGCCGCCTCACTTTTACTTTCAGTTTTTCTAGTTTTTCATGTCAGCGGACAAGGCGATCTAGGCAGTGATGCCGCCCACGAGAAGGTAGATGCTCTGATAAATCGCTGTCGGAAGAACTTCTTTGTAAATCCTGAATATGCGCGTGAATTGGCTGCTATTGCTGATGAAATTCTTCGTCGTTTTCCTGACCAGATCAGAGAAGCAAAAATCCAAAACCTCTATGGGATAACCTACGACATACAAGGAAATACAGATTCTTCGAGCCATTACTTTACAAAGTTTTATGAAAAAAGTTTGGAAATAGAGGACTTGGCTTCTGCAGGCAATGCACTCAACAATCTAGGAATGTGTAGCTGGAATAGCGGTAGATTTGACTTAGCGCTAGACTACTTTTTCACCTCATTAAACATCGCAGATTCTCTTGATGATCAATCTAGTAAAGGGAAGTCATTCAATAACATTGGCTTGATTTATCAAGAGTTAAATGAGTAACCGCGATCACTCGAGTACCATAAGAAAGCACTTGCTATTCGCAAAGAGTTGAATAGTGCAGAAATCCCACATTCATATAATAACATTGGCATTTGTTTAAACCATTTGGGATACCCTGACTCAGTATTATTTTACTATCAAGCAGGGCTGGAACTTTTGAAGGATCGAGAGGATAAAATTAAGGCCGATCTTCTGCACAACACGGGAAACATCTATCTCGAAAAAGGTGATCTTGAAATCGCTGTGAATCAATGTCAGTTGGCTCTTGGAAATAGCACTTCTGCACTTGGTGCGTTGTTGGTTCATTCGACGCTTTCTCAGATTTATTTTCTGAAGCGAAATCCCGTCAATAGCATTGAATCAGGTTTGACGGCATTGGCTTACGCCGATCTTGCGAACTTTTGGGCATCTGGAGGATATTTATTTCAATTTAAGTCGAGCCTATGCGCTGTCGGGAGATATGGACTCTTTTCAGCATTATACAGAGAAGTGGAACGCTGTGAAGGATTCTGTTTTTTCTCTTGAGTCATCAAAAACCTACAATGACCTCGAATAAAAATACGAAACGGAGAAGAAGCAACAAACCATTGCCCTGCAAAATGCTGAGATCGAACAGAAGGAGGTAGATCTCGGTTTAAGTAAAGCCTTCACAGCGATTTTAGTCTTGGCAATATTGCTTGTTATTTCCATTGCCTTTTTTCTAAGAAGCCGACTTCAAAAAAATCAAGAAATGAAGTTGAAATAGGAGCGGATTAAATCCCATAAAGCTCAGACCATCGCGGTAATCTCCTCGCAAGAATCTGAGAGACGGCGATATGCTCGTGATTTACACGATGGTTTTGGTCAAATGATTTCCATAATTAACATGAACATGAAATCGTTGGAAGATACCGACGATACAGAAAAAATCCGATCGACGATATCTGCTTCTGCCCATGTCATTGAAGATATGTACAAAGAATTGAGGGACATTTGTTTTGATCTTATGCCACAGACCTTGACCAATTATGGCTTAGCAAACGCTTTGGAAGAGTTTACGTACAGGCTTAACCAAAATGGAAAAAAGAATTTTTCTCTAGACATCTTTGGTTTAGATAACCGACTGGATAATGATAAGGAAGTAGCCATTTATCGGGTTGTTCAGGAGTGAATAAACAATATTTTAAAGTATTCTGATGCTGTGGGGAAGTCTTCATTCAACTCACCAAAGATTCTAAAGAACTAACAGTGATGATAGAAGATAATGGTCAAGGTTTTGACAAAACGCTCCTGACCAATAGTAAAGGGAATGGCTGGAGAAATATGAATAGCCGACTCGAATTGATCAACGGCACTCTGGAGATTGAGACCTCTCCAAGTCAAAAAGGTAATGCCCTCATTGCAAATGTGAATCTTCAGTAGACCCATAAATCTTATTTTAGTCACCTCATGAAGATTTTTCTGGTTGACGATCACGAAATCCTCCTCGATGGAATTAGGGGATTGCTCTTATCTCAAGGTAATGATGAGGTAATTGGCTCAGCTAATTCCTTTGGAGAAGCATTGAGAAAGCTAAGTTATCTGAGTCCAGACTTGGTCATCACTGACTATAGCTTACCAGAAAAATCTGGACTTGATGTCATAACTGCAGCACGTAAGTTGCATCCTTCGGTCAGAATAATTGTGCTGAGTATGCACGAAGAAATTCGCTTAGTTCGAGAAATTCTTGAAAAAGAAGTGGACGGCTACATTCTGAAAAAAGATTCCCACGAAGAACTGGTAAAAGCGGTGCGTGCAGTAAAAGAGGGTAAAGTATATTTGAGTTCAGACATAAATGAATTGTTAATTAAGGGCTTATCAGCTAAAACAGATAAGTCTGTTTTGACTTCTCGTGAAACTGAAATTTTAAAATTGATCGGGCAAGAGTTCACCAATAAAGAAATAGGAGAGAAGCTATTCATCAGCGAACGCACGGTTGAGACACACCGCAAAAACATCTTTCGAAAGACCAGAACCAATAACCTTGTGGGCTTGATCAAATACGCCTACGAAAACGACTTGATGTAGCGAGCTACGTGGTTTACGGTATATTACTTTCCGTGTTTTTAGGTATTTATTCTTTTATGAATAACAGAGACTTTTACCTAAAAAGCACGCATGAAGCATTTCGCACCGATAATCATATTATTATTATCAGTTCTCTCCGTTTCCGCCCAGAAAAATGCACAATCCAGAGGTGGTGAGACCTTTGAAACTTTCGACAACTATAATCCTAAAAAAGACCTCCACTGTGGATATGATAAACCACTTCAAAAGTCTGAAAGAGCCGCTTTAGTAGCTGGAAATCTACACTTTAAAACAATCACGCGTGGAGCAGTTCTTCTAGGCAAAGGGCAAGGACGAGAAACCGTTGAGTCTTGGGCGATGCTTCAGGGGGTGTCTGACGAGACAATGCAAGAAATTGCTGATGAATTTGCGGTTATGTTTGAGAAAAAATTAGCTGCGGTGACCGGGATTATGGGGGTTCCTTCAGAGGATCTTAAGCTGACCGAAGCTTTTGGCAAGCTCACGGAAAAAACCACAAAGACTGAAGACACCGGAAATCTCATTGGCCAAAAGAAGGTAAAGTCATTAAGCGGATATCCCTACAATAGATGGAATCTTCTTAAATCACCTGGGATTCATAGTAAGATGGCGAAACAAGTTCAGGCGGACGTATATCAATACGATATTGTAATTGATTTTGTCCGATTCGGAATCGAAGCTTCGCGATGGACTGTGGAGTATGACTTTCTTGGATACGATGAAATCAATACCAAAACCAGCGCCGATATACTTCCAGCTATTGGCATCAAAGTCAGTGACAGCGCCGACCGAATGAAGATTGTTCAATCCAGCTTTTCTCTCACCAATGAGAAAAACAGACAGCGACGATCATGTCTCTGCAGAACTTTACCGTGAATGAAAACTATGCCACCGGGATAGAGTCATTCAAGGGTCAACTTCCGGAGACGGTTAAAACGGGATTGAGAATAAATACGAGGACTACCGGAACCTTTGTAATACAAGCGGTCGAGGAAAAGTATAAGGAAATGGTTCTCAAAGCTCTGGATCAATACTCTGACTTAATTGTCAATTACATCAAATCTGCTCGGGAGTAAATGCAGTATTGGTATGAATAAGCTGTGGCTTGAGCGCCCATGTACCCCACAATCCATCTGGTTTACCAGGTGAATTTTTTGGTGAACTAAGTGCATACTTTCTTAGCGAAGAGGTAAAATTGAAAACATGCTTGGCAATTTACCGTTTAACTATTGTAAGAAGATAAAGTGGGGAAACGTACACAAATTAAAAGCTATAGAGAAGTAGAGTTAGCTGAGGATATTGAGAAGGTCGTTGTCGACAAAAGAACCGCGAAAAGAGCGAATAAAAAGAAAGCCAAACGTAGAAATCGGCACTATAGCAAGACGATACTGAGACACCTTTCCCAAGATCGAAATGATGACGTAGATTGAATAAATACCTTTTTGTGCAGACTGTATTGTGATGGAAGAAGTTTTAAATTATTTGATAGACCACCCTTTGTATATCCCATTTCTGTTATTCAATCTATTTGTCATTTACAAAATAGTTTCTCTTGTATTTAACGGTGACGACGATGATGACAAGGACGACGATGAAGGCTTATACTCTCAAGAACCAGATCTAGATCTGCCGCCTGGTGTTTCTCTTCCTGTAGATTCGGATTTGGTGGAAGCCTAAGAAACCTGAAGATCCAATAATGGAAGTAGAACTGCAGAATAATCTTTTCTCAGAGCTTTAAAATTCTACATTTAAGGGCTGCTAGAAAGAAGTGCTGAGTATATTAGTACTTACGTACAAAGCGACACGTAGATGCCTCAAATTGAGATCAGCCAAAAAGAGTGGGAAGAATATCAAAGTCTTCTGGAACAAAGCGATAAAATAGACTTGGTGATATACACTAGCTTTATTCCGGTTATTCTCGTTTTCATTTTTCTCTTTTTTGTGGTTTACAGGAATAGAAGAGAAAAGGAGTTTAGAAAGAGAGAGTTTGCGCTTCAATTAGCTCGAAGCGACATGGAGATGAAAGCGCTCAGATCGCAGGTCAACCCTCATTTTATCTTCAATTGCCTAGCATCTATTCAAAATTTTGTTGCCCTAAATGATAATCGTCAAGCGGAATATTACTTAGTTCGATTTAGCGGTCTGATACGTCAAGTACTGGAGAATAGTACAGAAAAAATGGTTCCTATTTCTGATGATGTAGAGGCTTTAGAGAAGTATGTAGAAATGGAAAAACTGAGGTTAGACAATGTTTTTAATTTTACTTTAAGCATAGACGAAAGTATTGATGCCGAGACCACATTTATCCCACCATTGATCATTCAACCTTTAGTTGAAAACGCCATATGGCATGGTGTGGGAGATGATGGAACTGAATCTCAAATAGATGTCGAAATCAAACGAGGCGGGAACGAGATCATTGAGTGCATTACCGTCAACAAATCTGCTTCTGAAAGTCGCCAAACTGAAAGACATACTATGAAGAAGAAATCGCTCGGTATGGCTTTGATCAGAGAGCGTCTACAGCTCTTGAGTAGCCTTTATGATGGAGAGTTTACTCTATCAATAAACGATATCGGAGAGATGGAAACTGAAGAATCCTTTGGTAAAAGAGTGAGAATGCTCATACCTTGTGAATTGGAGTAATATGAGAGTAGCAATTGTAGAAGACGATAAGCAGCAGCAAGAAACTGTTGTCAGGTTGTTAAAAGAGAATATCAGTAACCTAGAAATTGTGGGTATAGCAGATTCTGTGCAGAAAGCCATCCCCCTTTTGAGCAGAAATGAGTTTGATTTGGCGCTTCTAGATGTTATGATAAAAGGAGGGACAAGCCTCGATGCCCTCGAGAAGGTCATTGATATCAATTTTCAAATTGTTTTTACCACTTCGTACGATAGTTTTGCGATAAAGGCTTTTGAGCTTTCCGCTACCGATTATTTATTAAAACCTTTGGATGAAGTGGCATTCATAAATGCTCTTAGCAAAGTCAAGAAAAAGTATTCTCAGGAAGTTTCTCAGAAAAGACTAGAAATTCTCTTATCGAACTTCAATGGGGATGTAGGTATTCATGATAAGATTGCCTTTCCAGATCAAAGCTCCTTAATCTTCGTTGACCCAAAGGAAATAATTCGTTGCGAGTCCGATAATAACTATACGCATGTCCACACTAAAGGAAAAAAGCTGGTTTTGAGTAAAACCCTGAAGATTGTTGAAGAGATGTTAGCAGGAAAGGGTTTTTTTCGCGTACACAATAGGGCTCTCATAAATTTGAGCTGTATTGAAAGTATTTCTAAATCCGCCAGTGGAGCTGTAACGATGAGTGACGGGAGTGAAGTAGCTATTTCTCGCAGAAAGAAAGAAGAGTTCATGAAGCTGATAAAGAATTTTTGAATCGAATTCTTCATTCTTATTGCCGTTTTCTCAAAAAACACTACCAAAATCTCATTTACTTGAAACCGATCTAATTTTTTTGTGATCTTGTGAATCTACTGAAAAAAAGGCTGCACATATCGTGTTTTATAGAATCAGGTTCACTTCAAATCTCACTGAATAATCAGATTGTTATGAGTAGCCCTGGAAATTTTATTTCAGAAATTAATGACGAAGCGCCGCTAGAGCTAAAATGGAACATAAAAGCAAAACCGGGTACAAACTATCGGATTACTGTTCTAGAGCCAATATCGGCAGTATTTAGTCATGTAGGTCTTCTTGATGATTCTGGTTGCGCAATAGAAACTAAACTTTTTCAAATTCAATTTTAATATGTCATATATCATAACACAAACACAGGCTGCACAATACATTTCTGATATGCTTGGAGTAAGTAATTTGAAAACAGTAGCAAAAAATATAGCCCTTGGTGGTACTTTTTTATCACCAATATTGCCTGTAGCATCTGGTAACGGCCTTATTTTTTGGATGAATGCTGAAGGCAATGGATCTAGTTATGATTTTTTTACCGCTTATCAAGAATATCCAGATCCTAGATCAAAAATTAATAACCGACTACCCGTTGGTAATCAGCAACTTTACCAACCAGGTGAAACCTTTGTGTATACACCGACTTCGACAGACATAGCAACCGTGGAAAGTTTCCTTTCTAATCAGAATACAGGAGTTGCTCCCTCGAGTTCAACCATCACACAACAAAAAGTAAAAGACAATGTCAGGGAATATGTAAAAGTTTTTCCCAAAGATTCTNAGGGATATCCCTATAGTGACAGAGCCTTTGCTTTTTTCGTAGCCCAAGATTCTGTTGGTGACCTTCACACGCTACTCAGCCAACCCGGCGCTACAGGTCTTCGTTACTTTATAGGTTTTGATCAAAGCGCAGATCCGGAACCGATAAACAGACTGAGGATTATTTTTTGTGCTGTTGATAGCACTGGTAGCAATATACTCACTGGAGGTCCTGCTTTGTTTTTACAAAAAGGTGAACCTAAGTAATTATATTATTCGTTAATTTCATTTCTACTCTGCCCTATTTATGGATAGGCCAATTGGGGATTGATTAATGGATTATTACTATCACTATTCTCACGTTTTTCTTATTGTAATTTCCGGTCTCGTAGTTGTGAGGAGGCCATTTTCGTTGGTGTTTTGCTCTCTGTTGGTGTTTTTAATCCTGGGTGTTATCACAGAAAATTTGATGGATTTTTATAAAGAAAGGGACGGAGACTATATCATGGCATGGGAAGTGAGATATGTCTATGGATATTTTGATACTTTTTTTCTGGTTTGGTTCCCAATAAGATTTGGGAATTTTAGAAATAGAGAGAAAAGATCGATTATTTGGGCAGGTATTCTAAGCAGTATTTGGCTGTTCTTTTTGATTTTACACTACGCAGGACTCGTCCCTTTCAACCCTGGCATAATGGAAAGTTCTGCAAGCATAATTTTCGTTTTGTTATTTGGATTCTCAATACTGACAAGAGCCGAATTAATTGAGTTGCCTTTGGTCAGCTCCCTGAACTTTCTTCTCGTGGGTTTTCTCCTTTATTTATTTTGTACGATTGTACTCTTTGGCATTGAAGGCACTGCAGTGAGAAGGCAATTATATGGATTTATTCACGGGACATTTCATATTATTAGAGATCTCTTTATTGCAGGCGCAGTCTATCTAGAATTTAAATCTCCTAAAACAAAAGCCGCACAACTCCATAATGGGATCACTAAATTCTAAGATGATGTAGCCGAATTCTCATCGTGGATTACCGAATTCTCAACTAGCCCCACCATTTACTCGAAAATGCGCATTCGCAGAATACCAACATCTAACTTTGACGTGGTTGAAATGATAAGAGATGATGGTCCATTAAGGAGTCAGATGAAAGAAGCAGTTCAACGAGCTATGAAAAAGTACGGCTATAACCAAAACGCGAGGTAAAACCCTGAGAAATCGGGGTTTTACCTTTTTGGTTTTTTTAACAACGCTTCTCGAATAACAAGTTTCTCAAGGGAAAGCTAGTGTTCTGGTGAAGTGATAAACTATTCCAGTAACTTGGTGGNGGGAACCTCCTCTTATCGCATCATTGATAGAAAGTCAGTTTATGAATAATCAAAAAAATTTAAAGAACTGGGCTTGGCATACGATTAATCATGCACGGAATAATAAGTAGAGAGCACCAGATCAAAAATAAAAGGGCGAACCCGATCTGGTAGTCCTTCAAAAGTAGAAGGGGAGATGGTATCACTTTCGATGAAGCTGTGATTTGTTTTGGCCAAGTAGAGGGACGTTATAAAAGACGGTTAGATGGAGATATTGGAGCGTGAAGCTGTGATATGGTAGTCGGCTTAACCAACAGTATTTCTGAGTGCCAAGAACCAGCAGATAGAATACTAAGGGAAGCAGATTCTCTCATTCATCGTACACTAAGTAAGATTACAGCATAGACTTTGCTGAGCAATGGTCTTTCAAAATCAGCTCACAACTTTCATTTCCTATATTCAATAGTTTAATCAGATGCCGTTGTTTCAGCTATACATCATCTGGAGAGGAATGACTAATTGATTCTTTGCCGTTGTAGACAAGTCTAGTGGACCAAGGAATTGGGTTTCTTAGTGCGAAATGAGCCATACAACCATTTTCAGCTTCATTGAGGAGATCCTGTATTTTTTCCTCTGGTTCAGGGCTTTGGATCATTACATGAGTTTCTACTACATCACAACCTCCTTCAGTCATGTAGCCATGCTCTCGCATATGCCCTAAATTGGTTCGGAATACAATCCGTTGTTCCAGTTTTAGACTATCTACCTGAATCTTTCGAGCATTGAGGATATCTGTGAGATGAGTCATCAAGCAGAAGCCAATACCTGCAGAGAAAAAAGCCAATGGAGGAGGGGCGGTATCTTCTCCTACTGGTGGTTGTTCGTCACAATACAATTTCACAGGGCTGAACCCAGGAATATTCACAGAGACAACACCAATTTTGCTTTGCATTCTACCGGCTTCAGCACTAAGGTTTACTTCAAACCGGTAGGGCTCTGGATGACGCGCTTTTTTGAACGGTGTTGATTTGTACTGAGTCTGTGCTGGTTCTTCGCCACTGAGTTCACCTACGCGATAAAGTTTCTTTTCCGACATTCTTTTAGATAAAATTAACGAGAGTTTAAGAGAAGTTGAAGTTATAAAGAAGTGAGACAGGCCTTTGTCGGCTATAATTCATCACGATGCATTCTTTATTTATTTCCTGTGCTCATTTTTATGAGTCTGGTATTCAAGCCAAAACTATAAACAAAGAAAAAAGTATTCTTCCGAGAGATTAAACAGATAGAGGATAACTTTAAATGCATTATAGCGGATGATGAGCCCATTGCTAGGCAAATTTTGGAAAACTATATGAAAGAGGTTCCAAGTTTAGAACTAGTAAAATCCTGTAAGGATGCTTTCGAGGCTATGGCTGTTCTTCAAGAGACCGAAATTGATTTGCTCTTTTTGGATATTAATATGCCCAAACTTTCTGGTTTTAGCTTGTTAAAGTCAATACAACGCCGACCCAATGTCATAGTCACTACTGCCTATTCGGAGCATGCCGTAGAGGGTTTTGAGCTTTCTGTCAATGATTATTTGCTAAAGCCTTTTTCTTTCGAGCGCTTCCTTCGGGCGGTTATGAAAGTGCAAACGTCCACTGTCGCTAAAGCCGCACAACCTATGCCACTCAAAGCGCCAGGGCAGACTACCGAATCGATCTTTGTCAAAAGCGACAAGAAGATTGTAAAGATTAACCTCGACGATATTCAATACATCGAAGCATACGGAAACTACATCAAGATTTACACCGATGTGATGATCTTGACCCCAAAGACACTTACCGAGTTTCTCGCAGAGCTTCCCGAAAACTTTGTCCGTATCCATAAGTCCTTCGCTATAAACTTTGAAAAGCTTAAACTTATTCAGGGAAATCAGGTCATCCTTCAAGACGGGACCAAACTATCCATCGGTAAGTCCTTCCGGAAAGATGTTTTTGGGAGGGTTTGAAAGTAGATTGGTGATATTTTCATTTCCTTCCAAAGAATACTTATCAATTTTTTGGCGGAATAGAAACAGATGATAATTGCTAGGAATATTACTGGTTGTTTTCAGGTGAAAGCTGGTTTGCCAGCGCATGGATATTTCTGCCCTATAATTTATATTATGTTAAGTTGTAGGTTTCGCCGATTCAAAACTACGCCACATCTATCTTCCTCCCAAACTATCCTTCTGCGCGTATAATTCGCTAAGAATCTTTTCCTGGTTGTCGAGATTCTTCTGAGCGTCTCTAATGATAATCTTCTTCTCATTGATTTCGTTTCGAATCTTTTCTTTCATCCCTGTGCTATTACTCTTCTCAATATTTCCTTCCAGAATCTCAATCATGCGTTCCTGATCATCTATAATGCGGTATTCGGCCTGCTGACGGTCCTCAATGGCGGTAATGGCTCTTTCTAGATCTTCTATTGTTTGCCCTTGGGGCTGGCCTTCATTTCCGCAGGACGCAGCGATAAATATTAAAGGCAGAATTAAATATCTCATGTTTTCTCTACTTCTATTCACTAATAAACCCATCACAACTGCGATGGGTTTACTTAACATAATCATATCGGGCCAATGTCTTATTGGGCTTTTGCAGCTTCGAGTTTGGCCTTCATTGATTGATACTTCTCAGTCATGTTTAGCGTGGCATAAAGTTGTTGTAAGCTTGCCATCGCTCCCATATCGCTTGGATCAAGCTCATGTGCTTTTTCTAGATGCGGTAGTCCTTGGGAGAAAACTACTTTAGCTTCTTCTCTTTTGGCCTTGTAGGCATCGTTATCTTCAATTTCGTTGGCCTCATTGTTCATTTCTACTCCTCGGTTAAAGTAAAATGCACCGAGGTTGTAAATAGCGTCAAAATAATCCGGGTCAATCTCAATGGCTTTTTCATAAGCCTTTACCGCTTCATCAGGGTTGCCAATATTGTCGTAAACCACACCAAGCGAGAAATAAAGCTGTTTATTATCTGGCTCCTGCTCTATGGCTAAAAGTAGATTGGTTCTAGCCTCTTCAAACTTTTGATTTGATAAGTAGTAATTTAGTTCATACACAATAAGATCAGCATCCTCTGGATAAGCTTTCCTTCCTTCTTGGATAATGGCAAGATATGCCTCTTGATCATCTCTTTTATTGTGGATATTGGCCATATACAAGTACATTTTCGATCCCAAGTAGCCAATTTCAGTACATTTTTTGTATTGGTTTAGGGCTGTTGTGTAATCTTCAGCTTGTTCTGCTGCGAGCCCTCCGTTATAAATGGCCAATGTGTCTACAACACCTAGTTTTGATGCAGCCTGCTCACCAACTAAAAAGAGCTTTGAGGCATTGATGAAATCCGATTCGTTATACGCATTGATACCCATATTCACCGCTAGGTTTTGAGCTTGAGCTAATCCGCTAAGGTTCTCTCTCTCCCATTTCTTCTTCACATCGAGCTCCATTGCTTTTTGGTAAGACTCAATTGCTGTTTCTATCGCTTCAGATTTATCAATACCCTCGTAATCGTTTTGGACCAGACCTACATAAATCTGTCCCCTGTATCTCCAGGTTTTGTCATCGACTCCAGTTTTTGAATCGGTGATGGCTTGATCAATAGGCTCTTTGGCTTTTAAGAATTCGCCATCACTCATATAGTTGTAGGCCGAAACTCTCTTAGCGCTCTGGGCTGATACTGCTGATGAAACTAGTACAAGTGAAAGTAGAATTAAAATGCGTTTCATGAATTTAAATTTTTATTCGTGTGCTTCTAGACAAAGTGCGTGCCAAGTAGAAAATTACCTACCCAACTTGCGCAAAAATAATGGTTTAGATTCCTTCTCCAAAGAAACTGAGAATTATCCAATTTCAAGATTCTACAAATCTTGACATGTACTCTTTATCAGTATATTATTCATTCCTCTCAGAGGCAGATTCGCTTTTAAATGTAAAAAGAACAGTCCCTTTTTACTCATGAAAATAATCTTTCAGTTCATTGCTTTTAACCCTTTAATCTCACTACTTTTGCGGCCCGAAAAATAAACCTTATGGAATCTGCTTTGGGAATGGCGGTTATCGCCTTCACTTCATTTTTTACGTTAATTAATCCTTTGGGCACTATGCCCGTTTTCATGACCATGACTGCAGGTCTGGATAATCATGGTAGAAAAAAGACGGCAATTAAAGCTGTTCTAGTAGCATTTGGTGCACTTCTATTTTTTGCCTTTACAGGTCAGTTGCTATTCAAGTTCTTTGGTATTTCGGTAGATAGTTTCCGCGTCGTGGGAGGGATCATCTTCTTTATGATGGGCTACGATATGCTTCAAGCGAGATTGTCGTCTGTGAAAGTAAGAAAAGAGGACGAAAGATCTTATGTAACAGATATTTCGGTAACTCCGCTAGGAATACCCATGATCTGCGGGCCAGGAACAATCACAAACATGATCGTTTTAATGGAGAGTGCAGACTCAACAGCGCAGAAAGCCACCCTGATACTAACCACCTCAGGTGTTTTGGCCCTAACATTATTGATTTTCATAGGTTCATCCCACATCACAGAAAAGCTCGGTGAAACCGGAAACAAGGTTTTGATGCGAATGATGGGTCTTATTGTTATGGTAATAGCCGTAGAGTTTTTCTTCAGTGGCATGCGTCCAATTCTTGCGAGGATTATACAAGAAGGCATGGCTGTTTAACGGTCTATCCAATTTTTGAATTCACGTGTCTTCTCCCTACTTAGCACAATGCTGGGGTCATCCCAACCGTAGAGCTTTATCTTTATACGGCTGTTTGAATAGCTCAGCATTTCTTCTACGGATTCAAATCTTGAGATATACTTCCGGTTCAACCTAAAAAACTCTTCAGGATCGAGCATCCCCTCTATTTGCTCAAGCGTTTGATCTACCAGATAGTTCTTGCCTTCCTTACTCCGCAAATAGGTTCCTTTATTCTCGCTGTAAACAAAGGCGGTATCAGCGATATCGATGGTTTGGAGGCGGTCTCCCACCCTCGTAACAAAGCGCTTTTTGAATTTATTCTCATAATCGCTCCTGATTTGAGAAGGCCATTCATTTCCAAAAATCTTTACCGGATGGTTTAGAAATCGGGTTTTGAACTTTTCGATGGCTTGCGCAAGCTCCTCCTCTCCTATGGGCTTGAGTAAATAATCAACTGAGTTGAGCTTAAACGCCTTCACCGCGTATTGGTCGTAGGCGGTGGTGAAAATGATCGGACAATCAACTTGAATCTTCTCTCCTATTTCAAAACTCAGGCCATCCGCAAGGTGAATATCAAAGAAGGCCAAATCGGGTTTTGGGTTCTCCTCAAACCACTCTAGTGCCTCTTCTACGGACTCACAAGGCCCGTGAATAAATGCTTCGGGAACGAGGTTAGAAATTATCCTTTTAAGCCTTCTTGCTGCTTGTTCTTCGTCTTCTATGATCAAGAAATTCATTATTTCAAGCCCGGTTTTAAGAGAGGAACAGTCACCTCGAAAGAATCTCCAGATTGAGATGCTTCTACTTTTCGATCACTCATAAATGAATACCGTTCTCTAATGTTTTTCAGTCCAATACCCGAATTCCCGGGTGTTGCACTCCTAGGATTAAATGAGTTTGAAATAATAAGATCTTCATCTTCCCTTTTGATTGTTATTTTCAAAGGCTTTGTTTTGGTTGCAGCATTGTGCTTCACCGCATTTTCCAATAAGAGCTGAAGTGTGAGTGGCGGTAGTTGTACACTCTCTTTCTTGTCTACAAGGATTTCGTATTTCAGTTTAGGACCAAACCGAAGCTCTTGCAACTCAAGATAATTTTTTGCGAAAGCCAACTCCCTATCCAGAGAAACCAACTCCTCATTTTGCACATCTAATACGTAGCGGTAAATCCCTGAAAGCTTCTCTATAAAGGCATTCGCTTGATCAGCGTTTTCATAAACAAGATTGCTCAATACATTCAAAGAATTAAAGAGAAAATGAGGGTTAAGTTGATCCTTCAAGCTTTGGTATTGCCACTGAAGTCGCTCCCTTTTCATTTGTTCGGCATTTATTGCCGCAGTTCTCCATTCAAAAAGAAAGCTCCTACCTGTCATGAATAGAGTGATTCCTAGCGCAATGTAAATGGGTGTCGTTGTGGCTCGGACGATGTCGCTCCAATCAATATTATCGATGTCAAAATAATCCCACACGAAAATGGCGAAGACAGTTGCGAGACAAAAGCTGACTACGAAGGTATAAGCAGAAACAACTAAAACATCAAAGATGAACCTAGCGAGGGGGGCGTCTAGCCAAGGGAAGTGCTCATCTGTTTTGCTCACTATGAAACTAATTCCGGCACTTAGAAACAAGGAAATAACGAAAGAGTACGCCAGATCATTAATACCACCAATAAATAGACTCCATGAGGTGAAGCAGGCTGAACAAAGAAATAGCTGAATACACAAAGCCAGTGCTAAATTGACCAATATGTAGTGTCCTGCTTTTTTGAGGTCAAATGGATTTCTCTCCGGCATGGTTGCTAAATTAGAGTTGTTTGAGAAATCGTTCATCTTTTTCTTCGTAAAACTGAGAAAGGCAAGGACCGGAACCCTTGCCATCATTCATGAAATTTACTCTTTAGCGCATCCATTTAGGATTTGCTGCGCCGAGTCAGCTCCCCATGAAGGTTCAAATCCTTCAACATTCTCTTCAGCAAGCAGGTCAGCTCCTTCCTGAGCTAGTCCACAAGCTTTCGAGGTGTCAGTTCCCATAAATCTGGCTGTTCCTACTTCCATCTGAGCCATCATGATCTTAGCTCTTGGATTCGTCGGATTCATGGAAATAGCCTTTCCAAAACTCTGCATAATCTGCGGGCTATACTGCTGACCTCTATTCATTGGATCTACCGTCATTTTGGCCATCAGCGCATAGCCATTCAGTACTTCTACTTCGTCATTTCCAGGCGAGAGGGCAGCGGCTTTTTTTACATGCTCAATGGCTCTATCGATGATTTCATCTCGTTGTCCAGGATCCTTTAATGTCCAATTGCTATTCAGCAGATTCAAAGCGACGTAGTAGCTTGGCAAATACTGATCGGTAGCCTTTTGACTGATGCGCTCAAAGGTATTAGCAGCCGAGAGCATTTGGTCTGGACTCTGAGCAGATTCCATTTGCTCCATGGCTTTGGCCATTGCTCTTTCATAAGCTCCATCTTGAGCTGTTACCGTAAATATCCCTGAAACAAGAAGTGCGATTGTAATGATTGTTGCTTTCATAATATATTGATTTAAAGTTTTATAAGTTGTTTAGTTGATTTGCTGATTTATCTGAAGAAATCGTCCAGAACACACCGATAAAGGCAAAAAATGGAGCTGCTTGTCTGATAGGTTCTCTATCATAGAATCCGTTGGAATTTGGTTTAGCAGCGTAGCGGTATCCGAAAACATTATCTCGCCCATTGACATTGCTCACCGAAGCGTGAATGATTAAGTTTTGTCGATACAAATAGCTCCAGTTCAGGGATAGAGAAGCATAGTCTGGAGAGACTGATTCCATCTCTCCCGCCCTATTTGGGCTGTCATATGGCATTCCGCTATTCCAAGTGAATGTTGCTCCCACTTGAGACTTTAGGTCGCCGATCCAGTATTTCATTACTGCGCTGAAGTTGTGCTGGGGAGCAAAGCTTGGCCTTACTTGATCTTCGAATCGTCCAAATCTCCTTTTGCTGTCTACATAGCTGTACGTGATCCAGAAGTCGGCATTTTTGATGAGTGATCTCTCTCGATAAAAGAGGTCAAAACCTCTGGCATATCCATCACCTACTGCTTGTATGCTACCATTTTCAATAGCTGCTAATCCATTGTAGTCCTTGTAGTAAGTCTCTGCTCTGAAAGTTCGCTTTGAGTTGGCATGCTGGAAGCTCAGCTGAACGTGGTCGGCCCTCGAAGGGTCGATTCCTTCACTCAAAGTCCTGTTGCTGCTAGACTGAGGTTGACTAAATCTTCCACTAGCCACACTGATTGTCCCATTTTCATACGGCTGGAAAGCTGCTGCAAGTCTGGGCTCAACTCTTGTCGTTTGGCTTTCGCTAAAATGTGTACCCCTCAGACCTCCTCTTACGGTCCATTTTGGGCTCACGTACCATTCTGCTTCGGTCCACGCTCCGCTTCTTGTGTCGTCAAATCCTCGCTCGCCCGTTACTCCAACAATTTTTTCATAATAGTCATTGAAGAATACTTCCGCTCCCATTTTGAGTTTGAAGGATTCAGACAGATAGTTTGTGGCTTTCTGTTTTACATGAAGAAGGTTATTATCAATGGCAAATGATGCTGTATCGAGATCAAAGAGATCACTATTGATACTCAGGGATGTACCTCCTTCTAGCAACCATTTTTGGTTAATTGGAAGTTCATAAGCCACATTTCCGAATCCGAATATGTTCTCGATACCAAGCCGGTTTCCGCGGTCTTCTGATCCTACTCTTGATTTATAAAGCGCCATTTCACTTTTAGAACCCATTGCAAAACCTTTGATGATACCATCTTTTCCAAGATCGTGTCGGTAGATTATTTGTCCATCAATGGATTCAGGAGCTTTATCCCAGTCAAAGGCCTGCTCTACCGCATCTTGATAAGGGCCTAGATTGATGTATCCTGCTTGGGCGGTCACCGACTGTTTTTCGCCAACAAAGGTTGAAGACGCGGTAGCTCCAACGCTCATGAAGGAAAAGTCGCTTTGATTTCTTACAGGTCTATCAACCGTTTCTAGAGCCAAAACCGAAGAAAGGGCATCACCAAACTCTGCAGAGTAGCCGCCAGTACTGAAGAATGTCCCTTTAAAAAGCACCGGACTAAATCTATTTCTCGTGGGTACATTTCCCGTTGTGGAACCGTATGCATTTCCTACTCTCAGTCCATCAAAGAAGATTGCGGTTTCTGAGGCATCTCCTCCTCTAACGAAAAGTCTTCCATCATTTCCAACTGTAGCGGTACCAGGCAACGTAGCAAGAGCCCCGGTAATATCTCCAAGAGCTCCAGCAGTGGTTAAAATGTCAAAAGGCTTCATCACAACTGAATTCGCCTTATCATTTACCTCGATGGTCCCGGCAGTAATGCTCACAACATTTAATTCGTTAACGAGTGTCTTTAGAGTTATATCAAGATCGGTAGTGCGACCACTGAGGCTGATTTCTGAATCGTAGAATCCAACGCTAGACAGCATTAGAACCAGACTGTCACCATCTTTAGTCTCGAAAGAGAACTTCCCTTCCATGTCTGTAGAACCGCCATCAAAAGAATCTTTGATCCAAACGTTCACTCCAGGAATTGTTTGTCCTTTAGAGTCTTTTACCGTCCCGTAGATTTCAATCTGGCCTTTGAGGCTTGCCGTGAAAGTGATGAAAATGAAAGTGAGCAGTCGCATCCTGTTTGTGATTAAATCCGATACGAATATGGCGTGAGACCTCAGACTAATAAAGAGAGAGTGACTGAATCGACGTATTTACTGGATGAAGCTACATTGCTTCATGCTTGGCTGATTTAAAGAACTCAACTCATCACTAAGAGCAAGCCAAGAAACGATGGTTTTTGTTGAAAGGAGAGTTGAAAAAAAGGCTTAACGACTTTTCATCATGCCATATCCTTAAAGTACAATCCAACTAATGGCTATTCCTTCAGCTTATTAAATCCAGAAATTTTATCCCTTATTACTTGTTTGAGTTTTACATGTCTTCTTTCAGAGTAAAACTCCATAAGGAGACGAGATACACCCATTACAATGATTGGAATTCTCGCATCAAAATCATAAGCAATACAGGAGATGATCCCTAAGGCTAGAACGCCCAAGACCATTAATGTCTGAAATCGAAATTCTCTATCTAAGAATTCAAATTGTCTGATTACTCTAAGTTGCTTCACATCTAAATACATAGCGGCAAGTACAACGACAAAATTTATTGCAATTGGCGCCCAGTTTTCTACGAAGGGTTGAAGAGTATCAGACTGCTTATACTTGGGCGTGGGTGGAATTTCTCCTATGGCCTGCCCTATGGTGAAACCAACATTCAAGAAGAAGAGCGTAAAAATCATCGCACCAGGAATATTCAGGATATTACTTAAAATGTGCTTATCCTTTTTTATGTGGTACATCGTATACACGCAAACAATAGCCAAAAACTCAACGGCCAAATACGCCACCATTAAATAAGTAAGGGGCCTATTGCCGAGCAAAAAACTCAGTTGGGCAAAATAGACCAACATCACTATTCTATTCTTAGAGATGAACATAGCGATGGCAAAAATGCCTATTTTTCTCGTTTAATCGAGATGAACCAAACCGACGAAATTTCTTCCATAGCTGCTGAGTTTTTGAACTCTACCTCTCAGCATGTTTTCCTTACGGGAAAAGCAGGTACAGGAAAAACCACTTTCCTGAAAAGCCTCAGAGAGAAAACCCATAAGCGCTTCATCGTCGTTGCGCCGACAGGCATCGCTGCCCTAAATGCAGGCGGTGTAACGATTCATTCTCAATTCTTGCTGCCGCTTGGTTCTTATTTACCCGATGAGTCCGTTCAAGCGGATTGGGGACCTTTTTTCAATAACTCCATTCTGGCCAGAAAGAATCCGCTGAATTCTGAACGGAAGAAGGTTTTGAGAGAAATTGATCTTCTGGTCATCGACGAGGTAAGTATGCTGAGAGCCGATATCCTCGATGCTTTGGATTATCGCCTCAAGGCTGCGAGAGGCGAATACCGACGACCGTTTGGTGGAGTTCAGTTATTGCTCATTGGCGATCTTTTTCAGCTTCCGCCAATTGTGAAGGATCGAGAATGGAGTGTCCTGCATAGGTTCTACCCTTCCATTCACTTCTTCGAATCTGTAGCTTTAAAGCAATCCAATTTTGTCTATTTGGAATTGGACAAAGTTTTCAGGCAAGAAGAACAGAACTTCATTCAAATATTAAATCGCCTCCGAACGAACAGAATAACTGAAAAAGACATCAATGAGCTGAATAAGCATTGCGATAAAAAGCCTCCCGAAAACGCGATTACGCTCTGCACCCATAACAAGCAGGCTGATGAGATCAATGTGAAACAGCTCGAGTCCTTAGCGGGAAAGACATATTCGTACGAATCAAAGATTGATGGAGACTTTCCAGAGAATCTTTACCCACTGCCTGAAAAACTCGATTTGAAGGTTGGTGCGAGAGTAATGTTTATCAAGAACGATACGGTTGATAATCTTTTTTATAACGGTAAGCTAGCAACCGTGACTCGCATCAAAAGCGACAGCATTCATGTAGAGCTTGATGATGAAGAAAAAGAGATCAGTGTTGAACGAATGAATTGGACCAATTCAAAGTTTACTGTAAATGCCGACAATGAACTTGAAGAAGAAGTCCTGGGTACGTTTTCGCATTATCCACTGAAATATGCCTGGGCGGTAACGGTGCACAAGAGCCAGGGATTAACCTTTGATCAAGCGGTCATTGACGTAGGAAGAGCATTTGCTCCTGGCCAAGTTTATGTCGCGCTTTCACGGCTAAGAAGTCTAGATGGTCTTTATCTCAGAACAAAAATTCATCAAGGCGCTATCTCTGGCGATCACCAAGTGATCCGTTTTTCTGAAAGAAAGGATAGCCAGGCTGCCCCAAAAGAGTTTTTGCAAAGAGGAAGACAGGTTTACCTTATTGAAAAGCTGGATTCAACTTTCGATTTCGAAGAAATCATCAAACGCATCGACTTCGTTTGGAATAAAGCTGGCGATAAAGGCCGTTTCTCAGATCCTGAAATGAACGGAACGCTTGTGGGCATCAAAAGAGCTGTCGAAGTAGAGAAAGAGAACACTTCAAAATTTAGAAGACAATTAAAAAGTCTTGTAGCTCAGCAGGATTATGATAACCTGCTGATTCGAATTGATAAAGGCGGCCAATACTACAGAAACTTCCTTTTTGGTGAATTGGAAAAGCTTTTAAAGCATTTAGAGTTCGTGAAAAGCCTTTCGAAAACGGTCACCTATCAGAAGCTGGTAGAAGAGATTGATCATACTTTGATGAACAACATCACCGATCTCTTTCAAGTCAAGCCCATTACCGAAGGTATTCTCAACAACAAGATGGAGCTCGATACCGTGAAGATTGAAGCCTTGAAGAAGAACCGACGTGAAAAGATATTGGAGTCCGTCAGAGCTGATCTCGAAAAGAACCCAATCAAAGATGCTTCGCGAAAAGCGAAGAAGAAGGCGGCCAAAAAGGGAGCAACCTATCAAGAAACCTACCAGCTCTTAAAGGACGGACTGAAACCAGAACAGATTGCGGTGAAACGCTCTCTTGCTGAGAGTACCATTTGGAGTCATGTGGCTAAAGGCATCAAAGAGGGTGTCCTCAAGATTGATAAATACATGGGCGATGAGGACATTGCCAAGATACGGGAGGCGCTGATCGAGTTTGGCTCAGGAGGCACTTCGGCGGTCCACCGAGCATTGGATGGGGAGTATGAGTACCACCATATCAGGATGGTGGTGAATTCATTGCAAATTGAAAAGTCTTGAACCATTTTGCAAAGTTTTTAATTACCTAATCACTTTTTACTCAAGAGAATTATTGTACGTTTAAATCAGGAAACTATTAAACTTATTAGAACGGTGAAATCATACCTATTATCCCTCTGCGGAATTCTTTTTTTGCAATTTGCCTTTTCTCAGAATACAGGACTCTTTTATTATACGAAGTCAGGTGTAACCAATCTAAGTTCCGTGTCGGGTAAGTACACGGTAGAATTTAAAGATTCAGTCGATCTAAGTCTGTTTCAGATTAACAATTTTAAATATGAAAAGCTTGTAGGCAAATGTTTTGACGTTGAAGGCTCCTATGGGCAATTGTACTCTGCTCTAAATTCCGTTTGTCATATAAATCCAGTCTTGACCACCGATAACGGAACAGTTTTGTACATGAAGAGTTCTTTGGTGCTGAGTTGGAAGCCAGAAACTTCTCAGTCTGACCGAAATCAACTTATTAGCAATTATAATTTAGTCGAATTGAAGTCAAACAGACTGTTTTCTCAATTCGAAACACAGAGCCCTTTATCGGTATCACAAATGATCTTTGAATCAGATTTGGTGGAGTACTGCTATCCGTCCTTTATTTCTGAGATAATCATGTGTGATTATATACCAAATGATCCTTATTTTGAACAACAATGGTATTTGCACAATACGGGGCAATTGACTAATGACGGGCACTTTGGGACCCCAGATGCCGATATTGATGCTCCAGAAGCGTGGGATTTAACTCTAGGAAGTTCGGACATTGTAATTGCAATTATTGACGATGGAGTTACCAGTAACCACCCAGACTTGCCAGACACGAGACAAGTGCGTCTTCCAGGTAGTAATATGCTCCCAAATGATCCACTGGGTACTGATGACCCTTCACCTACGGGCGGTTATAGTCATGGAAATGGTTGTGCTGGAATTGCAGCGGCGGAAATGGACAATAATCAAGGTGTTGCGGGTATCGCTCCACTGTGTAAAATAATGCCGATAAAGGTCTATGGAGATGGAATAATCAATGTGGAAAATGATGTTCTCTCAGAAGCTATTCTATTTGCGGTTGATAACGGTGCCAATATTATTAGTAATAGTTGGAGTTTAGGTTTTGAAGATCCTGATTATAGCGCAACAATTAATGCTGCAATTGAAGATGCTATAGATAATGATGTTACAGTTCTTTTTGGCGCGGGCAATGGTGGTGCAAGCGTTTGGTATCCGGCAAACGCAAACATTGAAAAACTCATTGCAGTGGGCGCATCTGATAGAAACGATGTTAAGGCATTTTACAGTAGTTTTGGGCCAGAAACGGATATTGTAGCACCGTCTCATACTGCAAAGAATTCTGATATTCCAGGCGAGGCTCCAAATATTTGGACAATAGATTCACCTAGTCTTAACGGCGATAATCCATGGAATACAGGAGGTCCATTTAGTGTATTACCGGTTTTTGAAGAGGAGTTACCTAACGCTGGCACCAATCATTTATCATACACGGGTAGGTTTGGAGGTACTTCTGCATCCACGCCTATGGTGGCTGGGGTAGCCGCTCTAATGCTATCCGTAAATCCATGCCTTAGTCCTTCTCAAGTGAAAGATATCCTCACAATTGCCGCAGAAAAGGTCGGAGGATACGATTATAATTGGAGTGATGAAATGCCAGGGCATTCATTGGAGCTAGGCTATGGTCGCCTAAATGCTTTTAATGCAGTACAGGCCGCTCTAAATACATTGACACCGGGTGTTGATTTATACACCAAAGATACTCCGAATGACTTTGGGGAAGAGCCAAATGAAGTTTCGGAATTTCTCTGGGTAAGCGAGGATATTTGGGTAAGAAATCAGGAGGATGGATTTACCAATCAATTTCATGAGAATCCAGAGTACAGTCCAACGGCACCTGTCTATGTTTATGTAAGGGTGAGTAATAGAGGTTGTTCTCCATTCATCAGCACTGGTGCTGATGAATTGAAACTGTATTGGGCAAAGGCAGCAACAGCACTCACCTGGCCAGAATTCTGGAATGGTTCCATGCAAAATCCGGAAATGGGGAATGAGATTGGGACTCAATTGATCGAAAGTATGGAGGCAGGCGATGAGAGAATTTTGAAATTTACGTGGAACAACGTACCTAATCCATTAGACTACCAGTTAATTAATGAACAGCCATGGCACTTCTGCCTATTGTCGAGAATAGTTTCATCGACAGATCCTATGAATAATGAGCTGTCAGACGGTACATGGAACCTTGGATTTAATGTAAAACACAACAACAATATCGCCTGGAAAAATGTAAGTATCGTCGATATCGTTCCTGGCATTGTAGGGGGTGGAGGTCCGTTTGAAGATGATAAACTTGTAGGTGCGACGGTAGCTCTTGGCAATGCCAGTGATACCCAAGGGACTTTTGATTTTTATTTCAATGTCCCTTCCAAATATGTGGGAAACCCAATTACTCAGACGGCCGAAGTCAGACTTACACTCGATGAGAAAACATGGTCAAAATGGGAAGATGGAGGGTTTTCAGGAAAGAACGTAAGGATTACTAGGGCTGACAGGAGGCAAGTCCTGATAGAGAGCGCAAATGCGAGTTTGAAGAAATTGACGTTTGCTCCACATGAAAGAAGTCTTGTTAATGTTAGTTTTAATGTATTGACAAGAGAAATGACTGGAAAAACAGTTTTTGAATACAATGTAGTACAAACGATCACGAACACAGACAGCCTCCTGGGAGGAGAGAGATATCAGGTAAAATTACCACTACGTGAATCCTTTACCGCCGATGCTGGTGAGGATGAGCGGATCGTTTATGGTGAAACAACCACACTTGCTGCTGGGACTATACCAGAAGGTGCAATCTATAATTGGTATGACGAAGCAGGAAATCAAATTCATTCTGGGCAATCTTTTTCTCTATCACCGACATCTACGCAAACGTATAAGCTCGAAGTAATCGCTATATCAGACGGTTTCAAAGATTACGACGAAAAGCAAATAGAAATCGTTTTGGGGATGCTTGGAGTAATTTCACCAAACCCTGCTTCCAACTTGGCAACAGTTGGCTACAGTGTCAAGCATCCTTCCAACGCAAAGTTCATTCTAACAAATACGTTTACGGGAGATATTGCTCAGTTTGCCATTAATTCCAGTCAAAATAGTGCAAATATCGATTTGACTTCTTTCCCTTTAGGGGTCTACAGCTTATCGCTAGTGGTTAATGGGAACTTTGTAGACCAAAAGGGAATCATCATAGAATAACCGAGTTATGAAATTTACAGCCTTTTTAATTAGTATTTGCTTAAGTCTTGTTGGAATTTCTCAGCAACAAGTTACAAATGGCGGCTTCGAAGAAATCAACCCAAACGTTCAATTTCCAGAATATCCTTTTCCTGAGAATTGGACTTCTTATCACAGTACTATTGATTGGAATCAATATCCGTGCATACCCGTCCCGGTTACTGGCGAAGTGACTGCCGACAGTTATTCTGGAGACTGGGCTATAAAAATGCAAACTAAGGGTTGTGAAGGAGAATCTGTTTTATCGGGAGGCTATTTTCTAGGGGCTTTGAACCCTGAACTGCCTATCTTTTACTCAAATATTTATACCTCTAGGCCAGAATCCTTATCCTTTTACTACAAATTTAACAGTGTTGAAAACGATTCAGCACGATATTATTTGTCATTAATGAACTATGACACAGTAACTCCAGGTCTAACTGTATTAGAACGAATAGATACGGTTGGATTTGTTAGCGGGTTTTTGTCAGAAAATATTGATTCGTATACTCAAGTTGTTGCTCCAATAGAGTATTTATCAGAGGATTTTCCCTTATATATAAGTATTGGATTCCTTTCTGGTGTGGGTTGTTTGTCGAATATTAACTGTTCTGAAGGAACGACACTTTGGGTAGACCAAGTAGAACTGCTTGGAGAATCTTTGAATGTACAAGGTCAAGACCTGTCAGAAAGAAGCATATCTCTCTACCCTAACCCAGCAAACAACTCGTTTCGGATCAGTTGGAAGAATGATGCGGAACCTAGAAAACTTATCCTCTTCGATTATCTCGGTAGAGAGATTAAAAGATGGTCAGAAATTGAAGAGTCATATTCCTTAGAAGGACTGGATTCTGGTACCTACATGATAGGTATCGAAACATCAGAAACGACTTATTTCAAACGGTTGGTAAAAAACTAGATGCTCAAATGAAAAAACTATTGGTTCTTCTGCTTCTTGGCTGTTCGTTTATGCTTTCAGGTCAACAAGTCCTAAACGGAGGTTTTGAAGAAATTAATTTGAATGAATTCAATCCAGAAGACCCTATCCAGAGCACTGGTTAGGCTGGCATGGAATAATGGGATTTTTACCTTTTGGAATATCCCATATACCGGGAGCATATCTACCGACAGTTATCTCGGAGATTATTGCATTAAAATAGAAACATTGGAATGTGAAGATCAAAACTCGACCATTCCGGGCGGCTTTTTTACGGCAAATCCTGGGACTGGAAGTCCTTATTTTTATTCAAACCCCTTCTCAGAAAGACCTGAATTTTTGAACTTTTATTATAAGTTTAATAGCGTTGGTGGTGACAGTGCTTGGGTGGGAATCCAACTTCTCAATTATGACTCCATCACCCCAGATTTGAGTTATACGGAACGAGTAGAAATTGTCGCCTATACAGAAACATATATAAAAGAGTCAGTCTCTGAATATACAGAATTTGTGTTGCCTATAGAATACGACACAGAAGACTTTCCTGGATTTATGTGGATCGGTTTTAGAACTGGTGATGACCCTCAAAATATAAATTATCACGTTGGTACAACCCTTTGGGTTGACGAAGTAACAGTTTCGGGTGGGACTTTAAATACAAGTGATACAAACTTCTTAGAAACCTGGATCTCCCTTTTCCCCAATCCAGCAAAAGAGTCTTTCCAAATCGGAACAAAAAATAGGACAGCAATTCAAACCCTTATCCTTTATAATTATGTAGGTCAAGAAATCAAAAGATGGGTAAATACTCAAGACTCCTACTCCATTGCCAATATTGACTCAGGAACCTACTTGCTCGGCATTGAGACTTCAAAGGGTATAGTTTACAAGAGGGTTATCAAAAAGTAGTCACAGCTTTTCGCAAGGATATTGGTAGCTGATTAGAAGACGGACCAGATTTTCTATTTTTCGTGAATGAAAATCTCTCTCGCCTGTCTTTTATTTCTATTCGCCTTTCCAAGTTTTTCTCAAACTTCCAACTACGACCCTGATCTAGCCAAAGAACTCGGAACCGATGATTAAGGAATGAAAATGTACAGCTTTGTGGTCTTAAAGACTGGACCAGTAGAAGTGACAGATGAAGATTCCGTTTCATTTTATATGACTGGTCATTTGGTCAACATATCTCGACTCGTCGAGGAAGGAAAACTGAGTGTCGCAGGGCCGTTTGGACCGAATGATCTTGATTATCGTAGTTTTTTCATTAGAAATGCTCAATCTACCGAAGAAGCTCAAGAGTTATTAGGTGTCGATCTTGCCATTGCGAGAGGAAATTTTAAGACAGAGATTATTCCTGTTTACAGCTCATCAGCGCTACCAACTTATTTAGAAAACTAAACGAAGAGTGAGGTGGTGAAATCTAAGTCTGTGTCCTTAGCTAATACCTTTTAAATCAGACATTATGTCTTATTTACCGTTGGCTATCTGTCAAAATTTCAGGTTGTTTTTTCAAAAATTTGTGTGGTATATTATTTGACCACGAGCTTTTGAAAATCTTAAGCTATGGATATACAAAAGTTGACCATAAAGTCCCAGCAGGCCATGCAGCGTGCAACCCAACTCGCCATGGAGAAGGGACAACAGAGTGTAGAAACCGCTCATTTACTGAGATCAATGCTTGAAATAGATGCGAATGTGGTTCCCTATTTACTGAAAAAGCTTTCAGTGAATACAGAATTGCTAACGAAAACGCTCGACAAGCAAGTTGAATCGTTTCCGAAAGTAAGCGGTGGACAGGTTCATCTCAGCGTTAAAGCTGCAGAAGTAGTAAACAGAGCATTTACTTTCTTAAAAGAGTTTGGAGACGAATTCGTTTCTCTGGAGCACTTACTGATGGCCATCCTTGATGGAAGTGATGCCACCGCCCAGATGCTCAAAGATCAAGGGCTGACTAGAAAAAGCTTGAAGCAGGCTATTCTTGAACTCCGAAAAGGAGAAAAGGTAACCTCGGCAAGCCAGGAAGAAACATATAATTCGCTCGAGAAATATGCCAAGAACCTGAACGATTTGGTTCAGAACGGTAAGCTTGACCCTGTAATCGGACGTGATGATGAAATAAGGAGAGTTCTTCAGATTCTAACCAGAAGAACCAAGAACAACCCTATTCTAATTGGTGAACCGGGAACGGGAAAAACGGCAATCGTTGAAGGAATTGCTCACCGAATCGTTAGCGGTGATGTTCCTGAAAACCTGAAAGATAAAACCGTTTTTAGTTTAGATATGGCCGCATTGATAGCCGGTGCCAAGTATAAAGGTGAGTTTGAAGAGCGACTCAAAGCGGTAGTCAAAGAAGTGACCAAGGCAGAAGGCCAGATCATTCTCTTCATCGACGAGATCCACACGCTTGTTGGTGCCGGAGGTGGTGAAGGTGCCATGGACGCTGCAAATATTCTTAAGCCTGCCCTGGCTCGTGGTGAGCTGAGAGCAGTCGGTGCGACAACGCTTAATGAGTATCAAAAATTCTTCGAGAAGGACAAAGCGCTTGAAAGAAGGTTCCAGAAGGTGATGGTTAACGAGCCTGATCGCGATTCTTCTATCTCGATACTACGAGGTATCAAGGAGAAGTACGAGACTCACCACAAAGTGCGTATCAAGGATTCTGCGATTATCTCGGCGGTTGAATTATCGACCAGGTACATCTCAGACCGTTTCCTTCCAGACAAGGCAATCGACTTGATCGATGAGGCAGCTTCTAAGCTCAGAATGGAAATAAACTCTAAACCTGAAGAGCTTGACGAAATTGAGCGCAAGGTGATGCAACTCGAAATTGAGCGGGAGGCTATCAAGCGTGAGAAGGATCGATTCAAACTGAAAGAACTCGGTGAAGAATTGGCCAATTTAAATGAAAAGCGAGACGAGCTTAAAGCTAAATGGGAAGCCGAAAAAGGATTGGTGGAAAAGATTCAATCGGAAAAAGAGAATATCGAACAACTCAAATTTGAAGCTGAGAAGGCAGAGCGTGAGGGAAACTATGGTGAGGTAGCTGAGATACGCTACGGAAAGCTCAAAGAAGCCGAGTCTAATCTTGAGAAGTACAGAAACCTATTGATTGAGGAGCAAGCGAATTCTAAGATGATCAAAGAGGAAGTCGATGAGCAAGAGATCGCTGAAGTAGTGAGCCGCTGGACAGGAATTCCAATGACTAAAATGCTGGAAAGCGAAAGAGAGAAGCTCCTTCGACTGGAAGATGAGTTGCATAAAAGAGTAGTTGGTCAAAACGAAGCGGTTGAGGCAGTCTCTGACGCGGTAAGACGCTCAAGATCGGGCCTCCAGGATGAAAAGAAACCAATTGGTTCATTTATTTTCCTTGGGACGACCGGAGTAGGAAAGACAGAGTTAGCCAAAGCACTCAGCGAATTCTTATTCAACGATGAGCAAGCAATGACTCGAATCGATATGAGTGAATATCAGGAGCGTCATAGCGTGAGTAGATTGGTTGGAGCGCCTCCGGGTTATGTTGGTTACGATGAAGGCGGACAATTAACCGAAGCCGTGAGGAGAAAACCCTACAGCGTTATCCTGCTCGATGAGATTGAAAAAGCTCACCCAGATGTGTTTAACGTGCTTTTGCAGGTTCTTGATGATGGTATATTAACTGATAATAAGGGCCGAAAGGTAAACTTCAAGAACACTATCATCATCATGACATCAAATGCAGGGTCTGAAATTATTCAGCAGCGTTTTGATGAGGCCAANGGAAAAATGGATGCCAAAAANATCGAGAGTACCAACGCAGAAGTGTTTGAAGTTTTGAAAGCGTCCATGCGTCCTGAATTCCTGAACAGAATTGACGAGATCATCATGTTCAAGCCTCTTGACAGAGATAATATCAATGGCATTGTGAAGCTTCAAATTGATCTTCTGGCGAAAAGGTTAGAAGGACAAGGTATTGAACTAAGTGCTTCTCCAGAAGCTGTCGAGTACATGGCTGAAAAAGGGTTCGACCCTCAATTTGGAGCAAGGCCAGTGAAACGTTTGATTCAGAAAGAAGTCTTGAACGCTTTGAGNAAGCAGCTNTTAGCTGGNACCATCGATAGAGAGCAACCTATCGTCATGGACGTTTTCGACAGTCAAGTTGTTTTCAGAAAACCTCTTGAAGAAGAGCTCGGAAAGTTGATTTCAGAATAGAGAATAAGGAAAGCCTCACTGATGTGGGGCTTTTTCTTTAAACATTCCAATGGAGATGAACTATTTTTGACTTTTAGAATTTATGAGTCACGATTTAAATAAGACTTGGCCCGTAATCATCATCGGTGCTGGGCCCTGCGGAATAGCAGCGGGAGCGGANTTGAAGAAGAAAGGTATTGAGTCTTTGATCTTGGAAAAAGGTAGTGTCACCGAATCGATAAGACGCTATCCTAAACGAATGAAGTTCTTCAGCACGGCAGAGAACATTGAGATCGCAGGAATTCCATTTGCCACAAGTAATGTCAAGGCCAACAGAAATGAAGCTCTTCAGTATTACCGAAAGGTGGCGGCTTATTATGATCTGAAATTCAGCTTAAATACTGAAGTAACTGGGCTTACTAAAAGCAATGACAGTTTTATCATCCATTCCATCAAAGGTGATTTCAAAGCTGATCGAGTCATTCTAGCGACCGGCTATTTTGACGTAGCTCGATTACTCAATATTCCTGGTGAGGATTTGCCTCATGTGAGTCACTATTACGATGAACCTTATCGGCATTCATTTCAAAAGGTGGTAATTGTTGGCGGGGGAAATAGCGGCATTGAAGCCGCCTTAGAACTCTACCGTCACGATGTGGGCGTCACCATGGTGGTGAGAGGTGACACTCTAAAACCAACCGCTAAATACTGGCTTGTTCCAGATATCACCAATAGAATTAAAGAAGGCAAGATCAAGGTGATTTACAATGCAAATGCAAGAGAGATCACTGAGGGTCAAATCGAAATCGAAACACCCGAGGGTAGGCAAACTCTAGAAGCGAATTACGTTTATCTACTCGTAGGTTATCTCCCTGATGAAAAGCTGCTTCGGAATTCTGGATTGAATCCAAACGAAGAACTACAGACTTCTCACAACGAAAATACTTTCGAAACCGATATCGAAGGATTGTATCTATGTGGCACAGTGATCGCCGGAGTGCGAACCGAAAAGGTCTTCATTGAGAATGGCCGTGATCACGCCATTGCCATTGCTAATGATGTTATGAGTAAAATGTCTTCTGAAGTTTCTGAAGTATGACAGAGGTATCAACACTTTTCGAAGAATTTGAAGAGAAGTATCCGTCTGCAATTACCGAGATGTCCCTCAATAGAGGTGATTTTCTTATCCGAAAAGGACAAGTCGAGAGGTACACCTACTTTATCCTTTCAGGTGCGGTAGCGGTAAAGCTTTTTAAGGAAAGTGAATCTCACACTATTCGCTTTGGTTATCAAGGATCATTCTTAAATTCTATTCCGTCATTTTTTGACAACAGTCCCTCCTACTTCGACATTGTTGCTTTGCGTAAGACCAAGGTAAAGGCTTTCGCCAAAAAGTCGCTATATGAGCTTATAGAATCAAACGAATCTTATAAGGTAGTGTATATCTCAGTACTCGAAAACTTGATAACGCATTTCGTTGAACGAGAGATAGACCTTCTGGCCTCCTCTCCTGCCAAGCGTTATGAGCGTGTGCTAGAAAGAAGCCCTCAGTTATTTAATGAGGTCCCTTTAAAATACATCGCTGATTATCTTCGAATGTCGCCAGAAACTCTGAGTCGACTGCGAAAATCTTGACTAGAGTCAATGTTTAGGGTTTCAAAAGACAATTATTTTGTTGCATGAAAAGACAGTTTATAGAACTAATCGAAAAAAGGCTTACCTCTATTGATGAAGGGATTGCCATTTTTGAAAATGAATCCATAGAGGTTCTGTCGCACCGTGCTAGTCAAAAAACTTGGAGCGTTTTAGAAAATATCGAGCACTTGCATCGATACAATGATTTTTACATAGAAGAATTCTGGAAATCCATGAAGAGAGCTCAGCATTCTGATTCAGATGAGATGGCACGAGGAAGGTTTGGGATGAAGTCAGCGAAGTCAATGCTCCCAACCGAAGAGGGAGTCACAAATCCAATGAAGACTTTCAGATCAAAGAACCCTCATTTTACGGTGATTGATAAGTCTATATTAGAAACATTCAGAAATGAGCAAGAAGAGCTCAAGCGTATTTTGGAAGAGGCAAAATCAAAAGATATCGGCGGCGTAATGTGCAGGACTACTTTACCACTTATACGCTTTCATCTTTGCGATGCCCTAGAGTTTGTGATCAACCATCAAGTGAGGCATATTGCACAAGCAAAACTAGCCCTTAAAAAGGGCTTCGTTAGGGCTTCTTAGGCAGTACAGATTAGTTTTTTCCCTCTGCTTTTGATTTTTGTTTTTTAGTCAGAACTACACCATCTTTTAGCATTTGATAAGCCACGGTTTCGGCGTATTCTATCGAAAAAGAGTTAACCGAAGTTGGGTCGAGCGTTTCTGATCGCGCGGACCAAACGAGACCTTCAGAGTTTAAGTCGTAAAGTGCAGCCTCAAGGGTGTAGACCTTTCTCGTGGTGTAGTAACCCTCACTGTAAACTTGCGGTGAATGGTAGCCATAATACCCCCAATAACTTCCGTAGTAGCCATAGTTCATCGGGTAATACGCAGCAGTTGAATAGGTTCCAGGAACATAGTTCTCTTGCTCATCGACAGAGACCAACGCAAAAGTCAACACGCTATCGAAGCCTTTCTCTTTTAGGTTATCAGAGATCTCTTTTTTCTTCGCATCGGTCAATTCCATTTCTGGAGTAATCGTTCCCTTGATGGCTTGTGCGTTCACTTTTCTTTTTTGAAGCATATCTACAATGTCAGCAGCTACACTTTTGTCAGTCAATTGATCACCAACCAAACCCACAACGAAGATGTCGTCATAAGGCCCCTTCATTTCTGGTGACTTATATGTCCCCACAATTTTGGTGGATGTACAACTAGCGAATATCGCTGCCAATAAACAAAGGGTAATTAATCGTTTTAACATTTCAAATAGAGTTATGGTAGCCATCTCAATCCAAGCTGGAGTGCCAAAAAGCTGTGGGTCCTAATATCTGAGCTTTCGAAAGAATGATGATACACCGTATTAAAAAGTAAGTCAGTTGAAGGAGATATTTCTAAACCAATNCCGGCCGTGGGTTGTAAACCGAATCGAAAAGCATCATCCAAAAAATCGAAACCAGCAAATTCTCTTCTTTCACTAACCCAGTGAAATCCAACGCCNAATCCAACATTTGGCGTAATAACACCGTACCGACTAAAATGATATTTACCAGTCATAATAGCTGGTATCATATTGATATAACGGAACTCCTCTCCTGTCACGGTCAGGGTGTTCAAGTCATAACTCTGTGTACCCAGTTCTTCATAAAAAGTCTGCACTCCAGTAGAAAAGCCAAGACTCCATTCATCATTTAGGAAGTAATCTCCCGTGACTGCAAAACCTCGAAAGCTGGTTTTTTCGATAAAGTCAGCAGACTCTCCTACAGGTATTCCTACACTGTAAAGCACCGAATTCATTCCATCTCCTTGACCAAAAGTCAACAAAGGCAAAAGGGCCAAAAACGCTAATATCTTCTTCATTATTCTGGGTTTGAGATTAAGTAAGGAGATTGTTCGAAACATTGGTCTATGCCATTTCTAATTCTCTTTCTTACATCTTCACGATTATCAGATAAAGCCCCGTTTAGTGCGCCAGTCCAAACAATTGGAACAAGTTCCTCGCTGATACTGATGCCTTTAATGTCCACAAGGTCAATTAGTAAGGTTCCAAAAGTGTAATCATAAACGTAGCCTCCCCAGGGGTAATAAGGGTAATATCCACCATATGGAGGATAATACCAGTCCCAATAGCCATAATCGTAAATAATTCCTGTAGTCGTAGTACTCCAAACCGCGGGTTTAACTGCCAAATCAGGAACTACAGTATCGATATCAACTTTTACATATCCGCGAGCGATCAAATTCATTTCGATGGCATTGAGAATATCCTGATCGTATCTTCTGTCTATGTCCGGATCATTATCGTCAGGATCTACAATATGGACGATGGAATCAGGAATTGAAAATGTTGTGGCCGCCTCAAACTCGAAAGCGCTATCAAAGTTAGTCGCCACTAAATCTGAATCCGAATAATAGATAGGCCCTTTCGGATAACAACTTGCGAGCAGAAGGATTCCCAGCGAGAAATAGATTAAATAGTTCTTTGTTCTCATAAAGTGTCTTTACTTGCGCTCAAAACTACACTTATTTGCGTTTATTTACCTCAAAATATAAGTTATGAAAGGGATTCTTAGTGTACTTGCTATCTGTATTACGTGTCAGTTGACTGGACAAGTTAATGCCAATGAGTCAAAAGGTATAGAGATTTCTGGATTCTACGGATATAGATTTGGAGGAAGCGTTGACGTATTTTACCGAAACGAACTAGGAAGCATTAATATCAATGATAATGCTGCTTATGGGGTTGACTTGAGCTATCGAATAAGGGAAAGGTACTTTATCAATCTTCAATGGACGAGGCAAGACACAGATATGGACTTTTACGGATATAGAGATATAAGTGTAGAATCATTAGGCGACCTTGCGTTAGAGTATTTTATGATTTCTGCGCTCAGTGATTTAGGACCAGCTACGGGTCCAGTAACGCCATTTTTTGGACTTGGCGGCGGTTTGGTAGTTGCGACACCAAAAGAGCGTAGATTTGAAACTGCTTATCGATTTGGGTTCACCTTACAAGCGGGGGCAAGGATTTGGTTGAATGATCGAGTTGGCTTAAGGCTGCGTGGTGCACTTTTAGCTCCAATGCAATGGGGTTCAGGTGGTTTATTTTGTAATACTAGTTCTGGTTGCGATTTGGGAGTAAGTGCTTCGACTACCATTCTACAAGGGGAACTGAGCGGAGGTGTTGTTGTTAAGCTTTGAGAAGATTAGCTAAGTAGCTTCTGCCTGAGATAAAATTCGAGCTGTCCATTTACTCGTTTCAGTTCGGCCATGAGCCTTTTATTTTCTTTTCTAAGATCATAAATTTCTATCGCTTGCTTTATGGTCGAGATCATATCGGAAGCATCCCATGGCTTGGTTAAATAGCGGTATACTTCGCCTTTATTTATTGCATCAACCACTGATTGCATATCGCTATATCCAGTAAGCAGAATTCTTATTGGTTCTTGATGTGAATCTTTGAGTCTCGAGAAGAACTCTACGCCTGTTTCATCGGGCATTCGTTGGTCGGAAATGATTACTTTTAAGTCTTCTTGAGTCAAGTATTGCTCGGCCTGCTCGGCACCTATGGCGGTATAAACATTAAACTCTCTTCTTAGAGCTGCCTTGAAAGAAACCAAGTTATTTTGTTCATCATCCACATATAAAACACCTGCTTTTGTTGTTTTGTTATCTAATTCAGCACGATCCATTGTAGTGTTTATAGGGTTTAGTCGAATTTTACTCAGATATGGCCTCAATTCTTCCTAAGTTCGAATTTATATAAACTTAATTAATGTCACGGGAACAGTCGTTAAAAAATCTACTCTCAGAATCTACCAAAAGGAATCTGGACTCCTGGAAACCAAAAGTGTTCAATCCTACTGAACAATCGGATGAGCTCATGCGAGTAATCCAAGAATTCAAGCCAACGGTGACCAATGAGATTGAAGGGCAACTACAAGAGTTAATAAAATGCAGAAACCCCAACCGATTATTTTCAGACGTTGAATTAAGCCGGCAAGTTAAAACCTATCTAAATGGCCACGATCTATATTCCTATGGGGTGTGGGTATATTATCAATGGTCCAACCGCTTGGTGCATCTGCTCCCTGAGCATGAATTTATAGAGATTCGAACAAACCGAAACCACTATAAAATTAGTCCGCAAGAAGAGCAAATTCTTTCCTCCAAAAAAGTTGGATTAATAGGATTGTCCGTTGGGCAATCGGTTGCAGTGACTATGGCTATGGAAAGAGGGTTTGGAGAGCTGAGATTGGCAGACTTTGACTCTCTTGAGCTTACCAATTTGAATCGGATACGCACTGGAGTTCACAATCTTGGACTTTCAAAAGTAGTTTCGGTAGCGCGGGAAATTGCAGAAATAGATCCGTTCTTAAAAGTCACATGTTTTACCAATGGACTTACCGAGGAGAATATCGAAGAATTCTTTCATGAAGGAGGTGATTTGGATCTTTTGATTGATGAATGTGATGGGCTGGATATGAAGGTCATCGCTAGATGGAAAGCTAGAAATATGAAAATCCCTGTTGTAATGGAGGCCAGCGACCGTGGGATGGTAGATGTAGAAAGATTCGATCTTGAACCAACACGACCGTTGCTTCACGGTATGATTGAGGACTTAAGCATTGAAAAGCTTAAAACACTGAAGACCAACGAAGATAAAATACCATATATGCTCGCGATAGTTGGGGCTGAAACCATTTCTGATCGTGCCAAAGCTTCTATGCTCGAGATTGGTGAAACGATAACAACTTGGCCACAATTAGCCTCGGCAGTGACACTTGGAGGAGGAGTAGTTGCCGATGTTGTAAGAAGAATTTTCCTCAGCCAATATCACGAATCGGGCCGATACTACGTTGACATTGAAGCGCTCATCGGGAATAAGAGGGAAATCACGAATTCTGAAGACGATATCTGCTACCCCGCTCCTGACAATGATTTTGGGGTATTGCCCAAAATTGATCGTAATTTCGAAATCCCTGAACATCAATTAGAAGAAATTATAAAGTCAGCGTGTCATGCCCCGTCCGGTGGGAATCTTCAACCTTGGAAGTGGTCCTCTACAGGCGATGTTCTTCAACTTAAGTTTGATAGAAATCTTGTGAGCTCCTTTTTGGATAAGGATGATATTTCTTCGATGATTGCATTGGGGGCATCTATTGAAAATGCTACGTTAGAAGCATATTTTCAAAATTTTCAATCAAAAACCTTGTACTACGAGGACAACAAAAACGATTTAATCGCTAGGATTACATTAGAAGAGGTTCACAGCAAGAATGAGCTGGATATATGGTTAGCAAAAAACATTCGCAAAAGAGAAACAAACAGGAATATCGAATCAAGTAAACCAATTTCAAAAGCTCATAAACGGAAACTAAGTGAGAGCGCAATTAAGAATGGATCAAATCTACTGATTGTTGAGCCCGGAGAGATCTACAGAAAAATTTCAGACCTTATCGCTGAAACAGAAAAATTTCGAATCATGCACCCTGAAGGTCACAGAAATTTCATTGAAGAAATGAGATGGAGCAGTGATGAGGCTCAGCGCAGGAGAGACGGTATTGATATAAACACTTGCGATCTAACCATCGGTGAGTTGACTGGATTCAAATTGGCTAAGGAGAAAGCTGTTATTAAAAATCTGGTGAATTGGAACGGTGGTTCGGCTTTTACAAATCTTTCTAAAAAATCAACTCGGTCAGCATCGGCAATAGGAATAATTACAAGACCGAAAAGATCAAGACTTGACTACCTAAAGGCTGGTCGAGATATGGAGCGTGTATGGATTTGTGCCAATGCGCTTGGCATTGGATTCCAACCGCAATCGCCTATTTCTTTGCTACTTCCCCGTTTAGATAATGCAGGTACTCTGGCAGATGAGGAGTTCGAGGCATTGGATAGAATAGGCACAGGCTTTAAACAGATAGTAAACTCCCTTTCCTCGGATAAACCAATTTTTGTTTTCAGACTTTTTTACAAAAAAAGAGAGGTTGTCCGAAGCTTGAGACGAAACATGAATTTACATTTCAGAAAGGTCAAATGATTCTTTTAAGGGCGTATAGAGCTGTGGACGATGAGGAAAGCTGTCTTAACTATGCAGACGGTCACAGGAAAGTCTTGGAAGGTTTCAATCTGGGTAATATTAGCACGAATAATAATAATTGGGCATACAACCCACATGTTTATGTGGTAGAAGCTAAGGATATTGAAACTGGTGAACTCCTGGGAGGGATTCGAGTTCAAATCGCAGATGGTCGTATAAATTTGCCTGTTCAAGATGCGGTTAGTCATTTTGACCCAAAAGTGAACGACATGGTGAGGCATTATGCTCTGAATGGAGGAACTTCCGAACTTTGCGGGCTATGGAATAGTAGATCTCTTGCTCCAAACATTGGCGTAACAGTTAATCTTGTCATCGCTGGCATGGCGATTTGCAGTCAAATTCCTGTCACTTCTTTGTTTACAATTGTAGCGCAATACACCCTAAAAATTGCTCGAAGAATGGGCTTTCAGATCGAAACCAGCCTAGGAATTGATGGAGAGTTCGTTTACCCAAATAGTAACTTCGTTGCCCGAGTCCTTTCAATGAACCCTCAGCTGCTTAAAAGTACTCACCCTATTTTTAGAAGTAGAATCACTAAACTGCGCGAAAATCCCAAATTAGAATCACTTGAAAAAGTTGGTAAAGAGCAAACCATATTGTACACTCACGATCTAAAAATTGAATCAATTGGAGAATTAGAATGGGTAGAATTATAGGAATATTAATATGGATAACTGGTATTCTTGCACCTCATTTTTTGTTTGGACTTGAGGAGCTGGTTTTAACAGATGACTTTTACCGAAAAGCCTTGGGAAGTGAACTCGGTTATTATATTGATGAAACAGGTCAAGAATCCGTTAGAGAGATAAGAAACAAGGAATTTCAGCAAATAGAGGCTCCGCGACCGAATCTTGGTTTTGCAAAAGGTGCGTTGTGGGTGAAATTTTTAATCAATAATCAGTCCAGCAAGGTTGACTACAGAATTCATGTAAACCAACCTGTTATTGATTCCCTAGAGTTCTTTATCCTTAATGATCAAGGGATGCTCATATGCAATGTTCTCTTTGGTGAGAGCCTTCCATTCGATCATAGAAAATACAGCACCCCCTCTTTCGTACTCGATCAGACCATTCCTGAAGACTCTAAAAGAACCGTTTTTATTAGAATAGTAACAGAAGAGCAAATAGTTCTACCTATTTATGTCGCCACTATACCGGCGTCGGGTGAGCTCATTCAAAGTTCTAACGTTTTGTTAGGTGCTTATTTTGGCCTAATCCTAGTTATGGCTGTTTACAATCTATTTATCTATTTCACGGTAAAGGACCGAAGCTACATTCTTTATGTCATTTATGTTTTAGCGGTGGGGTCAACGCAAGCAGTTCTCGAAGGGTATATGCATCAGTTTTTCTGGCCTGACAGCCCTTGGTTTGCAGCGAGAAGCCCATATGTTTTTACCGCTTTTGTAAGTATCACCGGTGTTGTCTTTTTGCAAGACTTTCTCAAAACGAAAAAGTACGCTCCAAGAATAAATTTATTTGCAAAAGTCATTTACCTCTATTTTGGATTAATTTGTCTAGGGACAATCATCCTTGGTATTAATCCTACAGTTCATGTGGCCGCTCAATTAGGAATAACGGTTGTCTCATTTTACATCCTTTTAGCAGGAATTGTCGTGTACCGAAGAGGCTATTCTCCAGCAAAATTTTTCATTTTGGCTTGGGCTGTTCTCGTTATTGGTATAATTGTTTACGCTCTTCAAGATGCAGGACTTATTCCTTCTAATCCCATCACAAACTATATGATGCTTTCGGGCAGTGCTGTGGAAACTGCCCTGCTGTCTATTGCTCTGGCTGATAGAATCAATATTCTCAAAAGAGAAAAAAGCGAATCACAACAACAAGCGCTCAGAATTTCGATCGAAAATGAAAGAATTGTAAAAGAACAAAATGTAATTCTGGAAGAAAAAGTAAGTGAAAGAACCGCTGATCTTAAAAATTCAAACAAAAAGTTAAATAGCGCTATCGAAGAGCTAAAAGAAACTCAAAGTCAGCTGGTTCAAGCAGAAAAGATGGCTTCACTTGGTCAGCTTACAGCTGGTGTTGCTCATGAAATCAACAACCCAATCAATTTCGTGAGTGCCAATATCGAGCCGCTAAAATATGATGTACAGGATATTTTGAATGTTTTGGATATGTATGATTCTATCCAAGAAGCCTCCACTTTCGATGAAAAGAAAATTGAAATTGAAAATTTCAAAAAAGAAATAGACATAGCCTATAGTAGGGAAGAAATTAGCAAGCTTCTTGATGGAATTAAAGAAGGAGCAACCAGAACAGCCGATATTGTGAAGGGACTCAAAAACTTTAGTAGAATAGACAATTCTGACTTTAAAGAAATTGATATCAATGAAGGAATTAGATCAACCTTCGATCTCCTTGCGAATGGGCTTGCCAAAAATCTAGATGTTGTATTCGATTTGGCTGAAAATCTCAATTATGTTGAATGCATGGGCGGGAAGATAAATCAGGTTCTTTTGAACATAATGAACAATGCGCTGCAAGCCATGAACATGGATGGCTCAAAAAAAACTCACCAACTTTTAATCAAAAGTGGTAATCTAAACGACGATAAAATCTTCATTTCAATTCAAGATACAGGGGTTGGAATGAATGATGATATAAAGAACCGCATATTCGAACCATTTTTCACAACAAAGGAAGTTGGGCAAGGTACGGGCTTAGGTTTGAGCATTGCTTATAAGATAATTGAAACCCACAAGGGTGAGATCTACGTAGAATCCAAGGAAGGAGATGGTTCTACTTTTAGGATCACTTTGCCTGTAAAGGCGAAATAGAAAACTATCAAAATGTTAACAACAGAGAAAATAAGTGTCTTATACCTTGATGATGAGGAAGCTAATTTGACCGCTTTCAAAGCTTCCTTTAGACGTGAGCATAGTATAAGAACAGCTAGCACGGCTGAAGAAGCATACGCACTTCTTCAACAACAAGAACCTCATATAATCATAGCTGATCAGCGGATGCCAAAGGTCAATGGGGTTGAATTTTTCCAAAAAGTATCTACGGATTACCCTGATCCTCGAAGAATTCTTCTCACTGCTTACACGAGTTCCCAAACCGTAATTGACGCAGTTAATAAGGGGCACATACACAAATATCTGGTTAAACCTTGGGACAAAGAATTGATGAGTAAGACCCTTGCCGCGGTCTATGAGTCGTACAAATCAAAAATCGAACTTAAACAGAAAAATGAAGAGCTCTACAGAATCAATTCGGAACTTAATAGATTCGTCTACAGTGTAACCCACGACCTTAGAGCTCCTCTGCTATCACTACTGGGACTCTTAGATTTAAGTCAAAATGAGAACGATGGAAGGCAGCTCAAAGAATACTATAGCTTAATGACTGGAAGCATACGCAAAATGGATGATTATATTCAAACGATGCTTCAGTACTACCGCAATCTTAAAACAAACCTTATCCTTGAGCAAATTGGGGTTTATCATCTTGCTGTGGAAGTCGTTGAACCCTTAGCCAATTACAATGAATTTGTTCAGTTTCAAGTTGATATACCTGAAAACATTCATATTTTCACAGATAGGGTAAGGTTGAAAATAGCTTTGAATAACCTGATTACCAATGCGGTGAAGTATGGCTCCAAGGAAAAAAATCAACCTTACTCGGTAAATGTCACAGTCACAAAAAGCAATAACGGTATTAAGATTATTGTAAGTGATCAAGGAAAAGGTATCCCATCGGAACAGCTCAAAAAAATATTTGACATTTTCATTTCAGAACAGGCTGGATCGACAGTTGAAAGTAGCGGATTGGGGCTTTATTTAGTAAGACAGGCTGTAGACAAAATCCATGGTCAAGTTACTGTGAGATCAAAAGTTGATGTAGGAACTGAATTTGAAATCACCATCCCAGATTTGACATCTAGTAACTAGTGAGAATTTGTTCAGTTTTCACTGAAATCTTCTTACCCATTTAACATTATTAACTCTCGCTAAACGCTGGTGATTCTAAGTGATCTCTTTATTGATATCAGGGGTGTCAGTATTTCTCTTGTTACCAATAAAATTAGGCCTTTCAGCCTTAAGGATTTCATAAGGGAAGCTTAAAGCAATTCAGGGCAATTCCGCCTGACGTCCCCCATAATTTTGTGGCTTCATTATCAATCTAATAATCATTAAGATGAAGCTAAAATCTATTTTATTGGGAGGTTTGTCCTTACTTGCTTGTGCAGCTTTTGGACAAAGTGACCTTATTATTTCGGCCGTTTATGACGGTCCCCTTTCCGGAGGAACACCAAAGGGAATTGAATTATACGCTATAAATGACATTGCCGACTTAAGCCCTTATGGTGTAGGCTCACCTAACAATGGCGGAGGAACGGATAGCGTTGAATTTGCACTATCTGGTTCAGCTATGGCAGGAGATTACATTTACATCGCCACAGAAGAACCTCAATTTACCTCATGGTTTGGGTTCGCTCCTACTTTGACTGACGGATCAATGTCCATCAATGGAGACGATGCCGTAGAGCTTTTCAAAGATGGCGTTGTAGTAGATATCTTCGGTGAAATCGACGTAGATGGAACTGGTCAACCTTGGGAGCACCTCGACTCATGGGGAGCCCGAAACGATAACTCAATGCCATCTGCAACTTTCGATGTTAGCGAATGGACTTTTGGCGGTGTTAATGCCCTTGACGGTGAAACTACCAATGCCACTGCAGCATCTCCTGTGCCCGTTGGTGTGTTCACTACAGGTGGAGATGTTACCCCTCCTACTCCAGGCCCAATGCCATTTGAAAACCAATTGAATCTTAATCTATTGGGGACATACGCTACAGGTATATTCGACGAAAGTGCTGCGGAGATTGCCGCTCACGATCCAGCTACACAGAGAGTGTTCTTTGTAAACAGTAATGACAATACCGTAGAAGTTTTGGATATCACAGACCCTTCTGCACCTGTGCTTGTAAATTCAATAGAGGTTTCGACTTATGGAGCTGCTCCTAATAGCGTTTCAGTATTTAATGGAGTAGTCGCTGTCGCAGTAGAAGCTGAGGTGAAGCACGATCCAGGATTGGTGGTTTTCTTCGATGCTGATGGAAACCACATCAACGATGTCACAGTCGGAGCACTTCCCGACATGTTGACTTTTACACCTGATGGAAACAAAGTAGTTGTTGCCAATGAAGGTGAGCCAAATGACGACTACGACGTAGATCCTGAAGGAAGCATTTCTGTGATCGACGTTTCTGGAGGAGTTGCTTCCGCTACTGTTTCCACAGTAGGTTTCGGTTCTCTTACGATGATGGATGTAGAAGGTGTGAGAATCTTCGGATTGAACGCTTCTATCGCTCAAGACCTTGAGCCAGAGTACATCACTATTTCCGATGACTCTCAAACAGCATATGCAGTTTGCCAGGAAAACAATGCAATAGTCGTTGTTGACCTTGCTTCAAATACCATTTTGGACGTTTGGGCTTTAGGTGCTAAAGACTACAGCCTTCCAGGAAATGGTTTCGATGCGAGTAACCAAGCGGATGGAATCGAAATTCAAAACTGGCCTGTTAAAAGTTTCTACCAGCCAGATGCTATCACTTCTTACTCAGTAGGTGGAATGACTTACATTCTAACTGCGAATGAAGGTGATGCTCGTGAGTATGACGGTTTTAGCGAAGAGGAAAGATTAAAAGACGTAGAGCTTGATTCTGTTGCTTTTCCTAACAGAGAAATGCTACAAATGAATGAAAACCTCGGTCGATTGAACGTTACCATCGCCAATGGAGACACTGACAATGACGGAGATATCGACGAAATATTTGGATACGGTGCGCGCTCGTTCTCTATTTGGGATGAGTCAGGAAACCTTGTTTGGGACAGCGGTGACGATTTCGAGCAAATCACCGCAGATTACCTTGCTCCTTTCTTCAACTCTACTAACGACGATAACGATTCTTTCAAAAACCGAAGCGATGACAAAGGTCCTGAGCCAGAAGCTATAGCTGTTGCGGAAATCAACGGAACTCCTTACGCCTTCATCGGACTAGAGCGTGTAGGAGGTATCATGATTTATGACATCACTGATCCAACAGCGCCTAAATTTGAAAACTATGTGAATAACAGAAACTTTAGTGCTGATGCTGAAACTCCAGAAGCTGGGGACTTAGGTCCTGAAGACGTAAAAGTAATTGACGCTGCTGACAGCCCAACTGGAGAGACCATTGTAATGGTAGCTAGTGAAGTTAGCGGTACAGTTTCTTTTTTCGGTGTTTCTTCACCTGATTACACCCTTCAAATTCTTCACGCTTCAGATCTCGAAGGAGGTGTTGATGCCATCGGAAGAGCTCCAAATTTTGCAGCAATTGTTGATGCATTTGAAGATGAGTACTCTAACACAGTTAGAATTTCCTCAGGAGATAACTTCATCCCTGGACCATTCTTCAATGCTTCTTCTGACTTTGAACTAAGAGCTACACTACAAGAGGTTAACCAAGACCTTTTCGGAGAGCCTGGACTAACAAACTTGAGAGAAGCAAGAGGTAGAGCTGATATCACTATTGCAAACATCATCGGTTTTGATGCTTCATCTCTTGGAAACCACGAATTTGACGCTGGTACAGATCCACTAGCTGACATTATTGGAACGGATATCCGCGGAGCTGGTCTAGGTGATGTAAGATGGTTGGGAGCTCAGTTCCCTTACCTTTCTGCAAACCTTGACTTCGCTAACGAAGGAAATCTATCCGATGTCTTTACAGCAGAGATTCTTCCAAACACTGACTTCCGTTCTTTACCTTCTGATCTAGATGCAGCCGGTGCAGCTCCTAAGATTGCTCCTGCCACTTTGATTGAAAGAAACGGTGAGCTTATCGGTGTGGTAGGTGCTACGACTCAAATCATCGAATCGATCACATCTATTGATGGTGTTACGGTTATTGGCGCTAGCATGAACGACATGCCTGCTTTAGCGGCTATTCTTCAGCCAGTCATCAATGACTTGATCGCGGCTGGATCAAACAAGATCATCTTGGCCTCTCACTTACAGCAGTTTGCCCTTGAACAAGAGCTAGCAGGTTTGTTGAGCGGTGTGGATATCATTCTAGCTGGAGGTTCTGATAGAATTCTAGCTGACCAGACTGATCGCTTGAGAAGTGGAGATGAAGCCGAGGATAACTATCCATTCGTTTCTGCGAATGTAGACGAAGAGCCGGTACTCGTCGTAAGTACTGACGGAGAGTACAGTTATGTTGGAAGACTAGTTGTAGGATTTGATGCAAACGGAGTTGTTCTTCTTTCTTCTTTGAATGAAGGTGTGAATGGAATCTACGCTACTGATGACGAAATGATCGCTCAGGTTTACAAAGATCCTTCAATGGCCTTCGTAGAAAATAGCAAAGGAGAGCTAGTAATCAGATTGACAGACGCTGTTAGTGGTATCGTTATCGCCAAGGATGGCAACATCCTCGGAAAGAGCGATGTATTCCTTGACGGTCGTCGTAGCCAAGTAAGAACTCAAGAGACGAATATGGGTAACATCTCTGCGGATGCAAACCTATTCGTTGCTCAGTCTTTCGACAGTAACGTAGCCGTTTCTTTGAAAAATGGCGGTGGAATCAGAGCTGAAATCGGAGAAGTAGTTGAAGTTTCTCCTGAAGTATTTGAATTCCTTCCTCCACAAGCTAATCCACTTCCAGGAAAGCTCGACAGTGAGATCTCTTAGCTCGATGTTGAGAACAGGCTACGATTTAACAATGGTCTTACTTTGTTTGATCTGAGCGCTGCTGACCTCAAAGCAGTTATGGAGCATGCCTTCAGCGCGACTGAAGAAGGTGCAACACCAGGTCAATTCCCACAGGTAGCCGGTATGCGAGTTTCTTTCGATCCTAGCCTTCCGGCAAACGAAAGAGTTCAAAACCTAGTGATTGTTGACAATGCAGGTCTTCCAGTTGATTCAGTAGTGATCGATGGAGAAATCAACGGTGATGCCGAGAGAGTGATCAAGATTGTGACTCTGGACTTCCTAGCAGGTGGTGGTGATGGATATCCTTACCCAGAGCTTGGAGAAAACAGAACAGATCTAGAAGATCAAGAACTTGCAGAAGGGCTATTTAACTTTGCCGATGCTGGCTCTGAACAAGATGCTATGGCCGAGTACTTGAACACATTCTTCTCTGAAACCCCATACATGGAGGCAGAAACTCCAGCTTCAGATGACAAGAGAATTCAGATCGTTGGAGAGAGGGATGACAATGTATTCGTTTTTTGTGAGGAAGGATTCTTCCCTGCACCCGAGCAGGTGGCTGTTCTCCAGAACTCAAGTTCTGAGTTTGTTCAAATTCGCTGGACACCAGTTCCTGGTCCTAGAGTTTGTCAGATCGAAGGTGGTCTAGTTGGCGGAAGTACTCAAACACTTTTAGTATATGCAGATGAGGATGGAACTGAACCTACCAGAAGGTTCGTTCCAAAATCTATGCTTCAAATTGGCGAAACATATGAAGTGCGTGTAAGATGTGCATGTTCTGAAGAACCATTAGTAGTAAGCGAATTCTCTGAGACAGAATTCTTTATCCCATTGGGCGGCGCAGCCAGTATTTCTGAGTCTAATGGCAATGCAAGTGCAGGTTCTACGAAAATGTCGGTTTATCCAAATCCATCAAACTTGGGATTTGTTAATCTCGACCTCTCAAACGCTGAAGGTCTTGCAACTGAAGGTCTACTCGAAATGAGAGATATCACTGGAAGAATGATCACGCAGCAAAGAGTTGCAGTAGAGTCAAATCAAACCTTAAGGCTTGAAACAACTGATGTTCCTGCAGGCATCTACACAGTATTTTACACTTCAGGTGCTGAAAGAGTAACGAGCAGATTTGTTATCGAATAGCAACCAATCAGGGCAACAACCAAAATGCAAAAGCCGCTTCCTTAATGGGAGCGGCTTTTGTTTTGCTTCAGTGTTTTCCAAGTCGATGCTGGTCCTCTCTTTTAGAATAAGAAAACTAAGTCCTTTCGTAAAATGCAACATGAACATTTTTTATAGCTCAAAAGTCCATTACTCAATCCCGCTCTGCGCATTGGTCAGATGCTAGCGTAAAAGGTTGTTAGAGAAGATGGTATTATTGTTAACACTTGCATATCCATAAAAACCAGAGTTAGCGACGTGTCAGCTATCCTGGAAAAGTAAACCTTGTTCCATGTGGTAATGCGGAGATGTTTATATACTTGATGAGTAGTATCAAGCATCCTAAGTCTGCAAAACTGGATTATACACAAATTCTTCTTGGTGGGTTTTATCGTTGAACGAAATGGCATTATCCAGGGTATAGAAATAGTGGGAAGGGGTTGACAAGAAATAGAAATCGAGGTGATAAATGTGATCGAGGAGATGCCATAATGAAGTCGAGGAGAACATAATGGAAACTCAATTCCAGTAAGTCATAGTCTTACTGTCAGGTTTTCTTCTCGGGCGCGTGAGTAATTAGTAAGCTCGATGTATTTACCATCGAATAAGATATTCGCTACGATACCTTGCGGACAATAAATGAATTTGCCTGTTTTTAATAGTAGTGTGTTGATTAAGCGTGAAGAAGTACATCGTTTAAGTCCAATATTTCTGTAGTTTAGGTTCTTGAAAGAAGTATCCTTCACGGGATGTATAAGGATTTGAAACAGATGACGAAAGATGAATAGATTTCTCTTCTTGCTTTTTTTTAGCATTTGCTTTAGGACGATTGCGCAAGACCTCCCAACTGAACCCAAAAATGGATTCGCATTTCCAATCGGGAGTAAGTTTACCATTAGGATGCACCCGATAGATTCGATAAACTTTGATTATTCCATCATTAAATTTGAGGCTTTTAACCGAGTTGTAAACCTATGGAATCACGACTCTCTTTTTCAGACAAATGGCGAAAACGGTACCATTGAGTTCTATTTCTGTTATGGTTCAGATTTTAACAGTGAATCTGAACCAGCAGAAACAACCGTGCTGCTAATAATGAAAAATTGGACACCCTATGAACTCAGTTATGAGTCAGGCATGCAGTTAGAGCCAAACGGTGCATTTGTATATACATCAAATTTTGGATCTCATCCCGGTGCAAAAGGAACTGAAGTGTGGCGCCATATGGTCCATCACATTGGTTTGAGTGGTTTCAAAAGGAAGAACTAAGCGTATTTCTTATCTAGTCTAAATTCCTACTCAGGCCTAGTTGAAACCTATAATTTATTAATTTTAAGTCACAGATCTCATATCTTGATTCTAAGGTGGTTCTTCTGTTTTATATTTCATTACTACTGTAAAATGCGACGCGATGATGTGTTGTATATTCCTCATTACGCAATTTATGGGAAGAGCCAATTTCATTATGCGGGAAGTAGATTGGGTGTTCGCTCCATGAGTAGGTTACTAAAAGAAATTTCTCTCGGTACTCGATGGATCTTGCTTCGGAATTTTTACCCTTAGTCTAGCCTAAACAGCGAGGATCACAAACGATTAGAACTCGCGACCGTCTTTACATAATAGCATATAGAAAACCTGATATCTCTGCTTGGACGTACATTGTTCAACTGTAAAAAAGTCTATCAGGTTAAAATCAATTTGGTGTGTTATGGTAAAGCTTACTCCTTCAATGGATACCTAAGGCCTAAATAGCTCATTGGAAACGATCGAAGAAGCTTTTAAAAATTCGTTTTCTATCCCCTTAGCATATATCCATTCGAGAAATTTTGTTACCGTACTTTCCTCTATTTTCCCCCATTGTTCTCCATATGCATCGATGGAAATAGAAAGTGCTTTGTTCAAGTCAATTACTTTATCTTTTTGCGGGACAAAAGGACGAAAAAGAGTAACTGCTTTTTCAGGATTGGCCCGACAGTATTCGTGTCCCA
>JAKVAV010000001.1:78112-89110 GCA_022448105.1 Flavobacteriales bacterium | reverse complement strand
GGTCTACAGATTTTTCTTGGTTTTCAGAGATCGAATCATTTTTTCAAAGAGCGGCCTATAGTGTTCAAAGTTCGCTGCGAGTGCGCTACCTTGAAAAATAAAATATTGACCGTTTTTAATGAGTAAATAGGTGAGCCTATGGTAGAATACTCCTTGTTTTTCAAAGCTTAAAAGGGCCCATCGTGCTTCTACCTTATCTATTATGTCTCTTCCTCGATCAATAATTCGGGTTTCCAGTTCGTCCTCTTTGTTGAAGGCGAGTACGGTAAATTCAAATGCCTTATCGAGGTTTTTTTCTGAAGTTTCGTAATAGGTGAAATTCAGGTATTCGTTTCCTCCGGCCGGCGGTACTATTGAGAGAACCAATCCATCATCCACCACCCTCCAATTTTCAAGGATTTCCAAAGTAAAGGTTATGTCTGGGTCTTCAACTGTGTGAAAAGTCTGTGCTTGAAGAAAGACGCTAAAGAGGATAATATGTAAAGTGAGAGCAAATTTGATTCGAATCATCAAATGAAAATTTAGATCAAGCGATTTCAACATCTATGCCATTTGATCTAGCTTTCCATGTTTATCACAACTTTTCCTTGAGCTTTTCTATCTGCTAAATATCTCAACGCTTCAATGCTGTCTTCAATTGAGAATACTTTGTCAATTCTCGGCCTCACATTGCCTTTTTCGATCATATTACGAATCGTTGCCAGGTCGTCCATATCTGGATGTAAGCCAAATGTTACTATTCTTTTATTGCTTAATATTCCTCCAATAGGGCTTTGTAATACTGCCGAAGGGCTGAAAGCACAAGCCACATATTTCCCATCTCTGGTAAGCATCTTTCTGTATTTTCGAGCGGATATGTCGGCAATGGTATCAAAAATCAACTCGTAATGGTCTCGTTTATTCATATGATCGACTTGATCTGATGCAATTACATAGTCAGCACCAAGGCTTTTTACAAAATCTACATTTTCCGTTCTGGTAACTGCTGTAACTTGCAAATCGTAATTCTTAGCAATTTGCACCGCAAAGTGCCCTACTCCACCTGATGCACCAATGATCATTGCGCTTCTATAAGAGAGCATACTACCATGATCAACTAGTCCCTGAAATGCTGCAGTAGCTGCCATCGGAACAGCAGAAGACTCTACGTAGCTTAGATTTTTTGGCTTCATGGCTATGGCTGATTTAGGGACACAGACATATTCAGCAAAACCTCCGTATCCATATTCTGAAAGATCGGCATAGACTTCTTGCCCCCACTGACATCCAATGGCATCAGGTCCCATGGCGTCTACCATGCCAGCAACATCAATACCTGGAATTACTTTTCCTGGCTTCAATAATCCAGCGATAACCCTAGAGGACAGTTTTCCTCTTATGAGTTGAAGATCTGCCGAGTTAAGAGAGGCTGCATGAACTTTAATCCTAACTTCATCAGATTTAGGCTCTGGTTTGGGAACTTCTTCAATTCTCAAGTTTTCGAGAGAACCGTACTTGTCAAATACTACTGCTTTCATAAAAAGATTTGCTCAAAAGTACGGCAGAAATTGAATCACGAAGTGTGGCGCATGAAATTGATTCTGGCATATTGATGTCATTAGGATTTCTTCAGAACCCCGTCTTTTAATTGTCTTATTAAAACTACCTGGAATTGTTTGTGATACCGTATCACCCTCATCAAATACCATATATATCAGTTTTTCAGGCATTTAAAACTTGATGTGATGTATCTTTGATGTAGCCTGAAAATGAATGAGTCAAACTACTTTCGTACACGGAACAAAATTTCAAATCATGAAAGGACTTTTACTCTTTACTGCGTTTTTAATTGGAGGCGGAGCTTTCGCACAAACCTCACCACTCGATTTTGAACCAGGTGGAAATGGAGCTGGCTTTGGCTGGGCAACATTTGAAGCACCTGAAGGATTCGACAATCCTACTTTAACTATTGAAGCGAATCCAGTGACCGACGGAATTAACTCTTCTGCAACAGCAGCTAAGATTGACATCGCTTATGGTACAGATGCTTCTTGGGGACAAGCGGGTACAGAAACTGATAACCCTGGTATCGAAATGGGCTCATGGGAATTTAATGCGGAGAACAGCGCCGTTCGTGTGATGGTTTTTCAAGAGGGATTTGCGGCCCCTGTGGCTCTCAAATTTGCAAATAACATGTTTGGTGCCGAATTCGAAACCATCGTTAACAATACTGTTGCAAATGAGTGGGTTGAAATTACTTTTGACATGAGCAGTCTTATTGGTTCAGGTTTAGCACCTTTTACTCAGTTCATTTTTTTCCCTAGCTATGCACCACGAGAAACTGGACATGTAGTTTGGTTTGACAATGTAACTTTTGGAGCGGCAACTAGTGTTCCAGACCCAATGGTATCTCCTGCTGATCCTACAATTGACGAAGCTGACGTAGTTTCGGTTTACAGTGAAACTTACGCGACAAATACGGTAATGAATTTTAATCTTAATGCTTATGCAAATGATGCCTTCGTACTGGCAGAAGTGGACATTGAAAGCACGGGAAACTTGTCTGCCAGTATGGAAAACCTTGGTTTCTATGGCGCAGAATGGACAGCTGAAAACATCAATGAGTTTGATTTTGTGCACCTTGATTATTACGCCACTTCTTCATCAGGATTCAACTTTTACTTGATTGATCAAACGGCTGGGATTCCTGGTGGCAATATAGCTGAGCCTCGCTTTTCCTTTGGCCCGACGGGAGATGCACCTCTAGTTCAAGGCGAATGGGTTAGTGTATTTATTCCGCTTCAGCACTTTTTAGATTATGACGCGGGCGCCTTCTCTTTTGACCTTGATGATATTTTCCAATACAAGTTTGACGGAAATGGAGGACTTTGGTTCGACAACATCTACTTCACTACTGAAGAAGCCCTTAGTGTAAACGATATCGAAGAGGCTGGATTGAATGCTTTCCCTAATCCATCGGTTGATTCATGGACCATCACTTCAGAGGTTACTCCAATCAAGGAGGTTAGAGTATTCAACATGTTGGGGCAAGTCGTTTATTCAGCTTCTCCTAACTCTAGTTTAGCAAATATTGATGCATCTGGAATAGACACAGGACTTTACATGACCGAGATCACAACCAATCGTGGTAAAACAACCATCAAGTTGATTAAAGAGTAGTTTCTTTATACATATTTACACACTCGATAATCTAAAGCCTCCAAAAACTGTGGAGGCTTTTTTTGATTTATTTAGAGCTCACCCTAAAAGTTAAAATGGAAATGTTTCTGTTTGAATCAAATCGCCTTGGATTTCGCAAATGGTCTGCGGATGATATCGATCAATTTGCCGCCTTAAACGCCAACGAAGAAGTGATGAAACACTTCCCTTCTACCCTTTCTCGCGAGCAAACGACTGACTTTATAGATCGGCTGCAAAAGCATCAAGAAGAACATGGCTATTGCTACTTCGCAGTTCAGGTTTTGGAGACCTCAGAATTTATAGGATTCATTGGTCTAGCCTACCAGAAATACGAATCGGAGTTCTCTCCCAATACGGATATTGGGTGGAGGCTAAAGAATTCAGCTTGGGGAAATGGGTATGCTACGGAAGGGGCAAAACGAGTACTCGATTATGCCTTCACTGAATTGGAATTAGATTTTGTTTTTTCAACTTGTACGGAGCATAACATCCCATCGGAAAATGTGATGAAAAAAATTGGGATGAAATTCAAAAAAGTAATACTCCATCCTAATCTCAAAGATCACCCTGATTATGAGAGGTGTAAGGTATATACTCTGACGAGATCAGAATTTCTTGAGAAAGGATAGATTACTTTAGTTGAATATGATAGTGATCATCGTGTCTTACAGAATGACACCCTTGAAAACGAATCTTTGAATAAGGAATTTATCGGACGATAAAATCATAATCGCCAGCGTCTATTGTCGAAATTCAAGAAGTCGACTTCTAAAAGTCTTTGATCATTTTTTAACATGGCATGCTTTGAAATGCTCACTCATTTTTAGTTTTCTTTAGGAACCAGAACTAATCCTACTCAGTGATTTATATAATTTTTGTTCGCTTCAAAAATGTAGTTGCCTGCTCCAAGCATAAATTCTGTTTCCTACGGACTCTTTGGATCTAGGTGAGTTTTATGATTTTTACTTTTTGGGTAAAAGTCGGGTTAACGGGATGCATTACATCAATTTTGAAGTAATTCGTGAATTAATTTTTCATGATGTTTATTTTTGATGTGCTCGCATTTATTGTTGAGGTAAAAATCCAGTAGGTTGACTGAGCAGATTCTGCACGAATTCCAGAATGATAATCAATTCTACTTCTATAAAGAAACTTTACTTAAAGTACCATTTAAACGAGAGTTTTGATTGATTTGAGAAAGTTCAGATACTAAAAAATTAGACCAATGAAGAAATTGGGTATGAAAATTAGGTATCTCAAGCATAGAAAACTTATGCAAATGAAATTTGATCTATGCCCTTAGACACTGAAAGGAGTCTTCTATGCAGCTCATTGGAGATACTCCTTCTACCCTTTTGAAAAACCGACCGAACGACTGTAAATCTTCGAAACCGAGATCGTAAGCAATTTCCTTTACACTGTCCTCGCTATGTCGGAGCTTACGCCTCGCTTCCATCGCAATGCGCTCGTGGATGTAGTTAAGTGGAGTTTTCGATCCGACTTTAGCAAACAGATTGCTCAGAGTTTTCGGTGACTTAAAAAGCAAATCTGCGCAGTCGGCCACTTTATGCCTTTCGCGAAAATGCTGTTCCACTAAGAAGTTGAATGATCTAATGAGATCCACTTGTTCCGTTTCTAAGTCCTCAAACTTCACCTGCTCTTTATAAGCCCTGGTTGCCAATATCAAAAATCGTTTGGCCAACATCTGTAGCATTTCTAGCTGAAGTTCGTCTGATGTTGACATGTCTGTCTCAATTACCACCCATAGCGCGTTAAGCGTTCGTTGATAATTTTCGTCTAATGGAATAATTGGGAGCTCAGAAGCCCCAAAAATCAAAAGTCCTTTGCAGCTCACTTCATCATCGTGGTTGAGAATACAATAGAAATCGCGGTTAAACCTGAGGAGCTTTCCCGAAGAGAATTTATTGACGATGATCTCATGGAATTCAGTATGGCAAATCAGCGTGTTGTGGAGAGAAACAATGGTTTTTCCGTCAATGACGAGCTCTGTGCCTGTCTCGGAGATCCAAATCAAAGGTATTCTATCTGTAAGAATTGACGAGTTCTCCTTACTCAAATCCAGAGCAGATAAAAACTCTCCCGAAGGACCATTGAATTTCATGGTGGAAAAATAAGACGGCCTTAAGCTACTGTCTTTCTTTTCCTGGACAATTCAACCCATTCGCTCCAATTTAACCTAAGGAGTAAAATCAATCTTGACGATATCTGATCTCAACTCTGGTCCAGAATTGTTTCCTCGGCCGTAACTCACATACAAATCTCCGTTAAAAACGTATGCATCATGGTCTCTTCTCCATGTTAGCGAGTTAGGATTCGATAATTCAACTTGTCTCCAATTAAGACCATTGCTCGACCACCAAATCTCGTTTTCAAAATCTCCACTAATTGCCGTGAGTCCCCCTTTGTAGGAGGCAACAGCCCAACCTCTAATGGCCGAAAATGGCAGTGAACCTATTTCTTCCCAGTTTACACCATCGGTTGAACGCCACAACTTATTTGTAGATCCTATCATACCATCATTTCCGTCAAAAAGCCACATAGCACCATCGTGAATTTCTACTCTCAATTCATTCGAACCTATCCATGAACTATTATCATTTGGCTTTATTTCTGTCCAGCTAATTCCTCCGTCTGTACTTCGCCAAACGTCTGTCATGATAAGACCACGAGAAATCCCGCCAATCAAGTATAATGCGCCACCATAGCTTACTGCCTGGTGATTATTTCTAGGTAAATAGTGGGTATTATCAGGCACAGATCCAGTCCATTCGACAGGGACCCAATTTACTCCGTCAGCCGATGATTTTATCAGATTTCTGTTGCCTTCAAACATATACATAAGTCCATTTTGAACCGCTACAGCGTGCTCTTCGGAAGGTTCAAAACCATTTTGATCCTCGGGATTATTCAACCGTGCAACCTCCCAATTGATGCCATCGGTAGACTTATAGACATCATTACCTTCTCCACCTCCATCATCATAAAGAGACCATCCTGCAGTATCGTAAATCACTCCATTCAACACTACCACTTGATGCCCTCTGGTGCCTTCGTAAGTCGAAGAGGCTCCAGTTACTGGTCGCCCTTCAGCTTGAATTACAGTAGCGGTTCCGGGAATTGGATTTGAAGACTGTATCGTAGTGAACTCAAACTCTGATGAGCTAACCGTGTAACCTCCTTTCCCGTCTTTGGCTACCACGTACCAATAATAAGTGGTACTCTCTGCGAGATTATTATTCGTGAAGTTCGTCGCAGCCTGAGTAGAAGAAACGATCGTAAAAGGATTTGGGCTCAGCCCGATATAGACATCATAGGTGACTGCATCTCCCTCAGGATCAGTTGCCGTTTGCCAGAAAAGCTGGACATCCAATGGTTGATCTGTTGCAAAATCTGCCGGAGAAATAAGGTTAAAAGGATTTGGAGGCTGATTATCAATTGAACCAGTCGTAAACGAGAAGATAGAAGTGCTCTTGAGCTCATTGCCATTTGCATCTCTTGCCACTACGCACCACTCATACTCCGTGCTTTGAAGCAGCGGTTGAGTAATCGTAAAGAAATTAGCAGTGATTTCGTCATCAATTACGGTAGCGGGTGTTTCATCATCTTCCAAGTCTACAGCTCTATCCAGTAATAGAGAGTACTTCACTTCACTGTTGTCCGCTGCGGTACTTGGTTCCCATACGAGCGAAGGTGTGAATGCTACATTTAATACATTATCATTGACATAAAGCAAATCAAATGCACTTAAAGGAGCCTGAGGGGTGCTATCCATGGGAGGATCCTCATCATCATCATCTTCACAGGCAGTGAGGAAAACGAGTCCCGAAAGAAGCACTGTCAAATAAAAAAGGCGGTACGAAATTCTATTGTGGGTAATAAATGAAGAGTTCATGCTAACGAATATGCACGAACTTCCTCAAAATTCAAAATCATTAATGAAAAGAAACTAGGATGTCTTCCGTTTTTTACTCACCAAGTAAACTCCTGAGAATATGAGACTTGCTGCACATATTATCCCTACGGTTAATTCATCTTTTCCCAAAATCAAGGCTAAGGAAGTAGTAAGCAGTGGTTGCAAATAAATGTAGATGCTCACAGTCGAACTAGTTAATGTCTTGAGCGCAAAGACATTAAGCAAATAGGCTAAGAAAGTTGTGAAGACAACCACATAAACCGCAGAAACATAGGTCTGTGTTGTCCAAAGGCTCCAGTTTAACTCAATAAAGCTTTTTGTAGTGAAAGGCAGCGAAATGAATAGTCCAGCCGTGAAAACCCATCTGATTACTTGTAGAGGTTGATATTTTGACATCAATGGTTTAACCAAAACTAGATACAGTGCATAACTCGTTGCATTTAAGAAAATGAAGAGATTTCCCCAACTAATCGAAAATAAGCTGGAACGGTCACCAGAGCTTCCTAGGATTAACCAAACAGCCCCTACTCCCCCAATGAAAACCCCTAAGATTTTTGTTCGTGTCATCTTCTCATTGAGCATCAATGCGCCCATTGCTAAAACCAAGACGGGATTTAGGGTCATGATCACTGAAGCACTGATCGGGCTTGTTAAGTTTAATCCTTCAAAAAATAGTATTTGATTTGCAGCTACACCAAAAAGTCCACAAAGCACTATACGAAACCAATCATTTCTTGCTATTTGCGTTTTTGATTTTACACAAGCTCCAAGAATCAAAAAGAGGACAGTGGCCCCTATAACTCGAAGAAAAATGAAGCCTCTAGGAGAGATATAATGAGGCATCAAATCTTTGGCTATGATGTAGTTGGCGCTATAGATTAGAGCCACGATGAGAAGTGCAAGATGTGCCTTGCTACGTGAGTTCATTTCGGGAATTATGCCCCAAATATCAGTTGTTTTTACCGATTAGCACAATCTAAAAAGCTATATGAGATGTGAGAATTAGATTTGACTTATGCGTACCCTAGGTAACATCATTTGGCTCCTTTTTGGAGGACTCATAACTTCTGTAGAATACCTCGTTTCTAGCGTCTTAATGATGATTACCATTGTCGGTTTTCCATTTGGTCTTCAGACACTTAAGTTAGCTGGGCTTGCTCTGTGGCCTTTTGGAAAAAAAGTGGTTACACACGAACGCTCGAATGGATGCCTCCACATCCTTTTCAATGTCATCTGGATTTTGATTGGAGGTATCTGGATTTCGTTGAGTCATCTAATTTTCGGTGCATTATTGTTTATAACCATTATTGGAATTCCTTTTGCAAAACAACATTTCAAATTGGCAAGCCTCGCAATCACACCATTTGGTAAAGACATTGTAAACAAATGATTCGGGCAATTACATCCTCTGAACAATAATTTATTCACTTTGAGTGGCAGCTATTGATCGATAAATGATTTTTTTATAGCTTCGGACCATACTAATAAGTGTCCACCTTACACTTATTGATACACGCGGGAAATGTTTCCCGTTAACCAATTTTTTGACCAATTAAACCATGAAAAAGCCAATTAATCTCTTGGCGCAAACCGTATGCGCACTTTTATTTTATTGTGGAGTTCAAGCCCAGCAAACTGGGATTTTTCAAACCTATGCCGTAATTGATGTCAACGGAACCGGCAACCAATTTTTCGCTGGGGGTTTAAATGCTGACGGCGGAACGCCTTTCGATGGACAAGATTTTGGAAATGTCACAACCCTAGTTCTCAATGGAGGTGAGGCAAAAACCTTCAAAAACGGAGGTGGTGATGTTTTTGGTGCAGAGATCTCTTACAATATACATGAGGCTTCGAGCAGTTCAGGCTCTTTCACAACAATTAATCTCCCGTTTTCTGCAGACCTAGGCGGTGGTGATCAACGTTGGCAAAAGACATCTTCTGGAGTTGATTTACTTGCTGGATTGCCTTTAGGAACTTATCATCTCGAGGTGTTTTGGAGATCTCCTACAAGCCTAGGAGATAGATTTGATTCTAACGGTGGAGCAAATTTTACGGCGACTTTCACGATTAATCAACCAGGATTTTACAATAACACTGGAGTGATAACCCAATGTCCAGCAGGTTCGTTTTGTATTGGCGATGGGTCAATTGCTCAATGCCCAGCAGGCTCATTTAGTTCTGATCCGGGTCAATTTGAATGTGTATCCTGTGGGCCAGGAACTTGCCAAGATCAGCCTGGTCAAACGTCATGTTTTGCTTGTAGTCAAGCAGATCTTGTCTTGACAGCATCTGAATCTAATCTCACTCAATGTGAAACATTTACCGTGCTAGTCTCAGTTAATACCGATGACTCTTACAATACAGTAGAAGCTCGGTTGAATTTCGATCCCAATGAATTGGAAGTTATTTCTGTTGCTGCACCTGATGGTTCGAATGTGCTCACCAATAATCCACCTTTTGATACCCCAGCAGGGCCAGTTTTGCTGGATAATGTCAATGGAGAAGTGGCTTATGCTGCTAGTTCGATAAACACAGTTACTGGAGATGAAGATTTCATCTTAATCACCTTTGAAGTTGAAGGAACTAGTGGAACAACTTCCATAAGCCCTATTACTGGCGGATTTCCTCGCTCAAGAATTGCAGTGACCACTTTCACAGGAGGAATCCCAACTCCAGAAGACATTCTCGCAAACGCACTTCCAATTGATCTTACTCTAAATCCTGATATAGAGGATCCAACCATCACTTGTCTGACCGATGCTACAAGAACAACGGATCTTGGAGTTTGCACTTACACCGTTCAAGGAACAGAATTAGATCCAATCAACACTTCTGATAACTGCGGTGTTGGATCAGTTACCAACAACATAAATGGAGGTTCTTCTCTTGCCGGAGAGGCATTATCCGATGGAACCGAAATTATTTGGACTGTAGTTGATGACAATGGAAACGACGCTACCTGTTCCTTCTTTATTACTGTTAATGATGAGGAAGATCCTGTAATTACATGCACCTCCGATTTCACACTGTATCTGGATGATTCTGGTAATGCGAGTATTCAATCAGATGGAACGATAGAACTGGCCAATTCAGTGAATGACTTTAGTGGGATTCAAGGTGAAAAAGGATGGACCTACGGTACATACAATGCCTTCAATGCTGCTGGATTCTCGCAGCTTACTTACAATGCGGGCAACACTCGATACGAAGGTGGCGCGAGCTTCGGAACGCCATTTATTACTCCAGAGAATGCTCATCCAAATTTTGACAATAATGATTGGGCAGTTCGAAGATGGACAAGTAATTACACTGGTACCGTCTCAATGGATCTTGAATTCCAAGATCTGCCCGGATTTGGAGGAGATGGTACTCATGTAAGAGTTCTTCAAAATGGTGCACAAATCTTTGAGTTCTTAAACGTCCCTCAAGCTTTAACGACTTGGAACCTCTCAGCTTCAGTAACTTATGGGGATGAAATAGATTTTGTAGTAGATGCAAAATTTGATGGAAGTGACGACAACACTCGTTTCACAGCGGTGATTTCTGCTACTGGAGCAACCGCCACAGATAACTGCGACACTCCAGCAATTACGGCAAGCAATATCAATTTTGACTGTAGTAATATCGGTACAAACACCGTCACTTTTACGGCCACAGATTTAAGTGGAAACAGCGCTTCTTGCAATGCGACAGTGACAATTGTGGATGATACAGCCCCAGCGACACCTGTACTCACAAATATTACAGAGGAGTGCTCGGCTACCCTCACAGTCCCAACCACTACCGACAACTGTGCAGGAACCGTTGCCGGAAGTACTTCTGATCCACTCACCTACACTACTCAAGGTACATTCACGGTAACGTGGAACTTTGATGATGGTAAT
>JAKVAV010000001.1:0-78012 GCA_022448105.1 Flavobacteriales bacterium | reverse complement strand
AAGGAACTACAGTGGTAACCTGGAACTTTGACGATGGAAATGGAAACAGTTCCATGCAAACACAGAATGTGGTGATCGATGATGTGACCGATCCAGTAGCTCCAACTCTTGCCGATATAACGGGCGAATGTTCAGCTACAGTTCCAGTTCCAACCACTACCGACAACTGTGCAGGAACCGTTACCGGAAGTACTTCTGATCCACTCACCTACACTACTCAAGGTACATTCACGGTAACGTGGAACTTTGATGATGGTAATGGAAACGATATTGATGTCGTTCAAACGGTAATCGTAGATGATGTGACAGCTCCAATAGTAAGTTGCCCTGAAAATATCACCGTTTCAAACGACGCTGGACAGTGCGGTGCTATTGTTACCTTCAATGCAACGGCTACCGATAATTGTGGAGGTACGCCAACCATCACTTACAGCCAGAATCCTGGAACATTCTTCCCAGTCGGAATTACTACTGTTAATGTGACCGCTGATGATGGAAACGGAAATATGGCTAATTGCTCTTTTACAGTGACTGTAGAAGACAATGAATCACCGAATGCTGTTTGTCAGAACGTTACTGTTACTCTCGATAGCTCAGGTAATGCTACAATTACTCCTTTAGATATCGGTAGCGGTTCTACCGACAACTGCGGTATTGCATCGATCTCACTCGATAAGACCATGTTTGATTGTTCTGATGTTGGTGCAAATACAGTAACGCTCACCGTCACAGATGTAAATGGGAACTCCTCCACGTGTAGCGCTACGGTGACCGTTGAAGACAATGTAGCTCCTACGGCGATTTGTCAAGACCTTACCGTTCAGCTCGACGCTTCCGGTGCGGCCACCATCACGGCTGCTCAGATAGACAATGGTTCCTCTGACAACTGCGGTATTGCATCGATCTCACTCGATGAGACCATGTTTGATTGTGCTGATGTGGGAGCGAATACAGTAACGCTCACCGTCACAGATGTAAATGGGAACTCCTCCACGTGCAGCGCTACGGTGACCGTTGAAGACAATGTAGCTCCTACGGCGGTTTGTCAAGACCTTACCGTTCAGCTCGACGCTTCCGGAGCGGCCACCATCACGGCTGCTCAGATAGACAATGGTTCCTCTGACAACTGCGGTATTGCATCGATCTCACTCGATGAGACCATGTTTGATTGTTCCGATGTTGGTGCAAATACAGTAACGCTCACCGTCACAGATGTAAATGGGAACTCCTCCACGTGTAGCGCTACGGTGACCGTTGAAGACAATGTAGCTCCTACGGCGGTTTGTCAAGACCTTACCGTTCAGCTCGACGCTTCCGGAGCGGCCACCATCACGGCTGCTCAGATAGACAATGGTTCCTCTGACAACTGCGGTATTGCATCGATCTCACTCGATGAGACCATGTTTGATTGTGCTGATGTGGGAGCGAATACAGTGACACTGACGGTAACTGATGCAAGTGGAAACTCTTCTATGTGTACTACAACAGTTACTGTTGAAGACAACACAAATCCTACCGCAGTTTGTCAAGATATTACAGTTAGTCTCGATGGTACGGGAAGCGCAATCATCACGGCGAATGATGTTGATGGAGGGTCAAGTGATGCCTGTGGTATCGCCACTCTAGAAATAGATGTGAACTCATTCACTTGTGCTGATCTGGGTTCAAATGATGTAGTTCTTACCGTTACAGATAACAGCGGAAATACATCTACTTGTACTGCTTCAGTAACCGTTGAAGATAACGAAGCTCCCGTGTTAACTTGTGTTGCTGACCCTACGGTGACTATAAATCAGTCCAACAACACTTACTTAGTTTCGGGAACAGAGTTTGACCCATCGGTTGCAGATAATTGCTTTGCGTTCTTATTTGTATCCCACAATGCGGGTGACTTTGTGAGTCAACCCTCGGGAACAAGCAATACCTCATTAGCAGGATGGGAATTCCCTATTGGAACAACAACAGTTACCTTTTCTGTGGTAGATGCCGGTGACAATGAAGACATGTGCACGGTGACTATAACAGTATTGCCAACTCAAATTGCTGGAAATGTTCTGTTAAATGGAGCTTGTCTACCTCTCGATATGACCGTATCTGTATACCAAACTGGTTCACAGACTTCGACTGGAGTTTTAGTAGCAACCTTCTCTGGAGTTCAGTTGGATGCAAATGGTGACTTTAGTTTTGATGCGACGGGAGTAGTTCCTGGCAACTATGATCTCTACTTCAAGCCAGAAAATTATCTGACTAAACTCTCTGACAACCAAACTGTTAGCACATCTGCTACGGGTGTAGCACTCACCAATATGGTTCCTGGGGATATTGATAATAGTGAAGACAACCAGATTGACGGTGACGATGTATCACCAATCCTGACTGCCTACAATACCGAAGATGGTGTGGACGCAGGATATAATGCTGATGCCGATCTCAACTGTGATGGCTTCGTCGACGCACTTGATTTATCACTCATCATCTTCTTCTTCCTTACCGAAGGAGACGCGCCAATGAACTAATCAAAACTTCAAACCAGATATCGATATGAAATCTTTGATAACAAACATAAAGGGAGCGGCACTTGCGGGTGTCCTCCTCTCCTTTCTTCTTGTAAACAATACTTCTGCTCAACAGGCATCCTTCCTCTTTTCTCCAGCTTCAGTGGAAGTGCTGGAAGGTGCTTCCTTTGAAACGCAAGTGCTTATTGAAACGGGCGATGTACCTTTCACGGTATTTGACCTTCATCTGGCTTTTGATAGCGAATACCTTCAAGTGATGGAAATTGAAATTCTCGACGGGAATTCTTTCAACTATCAGGTTCCTGCGGAATTCTCAAATGCCAATGGACGCATTGACGCAGCGGCATTCAAATTGAATCCGGAGATCGTTTCGGGAACAGTGTCAATAGCTAATTTGACTTTTGTGGCCTTAGCTCCTACTGAGCTTACCGAAGTAAAGCACCTTGAGAATACTTTCCCAAGATCTATCATCGCCTACGGTGGCGAGAGCGTAACAGGAAATCTCGGAGGCTTGGAAGTGACTGTACTTGGAAATGCATTGAGTGACGAAATTGAGAACGCAGAGAGTGTAAGCTTTAAGGTATGGCCAAATCCAGCAAAGGATATCGCTCAGATATCATTTGAATTGAAAGAGACAGAGCAAGTCAGATTAGAAATTTATTCGCTGGATGGCAAATTGATTCAATCCATATTTAACGGAAACGCGATGGGCAAAATTCCTTATCAACGTAAAATTGATCTCTCAAATTTGGCTGCTGGAAATTATAATTGTCGTCTTCTTACTGAAAATGGCAATTCTATGAACACAACCTTAACCGTAGTAAGATAGTAGAATAACTCTTGATTTTGCCTTGATACAGTCCTAAATTGTTGCCAAAATTAAAAATGATGAGACCAGCATTTCGTCTGCTTGAAGCAACCATTCATAGAGCTCTTAGCCTAATGGTCTTGCTCTGTTCGTTTTCCATAATTACGTGCGGTCAAACAGTAAATGCTTCACTCAGCCCAGATCCATACGTAGGGGAGGTAAACGATATATTCACCATTCAAGTTCATGTTGATCCCAATGGTGGAGTCATAACTGTTGGTCAAGTAGCGATGAGTTACGACCCGTCTATTGCCATTGTCAATTCGGTGAGTTTTGTGCCAGGTTCGCCCCTAGGTATCCCACTTCCAGGGTCAACCATCAACAATGTAGAGGGATTCTTTTTTATTGCTGGATTCGGATTCACCCCTGCTACGGATCCATTTACATACGTTGAAATTGAGTTTACCGCCGTAGGTATAGGTGTGATGGAGCTCGAATTTATGAAGGGCGGCTTATTACAGACGCTTTTTTCGGATAATGGCACAGACATCTCTGGAACACTTGCAGATGGGGAAATTGTCATAACTAGCTCTTTTGACTGCTCCAACCTCGGATTAAACGTTGGCGATCCGTGCGATGATAATGATCCTGATACAGAAAATGATGAAGTACTTCAGGACTGCACATGTGCCGGGACTCCAGTTTGTCAAAATCCATTTCCAACGGTAGATGAGTCTAGCCTTACCACTGTTATAGGCGCAAGTACTGTTGATTTTGGATGGAACCCTGTGCCAGGTCAAATTGGATGCCAGGTTCAAGTAGCCAGAGCATTAGGATCTCCTTTTCAGAAACAAGCATTCACTATTTTGGATGAAAATGCGAATTCTTTCTCACTCAACTTAAATTTGATTCTCCCGAATATTCTTCATGGATGGAGAGTTCGGTGCGGATGTTCAGCTTCTCCTATTGTTGCCGGTCTATATACCAGTTTTCAGCCATTTATAGTTCCATCTACAGCGAGCCTTAGCTCTCAACCCAATCCTACAACAGGTAGTTCACTGGTGAAATTTTCTATAGCCCAAGAATCGAAAGTAACTCTTGAAGTATTCGATTTAAGCGGAAGAATGATTGAGAGAATTTATTCTGGATGGACGGCTTCTAAGATAGATCATCGTATAGATTTTGACGGATCACAGCTCTCTAATGGCATTTATTTCTACAGACTTACTACAGAAAATGAGGTGATAAAAGAGAAATTTGTCATCGCTAGATAATTTTTAAATTCGAGCAGAACCAAGAATTATGGTACTCGGGTAAGGATCATTAATGTACCTTTTTGGCTTCGAATTTTGAGAGATAGGCTTAGACTTGAATAGAAGTCTTCACAACAAATAATCCGTTGTCATAAAATTGCTCTTTCCACTTGATACCACCGATCCTACAAGTTTACTTTGACCACCGTCTGAAGCTACAACCGTTCTGATAGAGAATGACCTCAAAGCGTCGTGAACGCTCAGTGTTGCGACTGCACTGTCCTTTCTACCTGTAAATGGAAGGTAATCGGGTCCACGCTGGCAAGAGGCGTTAATATTCACACGGCAAACCTGATTAACCATATTATCTACCGCGGAAGCGATAGTATCCTCCTTTGCACTGAAAATACTGCACTGCTGTCCGTAATCCGAATCTGCGATACAATCCATAACTTCTTCCAAACTATCGTATTCCACTATCGGCACTACCGGACCGAACTGCTCCTCATGATAGATTTTCATATCAGTACTCACTGGAAACAAAACGGCGGGGAAGAATGAGGTATCATCAAGTCTTCCAGCATTGTTGTTTATCACCTTCGCTCCTTTCTCTTCGGCATCTTTGATGTAATCTTCCATGGCTTCTACCTTACCCCTTTCTGGTAAAGGTGTGAGAGTTGTATTGTCTGCAGGATGTCCCAGCGTGAGTTGATCAACTGCGTCTGCAAACTTCTTAGAGAATACTTGAGACACTGACTTATGCACAAAGAGAATCTTAAGCGCAGTGCATCTTTGCCCATTATAACTAAGTGATCCATTGATACACTCTTTTACTGCCAGATCAAGGTCGGCATCTGGAAAGATGATTCCTGGATTTTTGGCCTCAAGACCCAATACCTGACGGAGTCGATTTAATTTTGGATGCTGCTCTACCAGAGCGTTCGAACTGTTCGAAGCACCGATCAAGGCAAGAACATCAACATCTCCTGTTTTCATTATTGGAGCGGCAAGCGTCCTTCCTCTTCCAAAAACGATATTTACGACACCAGGAGGAAAACACTCTTTGAAGGCTTCCATCAAAGGAGTCAACAGTAGCACACCGTATTTCGCCGGCTTGAAAACCACTGTATTACCCATCATTAGCGCAGGAATCAACAAACAGAAAGTCTCGTTGAGCGGATAATTATACGGCCCAAGACAGAGCACGACACCGAGTGGCCCCCTTCTTATTTGCGATATAATTCCATCCTTTGAAGCTATGTGTGAACCACGTCTTTGTAGCTCCTTAAACTCTTCAATAGTATCCCGTATATAATCCACGGTACGATCAAATTCCTTAAAAGCTGCAGACTTGTTCTTTGCGATCTCCCACATCAGCATGGTGCTCACTTCCTCGCGTTTCGTTTCCATGAGCTCTACAAACTTCTGCATGGCCTCTACCCTTTCACTCGCTGCTGAAGTCGGCCAATGTCCTCGACCGTTATTGTAGGCTTTTTTTGCTGCGGTCAAAGCTTCAAGTCCTATCTCTGAACTCAACAATGGTGATTCCCCCAAATAAGTTCTACTGAATTTACCATCATTGGAGACTTGCCCCATTGGAGAGTATACCTGCTCTATTTCTCCGTCCCAGGATTTAAGATGTCCGTCAATTAAGTATTGACTCCACTTCACAGTTGCAGGAGCTGCGTGTTGTAGCATTTGCATATTTTCTTCTCTATTTTCCATTTTATGATGGTACGCGCATTAAACAAACATAATCAAAGCACCTAGTGTTTAAATAACACTATAAACGTCTTTTCAACGTTGACAAATCTGGCAATGATGGAGATAGTAAATTTTATTGAGCTAAGATTACAATTCTCTACAGCTCTATCTTAAAACCGTTCTTTCCGGAATTGGTTCTGAATGGCCAAATACCAATTCAAAATGAATTATTTAATGGTCTATGAACTTAATTGACAAGGCAATCAGCACCTTAATCTTGCTTTGACTTTTAGCAAGTATATGCTTACTTTCCCCCTCAATCAAAAAATGCGCTGGCATTTACCAGTATAAACTAATCCAATCATATGAAGATCAGACTATTCATGCTTTGCATGATTCTACTCTCAAACTGTCTTGTAGGACAGACCTTCACCAACATGACCAGCTTATTAAACAACACCTGGGGAAGTACGCCATGCGTAGCAGACATGGATGGCGATGGCCTCGATGATGTTGTAACTCTCATCAACGGAAATGATATATCTATTGATTATCAGCAGCTTGATGGCTCATTTGACCAAGTTATTTACGATGTGAATGCGCAAGTAAACCCATCTTGGAGTATCGCAGCCGGAGATCTTAATTCTGACGGGTATTTGGATCTAATGTTTGGCGGGGGCAGCAGAGTGGCATTTTACCTATCCAATTCTTCAGGAACTGCTTACACGGAGCAGTTTATCGATGATTACATATTTAGCCAAAGGACTAATATCGTTGATATTGATAATGATGGGGACTTAGATGCATTTGCATGCCATGACGTCGACCTCAGTCACCCTTACAGGAATGATGGAACTGGGTTTATGACTGAGGATCAAAGCCTTATCGCTACTGTTCCTCTTGCCGGTAATTATGCCAGTGTATGGACTGACTTTGACAATGATGGCGATACTGACCTGTACATAGCTAAATGTCAATTGGGATCCTCTACGGGTGCTGTGACGAGAGAAAATGCCCTATATGTCAATGACGGAAATGGCAACTATTCAGGCAACGTAAGCGCTGATTACGGTCTTTTCGACAATGAGCAATCTTGGGTGACCATCTTCGAAGATTTCGATAATGATGGAGATATGGATGTTTATACCGTCAACCACACTAACCAGAACTATTTGAGAGAAAACGATGGGACGGGAAACTTTACAGACATCAGTGTGGGAAGTGGACTTGATATCTCCGACATAGGCGCATGGGCACTTATTGGAGCCGATTTTGACAATGACGGTTATGTAGATATGCTCATGGAGTCAAGGTCATTTGACGATATTGAGTACTACCACAACAATGGTAACATGACATTTACGGGATCCTCACTCCCATTTGATAAGGGTGCTCTGGGTGATCTAAATAATGATGGTTACATCGACGTCTTCACGGGAGGCACCCTATGGATGAATGACGGTGGATCCAATAACTATTTAAAAGTAGCATTATCAGGTACCAACTCAAACATCAATGGTATCGGCGCTAGAGTAGAGTGCTACAGTGACATGGGTATGCAAATTAGGGAGTGTCGTGCTGGTGAAAACTTTAAACCCATGAGTTCCCTTGATGTATTCTTTGGTCTTGGGACCGACACTGAAGTTGACAGTGTGATCGTAAAGTGGCCTTCAGGACAAGTCGATGTAGTTGTTTCACCCGTCATCAATTCGCGTGTCCAGGTGCTTGAGGGTCTTCTGCCTGCGGTCGTCCGATTAATCGATGTAGACCCGAGCTCACAGGAAGTTACGATCAAGAATTTTGGTGGTGAACAAGTAGATATTAGTGGTTACAGACTCTGTTCTGAGTTTTCATGCAATACATTAAACTCCCTTTCAATCGTAAATGGGGACCTCAATTTATCGACAGGAGAAGAAGTTACTCTTTCATGGACTGGCGGATCAGGATTTTCTTCTTCCGGAGCTGACATGAGCCTTTTTCTGCCTACGGGAAGTATGAGTAGTGCCTCCACCATGGTTGACTTCATGCAATACGGAAGCAGTGGAAACGGCAGTGAGAGCGTGGCTGTAGCCAAAGGAATTTGGGGAGCTGGTGATTTTATTCCCCTCGGATTGAACTACTATTACACTGGTTCAGGATTTCAAGACGGCCTAGCCTATTGGCAAGAAACCGCTTTTTGTGTAGCTCCCTCCGACGGTATTGCTACGAATCTAGATGTTACCGGAGCTGACCTCTCCTGGACTGAGAATGGATTGGCATCAACTTGGGATATCGAGATTGGGCTCGCAGACTTTACGCCTACGGGAACACCCACTGCATTTGGAGTTACAAATCCATATTCCTTCACTGGAACCCAAGGAACAGCATATGACTTTTTCGTGAGATCGAATTGTGCAGCCTCCGGAGGAATAGGATTAAGCGACTGGGCAGGACCATTCAGATTTACAGTGCCTCTTCCTCAGAGCGCCTGTGAAGCGGCTATTGATGTGAGTGCCGGAGGAACCTTCAATACGGGCTTCATTGACGGAATTTATGACAATTTTGAATCGTGCATGGCCAGTAGTCCAAATAATGGTAATTGGTTCATTTACTCGGCTTCTGTAAATGGTTCATTGAACATTTCATCAGTCGGGATAGACGGAGTGGATACCCAAGTTTCTGTTGGAGTTGGAACTTGTGGAAACCTAACCGAAGTAGCCTGTAATGACGACTTTACTGGCTCTCCACCCTGGGAGTCAGAAGTAGAGTTTGAAGTGACAGCAGGCACTGACTATTACATTATGTGGGGTGACGGATGGACGGCAAATGCTTCTAATTTTACCGTTACGCTCACACCCGATTTTATTTGCCTTGATCCAAGTAATCTCCAAGCTTCCAATATGAGCATGACCAATGCTACGATTACTTGGGATGAAAATGGAACAGCAACTTCGTGGGACCTTGAAATTGGAAGTGAAGGCTTCAATCCAACTGGAACCCCAACAAATTCTAGTACATCTACTTCTTTTGTATTATCAGGAAGCGAAGGCCAATCGCTTGATGTTTATCTTAGAGCGGATTGCGGCCAAGGAGGGTTCAGTAATTGGGTTGGCCCACTGAATGTGCTCCTCTTGACTTCTTATCCAGGTAATCAATGGCTTGATTTCAGCGATGCCACGCCAACGAGGTTGTCCGTTACCACTGTAGCAAATAGCGATGACGAAGAAAAAGACATCGCTGTGGCCGATCTTGATAATGACGGGCTTGACGATGTGATCGTCGTACGTAAAGAACCCTTTTTGATCACATCAGATGGTGCCAAGTCTGATCTTCTTTTAATGAATGAAGACGGTGTTCTGACCGATAGAACAACGGTTTACGCTCCTGAGTTTATTAGTGACGAATCTTTTGCGCGAGACGTATACATCGATGATTTTGATGGTGATGGTTGGAAAGATGTGGTCATCGCCACCACTTTTGAGCAACAACCAAAGTACTACGCTAACCTCGGTGAAGATGAAAGTGGAAACTGGCTAGGTTTGTCTGATGAAAGCAGTACTCGTTTCCCAACATTGACGGGTGACTTCATTAATTTCTGCGGAGTTACTGGAGGAGATGTGAACGGTGACACTTATCAAGACATCTATTTTGTGAACTATCGTCAGACTTCTGGACAGGGTGTCGCTAAAGACTTCCTTCTCATTAATGATGGTACAGGCGTTTTTACGGAAGAAAGCGATGCGCGATTGGGAACGCTTCGTAACTCTGCATTTGGGGCATCGGTTGAGATTCACGATTTAGACAATGACGGTGACGACGATATTCTAAAGGTCTCTACACTGTTTGCTGTATTGCCTTGGGGAGAATCTGGAATATTCGCTCTCTTCAATAACGGATCGGGGTCATTTACCAATTGGCAAAACATAGCGCCGGGAACTCCTTACACGTTTGAAGTGGCTGACTTTAATACTGATGGTTTGCTCGATGTTTTCGTGGTTGATGACAATACCGACTACCTCTTAACAGCTACCTCTGTAACAGCTAATACAAGTATCAATTACTCCTCTTCAAACGTGGTTAATGGACTTTCGAGCTTTGGAGGAAACGTTCATGCTGTAGATTTGGACAATGACGGTGATTTAGATATTGCAGTATCTGATGTTGTCGTAGACATTCCACCATGTAATTCAGATCGTCGCTTAGCTATTCTTGAAAATCAGAATGGCACATTCATCGATCATCATACCGAAGATGTTCGAGAATGGGAGGTAAATAGCTACGATATATGCTTTGCTGATATCAATGGAGACGGACTACAGGATATATTCTCTGGAAGCTGTTCCGGATTTAACGTCTTTATGAGTGACAACTGTGAACTCGTGACAAGTTCGGCTGACTTCGATTTAGACGGGTTGCCAGACGCATGCGATGACTGTCCCACTAACCCAGATCCGTCATGTGAACCAGAAGCCAATTTTCCCACAGTGAGTACCGAAGGTTCGGCAGCCAGACAGTGGAATGAGTTACTTTTAGAGTCTATTAGAAGAGATTTTGCTAGACCCACGGTTCATGCCAGAAATCTATTTCATACATCCGTGGGAATGTGGGATGCATGGGCTGCTTACGATGAGACATCTTGCACTTACTTGCTAGGAAATACAGTTGATGGATTCACTTGTGATTTCGATCCAATTGTTCCTCTACCTGATGATATTCCAGCGGCACGAGCAGAGGCTATCAGCTACATGTCTTACCGATTGCTTTCTCACCGTTTTGCGGCTTCAAACAACGCCTCACTGCTTCAGATGGCTTACGATGCCCACATGTCAACACTTGGTTACGATATAAGCGTAACATCGGTAGATTATAGCAGTGGAGATCCTGCTGCACTTGGTAACTACATCGCTGAGTGCATAATCAACTTCGGTCTTCAGGACGGTTCTAATGAGCAGAACGGTTACGTAAATCAACGTTATGAGCCGGTGAATCCTCCGATGATTGTAAAGGTTCCAGGTAACAGCCAGCTCGATGATTGGAATAGATGGCAGCCACTTTCTCTCGATCTGTTCATTGATCAAAGCGGGAATGAAATACCAGGTAGCACTCCTGAATTCTTGAGCCCTGAATGGGGACAAGTAAGTCCATTTGCCTTGGAAGAAGCGGATAAAGTGACTTACAATAGAGATAACTTTGACTATGAAGTTTACCACGATCCGGGAGCTCCGCCGTTAATTGATACAACCGGTGCAGTCGACTCTGAAGCATACCGTTGGGGATTCATGACGACACTCATTTGGAGTGCCCATCTCGACGCGACTGACGGAGTAATGTGGGACATCTCTCCTGCCTCTATCGGAAAAAGAGATATGCTTCCGGAAACGGTAAATGACTACCCTAGCTTTTACAACCAAATAGACGGAGGTACAACAAGTCCGGGTCACACGGTAAATCCAGCCACGGGAATGCCTTATGCGCCAAATATGGTTCCTCGAGCAGACTACGCTCGTGTACTCGCTGAGTTCTGGGCTGATGGACCTGACAGTGAGACACCACCAGGTCATTGGTTTAGCATTCTAAATTATGTCTCTGATCACGAAGACCTCGAGAAACGATTTATGGGTGAAGGTCCACTACTCGAAGATCTCGAATGGGATGTGAAATCTTACTTTATGCTTGGTGGCGCTATGCACGATGCAGCCGTTTCGACCTGGGGTGTGAAAGGTTGGTACGATTACCTCAGACCGATATCTGCCATCAGAGCCATGGCCGGAAGAGGTCAAAGTACCAATCCAAGTGGCCCTTCATACCATCCAGCAGGTGTTCCATTGATTGTAGACTATATCGAAGTAATCGGATTTGGTGATCCTCTGGCTGGTGAGAATAATGAATTTGTCGGAGACATCAAGGTAAAAGCATGGAGAGGTCACAAGGCCATCAATAATGTGGATATCGACGAAGCAGGTGTAGGGTGGATTCACGCTTCTGAATGGGAGCCTTATCAGCGACCTTCTTTTGTGACTCCTCCTTTTGCCGGGTATGTTTCGGGACACTCTACCTTCTCGAGGGCTGCAGCAGAAGTCTTGACTTCACTTACTGGAGATGCTTACTTCCCTGGTGGAATGGGAACTTTCACCGCTGAGCAAGATGAATTCCTTGTTTTTGAAGACGGACCGAGTATGACCATTGAGCTCCAGTGGGCGACATACCAAGATGCAGCCGATGAGTCAGGACTCTCAAGGATCTGGGGAGGAATTCACCCACCGTGTGATGATATTCCTGGTCGCAAGAATGGCATTAAAATTGGGCAAGACGCTTTCTCTAAAGCAACTTCTTACTTTGGGTGCTCTGCTCCTAACGATTGTGAAGATGGATCCTTCCCCGCGGTGGATGAAGAGAGTCTAGCGACCATCCAGTTTAGCAATGTCTTTACCACATTGTGGGATCCAATTCCTGGTCAAATCGGCTGTCAGATTCAAGTAAGACAGGCAGGCGGACCCACCTTAGGATCGAGAATCATTGGCGGGACCAACGCTTATACCTTCAATATTCCGTTTGGTGTATTGCAACCAAGTACAGATTACGAATGGCGCGTGCGTTGCGGTTGTTCTCAGAGCCCTCTTGTCGCAGGTCCATTTAGCTCTTGGCAACCATTTACGACTCCTGGTGGATCAAACCTTACTTCTAACCCAAACCCAACCGAAGGCCAGTCGAATGTGACTTTCTCTTTGGCAGAAGAAGGATTCACCACCCTAGAAGTTTATGACTTGAGCGGACGAATGGTAGAAGCTCTCTATAGCGGAGTGGCTCAAGCAGAAATTGATTATCGCTTCGAGTTTGATGGATCAGCCCTTCCAAACGGAGTTTACATCTACCGATTGACCACAGGTGATGAGATTGTCAACAAGAAGTTTATGATAGCGCGATAGATTTTTAAACCTTAGATATGAAGAAGCCCTACCAATTTTTTGGCGGGGCTTTTTGCTATTCAGAATCCATCAAGACAGTTTCGTTAAGAACTTAATTCATTTTTTGAGGTTACTCAGGGGTGAAAACGCAATTCAGATTGTAAGAATATCATGAACCTGGCCAAGAGAATGCTCAAATGGCCTATCAACCACCTCGCACTACCTACCCTGCTCCTACTTTTTGTTTCGATTTTTGCATCGGGACAAGAAATCTGTGACAATGCCATCGACGATGATGGTGATGGTCTTATTGACCTTAACGATATTGAAGATTGTGCATGCAGCGCTTCTTTCACAGCGTTAGATATCTTACCCAATCCATCTTTTGAAGATAATGTCTGTTGTCCTCAAACTTTCAACCCAAGTGGGCAATTTTGTGTAGAGGGTTGGCAAGAAGGAACTTTAGGTAGTGCAGATTATATCAATACCTGTGGTTACCTTGGTGACGCGCCCCTGCCCTTACCTGATGGTAACGGTGCCATTGCTGTCGTGGCAGGTATTTTTGACGATTTTACTCTTGTAAATGAGTACGCGGCCACTTGTTTTGATACACCTCTACAACCTACTGATAATCTTTCTCTAACTATATCTGTTGCAGCAGGATCACTAGATCAAACTGGCGTTTCGAGCACAACTCCTCCGGCAGATCAACCCGCCCCTATAACAATCTACGGGACCCAGAACTGTTTCTTCCCTGAAGAGTCATTTGGTTGTCCTGAGGATATAGGTTGGACTGTGTTAGGTAGCACTAATTATTTGCCAGAGAACTCATGGAGCGAGATTAGTATTGACCTCAACATAGAGGAACCAATAGCTGGTTTAGCCTTCGGAGTAGGATGTGATATGCCAGTGTCTTACCAGTTAGATCAAAGTTTTATAGTTGCTCCATACTTCTACTTCGATAATTTCGAGTTGATTTCAGACCAAAACACTGTTGTTGTTGGACCTATTGAGTCAAATTATGCACCCTGCAACGAATCAGTAACACTGCAAGCTCCTGAAGGCAACTTCACCTATCAATGGTATTTTGAGGGAGTAGCCATTAATGGTGAAACGAATGACCAGCTGTTTATTGAACTTTCTGATGGAAATGAAGTCAATGCAGGACAGTACCAACTTGTGTTGAGCGACAATAGCGGAGGTTGCATTACCCGGGAAATTGAAGTGGCAACTCTTGTTAATGATTTAATCATCGGTGCGGAACCCACTTCGGGCTGTGCACCTTTGCAAGTATCCTTTGATGCTAACTTAGCTTCTGGATCTCAGCCGCTATTCTGGACGGTAGGAGATCAAGTGATTGAAGGATTGTTCTTCGAAAACACTTTTACAGAACCAGGAGTCTATCCAGTATCAGCACAGTTTACCGACATAAATGGTTGTGTATTTACAGCTGAGTCTGACCCAATCATTGTTCAGGGAAGTGAAGAACTTGATATCGAATTTGAAGTCCTAGGCGCTTGTGCTCCCTTCGAGGTGGAACTAAGTGCTCCTAACTTGGGTGAAGGATGCATTTGGACCCTGCAGGATGGTACTTTAATCAGCACTGACTGCTCTTTTACCTACCTATTTAATGGAGATGAAGACTTTTTAGTCGAAGTTATCTCTGAATCAGACTGTCCCGCTTTTGGTAGCTCCGTGATACCAATCTCCCCCATAGAGCCTGAAGAACTCATCGTAGAATTTGAAGTTTTAAACGATTGTGCTCCATTTGAAGTACAGTTCAGCACTTCCAATTCTCCAGGTGGATGTATCTGGACTCTTGAGGATGGAACAGTAATCGGTACAGAGTGTTCTTTCGTATACACCTTCAATGGTGAAGATGACTTCTTGGTAGAAGTTGTTTCGGATAGCGAATGTCCAACTTTCGGCAGCTCCTTAGTACCTATCTTACCTATAGAGCCAGCACAGCTCGATATAACATATGAAGTCTTGAATGGCTGTCCACCATTCGAAGTGGAGCTCAGCACAACAAACTCTGATGGAGGTTGTTCTTGGACACTTCAAGACGGAACCATCATTGGTAATGGCTGCACGATAACTTATTTGTACGATGATGAAGTTGACTTTGTAGTGAATGTAACATCTACTGCTGACTGTCCATCAAGCGGGTCAGCAAATATTCCTATTGTAACCGCAGAACAAGGGGAATATACTATCGATGGGAACCTTTCTTTTTGTGAGGGCGATTCGAGCGTTATTTCTGCTTTGCCCAATACGAATACCTATATCTGGAATGAGAACTTCAGTGGAAACAACTTTACCGTTTTTGAGGCGGGAATTTACCAAGTGCGAATCATCGAACCGAATGGATGTGATTATTTTGAAACGTTCAGTGTGGAGACTTCAGATGGACCAGAGTTCAGTCCGCCCTCAATTGTAAGTGGTTGTATCGGTGACAATCTTGATTTCTCTGAGTTCACAACAACTAGAGAAATATTCTACGAAGAACCCGAAGGAGCAGAATTTATAGGTTTTCAAGGCGAGATAACCGTCACTGCGACCGATGAATGTGGCAGCACTGAACGAAACGTTGAAGTGATTTTGGAGGATTGCAGCTGTCAGGTTTATGTTCCAAACTCGTTTAGTCCAAATGGAGATGGTTTGAACGATTTATTCAGACCTTCAATCAATTGCGACTTGAGAGAATACCGGATGGTCATTTTCAATCGCTGGGGAAATGAAGTTTTCTCAACAGATTCTTACGACCGGGGATGGGATGGAAGTTCAAAAGATGAGAAGTTTTTTTCGAATACTGCGGTCTACAACTATTTGATCAGATACGATAGCTCTTTGAAAACCTTAAATGAACCAATTGAATTGGTAGGAAGCATCACTTTAATACGTTGAGAAATAAAAAACCGCTCGTATCAAATGAAACAGAGCGGTTTAATGACGAGATCAATTCTATTAAGTTATTCAACTAATCTTAATCCCAGTTCTTTTGCTTTTTTTCGAAGTGAAGAAATTTCCTTCTTTTGCTTTTTACGTTGTTCCGCTTTTGCTTTTTCATCGTGCAAAAATGATGCATAGGCTTTCGAAACATTGTTCGCAACAAGTCTTTTTTCGGAATCAGTTAAGTGACCAAAAAAAGCCTGTACTTTTATTCCCTTCGGAGTGGTTCCTTCTTCCATAAAATTGGAAAAGGATTTTGCCATGTCAGTAGGTTTCATGATAAATACATTTTGATAAAAAGTTAGTACAAATTTAAATAAAATTGAATTAATAATAGATGATTTATTCACACCTTTTATTATCGACTCGAATGTGCAGTAAAATGGTTATTCTTCTTAAGATAAAGAGTCAATATTTGAGTTTTTGGCACAATATTTCCACATATAATTTTGGTCTCTAATTATCGGAAAAGTGAGAATCTATCGATTATCAATAGGATAGTCTCGATGAAAAAATGTGGTATTTCCATACCATAAATACATACTCACCATACAAGGTATTTTGATCAAAAGAACCAATCTCGGCACATAAATATTAATCCTGCTGTTTGGATACTTTTTGAAATCTTTTTAGGAAAGGTAATATATATTCCATTTTGTATCACTTTGATATTTGGACAAAAAGCGGACATCCATAACCTTATCATTCTAGTTTTTTTGCAAGGAAATAGGACTACCACCATTTCTTCAACCATGATCTTGTGATGCGGAGTAAGGTCTTTTACTGAGAATTATCCTTAACTTTCTAAACATTCATACCCGAACTTCCTATGAGAACCGTTAAGCTAGACGCCATTTCATTCTTGGCCTCTCCAGAAGAAAAAAAATTCATCCTTTTAAGAAACGAAAAGGCCGATAGAGACATTAACTTTTTAAGCAATTATGCTATTCCTAAGATTCTCGATCGAGACAGTGCCAATGATATACAAGGAGTATGGGGTACGCTTGGATATTTCTCTGATGAACCCATTGATTGGTTAGGGAATTTTAAAATCTCCAACGATGGAAATCAGGATTTCAACAAAGAGTCGGAACTGTACAAAGAAATACAGTATATCAAGTACATGTATCCCGATTTGGATGAGACAAGAGATATTAAGGAGAAAGTAATTGATCTCAGAAATTTGAATTTTGAGTTTCCACGGATTTTTGAAAATGATGAAGTTCCAAAACTGCGCATGGATGTATTTTTAGATCATGATGAAGGTGCATTGGTATTCTATCAATTGAGAAGGCACAATGCAAAAGAGAAACACATCGAGTTTATTCAGCCTCAGCCTACTATTGGCAATTCCCTGCAGCGAGATAGGTTAAGCTATCACTTCAACATTATTCCCAAAAAGATAATTGAAGTTTCCGAAGAAGTTCCCACTAAGTATGTGCTTTCAGATGAAAATTCAGCTGACGACTTCATTGTAAAGGTCCTTATTTTTAAAAGGAAACTGGAGAGTAAGAAGATCCCACAAAATAGCGATGAAATCATAGGTCAACTAGAAGAAGATATTGAAAGAAGATCAGGGAATCTTCTTGCTAAAAAGCATAGACTACTCATATTCGATAGAAAAAAGAACAAGTTCAGAAAAGTAAATGGAAGAAGACTAATAGATCCAACCAAAAAGACTCTGTTTCTTATTCATGGCACCTTTGCAAGTACGAAGGGATCTTTTGGTGATGTTTATGATTGGATAAGGTCTCTTCTTGATGAAATGATGTACGAACAAATTTTAGGTTATGACCACCCTACTCTTTTTGATGATGCTGAAGAGAATACGATTGAGCTTTATAAACTTTTCAGAAAGTACGGGGTAAGTAGTTTCACCAAGACTGTTGATGTGATTGGCACCAGTCAGGGAGGCCTGATTGCTCAATACATGGCCAACTTGAAAGGTGAATATATGTCTATTGGCAAGGTCGCCCTTCTAGCTAGCGGTGCGGTAGATTACTTGACATTTGCGAACAATCTGAGCAAGGGGCTTAAACTCATGAGAAAGGTTTTTGGAGCTTTAGGAATAGGTCAAGTCGCCTTAATTTCTGGACTTTTACAGCATTCAATAGATTGGGTGATAAGCCGCAAAGGGCTTAATATGCTGCGTCCAGGTAGCGAATCTCTAAACCAAATAATCTATTCTACTCCTATTAGCGAAAAAACCAAATACCTTCCAATCGGTGGAAACTACTCGAATAAAGAAGGGTTAAGAGGGATTTTAGAAAGAAGTATTGATTTCATTCTTGGAAATGATAATGATTGGGTGGTGAGTACTAAAAATCAATTATTAGTGCCAAGCGCCTATTGCGCTATACCAAATTATCACCCAGGAAAATATAGGAAATATGCTGTAACCAACGAAAATGCGAAACACGGAAAGCTAATTACTGATGAAGAAGTTCAAGACGACCTTGAAGACTTTTTTAGAGATGCAGAATACCTTGAAAACGATATTGATGGAGCTACAAATCTCGATCTTTTCGATGCACACTGTCACTTGTTTGGTCGATCCGCGATTTCGGGTAGGTTGCTTCTTATGCTTCTAGGCGATCTTACAGATTACTTCCAGAAAAACAACGAAGATACCCTCCTCGAGCCTATTGACCTTCGAGAAACAGAAGTTGGTCATAAACCTACTCTTGGAATAACAATAAAGAATATTTTAAAATACTTCGTTTTCAATAAGGATGCACACGCCATGTTAGACGACTTGGAGGAAGAGTATTACAATAGTCAAACTGAGGTTTATCGATATATCCCATTAATGTTCGATCTCGAGATGACATTTAGGAATGCTTATGATGAGGATGATTCAAGGAAACAGATTGGTTCCCACGTGAAAGACTTTGCAAAACAGCAAAAGAAAATGACAAAAACGCTTAATGATCTTGTCAAAAAAGCCGATAAGGGGAATAAAATCTTCAAAGGCTCCTTAGCAGAAAATTTAGATTCATTGAAAATTTTGAAGAATGTAGTATGGATAATAAAACAGCTCACTAATCTTTCTGAGAACCTCTCTGATGACACCAAAAATTCTTTCAAGACTCAGATAGCGGAATTAGAACGCCTAAAGCTAAACTACGGTAATAATATATATCCTTTTCTAGCTGCTGACCCTAGAAGAGAAGATATGGGAAGCGAAATTGGAGGGAGAGTTGGGGTGGATAACGTATTTCATGGAATTAAGATTTACTCACCAAATGGTTACTCGCCCACCGATCCTCACTTTATGGATCCCACTTACGACTTCGTAGCTGGAATGCCGCTCTACGAGTGGTGTGTGAAATTCAATATCCCGATTATGGCTCATAATTCAGATGCGGGATTTGCCACATTTGCTGACAAGCTTGAAGTGCATGGGGACATTTGTATACACCATGATGACCCTAATCAACCCTACGCTATAAGCTACAAGGACAAAGAGGAAATTGAATTCCGATACAACATCGCGAATGGTGGGTTTAAAAAAGCGGTGAAGGAAAGAGCTGTAACACTTAACCACCCCTCACTTTGGAGAAAAGTACTACGTAAATATCCTGATTTAAAAATCTGCTTAGCCCATTTTGGAGGTGAAAGTGAAAGATGGCAGAATGAAATCGCAAAGCTTATGCTTGAGTATAAAAATGTTTACACCGACCTGTCAAGCCTGATTGATATTGAGCGATTGAAAGATATTCATAAGGCTTATTTCACAAGAGATACTCCGCGTAACTTGAAAATAAGATCCCGAATAATGTATGGGAGTGATTACTTTTTAAACTTGTTACTTGGCGCCAAATTCGACCAGTACTACACTAATTTTAGAAGCGTCTTTAGTAAAAGAGATCTGGAATTCATGAGCAGAGAAGTACCGAAAACTTTTCTTGGGATTTGATCAAAAAGGATGTGTAGAGTCTCTCGTTTTTTCACACCGAAGTGTCGTCGCTCAACGGTCAAAAAATCAAGACATCACTTTATTAAGCGCCAATGATATTGATCATCTGTCATGCATTATCTATAGAGGATGAAATAATATGTTCGCCACAAATATATTTTGCATACATCTCATAATGAGTGTGTTATGAGATTTGAGCGAAAAAGGAGTTGGAGAATCTTCGCATGTGGAAATAGGCAATCCTCCCTACTATGAAATTGTGTATCTTGGACTAAACATTTCAACTGAAATCAAAATGAAAAATTTATTTATTGCACTATTTGTTGTTGGCTTCACGGTAGCTGGAACAGCTCAAACCAAAAGCTTGTCAAAGATAAAGAAAGACGCAAAATCGGAAGTTTCGGCAGTATCAGAAAATCAAGATAAGCAAATTGCCGAAGCTCTTATGAAAGATAAAGATCTACAAAATCAGACTGTTGAGTTTTTGATGAATAATGAGGATACCAAGGAACAGGTAGCCAAAATTTCTAGCAAAGTAGGTGACTCAAAGAAAAGTATTATGGATGGCATTTTAAAGAACGAAGCCTTAACCACTGCGGCCGTCGACTATGTCAAGAATAATCCAGACCTTTTGGAAAAGGCAATGAAATTAATTGGGATGTAGTTTCTAGAATAATTGAAAGGGAGTGATTGCAAAAGCGATGGCTCCTTTTTTATTCGCTATTTCAACGGGCCGCCGCAACCACCGCCAAAAAGTCATCAGCTCTTAAGCTCGCACCTCCAATCAATCCGCCATCGACATCTGGCTGAGAGAAAAGCTCCTTTGCATTAGCAGGCTTGGCACTTCCGCCATAAAGAATACGAATACTATTACCAAAATCGGCGTTGAAGAGTTCTCCCAGAACATTGCGAATCTCAGCATGCATCTCTTGAGCTTGAGCNGCCGTGGCTGTTTTACCAGTTCCGATGGCCCAAACAGGTTCGTAAGCGACGACCAAGTCACTAAGCTCATCTGCTGTAAAGCCAGTCAGGGCCGTTGTCACTTGTCCAGACACCACTTCTACATGATCACCACTCACCCGCTCTTCGAGCACTTCGCCACAGCAGTAAACCGGACTAATTCCAGCCACAACACAGGCAGCAATTTTTTCACGAATCAAATCATCGGTCTCACCGTGGTATTGACGTCTTTCGCTATGACCAATGATAGCATACTTTACGCCAGCACTTGCGAGCATCGCCGCTGAAAATTCTCCGGTAAAAGCTCCATCATTTTGTTGAGAGCTAACATCTTGAGAACCGACCAAAACAGAATCGTTAGCACTTCCTGCCATCTCTGAGAGGTATAAAGAAGGTGGTGCCACCATCACATCCACTCCGCTCGGAATCTCATTTGATCTATCTACCAATGCCTGCAAAAGATTTTTCGCATCAACGTGATTCTTATTCATTTTCCAATTCCCTGCAACTAGCGGTTTTCTCATGGTTATCTTTGATTAAGTCATTCTCAATATGTTCCGCAAATATAGTTTTCCTCATGCTTTATGAGTGATCAAATGATATAGAGTTAGCAGACCAAAACGGCCATGTCAGTTCGAGTGATTTCGAGGAACGAAAAATTCCATCGAGAACCATTATGGTGGTCATGTTCTCGATAAAAATTTTACTCATTTCAATCGTAAAATTCACTCGAACTGACAGAGCCATTCACCAAACCCCGCGTCTCGACAAAATTTTGGCTTGTACCTCACCAAAATCATTAGATGTGACAGAGAAGTGATTAGGTAGCTCTACCAATAAAATTCATCTAGCTCGAACATGATATATTTCTTGATAAATATGACTTGACGTGAATACATCAACTTACTCTCACCCTCGGATCGAGCAAACCATAAATCACATCAACAAAAATATTGATCACCACAAAGCTCGCCGCAATAACCAGCACACTTCCCATCACCACTGGAAAATCATCATTCTGTAAGGATTGAAACACTTGTAGCCCCAAACCTTTCCAGTTAAACACAAACTCAACAAAAACAGCTCCTGCAAGCATCGAGGCAAACCAACCCGACACTGCCGTCACCACTGGATTTAGCGCATTTCTCAAAGCGTGCTTGAATACAATTGTATTTGAAGAAAGCCCTTTAGCTCTCGCGGTCCTCGTATAGTCTTTGGAAAGTTCTTCGAGTAGTGCATTTCGCGTAAGTTGCACCACAATGGCTAACGGACGAATACCGAGAGTAAACATCGGTAGGATGAGATTGCTCAAGGCCAAATATTCTCCCGTAAAGACATCTATGTCATAAAGTGAACCAGTCATTCCTAATCCAGTTCCCGGAAGGGTTATCGCGACATCACTGAATAGTAAAAAGTTGAAATCAAAAGCCATAGCGGTTAAAGAGTTCACGACAATGAGAGATAGACCTAAAAGAATTCCTTTGATCAACCATTCCGTTGACTTAATCCAAGTTCGAGGTTTTCGAAAGAACGAAACTGCCAAAAAGATTAAGCCCAAAACTATCGGAATTGCAGGAAGTGAGGTTTGTACCGACCAGAGATAACCACCTGCCCACGATATAATAATTGCACTAAAGAAAGATGGAGCGCTCATTCCTAATACGGCAGCAAAAAGTGAAAAACCGTCAATGAATCGCCCTTTGTGAACCGCGGTGAGGACACCTAAGAGAATTCCAAAAGCAAGAGCAAAGAAGATCGCTCCAATAGCTAAGACAACCGTTCCTGGCATTGCTTCGGCTATGATCTCACTTACTTGCTTCTTCGATTGGTAGGAGCGACGTAGATAAGGAGTTTTGACTACTAAAATCTTGTTGCCAAAATCAATGAGCCGAACATAATTGTACTTGGTACTGTCTAGGTAGATTCTACTCTCTAGAGTTTCACTGTGTAGCGAAATCGGACTAATATCGTTGATGTAAAGAGCGTATTGTTTCTCCCATGGTAGATCAAGGTTAAGTTCTCTCCTCACCCGCTCTATTGCTTCTTCGTCGGCTCGCTGACCAAGGAGCATAGCGGCTGGATCACCAGGATTTATACTAAAAATGGTAAAGACTAAGGTCACCACTCCCCAAAGCACTAGTATTCCGTAGCTGATTTTTTTGAGGATGTATCTTTTCATTTCAAAGTAGCTTTAAGGAGGATGAGCGGAATAAAAACCCAGGCTAAAGTGTCAAATCTAGTTTTTTGAACGGTTTTCAAAGCTATTCCTCTTTCAACCACGTTCCAATTTAAAACGTGTAGAATTTTGACAAACGGTTAATTCGTGAAGAAGTTTTTTATCTCCAGAAATGAGCCCTTTTTTCTTCTCGGACCACCCTTTTACCTGCTTTTCTCGACAAAGAGCTGCTTGATCGACTGGAAGTTGCCTATTTGTGATATTAGCTCTAAATCCAGAAATGTGTTGCTCTAATTGACGATTTAGGTTGTTCGAACTGCCGGTACAATAGGTGTTGTCGATCCACTTGGAGTTGTACATCAACCCTTCATTTATTTAGATTTATCAAAATACTGCTAACTCTGCGGACGTTTCGACTCCGCTCAACGACCTTGATGGAGCTCTATTGAATTCACCTACTGCAAATACTCACTCTTCACCTCTTCAAAACTTGGTGTATCATTCCCGTGCCACTTCTTAATGATCTCCCCGTTTTTCAAAAGAAGAATACCCGGATTAGCTCGAATGATCGTTTTCAAGAAAATCTCATCGCCTAAATAAAATGGAAAGGCTAATGAATTTTCATGTCGCAGCTTATCGTATTCTTCATACGGTGATGAAGTCATGGCATAGAAATCGTGTCCAGCGGTCTCCGCTGCTTGCGCCAGCGCATTCAAGTCACCGAGATTGGATGTTTGCACTTTGCTAACGTCATACATGATCACCATGAAGCTGTAATTGGCATCATTCAGAAGCTCCTCACCGATATCAAAATCGTCGGAGTCCATCACATTGAAAGTCGCAATTGGCGGCTCATATCCCCTTTCGATCACAATTGGATCAGGACTGGTGTAAACGATCTTCCAAGACTTATCCTTCCAGATTTCCTGCTTCAGATACTCGTCTGAATTCATTGATATGGTCTCTCCTGTTTCTGAATTCTCAAGCTTGTAAACGTTCGCGTACTTGGTTGGGATCAAGCCCAATTCCGATGCTGACTTCATCTGATCTTTGATGTTCTTTCCCTCGGCATAAGGACGGTAATCTTTTATAGGCAGATGATTGTAAGTGTATGAAATGAAGGCATAAGTGATAAGGCCTAAGCTCATTCCAAGATAGAATTCCATCTTAATCGCTCGTAGCTTGAGCATCTTGAGCAGGTAATAAACTGCTACAGAAAGGATGAAGAAGTACGTTGGAAACATCCAGCCGAACAGCCATCCTCCAAAAAGTAGAAGAATAACCAATGAAGCTGGGACGATGAAGAGGTCTTCTTTATTAGTGTTAACTTTAATTGAAGCATTTCTTACCACTACAACTAGCGTAAGGAAGAACAAGCCGAGATCTTTATAGAATGATTCCCAGGGCGTAAGTGATCGCCCTACAGATCCTCGAAGTGCATCTCCAAAGCATCCACAGTCTGTAACGCAAACGCGTTCAAATGCTTCACCGGCTGTGATAGCTGCCATTTGAGCATCATTACATTCTGCGGTAAAATAGGTTAACCAACCGAAGAAGAGGGTCATACCCAACAGGGTGAATGAGACCAATCTTGCCGCAGCACCAAAGAGCATCGCTAAGCCCAATAACACTTCAATTCCCGATACAAAAATGGCAATGGCGAGTGCGTAATCATGAAATATAGCCCAGAAAGCGCCAAGCGCATTTTCGTCAAAATACTCTTCGAGTTTTATACCAAAACCAACGGTGTCGTTCGCTTTAATCAATCCAGACACAATAAAAATTGATCCGACCACTATCCGAGAGAAATAGGTTGCTGCTTCGGGCTTCTTGGCCGTGATCAATAATCCCGGAACTATGGCGAGAACGGTAGCTATCCAGTAAACGTTGAATTCATCAACAGCTTCAGGATTAGCAATTCCAAGTACAATTAAAAATAGGCCAGCGGCCAAGAGAAAAAGTCCTAAAACACGATTACTCGTCGACATATTTATACTTTATTTTTTGTTCGAACTGACTTGAATATTCAGTTAATTCTAGTTTTCACTTCTGTTCTTTTCCCAAAAGAGAAAAGCACCAAATTCATTTGTATTTCACAGGTGCATCTACGGCCGCTTTCTGAAAATAATAGCTGATTTCCGATTCGCCTAATCAAATTTATTCGCTCCTTTCAGTCGTCTGCAAAATTTGTTTTGAGCTTCGTCTAGAAAAAAGTCAAAATTGCACATTCTTCCGCACGATAACATTCACATTGACTTTTAACATGACGAATCATATCATTTACCATTTTCGGTTAGATTTAAGTGGATCATTGCAAATACAGCATAGTTAATGATATCGTAGTAATTGGCATCAATGCCTTCTGATATCAATGTATTTCCACGATTATCTTCAATTTGCTTTATGCGAAGAAGCTTCATCAAAATTAGATCTGTGAGTGAAGAGACTCTCATGGTTCTCCAAGCTTCACCGTAATCATGATTCTTCTTTTGCATGAGACTAAAAGCTTCTTGGCGGTACTTTTCATAAAGGCCTTTCGCCTCTTTCTCGTCTAAATGAATTTCATCATCAATGAGCTCAAGCTGAATAAGAGCCATGATGCTGTAATTGATGATCCCAATAAACTCTGGGCGAATCCCTTCATCAATTTTCTTTTGCTCAAGCTGTTGAATGGTTCGGATCCTATTGGCCTTAATGAAAATCTGATCGGTAATAGAACTTGTTCTCAAGATGCGCCAAGCAGTACCGTAGTCACGCATTTTCTTAAAAAAGATATCCTCACACTCTCTGGCAACATTATCGTATTGGGCTTCTGTTTTTGCAGACATTCAATTCCTGAATTTAAGTACTAATTTTGATCACGAAAGATACCTGTTTTTCTATGTGTGAAACTATGAATATCGGTGGGGAACTGCGAGTTTTTAACAAGCCGTTAACGATGGGAATTCTCAATCTAACCGATGACTCTTTTTATTCTGGAAGCAGAGTAGCTGGCAATGAATCCATATTGCAAAAAGCAACTCAAATGCTCGATGAAGGGGCTGAAATTCTTGATCTAGGCGCATACTCGACTCGTCCTGGAGCAGATGATATTTCTGAAAAACAAGAGACTGAACGACTAATTGATGGGATCAAAGTTGTGAAGGACATGTATCCTCACGCGATCATATCTGCCGATACTTTCAGGGCTTCGGTGGCTCGAAAAGCGGTCTGTGCTGGAGCGTCAATCATCAACGATGTGGGTAGCGGAATTCTAGATAAAGAAATGTTTGACACCGTGGCTGAGCTGGGTGTCCCCTACGTGCTTATGCACAATCGAGGTACGCCTAAAAACATGAATGACAAGGCAGTCTACCAAGATGTAGTGAGTGAAGTGATATTTGAGCTTTCGGAGAAAATCGACAGTCTTCGCAGAAAAGGCTTAACAGATATTATCATCGATCCTGGCTTTGGATTCGCCAAAACAGTAGAACATAACTTCGAGATGCTACGAAGACTGGGTGAATTCAAAATGCTCGAGAGCCCTCTCCTTGTTGGAATTTCTAGGAAATCAATGATTTGGCGGACTCTGGAAACCACTCCAGAAGAAGCATTGAATGGAACTACCGCGCTTAATATGCTTGCACTCGAAAGAGGTGCAGGCATTTTGAGAGTTCACGATGTGAGAGAAGCCAAAGAATGTATCGCACTCATGCAGAAAGTTCACGTCAATTAAACTTTCAACATGAAAACGCTCTACTTTAATCGTCATGCAAAATCAGATTGGTCTGATCATACACTCAGCGACTTTGACCGCCCGCTTAACAAAAGAGGTCTGCGGGATGCTCCCAACATGGCTGAGAGACTTTTAAAGCGAAAAGAACGAATAGACGTCTTTATTAGCAGCCCAGCCAATCGAGCAATCAGCACAGCTCGAATTATGGCCAATGGTTTCGGATATACCTCAAAAGAGATAGTTCAAGTGGAACGGCTCTACTTGCCAAGCATCAAAGACTTCTTAGTGAGCATTGGTGAAATCTCAGAAGGGTTTAGTTCGGCGATATTGTTTGCTCACAATCCAGGTATTACCGACGTTGTAGAATATTTAACCAACGAATATGTAGGAAATGTTCCGACGTGCGGGATCATCAAGATCAGCTTTGCGCAGGCAGGTCGCTGGAATGAAATTTCGGCTGGGACAGGTAGTCTCGAGTTTTTTGACTACCCCAAAAAAGAGTTTGGTCAATAAAAAACGCCCCACTAAAATTTCTGAGGCGATTTTTAATTCGAATAAATGGTAAATTTATGAGAGCTCGACCATCCAACCATGTGGATCATTTACTCTGAATTTTTTAAGGTCAATAAAATGCTTCATCATTTTATTAGAGAGCTTTCGGTCTTCTACATTTGGCAATTGATATACCGACTCTCCGTCGGCAATGGCTTCAATGTGGGCTATCGTAGCGGCAGTTCCGCATCCAAACGCTTCTTCTAGAGTGTCGTTATTCATCGCTTCTTGTAGTTCAATCACCGAAACGCGCCTTTCTTCTACATCAATCCCCCAATCTTTGGCTAATTGGATGGCACTTCTTCGCGTCACACCATCGAGGATAGTTTCACCAAGGGAAGGAGTAATGAGTTTACCTTCAATGACAAACATTATATTCATTGTACCACTTTCTTCAATGTAAGCGTGTTCTTTGGCGTCGGTCCAAAGAAGCTGATCGTAGCCCTGGTCGTTCGCCAATTTAGCGGGATAAAGTGATCCAGCGTAGTTTCCAGCAGTCTTAGCGTAACCAGTACCCCCTTGAGCGGCTCTGGTAAATTCTCTTTCGATTTTTACTCTTACTGGTTTAGTGTAATAAGCATTTACCGGTGCCAGTAAAATCATAAATCGATAGCTCTGGCTTGCTTTTACACCGATGTAGTCGTCTATCGCGAATAGGACTGGGCGAATGTACAGCGAAGCCAACTCACCTGTTGGAATCCACTGATGGTCTAAGCTAACTAACTCCGAAAGAGCATCCATAAAAATATCTTCAGGGATTTCGGGCATGCACATTCTTACTGCCGATTTATTCATCCTTTTGATATTTAAATCAGGGCGAAATAATCCAAATCGACCATCTGTATTTTTGAAAGCCTTCATTCCTTCGAATATACTTTGGCCATAGTGAATAACCAGAGAGGCAGGAGACATAGTCATATCCTGAAAAGGCATAATCATCGGCTCTTGCCATCTGCCATCAACAAAGTCCATCACAAACATGTGGTCGGCGAAGGTCTTTCCAAAAGCAAGATTAGCGAAATCAATTTCAGGTAGTTTGCTACTTGTTGTTTTTTGAATATTTATATTATGAGTTTCTATCATTTCTGGTTCCAAATTGGGAGTGCAAAAATAGCTATTATCAGCGTGCATTCAAAGGTGAAAAGGATTCATTATCAACTAAGTGTGCGCTGAACACTTTGGCGTGAAATCGAGCTTTCCCATTGAACTTAAGGATATTGCTAAGTTAGTCAGTAGAGAATATCAACTTTCACGCAAAGGCCAATATTTGTTATTTTGTTCTACTTGTCGTCTGATTAACAGAATGGAGAATCAAATATTCGGAATTCTTAAAAAGTACTGGGGCCATAAAAGCTTTAGACCACTTCAAGAGGATATCATAGAATCTATCTTAGAAGGTAATGACACCTTGGCTTTACTTCCAACCGGAGGCGGAAAATCGATTTGTTTTCAGGTTCCGGCTATGGTCATGGAAGGAGTTTGTTTGGTGATTTCGCCACTCATCGCTTTGATGAATGATCAAGTGCAGAACCTTCGAAAACGTGGGATCACCGCGTTTGCTATTACTAACGCGAAATCAAAAAGAGAAATTGACGTCGCCCTTGACAATGCAGTTCACGGTGCTCTCAAGTTCGTGTATGTCTCCCCCGAAAGAATCAAATCTCAACTTTTTAAAGAGAGACTGAAAAGAATGAAGGTTTCCATGGTCGCAGTAGATGAGGCTCATTGCATTTCGGAATGGGGGCACGACTTCAGACCTGCCTATAGAGAAATCATTGAACTTCGTTCTCTATTACCTAAACCTACTCCCTTCGTGGCATTGACAGCAACAGCAACTGAAGATGTCATTGACGATATTATCAACAAGCTCGATCTGAATAGCACACGTATCTACAAAAAAAGCTTTACTAGAGAAAACTTGATATACGTCGTTCAAGAAGAGGGGCATAAGCTAAATCGAATGGTGAGCGCAATAAAGAATCTTCGAGGTAGTGGGATCATCTATGTCAGCACAAGAAGAGAGACTTTACGACAGGCTCATTTGCTGCGCGCAAATGGCATTGGAGCGCTGCCCTATCACGGAGGAATGTCGACCAAAGATCGCCAGGAAACTCAAACCATGTGGATTGCCAATAAAGCTCAAGTCGTAGTTGCGACGAACGCCTTCGGAATGGGAATCGACAAGCCTGATGTGAGGTTTGTCATACACGTCGACTTGCCTTCGGGGCTTGAAGCATACTTTCAAGAGGCTGGAAGGGCTGGGCGGGATGGGAAAAAGGCCTACGCCATTTGCCTCGTCAATGACGAAGACAGAAAAAACTTGGAAGATAGAGTGCGTCAACAGATTCCCGTAAAAGCTGAGATAAAGAAGGTCTACAGAGCCTTGGTGAACCATTACCAACTTGCAACGGGCATAGCCAGCGAAGACAATAAAGTATTCGATTTAAAAGCCTTTGCCAAACGCTTCAACCTCAATCCAACTAACACCGTTCATTGCCTCAAAGCACTTGAAAGAGAAGGAATCTTATCACTTTCAGATGCTATCTTCAACCCTTCTCGTGTTCATGTTTTAATGAATACCAAGGAGCTCTACAGTTTTGAAATCGGTCATCCAAAGCTTGAACCTCTGATTCGCGTTTTGCTACGATCATACGAAGGCCTTTTCGATCATCCGACAAAAGTCGACGAAATGGCCATTGCTAGAAGGCTAAAATCCAACTACGGGGAGGTTAAGAGCCAATTGGAATACCTCGCGGAATTACGCGTGATTACATTTCAAGCTCATACAGACTTGCCATTTATCACTTTTTCCTCAAACCGAATCAAAGTCGATGATTTGAAGCTGAACGATGAACTGCTCAAAGCACACAAGAAAAGACTGGAAGATAAAATGATGGCTGTTTTACGCTACACTCAAAATGACGTGATCTGCCGAAGCCGCCAGTTGGTGGCTTACTTCGATGATTATTCCGCGGAAGATTGCGGTCGTTGCGATGTTTGCCTTGCCAGAAAAAAGACTAAACCCGCAGAAGGAAAGCAGTTTGAAAGCTACAAACTCATAAAAGAGGAAATAGCCAAAGAGCCTAGAACATTAGGGTATTTGAATCGGCTACCCGGTGTGAAATCGGCAGAAGTTTCTTCTACGCTTCGATGGATGGCAGATAATAAAGAGATCATTGTGAGCTCTTCAAACGTTGTTTCGTTAAAGTCTTAGCAAAGAAATTACTTTTGCTAACCATGGACTACCCCATTATTAAGCTGAAAGATAAGAGTCTCAAAAGTATAAGACGAAAACATCCTTGGGTTTTCTCTGGAGGTATTTACTCAGATATGAGTGGGCTATCTGAAGGCGAAAAGGTCTGTATAGCTGATTCAAAAAATAACATCCTCGGGACGGGTCACTTCGGTCAACGCAGCATTGCCGTGAGGTTATTGAGCTTTAATCAGTCTGCAATTGACGCGGATTTTTACCAGAAGAAGCTTCAAAATGCTTTAGAAACGAGGCGGTTCATCGATCTTCCATCAGAAGAGACCAATGCCTTTAGACTCGTTCACGGTGAAGGAGATCAACTTCCGGGTTTAGTAATAGATGTTTACGCCAATTGTGCGGTAGTACAAACGCATAGTTCTGGAATGTCGCAGGACTTCTCCTTGATCGAAAAGGGGCTTAAGAGTTTGGATGGAATTGATTTTGACCATGTCATTCATATTTCAGCGGAGAAGAATCGCGGTCAATCTGTTCTTCCAGTTGAAGGCACAGAATTCTTGGAGAATGGGCACACTTTTTTTGCCAACTGGGCGAAGGGACAGAAAACGGGATTTTTCATTGATCAGCGTGAGAATCGAGCACTTTTGGGTTCTCTTGCGCATGGCAAGAAAGTCCTCAATGCGTTCAGCTACACAGGAGGTTTTTCAATTTATGCGCTCAAGGCTGGAGCGGAATCGGTCCACAGTCTCGACAGTTCTGAGATGGCATTAAAGCTTGGAGAAGAGCACCTACAAATGAATTCTATTGCCGGAGAGAAACATCAGAGTATTCAGGCCGATGCCTTGCGTTTCTTTAGCGAAGCAAAGGTTGATTTATACGACATAATCGTTTTAGATCCTCCCGCTTTCGCAAAACATCGATCAGCCAGACATAAAGCTGTACAAGCATATAAACGTCTCAATGCGATGACGATGAAAAAGGCGAAGGCAGGAAGCCTGCTGTTTACCTTTAGCTGCAGTCAGGTGGTCACTCCTGATCTTTTTGAACACACGATCGCTGCGGCCGCAATGGAGACTGGCAGAGATGTTAGAGTATTAAAACATCTACACCAACCGCCTGATCATCCGGTAAGTATTTATCATCCGGAAGGAGAGTACCTTAAAGGATTACTTTTAAGAATTGACTAAGAAAGAGATGAAGATTGTATTCATGGGAACGCCAGACTTTGCGGTTCCTTCGTTAAAAAAATTAATCGAACATCATGAGGTAGTTGGAGTGATTACTGCAGTAGATAAGCCATCCGGTAGAGGGAAGAAAATTCGCCACTCTGCAGTGAAGGAAGCCGCGCTTGATCTCGGTTTGAAGGTTTTGCAGCCCATCAATTTAAAGGATACCGTATTTCATAGTAAACTAGAAGCTCTTGGTGCTGATCTTTTCGTCGTCGTTGCTTTTCGCATGCTTCCTCATGCGGTGTGGTCCATGCCGCCAAAAGGAACGATCAACCTTCATGGCTCTCTACTGCCCGACTACCGGGGGGCAGCGCCAATTAATAGGGCTATTATGAACGGAGAGACGAAAACTGGACTCACCACCTTTTTTATAAACGAAAATATCGACACCGGTGCGATCATCGATAGCGTGACTTGTGAGATTGGCGAAAACGAAACTGCAGGTGATCTCCATGACAAGATGATGGAACTCGGAGCGGGTCTATTAGTAGATACAGTGATAGATATTGAAAAGGGAAGTGTCGCTTCAAAAGATCAGTTAGAAAGTGCCGAGCTAAAAATGGCTCATAAGATCTTCAAAAAAGACTGCCAGATATTCTGGAATCAACCAGCAAAGGTGATCCACGATCATATCAGAGGATTAAGTCCTTATCCCGCCGCTTTTTCGTTAGTCTCTGAAGGAGATTTTGACCGCGTAAAGATTTTCAAAACGATGATTACCGATCGTGAATCAGGAGATAACCCCGGAGAGATTGATAGCTCAAAGGGTAAACTCTATGTCCAAACGAAAGACTTCTTCCTAGAAATACTAGAAATTCAAGTTCCTGGCAAAAAGAGAGGAACTGTTCAAAGCTTTTTGAATGGATATCAATTGAGTGATTCCTTTAAATTCTTGTCATGAAGAATACCATTACGGCGGTCGTTCTGTCATTATTGAGCTTTTTATGCTCAGCACAAACCAACATTTCTAATTGGTCTAGCGCTTCGGACGATAATATTGTGGTGAAGCGGTTGGCTGGAGACACGCTCACCTCTTCATTTTTGATTCAGGTAAGAAATGATGTACCTCTTCATTACCACGCTTATCACAGCGAGCATGTTTACGTCCTTTCGGGCGAAGGTGAGTTCGTGCTAAACAGCGATACCAGTATCGTTTCATCGGGGACCTACACCTTTATTCCTTCTGAAAGTTGGCATATGGTGAAGGTGATTTCAGACGAACCTCTTCGCGTTTTGAGTATTCAGAGTCCAGAATTTCTGGGAAAAGACCGAGTAAAAGGACCGTAAATCCCCGAAAACAGGATGAATCCAAGGTTTTTAGGTTGTACTTTTCAACAAAGCTCCTATTTTATCAACAAACACCCGCACAATCGCCGCAAAGGCTTGTCCCGCTTGGTTATTCGTGTAAATTTGCTCTCGTTCAATGATTTCTAAACACTAAATTTTCAATCCTAATGAACAAAGCAGAATTGGTAGAAGCCATGGCAGAAGATGCTGGACTTTCTAAAGCAGATGCAAAAAAAGCACTAGACGGATTCATCAACACAACTACAGCAGCTCTTAAAAAAGGAGATCGCGTTGCTTTGGTGGGTTTTGGTTCTTTTTCTATAAGTGAGCGTGCTGCGCGTAAAGGTCGTAACCCGCAAACTGGAAAAGAAATCAACATCGCTGCTAAAAAGGTAGTTAAGTTCAAGGCAGGAGCTGACTTGTCTGACAAAGTGAAGTAATTCACGCTTTCATTATTTAGAAAGTCTCTTCCAAATGAAGAGACTTTTTTGTTTCTGCTTGAATGAACCAAGAACTTCTAGAATACCTCTTCACGATGATCTCCGAAAACAGAAAAGAGCTGTTTTTGGAAACGGTAGAAAAACGAACCAAGAGTATTGCCGTGGTTCTAGAAGATATCTATCAATCTCATAATGCCGCAGCGGTTCTCCGTTCCTGCGATTGTTTCGGAATTCAGGATGTGCACATTATTGAGAACCGAAACCAATGGAATCCGCACCCCGACATAGAACAGGGCAGCTCAAAGTGGCTATCCATTAGTCGGTACAACGATCAAGAACAGAACACTGATCACTGCTTGAATTTCCTCAAAGACAAAGGCTATCTCATTGCTGCCACCACTCCACATACGGATCTCTCCATTGACGATATTCAAACGGATAAACCCGTTGCATTGGTTTTTGGCACCGAGATGCAGGGCATTTCGGAAGTGGTTAAATCAAATTCTGACCAGCTGGTTAGAATCCCGATGTACGGCTTTACTGAGAGTTTCAATATAAGTGTGGCAGCAGCCATAAGTTTACATTCACTTCGAAGTAAATTCATTCGAGATGAAAGAAATCTGTTACTTACCGAAGAACAACAAACAGAAGTACTCTTAAGTTGGTGTATGAGCTCGATAAATCGGAGCGATAAAATAGTTGAACACTACTACCGGAGTAGAAGAGCCAATTAGATTCGTATATTGGGACTATTAACCTAAACTTAACGAATCAATGGGAAAAGGAGACCGAAAATCCAAAAAGGGAAAACGCTTCAAGGGCTCTTACGGTAAGAAAAGAACCAAGAGCAGTGGAAGTAGTTTCCAACCCTCAGAAATAAGACCAAAAAAAGAAACCAAAGCAGCCGAAAAACCAACCAAAAAAGCGGCTCCAAAGAAAACATCGGCGAAAAAAGCCCCTGCTAAGAAAGCTGCTGCAAAAAAGACGACATCAAAGAAAACAACTGAAAAAGCAGAAGAGAAGAAATAACCTCTTTCCGAAACAATCAATAAACTACACCCCGATCATTCGGGGTTTTTTGTGGTTAAGAATTTTACTGGTACTGGTGACTCACCTCGATCTAGCTGACGATAAATTTCAAGCAACTCTCCTACCGAGCCAATTTTCTCAACAGCTGGGTAGCCAATATTTCTCAATAGATCAAGCGCGGCTAGTTCAACCCGCACATTGGGATGTGCATTATCGCGTACGAAGTGTACAAATTTCAAGACCATAAATGCATTAAACCAGCGGTAAAATCTTTTTTCAAAACTACTTAGTCCTTTACTGTTGCTGTAAATCTCCACAATCCGGTCGTCAAAAAAGTAAGCACTGAGGAAGTCCATCATCACGTAAGGTATCTGTCCCCCGAGAGTCACTAATTCAGGCTTCGTTATGTAGAATTCTGGAATATTTTGGAAGAAATCAGAAAGGTACCTGAATGCTTGCAAGTTGTAGGTGTAATATCCAGATTGGCCGTTGGTTAAATAAGCGTTGACTGCCTTGCCCGTTCCAAAGGGCACCCTGTCTGATGGTCGAGGCGAAGGGTAAACTACAGTAGAATTGAGTTCAGTGAAATTCCCTAATTCGATGATCTTGTGGAGAAAGTAGAAATCCTCTCCAGCTTTCCTCCTGTTCATTCCGCCTTGCTTCTGGTAGGCAGAGGCCCTTACGGCCATGGAAGACCCTACGGTATGAAAAGCGTACGGTACACCAGTGGCCTTGATTGCCTGATTATAATAGCGTAGATGAAGTTCGTAATAGGTAATGGCCAAATAGGTTTTAGGCTCAAACTCGGTTCCGAAAGTCGGGTGCTCAAATTTTATCGCGCAACCAGGAGTATGTGGATACCTTTTAAAATGGTCATATAATTCTGTTAGATAGTTGGGGCTGCAAGTGCTATCTGCATCGAAACAAGCAATAATACCATCTTCTCGTTGAATATCATCGAATCGCCTTACGGCTTCATCCATGCCAATTTTTCGGGCAAAACCGACCCCAGCATGTTTTTTAGGTAGGGCCTCTTCAAAGATACCGTAAACACTAAAACCATGATCTCGCATTCCGGTCGTGCGGCCTTCCCAACGTTTGACTTCATCAAAAGCTTTCTCGTTGGTTTTTATAATGTGTAAAGGGGTCGTATCGGTTTGGTTAACCACAACAATAACCTCCACATGACAAGGAGGTCTGGAGCAGCTTTGAAGTGAAACCAGGGTTTGGTTGAGCTCGGTCTCATTGTAGCAAGGAATAACAACTACAATTCCGAGTTCTTTAGGAGGTGAAGCCTCAATCAACCTGCGGCGATATGTGTATTTATCGAGGTATTGCTTCAAATCACGGAGATAATCGATCTTTCTGCCACTCTCCTGCTTCGGAAAGGCTATATAAAATACGATCGTGAAGTCGGTTTTCCCGTCCCTGCCAAAATTCAATTCGAGTTGGTCGTATGATGTAACCGCCCCAATGCTGTGGTCTAGGAACTTCCTTTCCTTCAAATTCTCCCTTCAATTTTTCCAGTTTGCTCAAAAGCTCCTGACGATCTTTGAGCACTGAGCTTTGATCGCTGCTCCAAGCACCGATTTGACTGCCTCTAGGTCGCGAATTGAAGTAGGCATCAGAGGCTTCTGGAGTAAGTTTCTCTGCTGTTCCTGAAAACTTTACTTGTCGATCCAGCTCCATCCAAAAGAAATTAGCAGTACAATTGGGGTTCTCGGATAGGTCTGTGCCTTTGTCGCTATTGTAGTTCGTAAAAAAGGCGAACCCTTCTTTTGAGAGATCTCTCATATAAACGACTCTCGCATTTGGTACACCTTTCGCCGAAGCAGTAGCCAAAGTAAACGCATACGGTTCCTGAATCTCCGCTTGGAGAGCTTCATCAAACCATTCCTCAAACTGATCAAATGGATTCTCAGCCATCGATTCTTTAGAAATGTCTTTGTTCTTAAAATCACGACGATCTTGTTGTACAAATGATCGAATGTCCTTCTTCATGAGCTAATTATTCGGGGTGTAAAAATACAAAGCGGAAGCCCTCTCCCAAAGGTCTAACTCTCTTTGTGAAATATTATTTTTGCCTAAATTCAAAATACGTGAAGCTTTCACTCGACTTAGAATATTCAACTCCGCCAGAATGGGCCAATCAAGTTTTAGAGGACTTTGACAGTTTCTTGCAAGATCACGCTGATTGCGAGCGTAAGGCCTCATCTATGGCGATGAGTTTCGTAGCAAAATGTCCTGATAAGGTAGAGATTATTCCAGAACTTATCGACACGGCCTTGGAGGAGCTCGAACATTTTCAGGCTGTTTACCAATTGATGGAAAAGCGGGGAGTGAGACTTCCGGATCGAATGCCAAAGGATACTTATATCGACAGACTGATAAAACTATGCCGGTCATCAGTACAGGAAAGGCTAATGGACAGGATGTTGCTCGCCTCAATTATAGAGTGTCGAGGTGCCGAAAGATTCCGTCTAGTGGCTGAAGCAGCTCAAGACGCAGAGATTAAGCAGTTTTATAAAAGGCTTTGGACATCTGAGGCAAAGCACGGACACATTTTTGTTAAGTTTGCTTTGAACTATTGGCCAGAAGAAGAAGTTTACGAACGCCTTGAATACCTCAATAGAGAAGAAGGTAAGATTTGTGAGTCAACTCCCTGGAGAGCAGCTTTACACTGAGATAGATTGGATTTTAAACCTGAAAATACAGAACTACCAGCAAAGGGAAAACTCTTGATCTCGGATCCTTTTATGGGGGACGATTACTTCAGTCGTTGTGTAATTTTGCTATGCGAACACAACGACGAAGGCTCGTTTGGATTCATCCTCAATAAGTTTGTAGAAATGGATTTGACAGAAGTCTTAGAAGGAGTTCCGGAAATTTCAAATCGAGTGAGCATTGGTGGGCCAGTGGAGAATAACCAATTATACTTTCTTCACACACTTGGCGACAGGTTACCAGGAAGCGCTGAGATAGCCGATGGCATTTTTGTTGGTGGTGACTACGAGATTTTAAGATCACTCTTGGCGAGCAAAACAATTGACGAGAATTCTGTTCGATTTTTCGTGGGTTACAGCGGTTGGGGCGAAGGACAACTCATGGAAGAGATATCTTTTGAGAGCTGGTATGTTAGCGAAGTTGGAGATCTAAATTTGATGGACACTTCCAGGGACGATCTATGGTCTCAAGCTTTTCGAGAAATGGGCGGGCAGTTTACTGCATTGGCCAATTTTCCTTCTGATCCGAGCTTGAATTAAGCAACTACCTCTTCTTTAACCAATTTGCAAAGAGCGTCTACAAGATGATCACTCACTTTGTGATAGAAACGTTTGTGCCTAAAGCTTCCTACCCATTGAATTCCAACGATGGCGTTCGTGAAAAACACTTCTTCGGCAGAAAGAATATCGGTTTCGTCCATGTCTGATTCGTAAACGGGAATTCCTTCTTGGAGACAAAGGTTGATGACCTTCATGCGCATTACTCCGGCCACTCCGCCCTCTTTAAGGGCTGGTGTTCTCACTTTTCCTCCTTTGACGGTAAAAATATTCCCAGAGGTCGTCTCCGCAAGTCTTCCTTTATTGTTGAGCAACAATGCTTCCGAATAATTTTCTCCTTTGGCCCAAACTGCTGCTTGGAGGGAAACGTGGTTTCCCATCATCTTAAATGCCGAGAGCCTATTTGGGATGATGGTCATATCGGTAAAAGTTCCGAGGGCAGCACCCCGATCTTGGATAGTGAAGTGATTGGGAAAGTAAGGAATCACCTCGGCAATGTAGCCTGCCCTATTCGTTTCGGGAGTATAGGCGCCGCCGCCTTCTCGAAACACCGTAATTCTTAGCCGTCCTCCTTGATCTATACCTCGGTCGTAAATGAGCTGGAGCAATGATTTTTTGAAAAACTCCGATTCAAATACTGGAGTCAACTCAAGGCGTAAAGCCCCGCAAGTAGACTGGATTCTTTTGAAATGTGCATCCCAGAAAGGAATTCTTCCGTCTACTATTCTAATCGTTTCGAAAAAACCATCACCCAATTTAAAAGCGCGATTCCGACTGAGGAAATCGCTCTCCGCTCCATCACTGAGGAGACCATTGATCATGTATTTCTTCTGAATGCTATTCATTTTTTAAAAGACAAGGCAAAGTTAGGCTAGACCAACGAAGGAACCTATCAATTCAAGAAATCTTAGTCCGAAATAGGGCTTGAGAATTAGCAGAAAGACTAATCCAAAGATGGCACCCACATAGTGCGCATCGTGCGCAATTCGCGTCTGCGCATAGCGACTCATGTAGTACTCATAGGCCAGGTAGGCTGCTCCAACGATAAACGCTGGAATACCTATCGGAATGAAGAAAATGTAAATATCCATTGTTGGCATGAGTAGAATAGCCGCTAGAACGATAGAAGAAACGGCACCTGATGCACCTAGAGAATTGTATCCAGGATTATCTCCGTGTTTTCTCATGGAAGGGAGAGTGGCAAATATCACCCCACCGAAATAAAGCAGCACGAAATTGAGGTAACCCGTTGATTTACCCCAGAATTCTAGCTCAGGAAAGAGATAATCAAAAACTTCTTTCTCAGTGAAAATGGATTCAATAAGCCCTCCAAAGCTCCACAACACATACATATTAAAGAAGAGATGCATAAAATCAGCATGAATAAATGCATGTGTCACTACGCGGTAATACTGTTTCCTGTGCTTAACCTGATAGGGATTATACATCAATCTCGACCGTAATCCCCGATTATTGAATGCAGCCAGAGAAACTAGCACGTTTATCCCGACAATTATTGTGTTTAAAGAGAGTTCCATTTAGCTTGTATGGTCATGAATGATTTTCCATTCACCATTTATCTTCTTCCAAACCAACGTGAAATAGCCTGAAGGATTGTCACCCTCGCGCTTTAGCGCCCATTCGCCAATCACGAATGCAGAATCATCCGATAATTCACGAAAGTCCAACATATTAAAAGTCAGCTCTCCCATTTTTTCAGGAGAATCATAGTTCTTCAGATAGCGTTCTAGCACCTTTTGATGCCCTCTAGTAAGTCCGCTTGCGCTGGCAAAAGTAAGTTTTTTATCATTGAAGTAATGATTCATAAAACCAGGTATATCCCCTTGATTCCATGAGGATTGTTGTTTCATTAATACTTTGGCAATCTCTTCTTCCGCACCACTCGTTGGATAGCAGGCGCTAAGTGCGATAAGGAATGATAAACTGAGAATTTTAAGCTTCATTAGAGATCTATTTTTTTAATTTTTTCGTCGGCAAGCATAGTGCGAACTACTGCCCGAGCAACAGGACTATCTCGAGCTGGGCGCATTGCTTTCTCAAATTCTTCAAGCTCTGTCAAATCCTTCTCCTTCATCTCACCAAAACCTCTATACCGGCCTTCTGTGACTAGCGCAAATCTTCTGCTGGTCTGCTCCAGCAGGACGTATGACTTTTTCTTTTCGCTAAAACACTTTTGAATAAAGGACTCTAGAGCCTCAGCCTCTTCTTGTCTATCGTAATTTGGAATTTCTTCAAATGCGGGTAATCCTGCCCTTGCTGGGTCAATACCGTACTCTAAGCAGCAACGACAAAGCCAGTTTTTAGCTGAGTGAAGCGAATTGAACCAACTCAACACGTCAACCTCAGCTTGAGGTTGACGAACCATAGCAAGTCTTTTTGCACCAGTGCGATCTTCGTACGGCACTACAGCTATGGCTTGATTCTTCTCTTTTTGAGCTCGATTGAGCTTAGGCCAATACTTCTTGATCTCCGCATCTTCAAGAAGCAGTGCATGGTACTCGCTACTTGTTTCTTTGAACTCGACGCGGTGTACCAACCTCTGAAAAAGCTGCTTTCGTCTAGAAGATCCAGAAGCGGTAAAATGGCTCAACACTCTCTTCTTTAGGGATTTTGCTTTACCAATATAGAGCGGTTTCGTTTCAAGTCCAAACATGTAATAGACTCCAGGTCTTTCCGGTAAATCAATCACATCGCGCTCATCCAAATTCGACGGGAGAACAATGTGATGCTCTGATCTTCCCAAAAGTTTCTTCAGAGTGAGAAATTCCTCATCCTTGCTCATGAGATGCAAAAGCAGACGTGCGGTGGCCATTGCATCCCCAAAAGCCCTGTGTTTGGCGACATTCTGTATTCCTAGAAAATCGCATAGCACATCAAGCCGGTGAGATTTCAGCTCTGGATACATTTTTCGCGCATAGCGCAGTGTGCAAAGTCTTTTGCGCTTAAATGGGTATTTCTCTTTTTCGAAAACAGCCTTTAGAAACTGATAGTCAAAATTCGCATTATGAGCTACAAATATTCGGTCTTCCAAGACAGCAGTCAATTCGTCTAATGCATCGGAAATGTGTCCCTTATCTGCAATGAGCTCTCGGGAGATTCCAGTAATTGCTTCGACGGAAATTGGGATGTCCCTTCCTGGATTGAAGAGCTGCTGAAAGAGCATCTCGATTTTGCCATCCTCCAACCCGACTACCGCAACCTCGGTAATGCCGTGTCCTTGATGGAACAGACCGGTAGTCTCTATATCTACGATAGCAAACTTCACTTCAAAAGCGATACTTCAAATATGGGAATAAAAAAAGAGAGGTGTGAACCTCTCTTTTCTGGTAGCGAGACCGAGATTTGAACTCGGGACCTCACGATTATGAGTCGTGCGCTCTAACCAACTGAGCTATCTCGCCATGTAAAAATGCGGGCGCAAATATAGGATTTTGATGAAATGCAACAAAGGTCTACAGGATTTCATTCAAAAAAATATCGGTCAAGAGATTTGAAGCAAAGAAGATATTATAATTCATATATTGGCGGTTCTGAAACCCTGTCACACATTGATTCATGTCTGATCGCCAAAAAGTTGAATTAGAGTATATTCTGAAGACGTCGCCAAAAATTTTGTACAATATGATTTCCACCCCAAGTGGATTATCCGAGTGGTTTGCCGACGATGTTAATATTCGCAACAACACCATGACATTCTTTTGGGAAGGCTCTCAGGAAAAAGCCAAGGTTCTTTCTAAAGTTAAAGATCAGTATGTAAAGTACCAATGGGAGAAAGATGAAGGGGAAAGCGTGTTTTTCGAGTTGAGGATCAAGATTGATGCCATTACGCGGGAAGTAGCTTTACTCATTACCGATTTTCCAGAAGATGGGGACGATGAAGATGATGTTGCCGACCTTTGGGAAAGTCAAGTAGAAGATTTACGCAGAGTACTTGGCGCCTAGCTTGTCTGTAGGCACGGTTTTTGTCAAATTTGCCGCGTCAAATGAAGAAGCTCCACATTCTTGTTGTTAAGTCTTATGCAGGTCCATTTGTCATGACCTTTTTTATTGTGATGTTCATCCTGCTCATGCAATTTGTGTGGACATATATTGATGACTTCGTAGGAAAGGGATTAGAGTGGTACACCATTGCGGAACTACTAATTTATGCGTCAGCAAATCTGGTGACACTTGCGCTTCCTCTAGCGGTTCTTTTGAGCAGTATAATGACATTTGGCGGGCTAGCTGAGCATTATGAGCTAGTTGCGATGAAATCAAGCGGTTTATCCCTCATTAAAATTATGATGCCGCTGATCATCTTCTCAGGGATGCTATCGTTGGGTGCTTTCTATTTTTCGAATACCGTTTCGCCGTATGCCACCCTTAAGTTCAAATCCCTTCTATGGGACGTAAGAAAGAAAAAACCCACTTTAGACCTCAATGAAAATATCTTTTACAACGGACTGGATGGGTACTCTATCCGGGTTGACAAAAAGGAGGAAGAAACCGATATTCTAAAAGATTTAATCATCTACCGACACACAGAAGATCAGCCGGGGAATAGGCACGTCATTCGAGCCAAAGAGGGTAAAATGATTAAATCTGAAAATGGCCGATACCTGACTCTCGAGCTAATTGACGGCGTAAGTTATGATGAGGCCGGAAATCGGCGTCAACAAAAGAATGTTCCGCACATCACTAGCGAATTTGAGAGGGATTTAATCTTACTTGACTTATCAGCTTTTGACCTGCAAAGAACTGATGAAGATCTGTGGAAAAACCACATGAAGATGCTTTCAATGGGCCAATTGCAGATCACAGTTGATTCTCTAGAAACCCAAAAACTCAAGCGTAAGAATGATTTCTTGAATTACATGAATAGACTAGTTTCCCTTAACGATACCATGGAGCTTATGCCCGGTATCGAGGTGGCTGGAACAGCGTCTTTTGACTCCCTAACCACATTAGAGCAGAGACGCGTAGTAAATGTCGCTATCAATATGACTCGTAACGCGAAAAACTACATGAGTCGCACCAAAGAAGAAATGAAAGGGAGGATAGAGTACATTAACAAACATAAAATTGAGTGGCATAGGAAGCTTACTTTATCGATCGCATGCTTGCTTTTATTCTTCATTGGCGCTCCCCTCGGCGCAATTATAAAAAAGGGAGGTTTAGGGCTACCCGTAATTTTCTCGGTTATCTTCTTTCTTGTTTGGCATATCTCTGGAATAGCAGGGGAGAAAATGGTGGAAACTGGAGTCCTTTCACCGGTTGAAGGCATGTGGTTGAGTTCGGGTATTCTTTTTCCAATTTCACTGTTCTTGACCTATAAAGCAGCAAAGGATGCTTCTTTATTTGATCGAGACACGTATTCCAAATTAATGGATCGACTAAAGTCATTTTTCAAAAAGAAAAGCCATCGGCCTGTTGCTTAACTGATACCTTAAAGGATTTACCTTAGTCGTCAAATGAAATTGCTCGTAATTCTTAGCAGACTTCCCTATCCTCTTGAAAAGGGTGATAAACTTCGAGCTTACCACCAGCTCAGAGAACTGAGTATGACAAATGAGGTAACTCTTTGCTGTCTCACAACTCAAAATCATACGCATCAAGAGATTTCGGAGGTAGAGAAAATCTGCACGCAGTTGCACGTATTTCAATTAACTAAGTGGAAAATTTACTTCAATTTGGCACTTGCTCTATTTTCGCGAAAGCCCTTTCAAGTACATTATTTCTATCAGAGATCAATTCACAAGAAAATTCTGAAAATCATCCAAGAAACAGACCCTGAGCACATTTTTTGCCAACTTCTTCGCACAGCTGAATATGCGAAAAATGAACACAATTACAATAAAACTATTGACTACCAAGACGCTTTTTCAAAGGGAATGGAAAGACGCGCTGAAAGGGCTAATTTCCCTTTTCGAGAAATATTCAACCTAGAAAGAAAGAGACTGGTCGCTTATGAAAATATCATTTTTGAATATTTCGAAAATAAAGTGATTATCTCCGACGAAGACAGAAGGTACATTTATCATCCAGAAAGGCAGGATATTCATATTGTCACAAATGGAATAGATACAGAATTCTTTCATCCTTCTATTAACCATCAATCTGAGTTTGATCTGGTTTTTGTAGGGAATATGTCTTATCCGCCCAATGTGGAAACCGCCGAGTACATTGTGCAACGGGTTATCCCCATTTTGCGGAAGTCCTTCCCAGAAATTACTCTGCTTATTGCAGGGGCGGAACCGAACAAAAGGGTTCTTGCTCTTCATCAATCGGATGGTGTGACTGTAAAAGCAGGGCTTCCCGATATTCGTGAAGCCTATGGAAGGGGTAGAGTATTTTTCGCCCCTATGCTCATTGGTACTGGACTCCAGAATAAATTACTGGAGGCAATGGCAATGGAGATACCTTGTGTCACCTCCGTCTTGGCAAATCGGGCGCTCATGGGCACTCACAGAAGGAATATAATGGTGGGAGAAACTCCCGAAGAGTATGCCAGCTTGGTAGCACTTCTACTCAGAAATCCCGATCTTTGCCAAACTATAGGAAAAGCAGGTAGATCTTATGTTCAATCTGAGTTTTCCTGGAGATCTTCTTCAAATGAGCTTTTAGGCATCATGTTAGCACAAAGTGAGGAGATGGTTGTTAATTCACCGAAATTGCCACATGACTGAAAACAAAATTAGATTAGACAAGATTGATGAGGCCATAGCTGATATAGCTATGGGAAAAGTGGTCATAGTTGTTGATGATGAGGATAGAGAGAATGAAGGCGACTTTTTGGCCGCAGCTGAATGCGTAACTCCCGAAATGATCAACTTTATGGCAACACACGGCCGTGGATTGATATGTACTCCCCTTATTGAGAGCCGCTGTGAGGAACTTGGTCTAGAGTTAATGGTGCAAAGCAATAACGCTCTTCATGAAACCCCTTTTACAGTATCTGTAGATCTGCTTGGACACGGATGTAGTACTGGGATATCTGCTTCTGATCGCGCGAAGACTGTTAAAGCACTAGTTAATCCAGAAACCGACCCAAAAGATCTTGGTAAGCCAGGACATATATTTCCCCTGAAAGCGCGAAAGGGCGGAGTGCTTCGAAGAGCTGGCCATACTGAAGCAGCGATAGACTTGGCTCGATTAGCTGGATTTAAGCCCGCTGGAGTCATCGTTGAAATCATGAATGAAGATGGTTCCATGGCCAGGCTTCCAGAACTAAGGAAAATTGCCGATCGGTTTGACCTTAAGTTAGTGACCATTCAAGACTTAATCACTTACCGCTTAAAACATGAGTCGCTAATTACTAAAAACATTGTAGTGGAAATGCCCACCGAATGGGGCGATTTCCAACTCCATCTATACACGCAAAACACCACGGGTGAGCAACATATGGCCCTAGTGAAAGGAGAATGGGCCAAAGATGAGCCTATTTTGGTTCGGGTCCATAGTAGTTGCATGACGGGAGACATTTTCGGATCGTGTCGTTGCGATTGTGGGCCACAACTTGCCGCTGCGATGGAGAAGGTTGAGGAAGCAGGAAAAGGCGTGATCGTGTACATGAACCAAGAAGGTCGAGGGATAGGGCTTCTGAATAAGCTAAAAGCCTACAAATTGCAGGAACAAGGATTAGATACTGTAGAAGCCAATTTGAAGCTTGGCTTTAAGATGGATGAAAGAGATTATGGAGTTGGAGCTCAAATTATACGTGATTTGGGTATTAGTAAGATGAAACTGATGACAAACAATCCCAAGAAGCGCACCGGCTTAGTAGGCTATGGCCTAGAGATCACTGAAATCTCAGGTTTAGAAATAAAGCCAAACAAGCACAATGAAAGATACCTTAGAACCAAAAGGGATAAAATGGGCCATATACTGAACTTTGGTGACGAAGAGTAGAATTCCACCTTTTGTCTACTACTTTCTAATTTCTAGAAGATTCATCGGGATTAATTGATTTTATAAGCGTCACTCGTCGAGTATTCTACAAGTAAAGACCAAGGCACGTTGATGATGATGCATTTATAAATGGCTATCCACCTTGATGATTCTTAGGATATGATTTAGGGTGTGAAGACAACATAAGCTATTATATTCCGTCACCCCTCGAACAGTGCAGCTCGGAATAACTCATTCATCTCTAATTTCATCGTTTTATTCAAATTTTTATAAAGTAAACAGGTAGGTTTGGAAACAAAAAATAGAAGGATACAGGAAAGTCAAGAATGCCTAAAGAATTGCACTAAATTTGTCCCATGTCGATCGATTGGCTTTAGGAAGTAGATCCCATATTTTAAGATGACTCACATAACCCATTTTACAACAATGATTGACAAATGCTTCAGACCGCTGCGCAAAGCTTTTATCCTTGCAGTGCCAACCATCCTAGTTTTTGGATGTAAAGAATCAGCTACAGTTTCAAACCCACCCAAATATTCATTTTTTGTAGCAGGACATACATACGGGAAACCTGGAGTAGATAATGCTGGTGTTCACCCTCCGTTTAAAGAAAAGTTTGAGCTGATCAACAACGATAAGTATATCGAATTTGGAGTTTTTACTGGGGACATTGTTAAGAATTCAACAGAACAGGACTGGAATGAAATTGATTCAGACCTAGAACTTCTTGATGACACGGTATATTTCGCAGTGGGAAATCATGACGTTTCAAATAGACCACTCTACGAGTCGAGATACGGCCCAACCTACTACAGTTTTATCCATAATTCAGATTTAATGGTTGTACTTGATCCGAATTTGGACAAATGGAATATCTCTGGTGATCAACTGGAGTTTCTCAAAACTGTGCTTAATGATAACCTTGAAGAAATCGATAACATTTTTGTATTCTTTCATCAGTTGATATGGTGGGAAGAAGACAATATATATGGCAATGTAATGCCAAACTCCCTTTTTGGTAGAGCGGATACAGTTAACTTTTGGAGTGAGGTAGAACCATTATTTAGCTCATTGCCTAACGAGGTATATATGTTCGCGGGAGATGTTGGTGCTATATCCAACGGGAGTGAATTTATGTACCACAATTACGATAACATAACGCTTATAGCCAGTGGAATGGGTACTGAACATCGAGATAATATGGTAATCGTTGATATTCAGAATGATAAATCTGTAAGTTTTAGATTGATCGCCCTCAACGGAGATGATTTAAGCTCTTTGGGTAATCTAGAAGACTACGTATTGCCCTAAGTGCTGGTACAATCAAAATCTTGTTTTAGGAATAATACGAACAAGGTAAATATCAAGAAATCCAACTATAGGGTATCTCCTCCATAAAACCACTGAATGATTTTTGTGCAGTATGACCAACTTCCAACTTAGCGCTCCAAATAATGGAAGAATATACAGCCTAGCCTTCACCGCCACCGGATACAACTTATACTTCACGGAAATCGATGAGTCTGGGGGAACTCCTAAGCTAGACATCATTAAGTCTAATTTGGTGGATGCCACCTCCTCTACCATTACCTCAAGCAGTACCGCAGATTTAGGAACTCAAATGCAGCTAACGTGAGGTGCTGTCCTGATTTTTTTGGTAGGAATTATGGTTCTTCTTCCACCACGTCATCCTTAAAAAGCTCGCCTACTTTATCGAAAAACTCACCGATCGTGTTAAAGTCCTCTTGGTAAATCAATCCAACACCTTGAGTGTACATGGAAGTAGAGGTTGAGAAAACCTCATAGGGATTTGTCTCATTAAACACTTTGAGTCTTATTTTTCCGTCTTTGGTTAGCATGTACTCCAATAAAAAATCTCCCAGAATACCGCTTTGTCCTTCAGTTACTTGGGCCTCATTTGTATTGGTCACCCCAAAACTTCCACTCACGAGGAGTCTTTCGTTAAATAATTGAGTACTCAAAGCCACCGCTATCTCTTCGTTAGTAATTTCATCTCCTGGACGATAATTAAATCCGATGTCAAACTCATTACTGATCTCACTGAGCCACCCACTCAATTGGTTGCTGATAAACTCCGAAGTACTGGTATTGGCAACTGCGCCAAGGCCATTGACCACTCCCGTTCCGGCTTGATCTGGCGCAGCGATGGCAAAAAACTTGTTTAAAATAAGTAGAGAAAAAACTTGTTGATTTAGCTGATTGACCGTGCTCACGGCGCTGGCTAGCTGGGTGCGTTCGTTTTCTGTGGCTTGCGGGAGCTCTATTTGAAACCCAATGGTTGGTGCAACAAGTTTTCCTCCCAACGCCATAACCACATTAACTAGTTCTCGAGATCGATAAAGCTCTCTATTTTCAATCATAATGGGATATAGTGGAGCCCTAACACCATAAAGTGCAGACAAATCCAAATCGGCATTGTAGGGGTCACCGTACCAGCTTATAGTTCCGCCGGGAAGAAGAGTAAATCGTTTACTGATAAGATTCTTTAAAGTGAAATTGTAGTCACCACTATAGATTTCATAGCGACCAAACATATTAAAATCGCCTCCTTCTGTGGTTTCAAGCGTAATTTTTCCAACACCGCTTCCCTGCAAAATATCCCCTGCCTTTTCATCAAAAATGATTCTCACCAAAGCTCCAGGAGTTGCATCCAAATTGAGTTTTATTGAAATTCCCGAAAGGTCTATCTCGCGGTTTTCATCAGTATTTTCCTCCTGATTTATGAAATGAACAAAGTTTTCCAGTGCTACTTCATCATTTTCATCGAGCGGCAAACTTATTTCGGTACCATCTTCAGTAGAAGCATCAATACTTACTTCCAATTTCGAGTCATACCCTCCTAGCTGAACCGTTCCTGAGGCATAGGCCTTCCCGTAATAAAGGCTATTGTCATTTCTGGTGGTGTTAAGGCCAAAAAAATTCTGAACGTCTGCACTGATATCGTACGTCCAATTCCCATAATCCTCATGAAATGCAGAAGCTACGATATAACCTTTAGTTCCTCGTGAGTCGTAAAGTGGCTTGTAGTCTATTCCAAAGAAATCTGGTTCTACACGAACACGATCATTAAAGGTGAAATCTGTATTTAAGTAATCAATTTTAAAATTGGCTTGATTAAAATCTATAAAACCACTCAGCTGCGGCTTTGTGATAAGTCCTTTTACGTCTATTCGACCATTTGCTATTCCCGAGAAGTCTGAGACTTGAGGAATATCAATTTCGTTGATGATATCAAGGTCAAATTGATCGAGTATCAGTTCTCCTGTGAGTTGGTCGTCTCGCTTGCTGTTGTATACGCCTTTGAAGGACAATAATTCTAAATCACCACTTACGAGCACTGCGTCCAGAAGTAAATTCTTTGATTGATCTTCGTAAATACTCGAAATGTTTAGATCACCAACTTTTTGTTCTCCAAGAATAAAATCTTCAATACCACCGCTTGCCTCTGTAAATTTGGATCCGTAAAAATCTGTCAAGCTACCACCTAAATTGACAGACCCACTGATTTTTTTCTTGGGCCCAAGTCCCATCTGATTTAAAGAAGCAAGGTCGAAGTCTCTAATTTCAAAAAACAGCGTATCCTCACTTGTCTTTCCTATTGAGCCATCGAGACGCAGTGTTTGAGCGTCAGAGTGAACTCTGAAACCGCTAAAGTTCATGGTGGTACTATCTTTTTCAAACGTTGCTTTTTCGTCTATCTCCCATTTCAGATCGTGCACATTAAAGTACCCTGGTTCAAGCTCAACAATAAAATGATTTTTGTCGATAAAATCGGTGTGTAATTCAAGTTGTGCCGAGGTGTTTCCGGTAGTTCCAAACCATCCCGATTTCAATTCTATGTAATTATTGTACGCTTCAATGTCTACATCTGGTTGATCAAAGTTTAAGCTATCAATCCAAAAACTATTAGCGTAAATCCTCCCCTTAAAAATCTCACCAGTCTTAACCATATCAGCCGAAAGACCCTTCGCAGAGAACTCTCTGTACTCAATTCCGGGGGTTAGAAAAGACACTTCCAATTTTCGAGCATCTGAGTTAAAACTACCGTAAAGAGATGTTCCTTTGGAAATCAAAAGACCGGGTACTAGAAATGAGCTGATCGAATTATGAGACTGGTAATTAACACTAAATTCAAAAACTTCCCTATAGCCGTAGTTTGCAGGACTTGCGAGCGAAGGCATTATTTCAGCAAGCATATTCGTAAATGCGTATTGCAGACCAGCAGGATCAAATAATCCAGTTATGGATATGTCGACAATATCACTATCGAAACTTAGTTTTCTATTAAGCGAATCACCATAGATACTGCAGTTTAATTTCTCCACCGCAATGGTGCTATCACCGTAGCATAGAAGCGTTTGTTCTGCAACCATTTTCCCAGCTGCGTTATTAAGGTCCTTCCCACGACCATCGAGAGAAATACGAGTAGAAAAGCTCAAGTCTTTTTCAAGCTGAACCAAATGGAGTGCGGTAAGGTCTATATTGGCAATTTCTGCGTCGAAATCATAGAATGGAGTTGAACTCGAAAAATCGATAACACCATTAAAGATTAAATTCAAGTTCGGATCATCGGATTCGAGCGAACCAGAAAATCTCTTCCTGGCAAAGTTCCCATCTAGATCGATATTTTCATACCGGTAACCTAAATAGTTTAATTCGCTCAGCTTCCCTTTTACCTGAGCAGATTCAAAAGTTTCTCTTGAAAAAGCGTCTACACTGAAAGAACCCGATAAAACTCCGAGTGTATCGATATCCAAAAGTCTTCCTGCATTGACATCAATGGCCTCGAAAGAACCGAGATAATTAACACCATCATTAATTGAATCTCTTTCAAAATTGAGATCAAGAGAAAATGAACCAGCGTCTGTATTTAAAACACCATACGTCACAAAATCCTCTGGAAATCCAGTAAATGAACCCGCATAAAACAAGTCTCCCGCTCGTCTAAACTCTTGAGGGATGGATTCAGTGAGCCTGCCCTGAGAAGGAATGGATTCGCTAATGCTCAGTATATCTTCCAAATCAGTGCTGAACTCCGAAATCCGCAGATCGATAAAAGTATTCTCAAAATCTGGAAGACCATTAAAATCTATATTTCCTTTGAGTAGTGTTCGATCTCCTCCTTTTATAGAAACTTGTCGGCCACTCAGATTCGAAATGGGTCCTCGAACTCTTCCGTCAAACAATATTTCAGAATTTATTTGGTAGAGATCCTCTACAAAATATCCAATGTCTCCAAAATTTATTCTGGAATTAAAGAACTCTGCATTCCAGTACACCTGATTCAAGAAATCGGAATACTGGTCAAAATTTTCAGAGAGTAAACTGACTTTTCCTTCTATAAAACTGGCATTCGTTTCCATGGATAGATCGGTTGCATGGACTCCTGCACTATCGATTTTAAAATCAGAACGCAGACCAATCAACCCGAAGCCAGATTTCTCATAAAAAGAAAGATGATCAATGCTCAAAGAAGTTGAATCGGGCCCTAGTTTTAAATTAGAGAACTGAGCGTCTATCTGCGATACTACGATGCTACTGAAATCAATTCCCGACTGTTTGTTCTCACTAAAAAGACTTTCGTAGGAAAACTTCGAATTACGAATATTCAGGCTCTTAGCGTCGAAGGTGTAAATATCTCTTTGCTCATTCTTCTTTTCAGAGCTAAAGTAATCTATTAGAAAATCGAGGTTAGTTGTTCCACTGGAATCAAGCTTGAAAAGATTTAATTGAGCCTTGGTAAGCGTAACCTTATCAAAGCGTAAGATTCGATTTGGGAGATCGAATTGGTCGATATCAACATCTAAAAAATCGGCAGAAATAAGTGTGTCTTTTCTCTGATCAAAGATTAGAAAACCGTCAAGCGTAAAACCCTTGAATGGACGGAAATCTAGCTTATTTACAATGACTTCTGTATGGAGTTGTGACGAAAGATAATTTGCAGCAACTCGGGCCAGCCTAGTCTGCACAAAAGAGGACTTTAGTAAAAGGAATAAGAATAGGCCAAATAGAATCAAAATGAGGCCTAATCCAACCGCTATTTTCTTAATCTTTCTGATTTTTCTTTTCGTTAAGGCAGAATTGTAATTTCGCGAAAATAACACAACCTGTCATCCATTGAACGTGCCACGGCCTTTAATTGTATTGGGAATTGAATCTTCATGCGACGATACTGCCGCAGCAGTAATTAAGGAGGATACCATCTTATCAAACATCACAGCGACTCAGTCCGTCCATAAAGGCTATGGCGGAGTAGTTCCCGAATTGGCCTCACGTGCGCACCAGAAGAGTATTATTCCGGTAGTAGATGCTGCACTGAAAAGAGCGAAAATGAATCCAGAGGATCTTGATGCCATCGCCTACACCAGAGGGCCTGGTTTGCTTGGGTCATTATTGGTTGGAAGTTCTTTTGCAAAAAGTATGGCACAGAGCTTAGAAATCCCAGCTGTGCCCGTTCATCATATGAAAGCCCATGTGCTGGCTCACTTCATCAATGACGGCAACCCAAATCCACCATTTCCTTTCATCTGCCTTACCGTAAGTGGGGGACATACACAGCTGCTGAAAGTAAGTAGCCCACAAGAGTTCAAAATTCTTGGCGAAACCATAGATGACGCTGCCGGAGAAGCATTTGATAAAGCCGCTAAAATGATGGGACTCCCCTATCCTGGAGGGCCTGAAGTAGATCGACTGGCAGAAGTGGGAAATCCTGGTTCGCACAGTTTTACCAAACCAAAAGTAGATGGCTACAACTTCAGCTTCAGTGGGCTCAAAACCAATATCCTAAATTACTTAGAAAGGAATAGACGGAAGGATCCTGATTTTGTAAAAAAGAATTTGGAAGACCTTTCTGCTTCCATTCGCCATACCATTGTGGAAATTTTGATGGAGCAACTCGAGGCGGTTGTGAAAGAACAGGGAATAAAACACGTGGCTCTAGCCGGCGGAGTTTCTGCCAATAAAGGACTTCGGAAGGCATTGCAAGATCGAGCCGACCAATTTGGTTGGAGTACTTACGTGCCTCCTTTTGAGTTTTGCACTGATAATGGAGCGATGATTGCCATTACGGGATATTATGAGATCAAAAGTGGGGCGATAGGAAGTCTACACATGCCCCCAACTGCACGGTGGACAATCGACTAATAAGCTTTTATGAATTCAATTGTCTTCTCGCATAACCCATTTAAGGCTTGGGGCAGCTCTTTTTTTCGCCACGGATGGCTCGCTCCAAAGGTATGTCCCGTGTGAAGAACGGGAAGCAATTTTGATGAATCCATTGCCGAATTCAAACGCTCGGCATTGTCGAAACTTACGGCTTCATCTCTATCTCCGTGAGCAATTAGCCAAGGAATAGAGACCTTTTTAGCAGCGGTGAGAATATCAAGTGCATGTTGGTTGGCCAGATAATCTTGGTAATACGAATAATTGTGTGGTAGCATCTGACCGGTGCGGGCATTCTTAATATGAGTAATTCCAGTTTCTTTCCACTTTTCCATATCAAAGTTAAACCGCTCCCCGAAGTCAGCCACGGCAGACCAAGTGGTTAAGGTTTTAAATGATCCATATTTGACTACCGCCAAAACTGCTACTCCTCCTCCCCGACTATGACCAATTAAATGAACTGACCTATACTTTCTGCATTCACCATCTATGGCTATTCCATTTTTCAACAATTCCCAAATATGACCGATATCCTCAAGTTCTTTTGAATAAGAATTTTCAGCGAAGGCTTGCTCATCTGGAAAATCAATGGGGTTTTCTACAGTTCCGCCATTGTGTGAGAAATTGAATTTGAGAAAATCCAGCCCCTGATTGGCAAATTTTTCTGCCACCAAATTCCAAACACCCCAATCCTTAAAACCCTTATAACCATGGCAAAAGATAACCAAATCCCCATTTTTTCGTAAAGGGGAAAGGGTCAAATCGAACGTGGACTCTCTGCCTGAAGCACCTTGATAGGTTGAGTGGATTTTCATAAGACCGAATAGACTATACAATGTAAATATAGAATCATAGAATTCTCGATAATGAGTTATCCCCGATTTTTTCTTTTCGCTTCCTTCACCTTAATCGCTCAATTATCTTGGTCACAAACTCACTTTGAGTACCATCAAATGGCCAAGTTGTCAAAGTCTCAACTCGATTATAACTGGGCTGTAAAAATGATGACAAAGGGTATTGAGCTTGCACCAGAAAATGCCGAGTACTACGTGGAACGAGGCCACCTCTATTTGGGCTTAGAAAAGAATAAGAAGGCCAAAAGAGATTTTGAACGAGCAATGCAAATTGATCGAATGAGCGTAGAACCTTGGATCGGAAAAAGCCTTTGTCATTTATACAAAAATGAGTTAGACTCAGCCCTCATGGTCGCGCACATTGCATACATATTGGCGCAGACTCAGTATGAGCAAGCGCGAGCTGGCTCCCTTCTGGGTGAAGTCCTTTACAATAAAGATGACAACGAAGAGGCGTTTGAATATTTTTCCGAGAGTCTTCAGCTTGATACAACAAATAATCGCGGTTTCAAAAAGGCTGCCAGGATCGCAATGAAAATGGGTGAATTCGAACAAGCAGAAAGCCTTCTATTGAAAGCTATGGAAAACGATCAAAGAGATTTAGAAATCCTCATTAATCTTGCTTATACCTATAATCATCTCAATTTTTACAGACAGTCGCTTGAGTATTGTAATATGGCTCTTGCATATGACCCCACCGAACCATTGGCCCGAAGTAATAGAGCTCTTGCTTACTTGAAACTGGGTCAAATAGATCGGGCACTCGACGACATCAATCAATCCATCCGCAGCGACAATTTGAATCCACTTGCCTACGTCTACAAGGGAGAAATTTTACTGAATGAAGAGAATAATGAGGTAGAAAAAGCATGTAAATGCTTCGATACTGCAATTAAACTAGGCTATGATGATCAATCAGACAGCAGCTTCCAAGCTTTGGTTTCGGAACATTGCTCCAATAAAAAAGCTAGAAGAGAGTAATCTGTTCTCCATCTCCATTTAAAGTATCTGGGGGATCCTCATCACTAGGAGGTCCATCATTCTCAACTGTTTGATTTACATCCTCTGTAGCCTCTTCTGCTGTTTCATCCCCTGAGATATCGGGTTCAAAACGATCAATGGTTCTCACCTTTTGAGCAGTAAGTCTATTCCCCATGGCAGAAAGGCCTTTCACGGAGATGAACTCTGCTAATTCAACATCCTCATCTTCCTGATCACTGCTTCTCTTGTCGTATTGGATTTTTGCAACCGGGTTGGGATGTGTGGTCGCAAATTCTAATCGGGAATCATTATGCTCAGTGATAAAGGCGACGGGCTTTGAAGACAGCTCTGGATGGAATCGCTTGACATTGTACTGGCTCTTTTCGCCTTCCCAGTAAACCGCAGTAACGACTATTTCTGGATCAAACTTTTCAATATGAATGAGCTCTTCATCAAAACGAGTACTCAGGTCATACCCAGTGATCCTATAATATCCTCTCTGATAGATGGCTAATATCTTGTCGTCGCCTTTGAATGCACCAAGATAGGTTCCCCTACCCTCTGGGTTTAAACGCTGAACGATGTCATCAAACCAAATCTTTCTGGGTGCTAAAGTACTTGCTCCAACTTCTTTCAGCTCAACCTTTCTGACGAGATGTTTAGAGAGAATATTCCCTTTAGCTGCTCGACCTTTTATGGCCAAATCGGCAAAATCAAAGTCAAACTTTGGCTTCTTGAGATTGGCTTTCTGTCTGAGAAGTACTTGGATGATTTCCGCTTCACCGTTTGGATTTGCCGTGAAATATAGCAGCTTAGAACCTTTATTTCCCGCAGTCAGATCGTACTCTTTGTCTCGGGTTATACTATTCACAGGAAAACGCTTCATCATGGCTGTTCCTTTAAGGCCATCGTGGTAAACCATATTGTAAATGGTTCGCTTATCGCCCTTTTTCCAGACGCCAACGTGTTCGATTCCCTTACCTACGAATTTTTTAGAATCAACCTTGGTGACCATCATCTTCCCATCCTTACGGAAAACGATGATATCGTCAATATCGGAACAGTCTGAAACGAATTCATCTTTGCGCAAACCGTAACCAATGAATCCTTCTTCGCGATTCACGTAAAGCTTCTTATTGGCCACGACCACTTTAGCCGCCTCGATGGAATCAAATATTTTAATCTCTGTTTTCCGCTCGCGGCCTTCTCCATATTTTTTCTTAAGTCTTTTGTAGTGGTCGATCGCGAAGTCTACTAGGTTATCCAGATTATGTTGTACTTCTTCCAATTCGGCTTCGAGTCCAGCGATCTTCTCATCGGCTTTAAAGCTATCAAACTTTGAAATGCGCTTGATCTTAATTTCGGTGAGGCGAACCAAATCGTCCTCAACTACAGCTCTCTTGAGATGTTTGATGTGCGGTTTTAACCCTAAATCGATATTGCCAAGGACCTCTTCCCAAGTCTCAGCTTCTTCAATGTCTCGATAAATACGATGCTCAATGAAGATCTTTTCTAGGCTTGAGAAATGCCATTGCTCTTCGAGCTCCCGTTTGCGGATCTCCAGTTCTTGCTTGAGCAAATCTACCGTTTGTTCAGTATTGATCTTGAGAATCTCGTTGACTCCTACGAATCGAGGTTTCTCGTTCTCAATTATGCAAGCATTTGGGGAAATGCTAACCTCGCAATCGGAGAACGCATAGAGGGCATCCATGGTCTTGTCGGGAGAAATATTAGGAGGAAGATGGACGAGAATTTCTGCTTTGTCGGCCGTATTGTCCTCGATCTTTTTGATCTTAATTTTTCCTTTGTCGTTGGCCTTGATGATGCTCTCGATTAAAGAGCCTGTTGTTGTTCCGTGAGGAATCTCATCGATGACCAACGTCTTCTTGTCGAGTTGACGCATTTTAGCTCGGATCCTGATCTTACCTCCTCTCAACCCGTCATTGTAATTGCTAAAATCAGCCATCCCACCATTTGGGAAATCAGGTAGAATATTGGGCCGTTTTCCTCGCAGCACACCAATACTTGCATCGATGAGCTCGTTGAAGTTATGAGGCAGTATCTTGCAGGCCAATCCAACAGCGATACCTTCTGCACCCTGAGCCAAGAGGAGAGGGAATTTCACCGGAAGGAAAAACGGTTCTTTATTTCGACCATCGTAAGAAAGTCCCCACTTAGTAGTCTTGTGGTTAAAAACGACTTCTAGGGCAAATTTCGAGAGTCGAGCTTCGATGTATCGGGGTGCAGCCGAACCGTCGCCCGTGAGGGTATTGCCCCAGTTTCCTTGAGTATCGATCAAGAGATCTTTTTGTCCTAGCTGTACTAAGGCATCACCAATGGAAGCATCACCATGGGGATGATATTTCATGGTATGTCCTATGATGTTAGCCACCTTATTGTAGCGGCCATCATCCAAATCCTTCATGGCGTGAAGAATTCTACGCTGTACTGGCTTTAAACCGTCATTTATAGCCGGAACAGCTCGTTCCAGAATTACGTAAGAAGCGTAATCCAGAAACCAATTTTCATAGAGTCCTTTAACAGGGACAATCTTTTCTTCAGCATGGGTATCACCAGGCTCGAATATCTGTTCTTCGTTATTTTCGTTTTCGTCTGCCATTTATATCATTAGGCGTTAACTTCTTCTACCAATGCTTCATCCACTGCATCTTTTTCCACCCTGAGGTTTTCAATGATAAACTCTTGGCGTTCTTGGGTATTTTTACCCATGTAAAACTTGAGCAGTTCTGCCAATTGGGAGTCCTTATTCAATACCACTGGTTCCAGACGAATATCATCACCGATGAAATTCTTAAATTCTTCAGGCGAAATTTCTCCAAGCCCCTTGAATCGAGTGATCTCTGCAGATTTTCCGATCTTCTCGATAGCGGATATTCTCTCTGATTCGGAATAACAGTAGATCGTTTCCTTTTTATTTCGAACCCTAAAAAGCGGTGTCTGTAAGATATAGAGGTGATTATTCTTTACAAGGTCGGGGAAGAATTGAAGGAAGAACGTCATCAGTAATAGTCGAATATGCATTCCATCGACATCTGCATCTGTCGCAATGACAATTTTGTTGTAACGCAGTCCTTCGAGACCGTCCTCAATATTTAACGCAGCCTGGACGAGATTAAATTCTTCATTTTCATAAACGATCTTCTTCGTCAGGCCATAACTGTTAAGCGGCTTTCCCTTCAAAGAGAAAACTGCCTGAGTATTTACATCTCTTGATTTCGTAATCGAACCTGAAGCAGAGTCTCCCTCTGTGATGAAAAGCATGGTTTCTTTTCCCTGCTCTCCGCTCTTTGGATCGTTATAGTGTTTTCTGCAATCTCTTAGTTTCTTGTTGTGTAGATTAGCTTTCTTAGCCCTTTCTCTCGCGAGCTTTCGGATTCCGGCTAGATCTTTTCTCTCCTTCTCGTTTTCTTTGATCTTCTTTTCGATGATCTCGGCCACATCAGGATTCTTGTGTAGGAAATTATCTAGCTTTTCTTTAAGAAAATCTCCGATAAATGCTCTCATGCTTTTCCCTCCTGGCTCTACTTCATGCGAACCAAGTTTTGTCTTTGTCTGTGACTCAAAGACAGGCTCCATAACCTTCACCGCGATGGAGGCCAAAACACTGGATCGAATATCGGTAGGTTCGTAGTTCTTGCCAAAAAAATCCTTTACCACTCGAGCAAAGGCCTCCCTGAAAGCGCCTTGGTGGGTTCCTCCTTGAGTAGTATGCTGACCATTGACAAAGCTGTAATACTCTTCACCATAGCTTCTCGTGTGGGTAAAAGCAACTTCAATGTCTTCTCCGATAAGGTGTACTATTGGATAGAGCGGCTCATCGGATGATTTCTCTTCGAGGAGGTCTTTGAGACCATTTTTTGAATGAAAACGGGTTCCATTGAACCAAATACTAAGACCTGTATTGAGATAACAGTAGTTCCAAAGGAGTCGTTCAATGTATTCGGACTTAAACTTAAAGTTCTTAAAAACTTCAGCGTCAGGTTTAAAATATACTCTTGTTCCATTTCGTTCGTCAGGTGCCTTGATGGTCTCCTCAGTTTTGAGTTCTCCCCTTTCGAATACGGCTCTTTTTCCTTCTCCTTCTCTGAAGGATGAAATTTCGAAGTAGTCAGAAAGAGCATTTACCGCTTTCGTACCGACTCCATTGAGACCTACGGACTTTTTGAATGCCTTACTATCGTATTTTGCCCCAGTATTGATCTTACTAACCACGTCGACTACCTTACCAAGCGGAATTCCCCTACCGTAGTCTCTCACTTTAACATAGCCATCCTTCACGGTGATCTCGATTTTTTTCCCGTTCCCCATCACGTACTCATCAATGGAGTTATCGAGAACCTCCTTTATCAGAATATAGATCCCATCATCGTATGCGCTTCCGTTTCCAAGCTTTCCAATATACATTCCAGGCCGGAGCCTGATATGCTCTTTCCAGTCGAGGGAGCGAATGTCATCTTCGGTGTAATCAACGGTGTTTGCCATGAATATTTAACAAATCTTAAACTACTAAAAGGGAGAGAATTTATGACCCTCTAAAGTACCGCGTTAGGACGTTGAAACTGACATGTTTTATCAACAATCACGGAGACTTTTCCACGAATGCACTGAAAATACTGGGTTTTTATCCTAAACGTTAAATCTGAAGTGCATCACATCGCCATCTTCAACGATGTATTCTTTTCCCTCCACACCTAATTTACCAGCCTCTTTTACAGCAGATTCTGATCCGAGGGTAATGTAGTCCTTGTATTTGATGACTTCGGCTCGAATAAAGCCTTTTTCGAAATCTGTGTGAATGACACCAGCCGCTTGTGGAGCGGTAAACCCCTTCTTAATCGTCCAAGCTCGCACCTCTTTTTCACCTGCGGTAAAGTAGGTCTTCAGGTTTAGCAAATCGTAAGCTGCCTTAATCAGTTTACTAACACCTGGTTCTTCTAACCCGAGATCGTGCAGAAACTCTTGACGTTCTTCGTAGGTCTCTAGCTCAGCAATATCTGCCTCAATAGCTGCACCTATGATGAGAATCTCAGCTTTTTCATCTTTAACGGCCTCGCGAACTTGATCAACATAAGTATTTCCCTCAGCGACCGATTCTTCGTCTACGTTACACACGTAGAGAATCGACTTATTGGTGAGAAGTTGTAGCTCTTTGGAAAATAGCACGTTATTATCATCGATCTCCACTGTTCGCGCAGATTTCCCAGCTTCCAGGGCCTCGCTGTACTTCTCAAGTAGAGCAAGCTGTTTCTGAGCTGTCTTATCTCCTGCCTTGGCAGCTCTATTCAAGGCCTCAGAGCGCTTCTGCACGGTCTCCAAATCTTTGAGCTGCAGCTCAATATCGATGATCTCTTTATCCCTAACGGGATCGACTGATCCATCCACATGCGTTACGTTGTCATCGTCGAAGCATCTCAAGACGTGAATAATAGCATCTGTTTCGCGTATGTTTCCAAGAAATTTGTTTCCCAAACCTTCTCCTTTACTGGCCCCCTTAACAAGTCCTGCAATGTCTACGATTTCGATGGTCGTAGGAACGATTTTCTGAGGATTAACCAGTTCACTTAGCTTATTCAACCTCTCATCTGGAACGGTGATGGTGCCAACGTTTGGTTCAATCGTGCAAAAAGGAAAGTTTGCCGACTGCGCCTTTGCATTTGACAAGCAATTAAATAAAGTTGATTTGCCAACATTCGGCAATCCTACTATTCCACATTTGAGCGCCATGACTAAAAATTTGAGCGCAAAACTACAGGATTTTAATGTGAGTGCATACTCATTACATATTTGAGATCACAATGAGCGCTCCAACAATAGCAATAACCCCAATTATAATTCCAGCAATGGCTAATCCTCTACCCCTCATGCCTGGGTTTTTTTGAATTTTCCCAATAGCAATAGAACACAATATGACCGCCAAAAGACCAAGTGGAATACCGGCTACAAAGAGCCCAACTATCGCCGAAATAAAACCAATTATTGCGCCAGCAGGTGCGGGCTGCTCTACAACACCTTGAGGAGGCTTTACAAACACCTCACTAATTAAGGTTGGAAGCGAAATGTTGCTCGTCCACTTTTTTGAGGCTTGAGTTCTCTCCTCAGGAGATGCCGCAGCCAAAATCAGCTTTCTCTCCTCCACTTTGCGTTCGATAGGCTCAGCAGAAAAGGATGGCAATTTGATACTTTTATCCCGACCGATCTCTTCGTACGCATCTGCGGTCACAATTTTTGACTCGCGGGTTTTCAAAGATTTACGGAGATTTACGTGGTAACCTTTAGTATACTTTCTCTTTTGAAAAACCTTGCCATCCGCTAGTGATGAAGTAGTATTGCAGGAAGTGAGGAAGCCGACCAGGCCTATAACGAACAAAGAAAAAATAGGACTAAATTTCATGGGAATTAAGTTGATAGTTTATCGATCCGCCTAAAATAATGGCAGCTTTCGTTTTTACCAAATTTGGAGAAGTTTTGATTCTTCGATATATCTTTTTAAGAAATGCACACACAGTCTTGATAAATCGTTGTGAAAAAATCTAATCTGTGCTGGCATAGTTTTAATTTTGCATTTATCAATTCTATACATCTTCCATGAGTAAAACTGACTCCTTAAAATCACTTGCAAGCCAAGTCCGAAGAGACATAGTTAGAATGGTTCACGCCGTCAACTCAGGACACCCTGGAGGTAGCCTCGGTTGCACCGATTACCTCGTGGCGCTTTATGGCGAAATCATGAAGTACGACCCTAAAAATTTTGCCATGGACGGAATAGGAGAAGATATTTTCTTCTTGTCCAACGGTCATATCTCACCAGTCTGGTATAGCGTATTGGCCAGACACGGATTTTTTGAGGTATCGGAGCTGGCTTCTTTCAGAAAGCTTAATACTAGACTTCAAGGTCACCCTACGACGCATGAGGGATTGCCCGGNGTTAGAGTAGCATCTGGGTCTCTAGGTCAGGGATTATCAGTAGCAATTGGAGCCGCAATAGCCAAAAAACAAAATGGTGATGATCGTTTTGTTTACAGCCTTCACGGTGACGGAGAATTACAAGAAGGTCAGATCTGGGAAGCCGCCATGTTTGGGGCTCACCGTAAGGTAGATAACATAATTTCAACCATTGACTTCAACAATAGACAGATCGATGGAGACGTCTCTGATGTACTAAGTTTGGGTGACCTGAAATCAAAATGGTCCGCTTTTGGATGGGATGTACTCGAAATGGACGGTAACAATATGGAGAACGTGGTTAGCACAATACGCGCAGCTCAGGGCAGAACGGGAAAAGGTAAGCCCGTGATGATCGTAATGACAACGGAAATGGGTGCCGGAGTAGATTTTATGATGGGTACACATAAATGGCACGGTGTCGCTCCTAATGATGAGCAGCTAGAAAATGCGCTTTCCCAACTTCCAGAGACCGTGGGAGACTACTAAAAATGAAAAAACGCCTTCCGGTAATATTTTCTTTTGTCTTAGGACTGTCAACTTTGACTCAAGGTCAAGACGAGCAGCTCACGAGGCTTCTTTTTGTCTTTGACGCGAGTAACAGTATGAATGCCACATGGCAGAGTGATCGAAAAATCACCATTGCCCGAAAGCTTCTTTCTGAGTCTGTCAAGGAATTGGATGGAAATCCGAACGTTGAGATGGGACTCCGAGTCTACGGACATCAAGTAGCTATTGCCCCGGGCAAACAAGATTGTGAGGACACCAAGCTTGAGGTTTCTTTCAGACCAAACAACGGCCTTCTCATCGAGAAAACCCTTGATAGGATAAATTGCAAAGGAACCACTCCCATCGCGCGGTCGCTGGAAAAAGCAGCCAATGATTTTCCGGAATGTCCGGAATGTCGGAACATTATTATCTTGATTACCGACGGAATAGAAGCCTGTGATGGTGACCCCTGTGCTATTTCAAGAGCGCTTCAACGCCGTGGAGTAATCTTAAAACCATTCGTCATCGGTGTGGGGCTTGAAGATGAATTTAAAGACACATTCAATTGTGTTGGAAACTACTACGATGCAACGAACGAGGAGACTTTTGAAAAAGTCCTTGACATTGTGGTGACACAGGCCTTAAACAATACCACAGCTCAGATCAATTTGATCGATGACTATGGAAATCCTTCGGAAACCAATATCACAGTAAATCTCTTTAACGAGAATACTGAAGAGTTGGAATATGGGTTTGTGCATACACTCAACCATAAAGGAAACCCTGATACGCTGAGCTTAGACCCTATCATTACTTACCGAATAGAAGCTCATACCATTCCCACTCTGAACAAGGAAAATGTGAGCATCGTTGCCGGTCAGCACAACATCATTGCCATGGACGCCGGTCAAGGCGATATGGAAATCAAAGTAGCTGGAACATTGGCTAAAGATGTCTCGGTGATTGTAAGAAAAAAAGGCCAATCGGAGACGGCTCACATCATGTATACCAATAAAAAGGAACGCNTCCTCACCGACTTCTACGATTTAGAAGTCCTAACTCTCCCGAGGACTTACATANCAAATGTGGAGGTTACTCAAAATAGAACCACCACAATAACCGTAGCTGAACCAGGAGTGCTCAACCTTTCTCTCGCCTCAGCGGGTTATGGAAGCATTGCTTTAAAAAACGGAAGCGCATTGGAATGGGTGACCAATATTGGCTCGTCCAACCAGCAGCAGCAGTTTCAGCTGCAACCGGGAACGTATAAGCTGACCTATAGATCAAAAAATAGCAAACAAGTCATTTACACCATGGAACGAGAGTTCAAGATCTCTTCGGGCTCTTCCACCAATTTAAAACTCTAATGAAAGAATTTACCGTTCAAAATCACAAAGACACCAGAAGCGGATTCGGCGCAGGACTTTTAGAATTAGGAAGAAAAAACCCAAATGTGGTCGGACTTTGTGCAGACCTCACTGGTTCTTTGAAAATGGGTGATTTCCAAAAAGAATTTCCTGATCGATTTATACAGTGTGGTGTGGCTGAAGCCAATATGATGGGCGTTGCAGCTGGACTTACAATTGGCGGCAAAATTCCTTTCACAGGAACCTTTGCTAACTTTTCTACCGGAAGGGTATACGATCAAATCAGGCAATCTATCGCTTACTCTGGTAAGAATGTAAAAATTTGTGCTTCTCATGCAGGTTTGACCCTAGGAGAAGACGGAGCAACGCATCAGATTTTGGAAGATGTTGGAATGATGAAAATGCTGCCGGGAATGACGGTGATTAATCCTTGTGATTTTAACCAAACTAAAGCAGCTACTTTGGCTATTGCTGAGCATCAAGGTCCTGTTTACTTGCGCTTTGGAAGACCGAAGGTAGAAAACTTCACTCCCGAAGATCAAGACTTTCAGATTGGAAAAGCGGTGATGCTTTCAGAAGGAACGGATGTATCCATCTTCGCAACTGGACATCTCGTATGGAAGGCTATTGAAGCAGGGCATCTTCTTGCCAAGAAAGGAATAAGCGCTGAAGTGATAAATATACACACCATTAAACCTTTGGATGTTGAAGCAGTCATAAACTCAGTGAAGAAAACGGGATGTGCTGTCTCAGCTGAAGAACACAATTTCCACGGAGGACTCGGAGAAAGTATCGCCGGAGCCTTAGCCAAAGATTATCCAGCTCCACTTGAATTGGTAGCAGTGAATGATTCCTTCGGCGAAAGCGGAACGCCAGCTGAATTAATGACGAAGTATGGCATTGATACGCCAAATATCGTTGCTGCTGCTGAGAAGGCTTTTTCTAGAAAAGGCTAGGTCTCCGACTTAATTGAACGCTGTCTGTGTTGCACTTTTCTTAAAATCAGTTTTCCGCCTCAAGCGGACGCCTTGAAATCTAAGTCTTCGTGCGCCTTGCTAACGCAACAATTTAGTCTAGAGCCTTGATGCGGGTGGTGGAACGGAGCCTTGTTGTTCTTCTTATAAAACAGGATGAAATCCGAAGAACGGGAAATACTCAAAGGGTTACAGAATAAGCGCACTAAGGAAGCGGCGTTTGTTCAATTGATATCGATGTACAAAAAGCCTTTGTACGGTCATGTGCGTTCTATGACAGGAAATCATACTGATGCTGATGATGCACTCCAAAATGCCTTGGTGAAAGCATGGAAGTATATTGATGGCTTTAAAGGTGATTCGGCGCTCTACACTTGGATGTACCGTATTGCGACCAACGAGGCAATCACTTTGATCAACAAGAGAAGTAAAATGAAAGTGGTCGATATGGATGAGGGCCACCAGAAAGGCATGGCAACGGATGGTCCTAGTGGTGATGAAATTCAGCGAAAGCTGAAGGAGGCTATCGATACGCTTCCAGACAAGCAGCGACAAGTATTTGAAATGAAGTATTTCTCGGAAATGAAATATGAAGAGATAGCTTCGATTACGGGAACGAGCATTGGTGGATTGAAAGCCAGTTATTTTCATGCCGTAAGAAAGATTGAAGAATTTTTGAGTAGCAGTTAAACCTTTTGAACTCGTTTGAGTCCATTGAGTGGCTCTTACTTGAATAAGAAACAAAGAGAATGTCGGAAAACGATAAAAACGAAAAGGAATACTTGAGGGGACTGGCATCCAACCTCTTCAATGAGAAGAAGGATAGCGAGCGAGAAATTCCCGAAGGATATTTCGAGAATCTCGAGTCTGAAGTCTTGAAAAAAATTCAGGTTGATCAAGATGAGAGCACGCCAGTAAGACGTTTGGTGAATTACCGAAATCTGGCAATAGCTGCTGGTTTTGCAATTTTACTGGCGGCGATTCCATTTTTGAAGGACAGTTTTGAATCGAGTCCTGATGAAATGGCTGAATCTCCCGCGGAGGCAATCAGGACAACCTCCATCTCCGAAAGTGACGTTGCACTTTACTTAGCCGATGAATACGATTTGGAAGCAATCGCGATGGATTATGATCTAGAGTTCGAATCCGAGACAGCAAGTGATTTAACCGAAGACGAAATACTTGATTACCTAATCGATTCTGAGATTTCAGAATCATTGATTTACGAATCTTTATAAGCACCTACTGAAATGAAAAAGTCAATCATCTTTATCCTCTTGATCCTCCCAGCTTTGGTTTTTGGGCAGAGGGAGCCAAAGCTCACTCCTGAGAAAAGGAAGGAAATTGAAGGAATGAAAATAGCCTATCTCACCACGGAAATGGACTTGAGTCCGAGTGAGGCACAAGTTTTTTGGCCTGTATACAATGAGTTCAGCGATAAGAGAGAAGCACATCGGGAAGAAGGAAAGAAGCGATTCAAGGACTACCGAAAGAACAAGGAAACCTTGACCGATGAAGAGATAATGGAACACCTTGAGTTCAAGTTCAAGCATGAAAGAGAACGTATCGACTTAGAGGAAGAATACTTCAAGAAGTTTGTGAAAGTGCTATCGCCTCAAAAAGTGCAAGCGATGCTCGAAGCAGAAGATGGTTTTAAACGAAAGCTTCTACAGCAGATGCGGGGCGAACGAAAAGAGAGATCTCGGCCTGAATAAGACTTCTTTCCATTAAAGCCGCAGGTGGATTAGAGAATTCGTAAAGGAAACCAAGAAAAGCTTGGTGATCTTCGCGGTTAGAATAAAGAGTAACTCGGATACCAGATACCTGAATTTATAACCCGCTTTATTCCATTTTTAAGAAGAGCCATGTTAAAGATGATAAGCAGACCCAACTTGTAACGTCCCAGCTTCATGTATGTTAGCGTCTGTGAGAAGTGAACGTCATTCAAAGACTCAATACTTTTGACTTCGATAACGCGTTTGCGTTCCACCAAAAGGTCAATTCGATACCCGTATTCCAAGTTTAAACCTTCAAAAATCAAGGGCATTGGTTTTTCTTTTTCAACGATAGCCCTGCCGTATTTATCTTATAAATCAAACATTCTTGATAAGCACTTTCCAAAAGGCCTACCCCCAAGGCTTTATGCACTTCGATTGCTATACCAATGACTTGTTTTGATAGTTCATTCTCAATCATCTTTTGTCCTTTGTTGACCACAAGATAGTCATGATAAATATTCAAAAGATTTGACAATCGAAATCTACTTATTCAACCAATTTTGATCCTAAATTTGCGGCATGAGCCTCCGTCAGGACTTTCTGGATCTTCAAGCCCAAACTTCCCCCTATCCAATTGGCATAGAAGTGAGCCATGCTGAAGGTTCTTATATCTATGACGCCAGCGGCAAAGCGTACCTCGATATGATTTCCGGAATTGCCGTAACCAATGTGGGACACCGACATCCGTCGGTCGTGAAAGCTATTCAAGATCAAGTAGACAAGTACCTCCATGTCATGCCTTACGGAGAGTTTATCCAAGCTCCACAGGTCGAATTGGCTCGGAAGCTGACCAGTCTCCTACCCGGTCGTCTCAATTCATGTTATTTCGTGAACAGCGGTACAGAGGCAATTGAAGCATCTTTGAAGTTGGCAAAGCGCTATACAGGAAGAAGAAAGATAGTTTCCTGCTTAAAGTCTTATCACGGATCTACACATGGTTCTCTGAGTGTCTCTGGGAATGAGAAGAAAAAATACGCTTTCCGACCACTTCTTCCTGAAGTGTATTTCATGAAGTTCAATTCAATTGAGGACCTTGATCTTATCGATGACTCCACCGCGGGCGTCATTATTGAAACGGTGCAAGGTGATGCTGGAGTTAGAATTCCTTCAAAAGAGTTTATGTTGGCGCTGAGGCAGAAATGCGACGAGACTGGAGCTCTACTAATTCTCGATGAAATTCAGGCCGGTTTTGGCCGAACCGGAAAGCTATTTGCTTTTGAGCACTTTGACATTGAACCAGATATTTTGGCTGTTGCCAAGAGCATGGCCGGAGGAATGGCCATGGGTGCCTTTATCAGCAGCAAGGAGAAAATGGCCTCACTCAAACAAGACCCTATCCTCGGCCACATCACAACTTTCGGAGGTCATCCCGTTTGCTGTGCTGCCGCTTTGGGAAACATCCAAGCCATTGAAGAAGGAAAGCTAGTTGAGACTTGTGAGGCGAAAGGTGAGCTACTTGAATCTTTACTTCATCATGAATCAATAGTGGAGATTCGACGCATCGGAATGATGTTCGCCGTAGAGTTTGCCAATGCAAATTTGGTTTACAAGATCGTGGACAAATGCATCGAGAAAGGTGTAATTACTTTCTATTTTCTTTCGTGTCCTGAGAGCTTTAGACTCGCGCCTCCCCTTAACGTTTCGGAGAACGAACTAAGAAAAGCCGCAATCGCAATAAATGAAGCGATCAAAGAGTCTGTCAAATAAGCTCTTTTTCTCAAATTAGAGTTGATATTATTCCTTTCAGCCCACTTTCCTCTCAACAATACTGTATGGAACATTACGCTACTTAGGGGAGTATTCAAATTTGGGGATTATGCAAATGCTAATAGCTTCCTGCACTGAGCAGAACAAGCGTACAGGCTCTTTCGGTTTGAATTCCCAACTCTTCGAGTTCGTTCTCTAAGTTCAGGTTTTCGGTTCCAGGGTTAAAGATTACTCTTTGCGGTTTTAAAGACTTGATGTAATCAATCCAAGAGTCCTGATTTCGGGGTCCTACATAAAGTGTGACTGTGTCCACGTCTTTAAAATTTGGTTTGTTTTTTTTGATTTCAACACCACTAACTTCGCCATTTCGAATTCCAACAGCTTCCAAGGGATGACCAGCCTTAGAAAGCATCTCAATAGCTCTATGACTGTATCTCTGAGGGTTGGGGCTTGCTCCTATAACTACCGTATACTTTCGTGTCATATTAGTAGAAAATTCAGTATTGAATAGCTGAGACAAATAGCAGTTTTTTATTTCAATCAGTACAACCTAACATAAAAAACTAACGTCTTTATTACGGATTGATAACCTGATCTAACCATTACCAGCACTCAACCCAAAAGCCCCAATCCTCTATCCAGATCGGGGCTTGTTTATTTAAGTACTAATCAAATCATTCTTCTCCACCATGAACATCTCCTTCTGGTGCAGTATCGATTTGTTCGTTTTCATCTTTAACAGTATCCGCTAAATCCTCAGCATCTTCGGAGATTTCAACTTTTGCCACCGCTGCGATTTCATCATCCCCTTTGAGGTTTATGAGGCGCACTCCCTGAGTTGCTCGCCCCATCACTCGAAGGTCAGACACACTCATTCTAATGGTTAAACCACTGCGGTTGATAATCATCAGGTCGTTATCATCCGTTACGTATTTGATCGCTATGAGAGGTCCAGTTTTATCGGTTACATTAAGCGTCTTAACTCCCTTGCCACCACGATTAGTGATACGGTACTCTCCTACTTCACTTCGCTTTCCGTAACCTTTCTCAGAAACCACTAAGACATTCACCGATGGATCGCTGATGCAAATCATTCCGATGACTTCGTCGTCTTTTCCTTCGAGAGTAACTCCTTTAACGCCTTGCGAGGTGCGTCCCACAGCTCTCACCTTCTCTTCGTTAAACCGAATGGCTTTACCACTTTTCTTTGCCAGAATGATCTCACTGTTTCCATCTGTAAGCTTGGCCTCGAGCAACTGGTCACCATCCTTAATAGTGATGGCATTGATACCGTTGGTACGCGGTCTTGAATATGCTTCGAGAGATGTCTTCTTCACCACACCATTTTTGGTAGCCATAATCACATTATGACTATTGATGTAATCGGAATCCTTCAAGTCCTTGGTATTAATGTACGCCATGATCTTGTCATCCTGCTCAATATTGATCAGGTTCTGAATGGCTCTACCTTTTGATGTTTTAGATCCTTCAGGCACTTCAAAGACGCGCATCCAGAAGCATTTACCTTTCTCTGTAAAGATCAACAGGTAGTTGTGATTGGTGGCCACAAACAAATGCTCTAGGAAGTCTTCGTCTCGTGTTTTACTTCCACGAGAACCGACACCGCCTCTAGCTTGTGTTTTGTACTCGCTGAGCGAAGTTCTTTTGATGTATCCCAAGTGGGAGATGGTAACAACAACATCCTCATCCGGAATCAAGTCTTCTATGCTCATTTCGCTGGCAGAGTACTCAATTCTCGAACGTCTCTCATCTCCGTACTTATCTTTGACCTCGATAAGTTCGTCCTTGATGATGCCCATTCTCATGGACTCATCGCTAAGAATATTATTCAAGTGCTCGATGAGTTTCATTAAGTCTGCGTGCTCCTCTCTAATCTTATCTCTTTCAAGACCTGTCAGTTTTTGAAGGCGCATATCCAGAATAGCTCTGGCCTGAATCTCAGTGAGGGCAAATTTCTCTATCAATCCGTTTCTGGCCTCTTCTGGATTGGCACTTGCGCGGATAAGAGCGATTACCTCGTCGATATTGTCAAGAGCAATAAGGAGTCCCTCAAGAATATGAGCTCTTTCTTCTGCCTTCTTCAGCTCGTATTTGGTTCTACGAACTACCACGTCATGACGATGCTCAACGAAGTGATGGATCATATCCTTGAGATTCAACATCTCTGGACGACCATTGACTAGGGCAATATTGTTTACTGAAAATGAGCTTTGTAGAGCAGAATACTTATATAATTTGTTCAGCACTACATTTGGAATAGCATCACGCTTCAATTCGTAAACGATACGCATCCCTTTACGGTCAGATTCATCACGGATATCGCTAATCCCTTCGATTTTTTTATCCACAACCATTTCGGCTGTTTTTCGAATCATCTCTGCTTTGTTAACTTGATAAGGAATCTCGGTAACGATAATTGCTTCACGACCTTCACGAATTTCTTCGATGTTTGCCTTAGCTCTCATTACTACTCTTCCTCTACCAGTTTCAAAAGCTTGCTTTACTCCTTCGTAACCGTAGATCACGCCTCCAGTCGGAAAGTCTGGAGCCTTGATGTGCTCCATGAGTCCCGCAACATCGATATCTCTATTGTCAATATATGCTACAGTAGCGTCAATGGTCTCCGATAAATTATGAGGAGGCATATTGGTTGCCATACCCACAGCGATACCGCTGGCGCCATTCACCAATAGATTTGGGATCCGCGTGGGTAGAACTGTTGGCTCCTTCAGTGAGTCGTCAAAGTTAAGCTGATGGTCTACAGTGTCTTTGTCGATATCCGAAAGCATCTCTTCGGCGATCTTCTGAAGCCGTGCCTCAGTGTATCGCATTGCTGCCGGACTATCGCCATCAACAGAACCAAAATTACCCTGACCATCGACAAGCATGTAGCGCATCGACCACGGCTGTGCCAACCTGACCATCGTGTCATAAACGGAGCTATCACCATGAGGATGGAATTTACCCAAAACCTCTCCGACGATACGCGCTGATTTCTTGTAAGGACGGTTCGAATAAACGCCCAATTCCATCATTCCGAATAATACTCTTCGGTGCACTGGCTTTAAGCCATCTCTCACATCTGGAAGCGCTCGAGACACAATTACCGACATCGAATAATCGATGTAGGCCGATTGCATTTCATCTTCAATATTGATAGGAATGATCTTTTCCCCTTCTGCCATTTTTTAGTGTCGATTGAAAAGTTGTACGGTTTTTGCTCCGTGCAAAACCAACGACCGAAAGTAGTGATATATCAAGGCTTTTTCACTAATTTTTACTTGCGTTTATCAACAAAAATCTGTGAAATATTAGCCATTTTAATGACAGAGTGTCAGAAACGTCAGGCTTATATTTGATTATCCTGTTTTACGGCGTAACTTAGAACAAGCATTGTCTCTATGGGTTTCATATTCGTAGAGCAAGTTTATTACACAAAGGAAGAAATTCATGGAAGCAAAATTTTCACCACGAGTAAAAGATGTAATTAGCTACAGTAGAGAAGAAGCATTGCGTTTGGGGCATGATTTCATTGGAGTTGAGCACTTACTCCTTGGCATCATTAGGGAAGGTGAAGGCACAGCCATCCAAATACTCAAAAACCTTGGGATTGACCTCAAAGAACTCCGAAGAACAGTTGAGTCGAGTACGCGTTCTGCTACCGCGAAGTCAGGGAATTTAGGCAATATCCCACTGGTTAAGCAGGCTGAGAAGGTATTAAAAATCACCTACTTGGAAGCCAAGCTATTTAAAAGTCCAACGATCGGAACAGAGCACCTTTTATTAAGCATTCTCAAAGACGAAGATAATGTTGCCACTCGAGCAATGTCAAAATTTAGAATCGAATACGATGTGGTTCGCGATGAGTTAGAAGCTATGGGATCAACTGACGACCTTCAAGGTGAAAGTATGAGTAGTCCTCGAGCAGAATTCCCAAGCACATCTGACGACGATGATGAAGATATGGGTTCTAGCTTTTCTGGCGGATCTGGTGGAGGCTCTAGAAGGGTTTCTGACAGCAAATCAAAAACCCCAGTTCTTGACAATTTTGGACGTGATCTCACGAAAATGGCTGAAGATGACAAGCTCGATCCAATAGTGGGAAGAGAAAAAGAGATTGAAAGGGTGAGCCAGATTCTTTCGAGAAGGAAGAAAAACAATCCTGTTTTGATTGGTGAGCCTGGTGTAGGTAAATCGGCAATTGCGGAGGGACTAGCCCTTAGAATTGTGCAAAGAAAAGTGTCAAGGGTGCTCTTCGATAAGAGGATTGTTTCACTAGATGTCGCTTCTTTAGTTGCCGGGACTAAATACCGTGGTCAATTTGAGGAGAGAATGAAAGCCGTAATGAACGAGCTTGAAAAATCGCCTGAGGTTATCTTATTCATCGATGAGATTCATACCATCGTGGGTGCTGGTGGAGCAAGTGGTTCTCTTGATGCTTCTAATATGTTTAAACCAGCTCTGGCCAGAGGAGAAATTCAATGCATCGGCGCTACAACTCTTGATGAGTATAGGCAATACATTGAAAAGGACGGTGCTTTAGAGCGTCGGTTCCAAAAGGTAATGGTAGAACCAACCTCTGAAGAAGAAACGATTCAAATTCTCCATAATATTAAGGAGAAATACGAAGAACATCATAGTGTAGAATACACCGACGACGCGGTAAAATCCTGCGTTACGCTTACCAATAGATATATTTCGGATAGACATCTACCAGATAAAGCTATTGATGCGCTCGACGAAGTGGGTTCTAGAGTGCATATTACCAACATTAAGGTACCACAAGAAATCATAGAAGCGGAAAAGAAAATAGAAGAGATAAAAGAAGAGAAAAATCGCGTAGTGAGAAGCCAAAAGTATGAAGAGGCTGCTAAATTGCGTGATAAAGAAAGGAGCCTTATTGAAGAGCTGGAAACAGCTAAGGCAAGATGGGAAGAAGAAGCGAAAAACCACCGCGTAACGGTGACCGTTGACCACGTTGAAGAAGTGGTGGCCATGATGACGGGCATCCCCATGCAGCGCATCGCCGAAAAAGAAAGTGGAAGGCTTGCCAAGATGAGTGAAGAGCTCCACGACTCCGTCATCGGTCAATCAAACGCCGTGGCCAAGGTGGTAAAAGCCATACAGAGAAATAGAGCCGGATTAAAGGATCCAAACAAGCCCATTGGTTCGTTCATTTTCTTAGGTCCTACGGGAGTTGGTAAGACTCAATTGGCTAAGGAGCTATCGAAATATCTATTCCACAGCGAAGATTCTCTCATAAGGATTGACATGAGTGAATACATGGAAAAATTTGCGGTCAGCAGATTGATTGGTGCACCTCCTGGTTATATAGGTTATGAAGAGGGCGGGCAGCTTACCGAAAAGGTAAGAAGACACCCTTACTCGATCATCCTTCTCGACGAAATCGAAAAAGCCCATCCAGATGTGTTCAACCTTTTGTTGCAAGCTCTAGATGATGGGCAGCTTACTGATAGTCTCGGAAGAAAGATTGATTTCAGAAATACCATTCTGATCATGACGTCTAACATCGGGGCACGACAACTTTCGGATTTTGGAACCGGAGTAGGATTTGGCACGAGAGCTAGAATAGAAAATGAAAACTCTGCACAGGCAGCAGTAATTCAAAATGCCTTGAAAAAAGCTTTTGCTCCTGAATTCCTCAATAGAATCGACGATGTGGTTATTTTCAATTCCCTATCCAAAGAGGATATACACAGCATCATCGATATTGAGCTCGGTAAACTCTACAAAAGAATAAAGGATCTTGGATACGAAGTGAAACTAAGTGAAGCGGCTAAAGATTTCATTGCCGATAAGGGATTTGACGAGAAGTTTGGTGCGAGACCTTTAAAGAGAGCGATTCAAAAGTATATCGAGGATCCAATGGCAGAAGAGATTATCAATTCAAACTTGGAGGAAGGTGATACCCTGCATATTGGAAAGAAAAAAGATGCCACTGAGATAAATATTCGCATTACAAAAGGCAAAAAATCTAAGAAAGAAGAGAACTAGAGTTTGCCATGATTTGAGTAAAAAAGACCTTTCTTAAATCAAGTAGGTCCTATTTAAGAGACGCTTATTTCAAATCAATCTCAATGAGCTCGTCTTCGCCAGCCTGAAAAGCTACGTCCGTCCAGTGAGGAGCTCTGAACATGGGCCTAAAATTGTTTGAAAAGCCAAAAGGTTCAGTAGGATATTGAAACATGTTTCGGTCTAAGTCCCCATTTTTGTTGATGTCTTGAAAAGCTGCGATGGCATACTCTCCTTTTTCTACCTGAAACTCCACTAATGTTTGGGTAAAATCAGTTACCTCAATCATTTTCTGTTTATACATCCTTTCAGTCAAAAAATCATTGTAATGACTGAATACAGCTATCATAAGGTTGCTTTCAATATTGTGAATATTGTTAATACGAACACGTACAGTAACTTGCTCTGTTTTCGTGTGCGGCGTATTTGCTATAAAGCAGCAAGATAATAGCAGGGTGAGATAAAGATTCAAGCTCATGGTTTAGATTATTGAACAATCAAAAGCACCTTTTTCCCTCAGAGCAGAAAAATTTAGCTCCTAATCATTTGAAAATGTGGACTTAAAAAAGTCATCTGGTATTTTATTGATTAAGTTGGCAACCTCTCAGAGACCTTCCGTCTTAACATCGACCAATGATTTTGATTAAGAAATCAAGATGCTTACTCTCAGATACTCCGCCTAACCAGCGGAGTTTTTTTTGTCCAACTTATTAACAATGGACTTTGCTCAAAGGCTTTCCTAAACAAGACTCTTCCTCAATCGTTTAGTCTATATTCAAATCCTAAATTATCAAACCATGAAAAAAGTAATAAGCCTATTTGGTGCAGCAAGTATTGCACTTTTTTTCGCCTCTTGTGGCACTGAACCCTCCACAGAAGAAGTAACTAAGACAGATGAAGCAGTTTCTGAAGATGCTTCCCAAGAAGGAGGACCTTCAGGTTCTTTCACATTATCTTCTGACGAAAGCATGCTTGGATGGGAAGGCTCAATGGTCAAAATCGGCGGCATAAGTCTCTATGGACACAACGGAACAATCAACTTTGAAAAAGGTATGATGACCATGAAAAATGGTAAAATTACCGATGGAACATTTGTTGTTGATATGACAACAATTACGCCAACCGATGACGCATACGACGAAGAAAACACTTCTGAAAATCTAGTTGGTCATCTATCTTCGCCTGATTTTTTTGCGGTTGACTCTTTTCCCACTGCTACTTTTGTCGTTACCGGAATGGAAGGAGATAAGATTATGGGTGACATGACCATCAGAGGAGTTACAAATCCAGAAACTATAGAAGGCGTAAGCTTGGATGTTATGGACGGAAAGGTAAAAGCAAAGGGCTCAATGACCATCGACCGACAGAAGTACAATGTCGCTTTTTCAATGGGACCTGGAGAGAAAATCCTCTCTGATGACTTAGGATTAGAATTTACCATTATCGCTTCTGCTGACGAAGCAGCGATGTAATTCTACAAACTCAACTTATTTGAGCCCCAACCTTTCAAGGTTGGGGTTTTTTTATTTTTGACTCATGGCAATGGAAACTGCATTTGGGGGATCCAACAGTTATCAAGCTTTTAAAGCAGAAGGTCATCGAATTGCCTTGTCCCGGGATTTAGCAATGGTGATGAAGTGGTCTAAAAAGTTGCTCTCTAACAATCCCGTTGAGCTACAACAAGCATCTGCAGTCTGTTATGCCATATCTGATGTCAATCCGAATTTGTTTCAACCGTTCACCGCAGACATTATTACGGTAATCCGAAAAAACGTTCATGATGCCGGACCCCGCTTCGGATTTAGGGTTCTCTCCGAAATGAACATTCAAGGAGAGCATCTGGGAGAAATAATAGATGTTTCTTTTGAGGCCCTCACGAAAAAGTCAAACCCTATTGCCGTCAAAGTATTTGCCATGGCTGTTATAGGAAACCATTTGGGTCAATTCCCAGATTTGGGAATCGAACTTGCTGCTATTCTAAAAGAGGACTTGCCGAATTCATCCGCGGGCTACCGCAGTCGAGCAAAAAAAATCATCAAGAAGCATAATCTTTCGGTGTAAGAGAATCTTTTCACTGGGAATTTCCGTTTTATTTACATTTAGAAACTATTCCCTGGCACCTGAGTGAAAAAGAAATTCCTAGACTTTAGCTTTCTGAAATCTGATCTGATTGGTGGCCTTACCGCTGGCATCGTTGCTTTGCCTCTGGCACTTGCTTTTGGAGAGCAGTCGGGGCTTGGAGCAGCAGCCGGACTTTATGGTGCGGCTTTCATAGCTTTTTTTGCTTCGCTGTTTGGTGGAACTCCCACTCAAATTTCAGGACCTACTGCACCGATGACTGCTTTGAGCATGATCGTGGTAGCGAGCTTACTGCAGGCCTTTGAAGGCAAAATGGAGGAAGCCTTGCCAGTAATCTTAATGGTCTTTTTCCTAGCAGGATTGTTTCAAGTGGTCCTTGGGATTCTAAAGCTCGGACAATACATTCGGTTCATACCGTATACCGTTGTGTCAGGATTTATGACGGGAATTGGAGTGATCATCTTGATTACCCAAATTCCCGTGGCACTTGGTTACTTTCCTGGGGAGGATTTACATGTAATAGAGCGATTCAAACCTGAAGCGGAGGCACTAATTCTAGAGCGCATCTTGGATGAGGAGGCAGAGGATGGCGTTCTCGTTATAGAAGAATTTAGACAAACTATTTCGAAGGCAGATGAGATAAGCGATATCGACATTTTGCGAGAAGCAGAAATTCTCGCAGCCAACGATGGTAAAGGTGTGATGGGTGCCATCACGTATTTCCCAAGAGCGCTTGAAAATGCCAACAAAACTGAATTACTCTTAGCGCTCATTACGCTCATAATTATTTTTGGTGTCAGAAGAATAACCAAGAATATTCCGAGCACACTTGTCGCACTGCTGGTAGTTTCGGCAGGAGCTTTCTATTTAAACTTAGATTACAGAGCAATACAAGAGATTCCTGCTGGCGTTCCTTCCTTTAATTCGGATATGTTCACTGACGTGGAGCTGATGAGAATTGCCCCATTCATATTGACCGCTGCTTTATTGGCAATGTTAGGAGCAGTTGATTCTCTGCTAACATCGGTTGTCGCAGACAATCTCACCAAAACCAGACATGACTCTAATCAGGAATTAATTGGCCAGGGAATTGGAAACACCGTGGCATCAATGTTTGGAGGTCTCCCGGGAGCTGGTGCTACAATTAGAACTGTAGTCAATATTGAAGCTGGAGGTAAGACCAAAATCTCGGGAATGATTTCGGGAATTGTGCTCATCGTCATCATCCTCGCGCTTGGACCGATAGCTTCACAAATCCCAGCGGCTGTTCTAGCGGGAATTCTCATCACCGTTGGAGTTGGAGTAATGGACTATAAAGGGATCAAAGCATTACCTCGTATGCAGTTGGCAGAGAAGGTGATTTTGGTTACAGTTCTGATTTTGACAGTGTTCTGGCAGCTCGTCTATGCCGTAGGAATAGGTTTGGTCTTAGCTTCCATCGTGTTTTTGAAAAGAATGAGCGATACTTCGGCTAATCGCGTAGTTGTATCTGATTTAAAGTTGAGCAAGTCTAGAATTGCCGATTGGCAAAACGACGTTGAACTGCGCGATGCGATGGAAGGTCAGGTGGTGATCAAAAGGCTTAATGGTCCTCTCTTTTTTGGATTTACGTCGCAGTTTCGGGGCATGATCTCATCATTGCCTGACATGAAGGTATTCGTTATGCGTATGGACCGGGTTCCTTTTATAGACCAGTCTGGAGTTTTTGCTTTGGAAGCCGCCATTAAGGAACTGACGGAAAGAGACATCATCATGGCGATCAG